>CAZARM010000029.1:669-1785 GCA_964487615.1 uncultured Candidatus Saccharibacteria bacterium | reverse complement strand
CACCTTGCGGTGCTTTTGTCGGTTCGGCATTAACATCTTAGGCTACCTCTCCCTTGTATATCCAGACCTTTACACCGATGATACCGGAGCCTGGGTAGTGAGCTTTGGTACCGTGATAGTCAATGTTTGCGCGGACGGTGTGCAGCGGCACGCTACCTTCTACGGTCTTTTCACGACGGGACATTTCAGCACCACCAAGTCGTCCGGCAATTTCTATTCGGATACCTTGGGCGCCAGCGCGCATGGTAGCTGCGGCAGATGATTTCATAGCACGACGGAACGAAATACGACGTTCTAGCTGATGAGCAATGTTTTCAGCCACTAGCTTGGCGTAAAGTTCCGGCTTCTTAATTTCTTCAATATTTAGGCGAGCTGGTGATTCAAAGATGCGCTCAATAGCGGCTTTCAGTTCCTGCGCACCGGCACCACCACGTCCAATAACCACACCGGCTTTGGCAGTTTGAACAGTTACTGAAACAAGATTTGGCGAACGTTCAATGTCAACTTTATTAATAGAAGCACGTGAGCCTAACTTATCTACAATCATTTTGCGGACCATGAGGTCTTGAGCCAATAATTTAGGATAGTCCTTCTTGTTAGCGAACCAGCGGCTGCGCCAGTCTTTGTTGACTTGGAGACGCATGCTAATTGGATTTACTTTTTGTCCCATGGCTATGCCTCTTCTTTCTTGACTGCAGGTTTACGGGCAGGACGTTGTTCGCCTTCGACAACGACGCGGATGTGGCTGGTGCGGTGCATGAATGGCAACGCGCGGCCATGGGCGGCAGGACGGAAGCGTTTGTAGCGTGGACCAGGAGTAATACTGATCTGAGTAATCTTCAAAGTGTCAGGTTTGTAATTATGATTGTGCTCGGCATTCGCGCGGGCTGATTCAATAGCTTTGACGACAGGTTGAGCGCTGCGGCGGGGGGTGTGCTCTAGGATAGTTAGGGCGTCGGCAACGGTGCGGCCACGAACAAGGCTGGCGACCACGCCAACTTTACGGGGGCTCATGCGCACACCCTTAGCAACAGCCATGACTGACATACTACTTACCGCCCTTTGCTAATTTACCACCGTGTGAACGGAACTTGCGGGTTGGTGAAAATTCACCAA
>CAZARM010000029.1:0-659 GCA_964487615.1 uncultured Candidatus Saccharibacteria bacterium | reverse complement strand
GAACAGCAATGGTACGGCCGACAAATTCAGGAGAAATAGTAGATGCCCGTGCCCATGTCTTGATAATGGTGCGGTCTTCGTTACCAAGTGCAGCTACTTTCTTAGCTAGTTTAGGATCTATAAATGGTCCTTTTTTTAGTGATCTAGACATGGTCTACTCTTTCCTCGACCTTTTGAGAACTAGTATAGTCATCAAATCCCATTGCTAGGCCTTCTCTGAAATATGTAGCAGTTAATCGACTCGGATCCCAACTAATTCCACGCTCATTTCTTTCCTCTAGCGCCTGAGCTGTAGCCGTTTGTTTATCCAATCCATCCACATGCATTGACTCAGCCAAGCTTAAACCGACAAGCATTCCCTCTAATGACGCTACAAAAACATCAGCATCATAGTGTTTAATCTCGCCACTTTCAAATCTGTCTAATGGTAATCGCTTCATGATTATTTCCTCTTAGCCGCATGTCGGCTGCGGACGATAAATTTAGTGCTCTGCTTGCGGGTTCTTGTCTTAAATCCTAGTGTCTTCTGGCCCCAAGGTGTCTTAGGTGCGGTACCGTGGTTCTTGCCACCGCCAATGCCGTGTCGGCCACCATCACCACCACCATGAGGGTGGTCAGCAGCGTTCATTACAACTCCTCGAACAGTTGGGCGAATACCT
>CAZARM010000028.1:0-1941 GCA_964487615.1 uncultured Candidatus Saccharibacteria bacterium | reverse complement strand
AGCGTGGATCTCGTGCAGGTCATCTCGGATTGACGATGCGGGTGATTTCGGGGGGGAGAGCCCAGCAGGCTCTCCCCCCTTCCCGTTTGTTTTCATTCATTATTATATTCTTATGACATCAGTCTGATTTGCTTGATATAAGCAAAAGCGTTATGATCGGCGCAGTAAGCAAAATGATGCGTGTGACACAGTTTATCAAGCGAAATAAATTTTTTGACCCTAGGCTGCTCAGTTTTATGGGCGGTCTTTTAGTTCTTGGGTTTTACTTGGGCGTAAAAACTTTTGCAGCCGACGTTAAGCCGCCGGATCCGCCACTTAATGTACACATTGTTAATTTGACAGATACGACTGCAACCGTGGCATGGGATGCACCAGCCAATAATGCCGATATTAAGCATTACTTAATAAATGACAACGGCCCCGTCGGCAACGTTAGCGCCAGTACACCATTAACTTTCCAGGAAACAAACTTACCTGTACAAGGCACGCACACAATAGATGTTTGTTCCGTCGACGGAGCAGGTAATGTTTCTGCCTGTGCTAGCTCGCCATCTTTTATAACGCTAAAGGACTCAACCCCGCCAACTGTTACCCCCAACATAAAAGCTGTGCTAAATAAAACTGATCATAGCGTACAACTAACTTGGGATGCCGCGGCTGACAAAAATGGTATAGCGGGATATGTAGTTTATAGGAACAATTCCCCATTAGCAGTCGATTCAAAAACCGGATTAACTACCACGGGCAGGGCTTATGCCGATTACGCAGCAACCATGAACACAACTGCTGTGTATAAGGTGCGCTCCTTAGACAATTACTCTAACTACACCGACTCTTCAGGGATAACCCTCAATACGGATATATCTGCTCCAACAACTCCTGGATGGGATACCACAAAGACACCAACTGTCACCAGTAATAGTGTGACCATTTTTTGGAACCTAAGTACCGATACTCCGACAAAAACTCCTCCCGACATTCTAACTTACAGGATCTTTGTCAACGGTACAAAATACGTAGATTATTACGCAAATGGTGGTCCAAACTACCTAGTAAACGGCTTGGCCTCAGCAAAAAGCTATGACTTCCAACTATCGTCTATAGATAAGAATGGCAATGAGTCAGCCAAATCAATTGTTCTTACTAAAAGTACGCTGGCTGGAAACGGTAGTGACGGACAGGCCCCAACAATACCAACTGGTCTTAAGACAACACGTTCTGGCAACACTATTAATCTTAGCTGGACTGCTAGCACTGACAACGTTGGCGTAACAGGGTATTCTATAACTCGAATAAATGGCAATTCACCGGCAACATATAACACAAGTACCAATAGTTTTGTAGACTCAGCGCCGCCATTAGACACAGACTACTCCTACCATATTGCAGCAATTGATGGTGCGGGCAATAAATCCAAAGATTCCGACTCGTTAAGTGTTTTTGTGGACACAATAGCCCCTTCAACCCCCACAGGGGTTACTCCTGATCCTGGGCTGTCGCCGACCAATTGTGCTGTTGGATCAACTTCCTGCCAAGTTAAGCTTACGTGGTTAAACAGTACTGATACTAAGGGAGTTGTATCTTACAGAATATTGCGTAATGGTGCCCAGATTGGGGAAACTAGCCTGAATACGTATACTGACGCCACCGCTCCGGCCAATGCAACTATTAATTATCAAGTTTTTGCGATGGATGTAGCCGGCAACAAGTCTTCCACCTCGTCTAACGCAACCATTTCAACCGCAGACAAAGTAGACCCGCTAAATAGCTTCCAGTCGCCAGTGGAAGGTGCCTTTGTGAATGGAGCATCACTTATTAGCTTGAATAGCGTTGACAATGTTGCAGTTACCAAGCTTGAGCTATATGCCGATGGCGTTCTGGCGCTGACAAACACCTCCCCTGCTCAAGGCATCAACAGCTTTAACTGGGACTCTTCTACGC
>CAZARM010000027.1:0-1971 GCA_964487615.1 uncultured Candidatus Saccharibacteria bacterium | reverse complement strand
AAATACTGCGCCACGCGCTCGCCCAGTGGACCCCAAGCAACCACGTCAATGTAGTCGGTGGCTTCCTGCCAGTTACCGTCTGCACCCTTATAGCTGCGATTAAGCGCCAGGCTAAAGCTACACACGTTCTGGCCGTTCGGCGTCTGCCGAAGCTCAGGATCACGGGTCAGATTCCCCATTAATACAACTTGGTTAAAACTACGTGCCATATGGCAGTACCCTCCTCTTTCCGGAAACTATGTCCGTATTACTTTGTACTCTCCACGCTACGCGCCCAAAAGCGCCGCGTCAAGCCTTACTCTTCTTCTTTATCGTCTTTGTCGTCAGAATCACCGCGCTTAGCAGCTTGCTCGGCCTTCAGAGCCTTGGCAGCTTCTGCCTTAGCGATAGCCTTCAGGTCAGGCCTAGTGATCAGGAAACGAATCACTTCGTCGGTAATGTTCAAGATGCTTTCCAGCTTCTGTACATTGGCACCTGGCATGTCTACGGTATAGAACACGTAAATAGCCATCTCGTGCTTCTTGATAGCGTAGGCTAGCTTGCGCTTGCCCCAGTTATCGGTGTTTTTGATGGTTGCACCGTTGTCGGTAAAGATTTTCTCTACGCGGCTGGTAGCTTTTTCCAGATCTACTTCTAGATCGGGATCATATAGAATAGCGATTTCGTACTGATTCACGAATCGACTCCTTTGGGTTAAGCCCGTGCTCTCTAGGGGACGCAGGCTGAGTTGATATTACTTGCGTATTCTACTGTATTTACCCCTGTTAGTCAAATGATGCCACGGCCAAACAGTATAGCACTGGCCTGTCTAAACAGAAGAGCTCCAATTATCAAATTGGAGCTCTTTAAACTTATGTCAGCGAAAATGCCTGGGGAGGGCGTTTGGCAGTAGTGTATACCGTCTCTCAAAGTAGTCTACCGCTGCCGAACGCCACACTCCATTTCGGCTGTTTGTTTTAACCCTATGGTAAGGCGATTGTGTAAAAAGTACAAGCGCTTTCGCATCTTCAAACGCCAAATATGTATACAAGATTAACACCGGTCAGATGATTTTATGTAGCTAAGCTGACAACAAATACCCCTGTTACTGAGTCGTTGTAAAACTTACCAAACTACTTAGTAGTCTACGGCGCTATATTCGTACCGTTTCTCTGTGAAAACAGATGAAGCCGGTTCGTTGTCAGACTTCGCAACCTCAGCAGTAATGAACGACCGCTCCAAGCCTGCAATCTGCTCCAGTGTCATCCACTCATTCCTGCCACCCTCAAACTCTGAGGCCAGTTTCCCTTGGGGGTTAATGCCATGAACGACAAAAAAGATTTTATCCTCTAGCATGTCGCCGGCCTGCGTCTTGTAGTCCATCTTATGAAATACGCTATGGAATGATAGTGTAGCCGTAAGGCCCGTCTCTTCCATCAGCTCCCGGGCAGCTGCCTCCAAAATGGTTTCACCCCACCGGATCTTCCCGGTTGGTCGGCCCCAGTAGCCGTAAAATGGCTGCTTGAGCCGCTGTTGAATCAAGGTTTGGCCCTGATCGTTATAGATCGCCAGACAAACCGCTACTTTGGGCTGACGCTCTACAGTACGCGCATCGGTATCAAAGCGGTTGGCAAACTCCTTGCCCTTCACCGTAAGCGCATACGCGCCGCCGGCATCTTTAGCAACATAGCCTTCATCCACAAGCTGTTTGAGATAGAAGTTAAAATGATCACTGGTCAGCTCACTAGCCTTTTGCAGCTCGGCAAAACGCGCTGATGGCGTAAAAAGCAGCACCTGTAAAATGGCTACGTGAGCCGGATGAAGTAGTTTATCAACACTCATAGTATGGTTCCTCTGTTACGCCGGTATGGTAACGCAACCCAGGAAGGTAAATCTAGTGAAGAAAGTTTAAGCTGGGTAGACGTCTTGGATGGGGCTCTCGCCTTCACCAGAATCCATGCCAGCATCACCGGCGCCGCCAAAGACTTGGTC
>CAZARM010000026.1:0-1978 GCA_964487615.1 uncultured Candidatus Saccharibacteria bacterium | reverse complement strand
AAAGGCCTGATAGGTTCCTGATCCTTGGACATTATTTGACCTCGCTGATCTTGCCTTTCATATAGAAGGCCGACTCAGCTTTTTCATCGTGTTTGCCTTCAAGAATTTCTTTAAAGCCAGCGATTGTGTCAGCCAGCGAAACATACTGACCTTTATAGCCGGTAAAGTTTTCGGCCACGTGGAATGGTTGAGTCAGGAAGCGCTGCAAACGACGAGCCCGGTTTACGGTCAGTTTATCTTCATCAGACAGTTCTTCCATACCAAGAATGGCAATAATGTCCTGTAGATCTTTATAGCGCTGAAGCACACGTTGGACTTCGCGTGCTACATTGTAGTGATCTTCGCCAATAATTTCCGGATCCAAAATGGTGCTCGAACTATCCAATGGATCGACAGCCGGGTAGAGACCGAGCTCCGTTAAAGCACGGGAAAGCACAATCGTGGAGTCAAGGTGGGCAAAAGTCGTAGCCGGAGCAGGGTCGGTCAGGTCATCGGCTGGCACGTAGACGGCTTGAACTGAAGTAATCGAACCTTTTTTCGTACTTGTGATGCGCTCCTGAAGATCGCCCATTTCTTCGGCAAGGTTTGGCTGATAACCGACAGCTGAAGGCAAACGTCCAAGCAGGGCAGACACTTCAGAACCGGCCTGGGTGAAGCGGAATATATTGTCGATAAACAGCAACACTTCTTTACCTTCATCACGAAAGCCTTCGGCAATGGTCAGTCCACTTAGTCCCACGCGCAAACGGGCACCTGGTGGCTCATTCATTTGCCCGAAGACCAGGGAAGTGTTTTTAATAACGCCGGATTCCTGCATTTCGTGGTACAGGTCATTGCCTTCGCGGGTTCGCTCACCAACGCCGGCAAATACACTGGTACCACCGTGCTGCTTGGCGATGTTATCGATAAATTCCTGGATTAAAACAGTCTTACCAACACCAGCTCCACCGAACAAACCAACCTTACCGCCTTTGATAATCGGAGCAATCAAGTCAATGACCTTAATGCCCGTTTCCAGAATTTCGACACCGCCTGACTGCTCACTCAGTGCTGGGGGCAAACGATGAATCGGCGCCCGCTGCTTAAATTCGTCTTTCTGGCCATCAATTGGCTTGCCGATGACGTTGAACATGCGACCAAGCGTTTCTTTGCCAACAGGCACGCTAATAGCCGCGCCACTATCGGTTACTAAAGCACCGCGCTTTAGTCCATCAGTTGAAGCCAGCGCAACTGCACGCACGCTCGATTCGCTTAAGTGTTGGGCTACTTCTAGGACCAATTCAGTATCGTTAAGATCTACAGTAAGGGCATTATAAATAGCTGGTATTTTGTCGGCCGGGAAGTCAACGTCAACTACCACACCAACTACCTGACTGACTTTACCATTTTCTAATTTTTCCTTAGTCGCTGCCGCCATTATTCATCTCCTCCAACTATTAATGGTTCGTCTATGGGTGCCTCAAATTTATTGATTGTCCTAGTAATTACCCTGATAACAATGTTATACGCCGAGCTACCGGGGTCTACACCGCAATCTGCGGCAATCTCTTCCGCCAAGCGTTGTTGTGGTGGCTTGTACCCAAGTACTTCCTCACATAGGTCTGGACTTGCAAGTCCCTCAGAAAAAGCGTGGGGAAAGTTTGAGACGGTCATTTCATGGCCTCCGCGCCGCCCGTTATTTCGGCAAGTTCTTGGGTAATGGAAGCCTGACGGGCAGTATTGAACGCCAGGGTTAAATCATCAATTAAATCAGTCGCATTGTCTGTGGCGTTTTTCATGGCTAGCATACGCATGGAGTGCTCTGAAGCCTGGGCTTCGCTAAACGCCTGATTCAGCTGAGCTTCAATCAAGCGCTCCGTCACATTTTCCAGGACTGCTTCGGCCGATGGTTCAAATATGGCTTGATCAAGATTCTTTGGCATATCAACCGCTTCAAACGCAGCCGGCAGTAGGCGTTGACTAACTACAACTTGATTAA
>CAZARM010000025.1:0-2016 GCA_964487615.1 uncultured Candidatus Saccharibacteria bacterium | reverse complement strand
CCCCGGCACTCCCAACAGTAGATTTTATAAGCAAGCAAGGATTGGTGGTTGTGTTTACGGGCATCTCATTATTGGGGTCAAGAGTATTGGCCGAGGCATCGTTCCAGCTGTTATCTTTCTGATACGCATTAAAGGCATTATCGCTACAGTTTTGGTTCCAGTAAGTCTCCGGGTCACCTATATTATCCAAGTCGGCCTGGGTATAGCCGTACTGGGTGACTCCAAAGGGGTCTGCCTGGGCGCTTACATCTGCGGATGCTTTAGTCGAAAAGATTGAGCCGAAACCATGGAAGATACTTGCGAATGGATTGCTAATGAAACTAGCAAGACCAGTTTGGGCTGAGGCTTGAAAGTTGAGCGGCGTTGCCATAGCCACCTTAGAAACAAGCGAATATTGGCTATCCGTACTAAACATACGGGCAAAAAGTGGTTGCTGGACGAAGTCTTGCTGAGCCTGCTCCTGTTGCTGATTAATTATATCGGCTGTTTGTTGTGGTGTAAGTTGCCTTCCTCCGAGGGTGGTGTGCGCCGAATCATTACCGGTTACATCGGTGCCGGCTGCCAGCATATCAAACGTGCGGCCACCTCCCATGTTAGTACTAAAAGGATTGGGTATAACCCAGCTAATCACAGCTTCTATGATTGCAGGCTCCCATTGGTGTACCAAGTCGCGCCCCTTGCAGTAAGGGTTCCAGTTTATGATGGGGACGTGACATGTTGCGTCTGCCGTTGATTGAACGCTACTAATCGCTAGGTTTATCGCTCCGCCAATTATAAAGTTCAGCCCTTGGAACAATTTTCCTACGGTGCTATGCCATATATCCGCAATGAGGTTAAGAGTTTGAAAAACAGGCAGCGTTAAGACGTGGTGGATTGCATTGAGGGAGTCATTGCCCTGCCCTAATATTTCTTCACTGCACACAAACTTATTGGTGGGGACAGGATTGCCATCGTTACATTTATAGTCTTTTGAGCTGGACTTGACGGTGGAGTTGTCTATTAGCTTTGCATATAGGGGTGTCCCTTCTGCCCCAGCGGTGCCACCTACTATTGCATCTGTTGCTTTGCCGCTATTGCCTGGCCCAAGAGAATCCACCAGTGAACCAACCTCGCTAGCGCTTACGTGGCCGGTGTGAATTTCATCAGCGTAGGTCCGATACATCGAAAACTCGCTGACTGCGGCATCGGCGTTTGTTATGTAAGCAAGCTTCTTAACCTTAGGCCCGGAATCTTTTACGTCCTCGTAAACTTGGTCACCTAGGTTTATCCAGCCGACTATCGGTATTTTATCGGTAGCAGTCTGGTCAATCTCTTGCCCCGTAAGCTTAGAGAGTATTTGGTTCACAAGAAAAGTCAGGTAGCCTTTATCGGCGATAGTAGTATAAGTCTTTTGCAATGCCTCCGCGTCTTCTATGCCGAACTGCGCAGCGAGCTGCTTAAAGTTGTTGCTAATCTCAGTTTCGGTCGCAGACTGCTCAGAGCCGGCTAGAGCCGGATCGGATTTGTTTGAACTAAGTTTTTGGGTAGGGTCACAAGTGTCGTCAAAAAGGCAAGTTAGCGCTACGCCAAGTGTCTTGTTCCTAGGGGCAATCACCCTGTCTGTTAAGAATATTTTTGCAGCTTGCTTCTGGGTCTTAACATTGTCTTTTAATGGATCTGTTACCCCGCAGAATATCAGGCAGCGGCGGATGCCGTATTTTTCCTCGAGGAGGCGGCCTACCTTGAAACGGTAGTACATCTTTGTAAGCTTTGTCTCTCCCTCCATAGCGTTGCGCCAGGCAGAACGCATAGTTGCCCGGTCCGCGCGCCGGAATTCATTATCTAAACCACTGCCATCCGGACCGATTTTGTCGCCGTTGGCATTCGTTCCAGGAGCTTTTAGGTACCAGTTTCCAGTTGCTTTGTCGTATTTAAACTCGATACCGTAGTTAGTAGCCAGCTTATTTTCGAGTTTAGCGTTAGCCCAGCTTTTGTACATGTTGCTCACCGGGTTAGTACCGTTAAGGCCGATGGCAC
>CAZARM010000024.1:0-2253 GCA_964487615.1 uncultured Candidatus Saccharibacteria bacterium | reverse complement strand
CGGCTACCCTTAAATTTACCACCGGTCTACTGTCAACCCTGGGTGGTATGGTGAATGACCGCAGCAAGGGCGTCTTTGACCGGCTTAGCAAATCTCGCCGTGACAATGCCGCCAAGCGAATCAAGGGGCACCGAGAGGGTGGCTTCTACAACAAGACTGGTACACGCCGGGCCCGCTTTGGTAATGCACTAGGTACATACGTCTTTAATGCTGACGAAAAAATTCCGCACGCCTTGGGTGAGAGAGGGGTCCCGGGTATGCGTGGGGCCTTCACCAAGTACCAGGCTAAGATAGATAAAGCAAAGCTGGAACAGACCTTTGAGGGCGTCAAGGCAGCTAACGAAGCAAGCATGAACGACCAGGGCGGGCGTGTCATTTCTGGCGCCTTCCTTGATCCAAACGATGAGGCATTTAGTAACCCCATCCGTCAACAACTGATTAAACGGTTTTATGAGACTGATAAAGATGGCAATGCCATTGCCGGTACGTTTAAAGGTATCAAAACCGAGAAAGACTGGGATGATGCATCGGCAATCTTGGGAAGTAGCGAGGCCTCGGTAGCTGAACAGCATGGTGCTCAGGCTTTGCAAGCATTTAAGGGAACTGCTCTGAACTTTGCGCGCGACGGCAAGGGCTATACCGACCTTGAGTCCGTCGGTGGTTTGATTGTCGCCAGCCACGGCTTTATGACCGAAACAGATTTGAACACCGTTGGCAAGAATGTGTTGGCCTCAAGCGGGGGCAACAAAGCCTACGCCAACAGAATGCTGACACAAATGGAAGTCAATGGTAAGAACTCCGGTCTGAAGGTTACCTACAGCCACGCCTGGGATGAGGATGGCAACTTAATCACTGGTGAGGCTGCTGGTCGCGGCTGGGACCGTGCTCAGTCAAAGAGCTATCAAGAAATATTTAGTCAGAAGAAGCACGCTGCCCAATCTGACGTTAATGAATTAGTGGATATTATTAAGACTTCCAAAATGTCGGAGCCTGAGTTAGCGGTAAAGGTTCAAGAATGGCAGGACGCTGGCTTCAGTCAAGATGTGATAAAGTCTCGCCTTGCGAACCTACAAGAAAAAGCCGCGGTCGCAGCAGGTACTCTACAGTCCGGCCTACAATGGTCACCTGGAGCATCAGATTCTGGAATAGTTGCCTTGAATGCTAAGAAAGAGTTGGTTGAGTTTGGTTTTACTGAGGGTGAGCTTGATACGTTGGCTTCACGTGGAAAGGGTTATCGTGAGCAAGTCACAAGATCGGATGATGATGATAATCCAACTATCCATAACCCACCACCATCAGGTGGCGGACCTAACCCACTAGCTGGAAGCGGTTTACCAGGTGGTCCTACAGCGAATCCCGGCAATCCTTTTTAGACTAGAAAGTTAGGTTTGAGTGGAGCTTCAATACTACAGAATGATATAGACAAATTTAGTAGTTTGTGCTATACTTGGATTTATGGAAGCTCAGCCATTCTGGGTTGCAAACAACCCTAACATTGGAACCAACCCTACTACCCCAAATCAGGCCATCGCGCCGGATACTGCTGACTTGGAACCGCTGAGCAAAGCAGAAGCAAAGAAATTACAAGTAGCGCAATTTTATAGCCACGTTTATAACTGGCTCTTGGCAGATTCGCACGTAATCGTAGAACGCGTTCGGGTGCCTATTACCGCTACAAAAGCAGAAATGCAGGCTGCCCAGGCCGAAACCGCCGCTAGGATAGCCGCGGCTGATGTAAGGGCAGCCGAGCTCATAGCCAGTCCTTACATGAAGCCCGAAGGTTTCCGTCAGAGACGGGCACTGCGTAAGGCGCACGGTCAGTCGAAGAAGCTGGGTGATGCCAGTGGCAAAGTAAAATTCCATGGCCGTATTCGGCAAAATCTTGACGCCAATCGTGCTGTGGGTCGCATAACTAAGCGACCCGTAACGGAGGCAGACCGCAAAGCCCATATTCAAGGCGTCATGGCCCAGGTACGTAGCGGCACTATGACCGAGCATCAGGCTCGTCAGGTAGCCGAACACCAGCCACATGTATCTCACCCTAATCACGGCCAGTTCACGTTTCAAAAACTTACTGAACTGGAGCAGAACACTCCATACGTACCGGATGAAGCCGAACTAAAAGCTTTCGACGCTTACGGCCGCATGATGAGTAAGATTGATCCGCTGCGCCGTAAGAGCGTCGAGGCTGAAGTTGAACGTCAGGCACTGCGTGCCGAAAAACTAAACGACCCTGAGCGCAGAGTAGACTGG
>CAZARM010000023.1:0-2816 GCA_964487615.1 uncultured Candidatus Saccharibacteria bacterium | reverse complement strand
GTGACTTTGAACTGAGACGTGACGGCCTCGGCCACTAGTTGCTTGTTGGCGTCACCAGGAACTTCAAAGATGTAAGTCCGGCGGGCTTGGCTGAGGCCATAGGCCTTCTCGCTCAGTTTTGGCTTGAGGGTAACGAGTAAACTCATTAGTTTGCGCCTCCACTCTTTGGTGTAGAAGAAGTAAGCCATTGACTTATAATCTCTAGAGACTTTTGGCTTATGATAATGGTATCGGCCTTCATGATATCAAAGACGTTCAGGTACTTAGCAGAACTGACTTTTAACCGAGGAATGTTCTGAGTCGCGTATTCTTTAGACGCTACTTTTTCGCTTACCACACATAGGATGTCACCTGTGGCTTCAACTTTATCTAGGAATTTCACCATATCTTTAGTTTTGCCTTCCATTGCAGTAAAACTCTCGACCACTTTAATACGGTCAGCTTTAGCGGCTAGGCTTAAAGCTTGGCGGACAGCCAGGCGCTTGGAACTAGTTGTTAGCTTTTTGGAATAATTTTCATCGCCTGTTGGTCCGAAGGTGATGCCGCCACCGCGCCAGATAGGCACCCGGATAGAACCAAATCGGGCTCGGCCGGTACCTTTTTGCTTCCATGGTTTGCGGCCACCGCCTCTGACTTCACCCCGCTTTAGGGTATGAGCGTTATTGGTGCGGCCATTGGCTAGGTATGCGACGTAGGCTTGCTTAAGTAATTCGTGATTCTGGACTTCTACGCCAAAAACGGCCTTGTCCAGTTTGGCAGTCGTAGTTGCCTTGGTCCCAGCCTTTGTGTACGTTGTAACAGCCATGTTATTTGGCTCCCTTGATCATGACAATGCTCTTGCGTGGGCCAGGAACTGCGCCGACTACGCCGATAACGCCTAGCTCCATGTCTACCAGAGCAACCTTAAGGTTCCTGACAGTTACTTGCTCGTCACCCATTTGTCCGGCCATCTTCTTGCCCTTCAGAATGTGCTGTGGGTACATAGAACCAATTGATCCAGGGCGACGGTAGCTTTGACCACCGTGGGTTTTGCGGCCACGGTGGAAGTTGTGTCGCTTAATCGTGCCTGCCCAACCTTTACCTTTGCTAGTGCCCGTAACATTCACCATGTCGCCAGGCACAAAAACGTCGGCTGAGATATTCTCGCCGACTTTCATGTCTTCTGTAATTTCGTCTACGCGAATTTCGCGCACAATCTTTGGGGTAGCCTTGCTCGGTTTAAAGTGGCCGGCTAGCGGTTTGCTAGGCGTAGCTTCCTCATAACCAAGCTGCACGGCCGTATAGCCGTCATTATCATCGGTTTTGATTTGGGTGATTACGTTTGGACTAGCAGAAAGCAGAGTGACGGCTTGAACAGAGCCATCATCATTGATGATGGAAGTCATGCCAACTTTCCTGGATATGATTGCCTTCATAAGCTCACTAGTTCCTTACGTTACTCCTGTGCCGGGGCCGAGGCGTGACACAAAAATGCTTGGTGTTGATTGGTTTCTACCTCTGTTATTTGGCAGACCTGATCATTCACCAAGTACTGAAAATATTGATATACCATGACAGATTAGCACGCGAACCTTACCTCTGTCAACCTGTTGCAAATTCTACACTAAACTTTTAGTTGCCTGTACTTTGCAATTTAAAACCGCCCGTCTGGGCGGCTTTGGTAGGATAGTTTGCCCACTCATGCGGGCACTTCATCCACTAGCAATTATACGCCTACATTTTTATTTCTGCATCACAACCTGCGGGCAAACTCAGGTTCATCAGGCTGTCGATAGTCTTGGGAGTAGGGTCAAAGACATCGATCAGACGCTTGTGGACACGCATTTCAAACTGTTCACGCCCTTTTTTATAGACATGCGGGCTTTTGATTACCGTATACAGCGTCTTCTTAGTTGGTAGAGGGATTGGCCCAGCAATTGTAGCTCCAGTACGCAAGGCAGTATCAACTATCTGCTTGGCAGATTGATCGATTACTTTGTGATCATAAGCCTTCAAGCGGATACGGATCCGCTGTTTACTATTTTCACCAGCTTTAACCGCAGGCTTTACTACAGTTTCTTTTGCCGGCTTCTTGGCTTCATCAGCCATAACTATCTCCTTTGTGATGTAACATCTTCGGGTTGTTATAGAGAACAACTCCAACGACTTTTAGTCATCACCATTAATATTATATGCAAATTATAACACAATTACTAAGCTTGATCTCGTCATCGGCACAGGGTCCTCGATGACGACTTCTCTTCTAACTAACATAACGTTTGTTGAATTCAGCACCTACAGCAGCTTCCTGTTCCTCCGTCAGTCCTATATTCCCCTCTTCTAAGTCGTTGAGCACTTCAAAGAGCAAGTCTGAATGCATAAAAGGAGCTCGCCTCTGGACAAAAGTAGGATCAATCTCAAACATGGAAAATATAATACCACAATAGTGGCGAAACAAAAGAGCTCCGAGTTTTCGGAGCTCTTGAGCTTTATACGGTATACACGCTTTTACTTGTTGATTTTGGTAACGACACCAGCGCCGACGGTACGGCCACCTTCGCGGATAGCGAAGCGTAGACCCTGTTCCATGGCTATTGGTGCAAGTAACTTGACCTTGAAGGTGATGGTATCACCAGGCATGACCATTTCTTTGTCAGCTGGCAGTTCAACTTCACCGGTAACGTCAGTTGTACGGAAGTAGAACTGAGGCTTATAACCCTTGAAGAATGGCGTGTGACGGCCACCTTCCTCTTTGGTCAAGATATAGACCTCTGCGTCAAACTCAGTGTGAGGAGTAATTGAACCAGGCTTACAAAGCACCTGGCCGCGTTCGATGT
>CAZARM010000022.1:0-2886 GCA_964487615.1 uncultured Candidatus Saccharibacteria bacterium | reverse complement strand
GAACCCACGACCTTCTGGACCACAACCAGACGCTCTAACCAACTGAGCTAAGCCCGCCACGAACAGGGGCGATTATAGGGGTTTAGCTGGGTTTTTACAACCAGACCTAAGACATTCTTTATGTTTTAGGCACCTTATTCTCCGGTGCTGATATTCCAAGTGAGTTGTGACAACTTACCTTCCGTCACAGTAACTGTCGCGGCAGGTAACGGCGGCACCGCAGTATTAGTAGACTTTGCTGCAAAACTATAAACCCCAGGCCCTAGCTTTACAGTTGCCATAGTTTCTCTAGGCTCAATACTTATTTTTTTTACATCCTGACCATTGCTATTACTTATAGTAACTTCGGTTGGCGTTGTTGAAGCCTGACTTAACGAAATAATTGCCCCAGTTTGAGCAGGACTGTGTTGATTCCACACATACCAGCCACCACTAGCCACGACTGCCAAAACTACCAAAATAAGGAGCAATTTCTTCATCTTATAACCCCGTCTTCCAATGCTGTAAGTACCAGTCCTTTAGTCCGGGTTGATTGCGAGGATCGACCATATCTGGTTGCATGCCGGACGGTCGTTCGGTTATGGAGAGCGGCGTACCTAGCAATAACCGAAAATCATCAGCATTGATTTCAAAAAAATTCCACGAATAACTGCTATCAAGCCGCGGATCTGTAGCTAGTGTTACGCTGCCATCAGCCGTTACCCAGCGCTTAGCTAGATATGATGAGCGATCACCCTGATGGGTCAAGTATAGACGGTAACCATTCCAAAAGTGGCCATACTCATGGCAAGCAACATCGTCGGGTCGCGTTGCGAAGTTATCGTTAACCGCCCTCAAATATATTGTTGCTCCAAACATAGTAACCCTTCCGTTTGATAAATCATTCCAGGATGTCATCTGGGATGAATAAGTATCCTGAACGGTAACTGTTAAAGTGGGTGCAAGCATGGCAAAATCACCGGCCTGAGCCCCACAAGACTTAATCAACTGGTAGATTTGGGCAAGCGTCCAAGCGCCCGCAGTATTTACATTGAATGTAGCGCCCTCTGGGCTTACCCATGTGCCCTGGGTGTTAGGCGCTCCACCTGTGGAGCCCTGATTACTGATAGTAATACTAATGCTTGTGGCTTTCTGGTTACCGCTTGTGTCGGTCGCACGGATGCTAATAGTGTGGGTTGTGTTTGTATACAGTGTTGTGTTCAGACTGTAATTCCAAGTAGTTGTTCCGTTAACAGGCACAAAACCACTACTGTCCACAGAGAGCTCAACTTTAGTCACACCGACATTATCACCGCTGGTGCCGCTGACATTAGCTGTTCCATTTAATGTTGCACCTCCCGTTGGGCTAGTAATAGTTACGCTTGGCGGTATTGTGTCTGGGGGTGTCTGAGTAGTTGCACTGGCACTGTTTGAAGCGGCGCTTACATTGCCAGCGGCATCATGCGCCTTCACGAAATAACTATATGAAGTTGTGGGCGTAAGATTAAGATCGCTGTAGTTATTAGCGACCGTTGTCGTAATCTTGACATTGTTTCTATAGACGTCATAGCCAGTTACTCCTACATTGTCGGTACTAGCTCCCCAGGAAAGATTAATCTGGCTGGTATTGGTTGCAGTAGCTGTTAAGTTAGACGGTGCGCTTGGTGGACTGGTGTCTCCGGGTGCCGTATCGACCAAGGGATAATTTACACTTAATGTATAACTACCTGAGCCTGCGCCATTGATTCTAAGTGTATAAGTACCACTTGTAACGGGTGCGTTCAGTATGACAGGATTTGTGCCAGTACCTGTGGCTAGCGTACTGCCGTTACTACTTAAGAGCACCAGGCTAGCACTGGAGAGTTTAGTGTAAGACAAGCTAGCCGACAGAGTACCGCTAGCCGTAGCCGTCACGCTATGTGTGCGGACTTGCTGTTGCTTATTAATACGGCCACTAAAATTTGCCGTGGTGGTGGCCGCAAAACTATGCCAAATCAAAAAGCTGCCAATTGCCCCGAAAACGAGCACAAAAACCAAAAAGCGGGTTTGTGAAAGACGCGAACGTCCGAAAAATCTTCTGACCTTATTCTTGTGTGTTCGTTTCCGAGATGCTGCCGACATGGCACGCTTTCTTTTAGCTGGCATTTTGCCCCTATGCTTATGCTTAACTAAAGCGCATTAAGGTTCGTTTGTCAATTTGTTAACAAATTGAAATTTCCTAATCTTGCAACTGCAGGATCTCTTTCACCGTTTTGCAAGAGGATTCGCAAAAAAGCCATCACTATCTTTTGTAAACCAAGCAGCTTGTCTGCTGTTTACGAAAGATAAAGGAAGAATCTTACAAGACCAAACTAAAAAGGCGCCACTTGATTGCGCCTTTTTGTTGTTAGGTTGAAAAGTATTCTGACGTGGTACCCCCGGTAGGATTCGAACCTACGACCTCGACGTTAGAACCGTCTTGCTCTAATCCACTGAGCTACGGGGGCTTGGTGCGGGATACCAGAGTCGAACTGGTCTCCTCAGTTTGGAAAACTGATATATTAACCGATATACGAATCCCGCTAGAACAGGGGTGATTATACCACACAGACCCCTCTGATAAGCATACTCCGAGCCAACCATGAATTCATTTCAAGTTTGGCGAGTCATATTCTTGGCAAGAGAAGCCGGAGCAAATGTTCTTGCCCCGCGCGATGATATTCGAGCGGTACAGCGAGAATATATGCCGAGCCCAAGAAACAATCCCAATTAATAGTTTCCTGGAGCGAAGCTATAGAAAACCAAGCCGGAGGTCCTATTTACCTGTGCCACAGGCTAAATGGGCCTCGCATGGTTGTCTCATTATTTACAGCTCGTGCATAAGGGTAATGTGCGCGCCAAGACTGTTTAGGCGTTCAGCGAAATCTT
>CAZARM010000021.1:0-4004 GCA_964487615.1 uncultured Candidatus Saccharibacteria bacterium | reverse complement strand
TGGCCCTCCAAGAAAAGTGCCTCATCGCAAGATGGGGTATTTTTCTTGGGTGAGTGTTTATGGGACTTGAACGGGAACGTCCACTGGACGTTCCCCGCCCTTGGCTTTTCAGTTGTACTGAAAAGTTTCTGTAGCAAAAGTTAACTTTTCTTTTGTGCAGAAAGGGCAAGTCCCTCCTGGCCCTCCAATATTGATAATTGTTGCAAGATGTTGTATAATAATATCTTATGTGGAAACCCAGAGCTTTTTTAAGGCCAGCACCCTATATTGATGGCATTGATTATGCCGAACTAAACGCAATCCCAGAAGAAGAGCTAGCTGCAATGATGGCTGAAAGCCTTTGGAAAGGTAAAACTATCGGCCGTAACCTTGAGCCAATAGATCTTGAAGCAGCCGACGAAGGATTTCTTAGCAAGACAACAGGTTTACCGATCAAGCACCTGTTTACTGGTCCTGAAAAAATGAGGGTACATAGCGATTGTTATCTTATAGACCAACTTGAACAAGGCAACCCAGTCAAAGCAGAAAGCTACGATCTAGAGCGAGCACGCAAAAGCGGGTTGATGATTGTAAGAGGAACAGTTTTTAACAATGTAGAACTAGAACATGGAGAGGTGTGGTGCCCTGTGATAATAAATATCGAGGGTGAACTTCCCACTCCAGATAATTTGTCGGCATTTGATGTAATGCTAGCATTTAATCGATACACTATTGAGAGACAGGCTCAAGGTTAGTTATTTTTAGATTATTTTGTGCTAAGAAATTCATCAATGTAGTTGCCGAAGCCTCTACTATGGACCTCCAATGAAGAAAGATCTGCCAATATGGCAGGTCTTTTTTCATTGCCAAGGCGCAGTGAGGACTTGACTCCTGGACACACCTCTAGGGTGTCCGGGGTGCAGACCGCCAGTGGCGGTCTGCAAGGGAACGTTCCGACGGCAACTAGTTTGCCGATCGTGAGTTTCTGGGGTCGCGGAACGTGACCAAGTCCCCGCTGGCCCTCCAACAATTTGATAAGATAGAAGCATGTCAGTAATCGATGAGTATTTGGAGCGGGTTGACCCTTTGCAAAAAGCAGGCTTAGGGCGCTTGCGTACGATTGTAAAGAATATCGTGCCTGAGGCCGAGGAGGTCATGAGTTACGGCATGCCGGCCTTCAAGTATAAAAACCGTATTTTGATTTATTTTGCGGCGTTCAAAGATCATATGAGTTTATTCCCGGCTTCTGATCAAGCTATAGAGAGCATTGGAGAAGATCTGGGTAAGTTCCGAACTTCCAAAGGCACATTCCAATTCACTACCGATAAACCGATACCCGAACCGTTACTTAAAGCATTTATCACATTCCGTATGGAAAGCATCGCTAAAACCAAAGCCTAGATTTCGTTTGTCTAGGCTAAGCCTCTGATATCATGGAAGCCGTGAGTAAACCACGAATTACCTATGTTGAGTTGGTTTGGGTGTTTATAAAGGTCGGCAGCAATGCCTTCGGCGGTTGGTCTACGACTTCCCTGCTGCTTGAGAAAGAGTTGGTAGACAAACGTCAGTTTCTGTCATCAAAGGATATCCAAGGCCCCGTAACCTATGCACAAATCATCCCCGGTGGGACTCAGGCAGCTATTGTTTCTGGCGTAGGCTATAAATTACACGGTGTTAGCGGATCGTTGCTGGCAACGGTTTTTTACTTATTGCCGTCTATGACGTTGATCACTATCTTCTCAATTCTGTACTTTCAATACCTGCATAGCAGCCAGTTGGCTAGTCACTTAAATCTGCTAAGAGCCGCGCTAGGAGGCATTGTCCTGGCCAATGCTTACCGTATAGGCCAACGGCACGCCACCCATTCAGCACTGTGGTTGCTGGTGGGCGCGGCTTTTTTGGCTAAGTTCGTGATGGGAGTGAACGCAGTGTTTATTATCCTGTTGTTTGGTCTGGCGGGTGTCAGTCTGTCTATTATTAGGATTCGCAGGCAAACACTATGACCCAGGATTTATTGAAACTGGTGTTTAATATGCTCGTCATTAGTCTGGTCTCCTTTGGCAGTGGTGCCTCCGCGCTGTTTTATGATTTTGGAGTTACCCAGACTGGCTGGATAACCAGCAGTGACATGTCAGCTATCCTAGCTTTCGGTTATGCTACCCCTGGCCCAGCTGCCTTTGGAATTGCGACCTTCATTGGTTACCGGATAGGTGGCTTGTTTGGTGCCGCCGCCGGTACCATTGCAGTCTTTGCAGCACCGTGGTTCCTGGCTATGTTTGCGGCCAAATATTTGGGGGGCTTTCTGGAAACCCGCTATGCCACACATTTTATTAAATCAATAGGCTTAGCTGCCGCGGGCATAGTTATTTACACTGGGGTTAGCCTGATGCCAGCTGGTAGCAGTGCAAATGTTGGGTACATCCTAGCGGCGGCAGTAGCGTTTCTACTTATCACCAAGTGGAAAGTAAACCCTCTGTTTATTTTGCTGTTAAGCGGGATATTTAGCTTTATTATTTCTTCTTAGGAGTATACTTAAGCGCAACTAAATCTAAACTCACAAGGAGACTGACATGACAGAAGTTAATGAGACGGTTACCACCAAACAGGACGCTGGCGTAGACGCCACTGGCGCACAAGTCCAGCAAAAAAGTCGAAGTATTGACACCAACGTCGTTGCCGATAGCACCACTACAGCATCTAACTTTGTATGGTATATCCTGGGTGTTATTGAGGTTCTGATAGGGCTAAGATTTATACTCAAAATATTTGGGGCCAACCCAAATAGCGGATTTGTAGATTTCATCTATACGGTTACCGGCGTCTTGACTGCCCCGTTTGACAATATATTTGGTGTTACAAGCACTAAGTCTGGTGACGTTCACTCAGTTTTTGAACCATCCATCTTAGTTGCCGCTGCTGTTTACGCGCTCATTGCGTGGGGTATCGTAAAACTACTTAACCTAAATCGCAACCCTAGCTAGATCCTACGTGAACTGCGGCATGAAATGACGATCAAATCAGTCTTTCAAGACAATGAAGGCCGCGTTGTGTTGTGGCAGTGGCCCAATGCAGCTCTGTGGGGTTGGATTGTTTTTAAAGTTCTGTCCGTGTTGCTTGAGGACGGTCGACTAAAGTCCGGTTGCGGACAGCTCAGTATGGCGTTCTTGTTCACTTGGGCGTATTTGGAGATTACACACCGTACTAGTTATTTTCGAGCCGGTTTGGGGCTAGTCATTCTGAGTTTGATGTTGCGTCAGTACTTTCGCTAGTACATTTTTCTTAAAAAGAGCTTATAATCGTGGATATAACAACAATACGTACAAGGAGTTCTTATGTCTACCTTCTTAGCGCAAACCTATAACTATACAACCAGCACTGATTCCGGCCACGGCATGCTTGCCGGTCTCTTCAGTGGCACCTTCCTGTTGGTTTGGCTTGCCATTGCCATAGTAATAGTCGTGGGAATGTGGAAAATGTTTGAAAAGGCGGGCCGGCCCGGCTGGAATGCCATAATCCCTCTCTACAATTACTGGGTACTCTGCGAGATTGTTGGCAAACCAGGTTGGTGGTCTTTGGTGTTTCTAGTTTCTTGGGTCCCGGTCTTGGGAGCAATCGCAGTTATTGCGGTGAGTATCATCATATCTATTGAGCTGGCTAAATCTTATGGCAAGGAGCTCGCCTACGCTGCCCTGCTTATCTTGCTGCCCGTAATTGGCTTTCCAATGCTAGGATTTGGCGACGCCAAATACGTAGGTCCCGGTGGCAAACCCGGCTCGGCTTCTACTCCTCCGGCGACTGCTTAAATTCGCTGATAGATACTAAACCTAAAGGTAATCCCTTGCTCACTCATCGGGTTACCTTTTTGTTTTAGCCTAAACTGAGGGTGGAACTCCGGGAAAAACTTAGTGCAGTGAAAGTCACCGACGAGTTCGGTAAGATATAGTTCCGCGACCTTAGTCAGCGTATCGGCAAACAACTTAGCACCACCAATTATCCAAATGTCTTGATCAAATTGTTTTAAAAAT
>CAZARM010000020.1:0-7665 GCA_964487615.1 uncultured Candidatus Saccharibacteria bacterium | reverse complement strand
ACAAGCTCATCATAGTCCCAAAAACAACAATAAATATGTGATTTGCGTTACAAACTTAGTTTGAAGGGTTTAGGGGATAGGGTTTAGGGTTTAGATTTGGTGTCCGCACTTGAACAACAGATTAGCTCCAATCAGCTAGGGCGGGTAAAGCCGAAAGCCTGCCCGAGCCATCCTTAAAATAATTGCGAGGGATGCTTGCATTCTTTCGGCGCGCCCTAGTCTGGTATCTGGAGCTAGTCTGATTGTGAACACTGTGCGGTGGCTTTTTGGTACTTTTTGCCACCAAAAAGTAGAAGAGAATAGCTGACTTAACCCAAAGTGAGGGCATATCTAGCGCATGCGTACCAACTTATTGCTATACATGCCCTGGCACAGTAGTATTAAGGTAATAAGTTAAGGATAAGCGTGAAGTTTGAGAGCATTGTTGCCAGGCCGCGAACCTGGTACCAAAACTTCGGCATTAAGTCACTAGAATCAGCTATGATTGCCGGCGTCGTCCTTGTAGCAGCCGGCTTTCTTGTGCAGTTTCCGGGCAGCGTGCCGCCCAGCTGGCACCGGCTGAACGGCGACGTGTCCGATGTTACCGGCAAAGTGGTCAACGGCAAAACCGTCTATTACCCGACCGTGCAGTTCCTGGCCCTCGGCTACTCGTACGAAACCGCCGGGGCGCCGACTACCGACTACCCGACTGTCGGCACAGCCGTGCCGGTCGCCTACGACCCCGGCAACCCCGATGCCGCCACAACGCTCAGCGCTGCCCCGCCCAACTACTTCAAGCTACTGTTCCCCGCATCAGGCATTGGCACCATTGCCTGGGGAAGCTATGCGTACGCCCGCGCCCGGCGCCGCGCGCGCCCAGAATTGCTAGAGGTCGCAAGCGAAGCAGCTGTTCAAGAAGAAGCCGCTACTGAAGAATCCGAAGTTCCTGAGGAAATTGAGGCGATAACCGAACTTGAAGTTGAAGCGCCTGCAGCCGAAGAGGCCGCACCGGAAATTGAAGCTGCAATGCCCATGGCAGCTGAGGCTGCAGTGCAGCCGGAAGAGGTTGCGGTAGCCACGGAAGCGGAAGAGGTTGTGGTAACCGCGGAGCCGGAAGTTGCTGATGACGCAACTATGCAGCTGCCTGGTGCAGTTATAACCCCCACCGAGCCACCAGCAGAAGAATCAGTTTCAGGACCCAAGAAACCTAGCAGGGCCGCAAAGGCCATCGCAAAAATGGCCGAACGCAAAGAAAAGTCGAAAGCCGCGGCCAGAAAGGCAGCCGTTGGCGTTAGCGCACAAAGGCTAGCAGCCACACTCAAAAAGCCAGGCGCCAAGCGCAAGCCCGCCAAGCCCATGCTCGTAAAAGCCAAAACCCGCAAATCGAAGCAGCGGAAGCAATCCGACCCCAAAAAAGAAGCAATAATGCTCTCCCGCCTAGACCACAACGACTAGCACCCCTAGCGCGAGAAAAAACCGCAGCAATATAATGGTAGAAGGCTGAACCTGGTATCATGCTGTTATGGCTTTTGACGTAAATCAGATCGTCTCATATCGAGAGATGTGCAACGAAGAGCAGCAAGAGCAACTCCAGCGTGGCATGAACTTTGAGATTAGCAATGGCTATTCGGTCGTGCTCATGTCGGTGAAGCCTAATGCGCCTTATGCAGACCGGATTTCAGAGGATGGGCTGAGCATCTATTATGAAGGTCATGATGTCCCGGGTGACAAAACTAAGCAATATGACCAGCCGGTAGCAAACCCGTCCGGCACATTAACCCAGAACGGTCTTTTTGTAGATTCAATAAAGCGCGCAAAACTGTCTGGCGACTTCCCGCTTGTTAAAGTTTACGAAAAGCTTCAGATGGGCATTTGGACTTACCGCGGTCTATTTGAAATGAGAGATTATCAGTTTGTCGAACGCGGCGGCCGGAAGGTATACGAGTTTGAATTCAGAATTACCGACCAAAAGCTAGAAGTTGCAGAAGAACATCTTGCCAAAAAACATATTGATATTGAGCAAACGCGGCAGATACCTGGCAAGGTCAAGCTAGCGGTATTTAAGCGCGACCATGGCCAATGCGTTATGTGCGGCTCAAAAGACAACCTACACTTCGACCATTTACTGCCCTACTCCAAAGGTGGCACAAGCCTAAAGGAACAAAATATCCAGCTACTCTGCGCCCGCCACAACCTACAAAAATCCGCAAAACTCGACTACTAGTTTTGCTGCAACACTCTTGCTGTGGTTGTAACCGTGTTCACTCCTTACTAAATGGCCACCAATGTCGCTTGTTTAGCCGGGAAGGTTTGTAATGCTCCACAATATCATCACGATCATTTAGTTGAGACCTGCGTGTTTGTTCGGCAGTCAGGGTCTTTGCCCATACGACCCAATTATTACGAATCCAGTAGTGCGAGTTACATGCAAGAGCCCCGTTGCCAATTGATGGATGAAGTGAGATCGTTTCGCCATCGAAAATGAGTTTCCATTCTGCTGGACCGATAGCATTCACAACTCGCTCGCCACAGCCACTGCAGCAGTTGTGCACGATGGTGCGGTGCTCAATGGAGATATAGACAACACCATCGACCAGCTTGGGTGGTAGCAGATCTATGAACTCGAAGGTGACTCTGTCAATGCGACTCATGCGAGGTCCTCGTTGACCAGGTTGTTCACATCGATTGTGTAGATACTAAAGTGCTCATCTTCCAGGTCTCCGTAGAACCCAAAGAGTTTCTTCCAACGAATCACCGCGAGCGCCGCGTTGAGTGCGTTCAGGTCAGCCACCTGGATGTTTAAGTCGTAAACCTCATCGTCTTCATCTGCCGTGTCGAAGGCGATGCCGTGGCGCTCGGCAGGGCGATCGTGATCTGCCGGCGTCCGCGTAATGGTCTGAACGGCGCCCTGGAGCTGGCCCTTGGCGATATTCAGGCCGATGCCGACGTCAACGAAAGGGATCTCGAGCTTTGTGAGCTTGTCGACGATCATGCGCTTGGTCTGGTTGCCCTCCATCGTGAGAAAGACGAAGTCGGCGTCTCGAAGCTCATCGACATTTGCCTCAGACACGTCCTCGGGGTGCGGCACGATGTTGCGCTTCATCTTGGAGTAGACAGTCGCGAGATACGCAACCTTCTTTGGCCGGTCGCGAAGAGTCTCGATGGACGCGGCACCTGGTGCGCGGAAAGCGTTGTGGGTGAACAGATCGTCACCATCGTACAGATGGATTGATCCGACCGGTGTCTTGGCGACAAGGTCGAGCACGTATGAGCCGGTGCCACCGACACCAACAATGCAGACCTTCTTGAGTCGTAGCTTGTCGGTGATGGCTGAGATTCCAGCCCGACTCGACGCACTGTCGAGGTACTCGAACGGTCCCTCAGGATCGTCATCTTCTGTTGCCGGATGCGTTATGGCCGTGACTGACGGGTCCACTGATTCCGCTGGGGCACTGATCATCGCCATATAGGTAGTCATTTTGTGGTGATAGTCGCGGTAGTTCTCTGCTGGCTTGCTCGACATCCCACAGGCAGCTACAAGACCTTCTTCAATCGGGCTGTTCAGGTTAGGCTGGTTAATCAGCCGGTTGAGAGGCTGACCGTCACGGCCGCACGGCACTCCACCGACGAAGAGAACCTCGTGGCCACCGTTGTAGGCGGCCACATCACCGGACATGTTCAGCGTCGAGACCAGTTGGCCATACTGAATCTGGCCCTGGGCATCTAGATAGGGCACGTGGCTGACGACAAGATGACCAGCCTCCGTGACTCGCACCTCATAAGCTTCATCCCGTAGTTGTTTGAGGTCGGGGCTAAGACTTAGTCGCATGGACGACCGTGAACGACGTCTTGTCGTTCTTCTTAACCTCTACTGAGTCACCCTCGACCATTGTGCCGTCGTGAGGCTTGCTCTCAGCCTTACGGTACGTGACCTTGAAGGTGGTATTTGGATCGTCGGCCTTGTCTGGAAAGGCCAGCCGCACAACTTGGTCGAAGCTAACCGTCTGTTCAGGAACCGGTTTCTCTTCAAGGTTAACGATTATTGCGAATGTGTGTTCATGTGCCATGGGTTTACCCTCTTTTAACTTTTAATTGTATGTTGCTGGAAGCTATCTTGCGACCCTCAACTTGCTTCCAATTTAACAGTAGTTATCATGGGTGTCAATAGATTTTGTAAATTTGCATGCTGCCACTGTCTTTGCTACAATACTGTCAATGAACGAGACCAGAGAGCGGCTCCTCAGACTTGCTCAAGAACGAGATATCTCAGGGATGGGCCTTCGAGAATTAGCCCGTGCCGTAGGAGTAAAAAACCCGCAGAATATTAAATACCACCTGCATAAACTTCACGAAGAGGGCTTATTAACTTTTGAAGAGCGTGCCAGCGTGCAGATCCAAAAGACTAAGTTAGGAAGCTCCCTGTTAATACGTATACCGATACGAGGTAGCGTAAGCGCGGGACCGGCCACCCAAGTGGCTTCAGACCAAATCCACGGATATTTGCGCATTTCATCAGCACTTTTGCAATCACGCAACTATAAAGATCTCTATGCATTGCAAGTCGTGGGTACGTCAATGAACCGAGCGAACATTGGTGGAAGACCAATAAACGATGGTGATTACGCTATAGTTGATGGCTCTAAAAGAAGTCCACGTAGTGGTGATTACGTAATCGCTGTCGTTGATGAGTTGGCTAATCTCAAACGCTTTCTTTTCGATCAAGACAATAATCAAGTAGTGCTTCTATCTGAATCTTCCGAGAATTATCTACCTATCTTCGTTCACCCTAACGACACACATGAAGGTCTCATTAACGGCACCGTTGTGCAGGTTCTTCACCAGCCAGTTCTCACTTAAATAAGAGCAGGTTTACTTCGCCGTACGTAAGTTGAAACCGTGCCGGCGTCGCGCAATGAACGACATCAGTTTCGTAGGGCTTTAAAGTATTTTTGGGTTGCTGGGTCGGTACAGTATATGTAGCAGCCTTTTTGGCCACGCGTCATCAGAGTTCGGTATGTGTTTTTTATGATGGCATCAAGCCGGGCTTTGGTTGCTTCTGGGTCTTCTTTCATAAGCGCTTTCCAGCCGGACACTGACCTGTCAGTACTGGCCCTGGCTTCCGGCACAGTTATCACTTTGCCATCTCGAACGATCAGGTCAGGACCAATGATTACGCCCACGTGGTCGACTTCTAAGCCTTGGCATGTGTGGATACACCCAACTTCACTAACCGAATTCGGCTTAATAATCCACGCCTGGCCGTCAGTATCCAAGTTCCAAGTTGCTTCGTAGCTACCAATAACTATGTCTTTAAGCTCCGGATGTTTTTTGCTGATCCACTTCCAGCAGTAGCCAGCAACCATGCGTGCTTTGTTATTCTCGGCATTTTTTTCTTTTATAAGATCATGCAGTGCTTGCGGGTTATCAATTACCCTAAAATCGTAGTCTATACCTTCGAGTGTCTCATTTGCCGTTTCGCGTATTTGCAACATATTGTCCAGCCAAGCCAAGTAACCGTCCGAGCCATTGCAGCGGAACTGTGATTCGAGCATCATTTCGGTAGTTTCTACTCTGGCTTGGCTTGCCCAAAATCGAATTTCATCTTTGCTCCCAATGTCTTTAAGCGTCACTCGTTGGTCTTCATCTATGAAAAAGATGCTTAGTTTGCTCGCGGTAATAATTTCTTTGATCTGGTTTTCACCTTTATTTTGGTACAGGCCAGATTTCTCATTTAGCCGATGTGCTTCATCAACAATAAGGGTGTCGAATGTGTTGTCCTCTACAGAGTGAAAAGTGCCTGAGCTACTAAACATGTTATCGATGCGCGATTTGCTGAAAGTTCCGGTCAGCTTTGCCTTGTACACTTCACGTGGGGCCGAATTTCTAGTCACGTACTGTGCCACCTGCTCGCGACGCGTAAGCTCTACTAACAAATTAATAGCCAGGACAGATTTACCTGTGCCTGGACCACCCTCTATAATCAACACATTTTTGTTCTCATCGGAAGATTCCTCAGCTAACTTTAGGGCAGTTTCATAAGCTACTTTTTGGTCATCTATAAGAACAAATTCTTCATTGCCCTTGAGCATAGAGGAAAGTTGGTCAGCTAAGTTTTTGGACGGTTTGATTTTGCCGTGATCAATCCGGTACATTACATTATTTTTATCGCCATATCTAACATGTGTTTTTATAAATTCGCGAAGCTTTAGAGCATCGTCTTTTAGAAAGACGGGTGCCTGTTTTGTGTATTCGGAGTAAAAATCATTAGCAATCACATCGTCCTGTTCGTAATTATGCAAATACGCACATGGAAAGAGCTTGATGCCCTCTTCTTGCACGGTTTGGTTGTAATCTTCTAGCAAGCATTTATAAGACCAAGCTTGGTACGAAGGGTGTGAGGTTTCTTTTTCACCATGCTTAAAACGCGTAACGACCACGCCATCCTTATCTGTAATCTTGGCTTCTTGCCATTGTTTGAGCTCGATTAAAATTGCACTGTCCTGTTGCTCATTATTAATGCCCGTAAGGATAAAATCTATGCGTTTTGATGATTGTGGAATATGGTACTCGATAGCAACGCCCGAGTCTGATGGAATAGCAACATCATTCAACACACGATCCATGTACTGAAGTGAGTTACGCCAAGATTCTAGTTCTGAGGCTCCCGTGTTTCGTCCGGTCGCCTTTTTGTATGCCGCATGGATAATGCCCTGGATGTCATTTGACATTACATCATTTTGAAATTGCTGCTTCGAAGCAGAATAAACAATCATTATTAATTAAGCTCCGTGTACTTTGTGTGCTTGCCTTTTGCTTTTTCTACCGGGTATTTCATTTCGTTCTTAGCCATCTTTCTCTCGGCAGACTTAAGCACATCTATATCAAGGTCATGGGCTATTAGCAATACCCAGTAAAGGACATCAGCTAGCTCGTCGCTTACGTCCTCGTTTTTGTTCTTTAGATGTTGTTTTATCTCTTCTGCGTTTTTCCATTGAAAATGCTCAAGAAATTCTGTTGCTTCTAGCACCAACGAAATGGCCGTGTCTTTAGGATTGTGGAATTGCTTCCAATCGCGCGCATCGCGAAAAGCCACTATTCTCTTCTGCAAGTCACTTAAGTCGCTCATCCACTGCAGGATAGCATTTTTGTATCTGTTTTGGAACGGCTACTTTAGGCGGTGGAGGTGGGAGTGGGTCATGTATAGGCCAAACAATACTAGCCAGAGGGTTTGGGGGTAGGATACTAGGCGTTCCATGCCGCCCTGCCCCAACCCAAGCGTTATATGCATTGTGAATAGTAAGAAGGCGGCGATGGATAGGGTGCCGGATAGGAAGGTGTACAGCCTTAGGCCGGGGCGCACGCTCTTGAGCGCCAGGCTTAGGACTACTAGGCTTATGTTGCCGACCAGCAGGCCAAAAAATGCACCTGTGGCGTGCAGGTAGCTGATAGTATTTTCGGGGAACAGCCCTACCATCATGGTGCCAAAGCCAGCTAGGGCCATAAGGCCAAAGCCTGCGAGCGAGGCGCGGCTTTCCTTGAATTCTTGATATATAAGCCATGAACCGAGTGCCATGGTTAGGCCGAGTAGTATGAACGAGGCGTTCATGAGCGCGTAGTCGGGCGAGCACACGTACCGGCTGCCGTAGTGCCCGCACGCGGTATTGCCAAGGTCGCTAATGAGATTGC
>CAZARM010000019.1:0-9034 GCA_964487615.1 uncultured Candidatus Saccharibacteria bacterium | reverse complement strand
CCCAATTATTAGCACAACTCCAGGTAGTGTCAGCCCCACAACCTCCGTCCCAGGTCTTGGATATGGCATAAGCTGGCCGGTATACGGACATGATCCCAAACAACATAAACAGTAGAAGCAGCGGAAAGCCGACTAAACGAGTGAGATAAAGACGCCAGAGAATACGAAGGTTACGTACTTTTAATGGATCCAGGTAGTAGCGTTTGTAGTTTTTCATTTTTTGCTACCTCGCGGAGGGACAACAGCCTGTATAACTAGATGCTTGCCATCTAACTCAACACTGACAGATTGGCCTTTGGTCCAGCCTAGGGCACTGGCGTGCTCAATAGGGATAGACACACTGACAGTGCCACTACTATTTTTGGTAAGCCGCCGGATTAGCCGCCTGTGGAACGGAACGTTACCCATTCTTTGAAAATTTTTCTGTATTAAAGATGTTTCAAACTTAAGATATCAAAAAAGCGGATTTAAAGCAACTTAAAAATAACTTTAAATCCGCTTTATTCAGTAAAAAGGAATAGGGGTCCCCAAGTCGAATCCTTTCGGCTTGGGGTTAGGAGCGGGGCCTATAGCTCTTTCTTGCCAGTAAAGCCGAAGAAGGCCAGAAAGATACTAACCAACATGTCAATAATAATGATCGGGATGAATGGTAGGCCGTCGTTGAGTGCCAATAGTGCTGCACTACCAAGCCAAATGGTGGCGATTACACCGGCAGTATAGGGATATTTTATGAATAACAGAGTTTCCTTAAGCATCGGTTTTCCTTTCCCGTGTCCGGGGGAGAGAGCACTTGGCAAACATGTATTCCATTTTGCCTGCGCGCAGAGAGGGGGTGTCCCCCTCTTTGGTTTTTTCATTAAGCATTGGTGACCTCCTTTATAGGCTCGGGCTTGGTGGTTCCTAGTTTAATACGTTCCATTAGTTGCCGAAAGAGTGCTGGGTCACGTTCAGCAACCCGCTCTAGCCAATTGCTGACTGTTTCCAGGGCATCACCCATACTCATGCTGGCGTCAGTCTGATGCCGGAGCCCTGGATGGTCCAATTCAACTTGCTTGACCACTCTTTCAAACACAATTGGCAAAACTACGCTACGACGGCCCAAAGTCTCAACCAGTGATATGTAGGTTTGCGCGGCCCGCAGGATTTCTGAAGCTTCCAAGCGCATAACCAACCCAAACCGATTGTCTTTGTTGACCATCTGATTTATCAGCTGCAATATCCGTCCGTCGTAGACCATCGAGCCAATATCTTTTTCACCGGTGGCTTGGGAAAAGCTTTCTTGAGCAACCTTGCCGACTTCGGCTGTGAAATTGTCGTCTTGGACATCCTGGCGGTTGAGGGTGCTTAGTTTCTTTAGCGCCCTATACAAATCGCTGACGAAAAATCGGATAAACTGCTCAAACAAATTTGCAATGCTTTTATTGTCATCATAGAGGTGGTTCCACTCATCAATCAGGCCAAAAAGGGCTGCCTTATTAGTAGGTGTGGTTGCCGAAATACCAAAGTCGATAATGCCCACCCGATCCTCAGACATTAATCGAATATTGCCTGGATGTGGGTCACCCTGGATTCGGCGCAAGTTAAAAATTCCGTTAATTGCCTCGAATCCCAGTGTTTCCAGTTGCTGGTCCAGGTCTGACCCAGTGGTTTCTAATATATAAGTCCTGGGATCGACACCCTGGGCCTGGAGCTTGATAAGTTGGGCCACAGAAATACCTTCCACATATTCCTGAACAATGATGTTTGGCGTGCAAAGTTCTATGTAGGTCTTTGGAACAATGAACTTTGGATGGCCCCGGTAGTGTTCGTACAACTCATTGGCGAATTCGGCCTCGGCAATGTAGTCGGTTTCCTTGAGCGTGGCGTGGACAAAATCTTTTACAGTCTCGCGCATGTTCCAGTCCATGTTGGGCGTTAGCTGAGCATAGAAACGCTTGCTAAATATGCTTAACAGACGCAGATCGTGGCGCAGAAGTTCCCGGATCATTGGACGCAAAACTTTGATAATAATTGGCTGGCCGCTAGCATGTTGACCAAAATACACTTGGCCAAAACTACCGGCTGCAAACGGTTCTGGCTGGATACCTTTAATCTGCTTGACTCTTTCAGGCCCCAGTTCATGTTGCAGGATGCTTATTACGTCAAGTGGCTCGCTATCCAGATTTTCAAAGATTTTAAGCCGTTCCGGGTTGTGCCAGCGCTTCATGATCTCACTTCTTAGCAACACGCCCTGCAAAAACTTGATATATACACCGCCTAAACTTAAGAACTCCTCACAAACTAGTGAGTAAATTTTCTCTTTTTTGCCGACGCGATTTAGATAAAAACAGCGCGTCAGTAGTCGAGCCAACCGAGCGGTCCGGTTCCTTTTGATCGCGGCAACACTCTTTTTCATACCTTTAAGCTTACTTTTTACCAAATCCGATAAGAAAAAGTGTAACTGTACTTGCCATAACAACTAAGTAAAGCTGAAAAACTTCGGTAGAACTCTGTCGTATGACGGCCATCAGGATTACGGCGACCCAAATCAACAATATGGTAACGAAGATCGACGCATACTTCATATGCTTATTATATCATAATTCTAGTTCATGAGCCATTTGTTTCGGTATAATGTAACAGTGACAGACTTTGTGTTAACTTCTAATGGCATCTTCCCTCACGGCGAAACTATTATGGCACCCGAATGGGGTGCAGAACGCTGTTCATTCTTTGACGGAAAACTATGGCAACCCCACAGCGCCGAGGAAAGGGAAATTCGGCTTCAAGAAGTTGAGTCTTTTGTAGCTGATGATTATGCAGACATAGGGAATATGACCCTACGCACTTATCGTCGTTGGGTTGAGCTGGACTGGAAGACAGAACACGGGACACTAGATTCAGCAGACCGTTTTAGCACAAAGCTCAAAGAAGAATTCACCGAGTCAATCGAAGAGTTTGACTATCGAACACCACGGAATGATCGGCCAGATCGCAGCATCAGACCGCCCGACCAGCTGGCGTCAGAACTTGGAGATATCGGCTGGTGCACAATTGCGCTAGCCTCAAATGCTGGCATATCGATAGAGGAAACCATAAAGCAGGGACTACGGAACCAAGACCTACGTTTGGGTTTAAAGCCGGCCGGCAAGATAACTCTATTAGATATTGACTATCTGTTAGCTTGTGGACACCAACCACATTTTTCACCCTACGAACCAGCCTATGAAGTGGGTGACGTATATACAGACTATGATGAGCTGAATCCCTACACGAACCTGCGACTGTATGCCTCCATGCTTGCTAATGGATGTGAACGGCAGTTTGATAACCGCGTTAGTACCAACATCGTGGACCCGCTGGTGGCTGGATATATAGCACCATTAGCTGGTAAGTTACTGGAGATCACTGCCTATTATTCATGGCAATGGGCACTGCCGTTCCATAAAGTTGTGGCAGATAATATGCGCAAAATAACTCAGCGGGTGGCCAGTCGGCAGATAGATAAGGCCGATCGCCCCCGAAGCTAACACCTCTGGATATAAACAGAGAGATTCGCTATAATCGCTTGAGTTCCAGCCAGTTTTGCAAACCAAGGAACTGTTTGCGAAACTGAAGAGGAAGAAACGACCAGAAGGTGGAATCTAAGAAATACTTTTCTTCGATGCAATCTGACCGTCGGTTCTGACGACGGGGTGTGGCGCAGTTGGCTAGCGCGCGCGGTTTGGGACCGCGAGGTCGAAGGTTCGAATCCTTTCACCCCGACCAAGTAAAAAGTCCAGTCTTCTGACTGGTCTTTTTATTTGGCGGAGTTGAAATGTTCGAACCGATAGGCGAGAACTGCCTGCGGCAGTTTGAGGAATCCTTTGGAGCAAAGCGGCGACTGAGCATTTGCCCCCACGCAAATGTTGACGAAGGAGATTGATAGTCGAATCCTTTCACCCCGACCAATTTGTAATTGTATTGCAGCTTCCGTAAAACAACGGGAGTTGTTTTACTTCCAGCTTCCGACAATTCCTGCATTTAACCATAAGCCGAATCCGTTCGGTTTATGGATTCCGACCAGTGGTCTTTTTTATGTTGCTAAATACTTGCGTATGTTGACGGTTATGGTAGACTTTACCTAAAGCAGTTTGCGACAATATGTTAATATCAACAACCAATACATATAGCTAAGAAGGAATCATGGACAAAATACACGAGCTGATGCAACAAGAAATTAGCCGTAAAGAATTCCTAAAGTATATTGGCGTAGCCCTGTTAAGTCTCCTTGGCGTAGCCGCCATGTTAGAAAATTTGACAAACACCCTCGGCCAATCATCTAAACACCACAACAAAGAACAAAAAGGCTATGGACATAGCCCTTATGGCCAGTAAAAGAAAGACACATGCTTTATATCTCGCTACTACACAAAGTTGCAGCCACTTACGGCCAGGGGGCCTATGGCTGTGGGCCTTATGAGCAATCAAATGCAGCATGCACTGGCTCAAGCACATTGGCCAATACTGGTATGCCAGTTGTGCTGATTGGAACTGTTGGAGTAGCACTGCTGCTGGCAGCCGGGATATTGTTTATGTATAGCCGTAAATCTAAAGGAGTCAAATAATGGCACGCTTACCCTCGCCCGGTGGCGACAGCGGAAAATGGGGAGACATTCTAAACGACTTCCTCAAACAATCCTTAAATGCTGATGGAAGTATCAAATCAACTGCGGTTGAAAGCGCCGGTGGAGCAGTAGATACCGAAGTTATTCACAACACTGGCAACGAAACAGTTGACGGAGTCAAGACTTTCTCCAGCAGCCCGATTGTGCCAACTCCAACTAACGGGACTGATGCGACTAATAAATCTTATGTAGATAGCGCGGCCGCTAGCGGTACGCCAGATGCCGATGCTACCACAAAAGGTAAAGTTCAATTAGCCGGTGATTTGAGCGGTACGGCCGCTAGCCCAACCGTACCAGGACTGGCCAACAAAGCTGCCAAGGGCGCAAACAGTGACATTACCTCTTTGTCTGGCTTGACCACAGCGCTTTCTGTGCCTCAAGGCGGTACTGGCGCAAATACACTGACAGGTATTGTCAAGGGTAACGGTGCGGGAGCCATGACAACCGTTACTGCCCCTAGCGGCGCCATAGTCGGCACTACTGATTCGCAAACTCTGACCAACAAGACCCTAACTGCCCCAGTCATCAATAGTCCAACTGGCCTTGCTAAAGGTGACGTAGGCCTAGGGAATGTAGACAACACCTCAGATGCTACCAAAAATTCGGCAGTCGCCACCCTGACCAACAAGACCCTAACTGCCCCAGTCATCAATAGTCCAACTGGCCTTGCTAAAGGTGACGTAGGCCTAGGGAATGTAGACAACACCTCAGATGCTACCAAAAATTCGGCAGTCGCCACCCTGACCAACAAGACCCTAACTGCCCCAGTTATTAATAGCCCAACAGGCATTGTCAAAGGCGATGTGGGGCTAGGCAACGTAGACAACACCTCAGATGCTACCAAAAATTCGGCAGTCGCCACCCTAACCAACAAACGTGTCACAAAACGCGTTGCTACACTGACTGATGCGGCCACAGTAACTCCAGACATCGATAGTTATGATGGAGCTAAGCTTACTTCATTATCCCAAACTACCACCATTGCTAATCCTACTGGTACACCTACCTCATTTCAGCAATTTATTCTGCGCATTAGGAGCATCTCACCCCAGTCTCTGTCATTTGGCTCCGGTTACCGTGGCGGAAATGACATTGCTTTACCCACTACAACTACGGGTGGCAGCAAAACAGATTATTTCGGTTTTCAATACAACCTTGACGACAATAAGTGGGACCTTATAGCCACTGCTCGCGGTTATTAGAGCTGGCCTTGGGCTATTTTTTACGGTCTATACGGACAACTAATAGTTTTCTTGGCGTCTTACGGTAAACGATGCGGTAGTGGTTTCTCTTGACGCGGAACAAGTCAGAGTGGCCACTGAGACGTTTGATGTCCAGGCCATGCGTATCGCTTAGCTTTATCCTCAAAATTAGTAACTTAAACTGTTGACGATCTTTTCTTGGAAGGCTCTGTAGTGAAGCATGTGATTCAAACATAGCAGGTAACTACGAATTAAGCTCTGCTAAAAGCGCATCAGCACTAAAACCTTGCTTGTTTACTGACGTGAAGTCAATAATTGTTTGCCAATCACCCTCATCTGCTATTGGACTGACCAAAAAAACTACCTTAGAGCGTCTAATTACTGTGAAGCTGTGACCCTGAGCAACTGCTTCTATTACTCTCGGCAGGTGAGTTCGAAGTTCCTTTAACGTCACGATGTGTGACGTAGGTAATTTGCTAACGTTTAACATATCAATAGTTTACCTTTAGTTAAACATAGAGTCAATCGTAAGGAGTTAGTAGAAAACAAAACTGCGTAGTCTTTGCCTTAACAGAGGTTAACAGATATAATTAAGCGTAAGAACATAGCGAGGGTAGACTTGCAAAACGCATACGACCTAACGGATTACAACCTAGATTGTTTTATGAAGGTAATTCGTCGTGGCTAATCGTTTTTGGGTTGGTGGCACAGCCACATGGGATGCTACGGCTGGGTCCAAGTGGGCTACTACTAGTGGTGGGGCAGGGGGTGCAAGCGTACCCACCTCGGCTGATGATGTGTTCCTGGACGGGAATAGTGGGGTGGTAACGGTTACGACTACTGGTGGTGCAGCATCAAGTTGCAAGAACTTTGATTGTACCGGTTTTACTGGTACTCTTACTTTCCCCAATTCAGCTAATACCCTCATGGTTTACGGCTCTTTCAAACTTACTGCTAGCATGACGGTTATTGTTACAGCAGGGAATATCAACAACATTATTTTAAACGCCGCCGATACAAATGGCGGTGCGGGATATGGATTTACATCGGCAGGTAAAACATTACCTGCGATTGTTTGCAACGGAGTTGGTGGTAAATGGGTGCTTCAAGATTCTTTGACAGCGGGCTTGGGAAATATAAACGCTAATCCATCTCTTAGGGTACTTGCTGGGACATTTGATACCAATAATCAATCCATGACGCTCTCTTGTATATGGACTGACGGTACTTTTGCACGCACGCTCAATCTTGGGAGTTCGGCTGTTTCAGTATCACTCAGTACTGCCGGTTCAGCCTTGAACATTGCTACCACAAATAGCGGTACATTTAATGCTGGGACGAGTACCATAACATTCAATGCTACTACCGGAGGTGTAAGTGTGACAGGTACTGCCGGCATTACGTTTTATGATCTCGTTTTCAATCCTAATACCGGTTCACAAAACACAACCATTGTAATAGCCTTATCATGTCACAACTTCACCTTTTCTGCAGGCACCGCAAAAGTAAATAGCCCCCTTGTAATCTCTGGCAATATTACAGTGTCGGGAACAGTAACAATCAATGGTGGCTCCAGTCTTGTTAATCGCGCTTTTGTGACATCAAACACCCCCGGCACCCCTCGCACCATCACTGCCAACAGCGTAGTAATAACCAACTCCGTAGACTTCATGGACATCACCGGAGCCGGATCAGCTACTTGGACTGTAGCCGGTACGGGAGCCACATACTTAGGGGACTGTGGTGGTAACAGTGGTATTACATTCACAACCCCAGTCACCCAAACTCACACATCAAGTGCAGGTGGTAACTGGAGTGATGTAACCAAATGGACTAGTCGTGTGCCACTTCCACAAGACAATGTAGTAGTGGATGTGAATACAACTGGAACGCTGACAGCGGACATGCCGAGGTTGGGCAAGGATATTGATTTTACTGGTTTTAGCGGAACCTATACTAATTCAGGCACCGGAACAACAACGTACGGGTCGTTAATAGTTTCCGCTACAACTTGGACAGTTGTTGCAGGGCATACTTTTGCTGGTCGAGGTAATCACACAGTAACATCAGGCGGCAAGACCTTTGCTGCGAATACCACATTCCAAGGACCTGGCGGAACCTACACGTTGCAAGACGCATTTATTTGCAGCAATGCAATTACTATCAACGACGGTACCTTCACCACCAATAGCAATACAGTTATGTGCTTAACGTTTGCCGCTGCATCAGCTCGCACAACAACTCTTAATCTTGGTACAAGTACCCTAACTATCACATCCACTGCCGCCTCTACTGCATGGAATAGCCAAGCGACCGCCACGACTATCACTGGTACGCCCACCGTTGTGTTTTCAAATGCTAGTACAAATACCCGCACTATGGCAATAGCGGGGCAGACATTCGGAGCTGTCGTATATACAGTAGCTAATTCTCCTGGGTTACTGCAGTTCAGTTACGGTGCAAGTGTTCCTACCATCACAACGCTAAATATTGGCTCCGGGCGACAAGTTGCCTTTTCTGCTACAAGAATCCTCAACGTCACCAACTGGAACGTCAACGGCACAGCGAACGGGTACCTGTACCTTCCGGGGGTTACGGGCAGCTATGCCAGTATTCCCGACTCCTCAGTGTTGTCGATCACCGGGGACATTGACTTGCGCTCACGCGTAGCACTCGATGACTGGACACCTGCGACGTCTATGTCTTTGCAGGGTAAGAACGGATCAGATCCGAACCGTGACTACCTGTTGCAGGTGCTCCTCACAACCGGCAGGCTGCGATACATCTGGTCAGCCGACGGCACGGCGGCATCGCAAATTGTCAAGGACTCGACCACCTCGCCGGTAATCGCCGACGGAGCGACACTGTGGGTTCGAGTGACCCATGATGTTGACAACGGAGCGGGAGGCAATGACGTCAAGTTCTGGACTGCTGATGGGTCTATATCGAACCCCGTAGCCGCCGATTTCACACAGCTGGGCGCAACCGTCACCACAGCAGGGACCACAAGCATCCATGACGGTACAGACCTGCTCAACATAGGCGCACACAATAGCGGAGCCTCTGGTTCGTTAATTGGCAAGATCTATCGAACACAAATCCGCAATGGCATCGACGGAACGCTCGCTCTAGACGCCGACTTCACCACCCACAACGCCGGAAGTAGTAACTGGCTAGACACTGCCA
>CAZARM010000018.1:0-11764 GCA_964487615.1 uncultured Candidatus Saccharibacteria bacterium | reverse complement strand
ACCCCGGACACCCTGCTTAAGAGGCAGGTGCTCTAACCAGCTGAGCTACTGGCCCTCGTCAACGTGTGATAGTTGGATAGCTAATTTGCCGACAAAACAAGTTTGCTCGGCAAAAACATCTATCCAACTAAGCCGTCTCCTCTCAAATTCACGAATCCTCTCGTGAATCTGGTGAGCTACAATGATCAATTAACCTCGTGATTATACGTTATTACCCCTGTTATGGCAAATGATTGATTGTGGGATTAAACAGCGGCTTTGTTAGTTATTTGGCAGCTTCAGGGTGACTATTGCCGTAAGCTACATACTGCAATTAACAAAAGGAGACTAGATGGCTGAACGCAACAAGCGAGGTTTGGGATCAAAAAATATGAGTGCTGAGACAAGATACCGTATACAGAGCGCCGGAGGCCAAGCTAGCCATGGCGGCGGCCGAAAAAAACGCATCGACAGCTAGACCGGAAACGACAGAATATTGAAAGAAGGGGAGCGTAGCCCCTTCTTAATATGTAAGAAGTGTGTGGTCTGCTATGCTAACAGAGTGAAAATACTAAATGGCCGGGAACTAGCTGAGTTTATCAAGGAACGACAAATGCGTGTAGTGCGTGGTTTGCACTCCGGTAACGGCATCACGCCCAAACTGGCAATTATCCGCACCAACCCCGATCCCATAGTCGATAGCTACATGAAGCTCAAGTCCAGTTATGGTGAAGACATTGGCGCCACTGTAGACGTCCATACAATCGACCAGAACCAGGCAATAAAAAAGATTGCTGAGCTCAATAAAGACGACTCAGTGCATGGCATTATTGTCCAAATCCCTCTGCCAAACCCTAATCAGACAGATGAAATCCTAAACATTGTTGCTCCGGATAAAGATGTTGACGGGTTAGCGACAATAACGTCTTTCCAGCCGGCGACTCCCCTGGCTATTGATTGGCTATTAGCTGGTTACAATGTGCAATTAACTGGCAAAAGAATCGTCATTGTCGGTCACGGTAGGTTAGTCGGCCGGCCATTGGCCAAAATGTGGCAAGCAAGCGGGCTAGACGTTGAAGTTGCGGACAAGAAGACTAAACAACTGGCCGAACTGACGAAAACTGCCGATATAATTGTATCTGCCACCGGCGTACCAGGGCTAATCTCCAAAGATATGGTCAAGCCTAATGCCATTATTGTAGATGCCGGCGTAGCTACCGACAATAATGGCTTAATCGGTGACGTAGCAGCCGATGTTCGCGATCTGCCAGACATTACCATCAGTGCCATAAAGGGCGGGGTAGGGCCGTTAACCGTCTGTGCCTTGTTTGAAAACGTCATTCGCGCGGTAGCCCTAGGAGCCCAAAAGTGAAGGTAGGAGTCTTTGACTCCGGGGTAGGTGGTAAATCTGTAGCCAACGCCATCGCGAAAGCCCTGCCAGGGGCCAAGGTAATATTCCGCAGCGATCCCGACCACTTCCCTTATGCCACCCGCTCACCTCAGGAGATCCTAGGCTTCGTTGTCCCAATTGTCCAAGGTCTGGCGGATGAAGGCTGCCAGGTGATAGTGATCGCTTGCAACACGGTAAGCACCACACTCATAAAGGAATTGAGATCTAAAATCTCTGTACCCCTGATTGCTATGGAGCCCATGGTGAAGCCAGCGGCGGAGCAAACCAAATCCAAAGTCATAGCCGTCTGTGCTACGCCAACTACGCTTAGCAGCGACCGCTACGCCTGGCTAAAACAAGAGTACGCACGTGAGGTAAAGGTTCTAGAACCAGACTGCAGCAACTGGTCGCACATGATAGAGTCCAACACTCTTGATCGTGAGGTTATTCATGACCAAATACACTCAGTATGTAGCGCAGGAGCCGACGTGATCGTCCTAGGCTGCACCCACTACCATTGGATCGAGGATATTATCACTGAAGAAGCAGCCGGCCGCGCTGTCGTAATCCAGCCCGAACAGCCAGTCATCCAGCAGCTCAAGAGAGTGCTAACACAGACCGTTTAAACTGCTCGCCGCGGTCTTTATAGTCTTTAAACAGATCAAAACTGGCACAGGCCGTAGATAGCAGCACTATATCCCCCTGGACAGCTTGTGACTTGGCCGCTGCCACAATAGCGTCCATTGTCTGGCCGCCGTCAACAATATTGGTGTAACCAGCTGCGATAAGGGCGTCATGGATCTTAGGTCCCATCTCGCCAATCAGCACAACCGCTTTCACGTTATGGCTAGCCACCGCTTGGGCTAGGTCTGCATAATCTGAATTTTTCTCGGACCCGCCCAGGATCACTATTTTAGGCTTTTCAAAAGCCTGGATTGCTACAATTGCCGTCTCTGGCGTGGTTCCAAAAGAGTCATCGTAATAACGTACACCATCAAGCTCTCGGACTAGCTCCAATCGGTGCTCTAAACCTTTGAACGTTGAAACTACCTGTTTGATGGCGTCTACGTCATGCAGGATGACTTCCCACACCGTGGCAATAGCCGCGCAGACGTTATCCAAGTTGTGACGGCCCAGCAGTGCCACGTCACTGATTTTGCAAACCGGGACGTCGTTCATATATATGGTGTCGCTCTCGACATAAGCGCCCTCGTGCGATGTAGCCAATGCCCCAGGTCCAGGCACTTCATAAGAAACTTTTGCACCCAAGCTAATAGACGCTACTTCAGTGGAATGAGCATTGTTGCGGTTATAAACTGTGCGGTCTTCGGGGGTTTGGTGCAGAAACAGCCGTTGTTTAGCACTTATGTACTCATCCATCTCATCATGCCAATTGAGGTGTTCCGGGGCCACCATCAAACATACCGCAATGTGCGGCGAGTGATTCATATCAATCAGCTGGAAGCTAGACAACTCTACCACTGCGTAGTCCACGTCCTTGGTCTTTGGCAGCAGATCAAGCACCGGCACACCAATATTGCCGCCCAGCAATACCTTTTTGCCGGCGGCTTCCAGGATTTTGGCAATCAAAGTACTTGCCGTGCCCTTGCCCTTGGTCCCGGTGACTCCAATTATTGGCTTCTTGCACTCCTCGAAGAAGATATTAATAGCTGTCGTTATTTTGGCCTCGACCCCAGCGTTCTTCTCAATAATAAGTTTGGGGTGCATCCCAACCGTCCGGACAATCACGTCAAACTCGTCCAACCCATCCAGGTACTGGGCGCCTAGCCGGGTGGCAACGTCATCCGGTACCTTGACCTTTTCATCCTGATCGCAAACAGTAATCTCAGCACCTTTTTGCTGCCAATACCGAAGCACTGCTTGGTTCTCTACCGCATACCCAACAATCGCAACTTTCATCTCTTCCAGCATACCCCACCTCAATATGTGAGAGGTCCGTCCTCTCACAAATTTTTACTTTGATTCAACACCTGCATGTTTTATTATGTGAGAGGACGGACCTCTCACATGCCTAGTAGAAATACAGTCAAGGAGTTTGCACCCAACAGCTACTACCATCTCTACAACCGAGGGGTGGAGAAGCGGGATATTTTTTTGGACGATCAGGACTACGCGGTCTTCTTAGGGTTACTCAAAAAGTATCTAATAGGAAAAGTTGATAAAGCTAGCTCAAATCAGAACCGACATAGGTTTGATGCTATAGGCGGACAGTTAGATCTTCTGGCGTACTGCTTAATGCCTAATCACTTTCACCTCCTACTTTATCAACACGACGAGCAAGCTATTACGAGGTTTATGCGACGAGTCATGACAGGCTATGTTATGTATTTTAATGATCGATATAATCGTGTTGGAAGTTTATTTCAGGGCCGGTATAAAGCGTCACATATAAACGCGGACGCCTACTTGCACCATATCTCCCGATATATTCACCTCAACCCAACTAGCTATCAGACGTGGCCAGCATCAAGTTTGCCGTATTATTTGGGCACAAAATCATCATCTTGGCTGAAACCAGAGGCGGTAATGGCACTTTTCAATGATGACCCAGAAGAGTACAAGCGCTTTTTAGCCGATTACGAAACGACAAAGGATGAACTCGCAGTACTGAAGTGGCAGCTCGCTAACGAAGCCGAAATGTGAGAGGACGGACCTCTCACATTTTATGCGGCAAGGCTGCCACCGAGGGGAGAAGAGCGCCAGCCGGTATTTGAATCCCAGCCAGCGTCACGTAAGCCGCCGTTCATGTCTCTTCCAAAGACTTCTATGTTGCCAGATGACTGGCTGACGGCTGCCGGGTCACCGCTAAATAGGTTTTCCGGGATAGGGTTTGTTGCCCAGCCCCGGTTGACGTCCCAGCCCAAATCCATCAATTGGTTGTTTGCATCTCGGAAGAACACATCCACATGGCCTTCAGACACAGAAACACTGGTTGGTTCGCCAATGATGTGACCTCCATGATCTATGTAGCGCCAACCGATGCTTGGATCTGCATCCCAAGACCATTCGCCAACCGAACCGTCGGTTTCGGGGAAGAAAACTTGCATGGTGTGATCATTTTGGGTAATTGCTGTTGGGTCGCCACTAAGGTGAGCGTCGAATATCTGATAATACCATCCCCTGGAGACATCCCAGTAAACGTTGACAAGCTTGCCGTCATTTCCGCGAAAAAACACATCCATGGTATCTGGATTGCGGGTTATTGCCACCGGTTCTCCGGCGACCCCGCTGCCGGTGAGTTGATTGATGCTCCAGCCCTTTTGCCAGTCCCAGCCGGCGTTCATTAAGCTACCATTGGCGCCCTCAAAGAAAACATCCATATTACCCTCACTGCGTGAAATCGCGCTTGGATCAGTCATAACATCTGAGCTAACTAGTTCGCTGCCGCCATTCCAGCCCGTTTGCCAATTCCACCCACGAGTGAACAACTTGCCATCAGTAGTCCGGTAAAAGACCTCGAGATTGCCATAATTTTGGCTAACCACTGCCGGATTGCCTGCCAAATTATCGGCCAAGATGTTCTCGCCGCCCCAGCCGGTGTCACTATCCCAGACTCGCACAACCAATTGGTTAGCCGAGTCCCGATAAAACACGTCCATTGATCCGTTTCCCCGGCTAACCACTGCCGGCCGATTATAATTTACCGATGGTCCCGTTGCAGTCTCGGTAGTTGCAGAGCCGTTGAAGTCTACGTAATGATGAGCGCGAACATTATTACGTGTACCGTATGTTCCTTTTCCGCCAACATTATATTCGGATACATTTACTGAACCATCTGCATTAACACTCTCAACGTAGGCCACATGCCCGTATTGGTCACCCGGATATGTATAATCCCATACTGCAGCATCCCCGGGCTCAGGACTGTCATTGACTTTATATCCATGGGCCACAGCATTATCATCCCAACGACCGCCATCTCTCAGACCAGTCGGACTTCGTCCTATTAGTTGTTTCACTTTCCATGCAGTCCAGTCTGTACAGTTCCTGTAAGCGTATCCCAGGGGTGAAATCTCGTCATCTCCAGGCATGCACCAGCTATATTTTCCATATGTCGCAGAGCAGTCAGATGCGGCCTTGTATGGATAATCATCTGAGCTGGCTGCCGCAACGGCTGGATCGCTTATTTCTGACACCGTTGCAACCATGCCACCAAAAACACTGGAAAGTGCTACGGCAGCCAGAACTCCTCGACCAAACTGTTTAACATTTTCCAGTATTTGTGTTGAGTGCACTGTTTCTGGGTTTGGCACTATACCTCCTGCCCCACCCAGAATTAATACCGGTAAACCAGCTACTCTATAGCTTCAATTGAAGAAAGAACTGGGGTCAGATTGGCCCGGATTCTCCCAACTTCATCTTTAAGATCTGAACGAGTAAAGTCTCCTCCGTCCTCTGGAAAGCATGCTTGACCAGACGATGGATAATAGTAATAACCGCCGATTTGCTTGGAAATTTTTGCCAGCTCTTTTTCTGTCCAAGGTGACCCGAAATGATCATCACCTGGCTTTGCACGAGCCAGCGCTAAGGAGTTGTTAGCTCCAGAGCACTCAGAGTATGTTTGGGATATTTCGTCCATTCTTGGCGTGCTGATAGTTACATTGTCATCGGCAGGACTTGCTAATTTATAAGTTGCATCTTTTGTAACATCGGTAAGTTTAAACTGAACACCCCACTCTTTTATAACCAAGTATTTGTTTGTTGATGTTGTGCTGGTTTGTGCTGAGCTCGGCCCCGCAACTTGATCATTCTGGTCATTTTGGTGTTGTTTGACCGCATACCATCCTGCTGCGCCGATGGCCAACAAGAGTAGTATGAGCAGAATTTTCTTCATGCTTTTGACCCTCATTTAATGACATGCAGTATACGTAAGCGGCAATTTCGCGCAAGCATAAGTGGTTTTTGTTTGTGGATATATTTTACTATTAGATTGCTAACTCTTGTTTGACCATTTCGGCCACTTGTCTAGGGGTCATTTCTGCTTTTACGATGAAGCGGCGAACGTTCAGGGTTTTAATAATCGGTGGGGCTTCTTGCTCGCCCATATTAGTTAGAATAATTACTTTCACATCTTTGCCCCAGGCCGTAGCCCGTAATTTTTGCAACATTTCGTCACCAGTCATTTCCGGCATCATTAGGTCAATCAGAATAATCTGGGGCTGCATCTTCTCAACTAGTTCTAGGCCAAGCTTCCCGTTCTCGGCCGTCTCAACTTCGTAACCCTCAGCCTCAAACTTGATGCGGTACATCTGGGCAATAGCCTGGTCATCCTCAATAATTGCAATCTTTATGCTTGCCATATGTAAGTACTTTACGACTTAAGCACTTCTTTGACAATCTCTAACACCTGAGTAGGTGTGTAGTGCGCCTTAACGATGTAGCGGTCAACGTTGAGCAGCCTTAGTTGCATAGGAGCTTCATCCTTGCTTGTATTTGTCAGAATGATCACTTTGATAGTACTTCCCCATTCTGTTGCTCTTACTTTCTCGAGTAATTTGTCGCCACTCACCATGGGCATGAAAATGTCTAGCAATATAAGGGCTGGCCGTAGCCGTTCTGCCTTGATATAGCCCTCTACCCCATCGTGGGCTAACTCAACAACATAACCTGTGTTCGCTAGTTTAAGTGCATACATTCGTGCGATCGCGAGATCGTCTTCGACAACAAGAATAGAGCTTAAGTTCCCCATTGCATATAGTTTACACCCGACGCAATCGTATCATGTAGGACTCATTGACTCATTACGAGTTTTATCGTATTGTTATACTACTTTGTTGAGCCAAAAGGCCCCGGAGTACCTTAAAAATACGCTCTTTGTCATACGGAACAATTTATGGTTGGAAAAAGAAGCAGAAAGTTGCTGACTCTTTTCCCAACCATAATACCGGAACAATGAATTGAGGCAGAAATGTCCAAGACCAAGGGTGCGAGTCAGAAAATGGGCGTCTGGGTGTTCTACGTGACGTTCCTGTTCTTCCTGATATTCGAAGGAGGTGTAGTTCACGCAATCGTCAGCTTCGCTGGACCTGATGTCGGGCCATGGCTGGCTTGGGCACTGTTCGTCATCGGCGGCGCCGCACTAGCCATGTTCGAGCTTCGCACGATCCATAAGGAGAAGGACGAAGCTGTTCGCGACCCCATTCTGAAGCTGAGCAACTGGCTTCTCAGGCGCTGGGGCGTGACTGGCTACGTGCTGGATGGCCTGCTGCTCGGTCCCCTCGCTGTGGCAAGTTCGCTGAAGCAGATCGACCATCCGAACAAGTCGTGGCTGGCCCCGCTCTCCGCTGTGCTTTTCGCAACAGTCTGGGTGCCGCTCTTCGTTCACGTCTGGCCTTAACAAGCCTTCGTGGAGTCCAGATTGTCACCACATTGACAAAGAGCGTCCAGAAGAAGGATGGAAACATGTGCAGACGACAGTTTGCTCATCATCCTTCTACTGGTCGCTTTATACGAGTGTGCACTCGTACTGACGAGTCCTAAAGGACGAAAAAGCGGAATGTGAACATACACCAGACAGCACGCCATATAGAGAATTGACTAGTGCAGGCCCTGGTAGTATAATTTGACCAGTTCTTTAGCAGATTGAACGACATACAGCTCTCTAAAATGTTGAAGGGATTGTATGTCGTTCAAGCTTTTCTAGAGGCTCAAAGGCAGATAAATTAAAATTGAACAATAACATTGATGCGCGATTTAGCTCCTGAAATTCATCGGCAACGACTAGTAGTCGAGGGCTATCCGACTAAGCCGTTAAAAGCCGAGCAGATTAAAACATATCTAAAACAATTATCTGACGTTCTCAAAATGCGGACCCTAACAGAGCCAGTTACCCATCGCTCTGAAAAGTATGGTGAAGCGGCGTGGATACACTGGGAAACTTCTGGAGCACACTTTTATGCCTGGGATCAACCACGGTTGTTTTTCAGCGTCGATATATATACATGCAAAGCTTTTGAGGCGAAAGACGCAGTAGAGTTTACCCGGACTTTCTTTAAAGCTACCGATCTCGAGTTCAAAGAATGGTGAGTCTAAGATAACCAAGGAGGCTTTATGACCTACACAGATAACGATCCAACACTAACTCCACATCAACAGGGCTTAACCCCGGAGGCATATCACCTCTCGGAAGTAGCACTTAACGAAGCAGAACAGAGAGTTGTTGACTTACTCCATGAGGCTGGCGCGGAAGGCACTGTCGCCATTGTCCTTCCTGGGGATCATGAGTTAGCTAATTTTGGCCGCACCTATGAAGATATTAGGTTTAACAAGGAAGGTGGTGAGGAATATGATTTTTTCGAGGGGATGCGTGCCTATGAGCCGCATTCGTTGTTCCTCTATACAGTAGACTTGGGATTGGGAAAGATTGCCCATGTTAAACGGCTGGTAGATACCAAAACTCCGAACGAAAGAGAAGCAACTCAGCTGACCGGTATAGAAGTTCTGGATGATCGTCTGACAGCTTCAGCCACCGAGGAAGGTGCTGCTCTAGATGCGCTGATTGCTTTTCATAAGATAAAAGGCCTTGATAAAGTTTTGAACGTGACTACCAATCTAGGTACAGAGCGAGTAGATGCTAACGTTGCTGGTTTGTACACACTTGCTAGCTATAAAGCTCTGCTGCAGTTATCTTTGGAGAGCGGCGTAGAACAACTCTTTGCCTATTTGAACGGCAAAGCCGTCCGCTCGTTGGGTCGCGTTGGTGTTGAGTCAGCGTTACTGGGCGGTGAGAGTTACCACTTACCCATCCCTGATAAACCAGGTGAGTATGATCCAGGGTACGAAGCCGTCTGTATTCCGATTAGCCAGCATAATATAGATGCTTTTACCAAAGGGCTTCCTGAATTCCCGATCACTGAAATGATAGCTGCTACCGCGGTACCCCTATATGACGCTCGTTCAAGAGACGCTGGTGGGGTGTTGACACGTCTAGTTTAAGCAAAAGCATTTAGTGTTACAATTTAAATAATGAAATACATTGCGCTGATTTTAATGGCGCTATTGCAACTGCTGCTAAGCGCTGTTTTAAACTACAAAAACCGCTCTAAAGTCAGCCGAATGTTCATTTATTTTACGGCAACTTTGCTTACCTGGACGATCGCAAATATCGTGTTGGACTATACCTTTAGTACAGCGGGAGTGTTTCATGATCCGGCCTTCCGATTGTCGTTGCTTAACTGGTCCAATAGGATAGGCTTCTTTATAGGTACTATAGTTCTAATCTCACTCTATAGATTGATTTTAGTTTTTCCAGTCGAGCAAAAAAGCACAAAAGTATCAAAGTATATTACCGCTTGTGGTGCAATTGTCGCTTTACTAGCTCTCTCGACTCCAGTTGCAGGGTCATATGTATTAAAAGACTCAAATCCGCTGTATCAATACGGCAGTCTTACAATTGTAATCTTCCTTTACTTTTTGGTTGTAGCAGCTACTTCTATTCGAATAATGGTTCGTTTATCACGGCATACCACAGACCGGGCCATTAAAGCTCAGACCCGAACAATTCTAACAGCACTTCTTGCTACAGCTGGCCTAGCTATTTTTATCATTACAATTCTTCCGGTACTTGTAGGTAATGATTCATTTATTTTTTACGGTTACTTTAGCCCATTTATCTTTGCGACAGCACTATATTACAGTATTTTCCGCCAAAAATTTTTAAACTTCCAAACAGTAGTTGCCCGCTCGATTGGCTACATCCTGTCAATAACAGCTCTGGTATTTTCTCTGTCAATTACGACCTTTGTGTTAGTACGTTTGATTACAGGTGACCGACTGACAGCCGTAGACAGCCTTATATTTATCTTTATAAGTGCCATTGCTGCCATCTCTTACCAGCCGGTTAAGCGTTTCTTTGACAAGGTCACCAACCGACTCTTTTATCGTGACGCATATGATGCAAGAGAAGCCATTGACGCCCTGAATAAAGTACTTGTAACAAGTATCGATGTAGACGAAGTTCTCAAGAAAAGTGCTATTGTTATTGCTGAACACCTGAAGCTCATTTCATGTATTTTTTGCATCAAACCAACACAGAACACGCCAAAACACGTAGTGGGCAATATCAGGAATACTCTCAGCGATAGGGATAGCAACACATTGCTTGAGATCACACTTGCTGATTCGCAAAAGGTCAGAGTTACTGACGCTTTAGACAATACTGACGTTTCCCAGAAGGAGTTACTGAACGCCAACGAGATTAGCGTACTTATAAAACTCCTTGTTCATAATGACGCAATTGGGTTTTTGGCTATAGGCGGCAAAAAAAGTGGGAACCCACTCTCCACAGGCGACATTCAACTATTAGAGATAATGGCAAATGAAATTGCTATTGCCGTGCAGAACGCCTTACGCTTCGAAGAGATTAAAAACTTTGCTGCCACTTTGCAGGAGAAAGTTGACAATGCTACGTTGCAGCTGCGTCGGACCAATGACAAACTTAAGGCGTTAGATGAGACCAAGGACGAGTTCATTAGTATGGCTTCGCACCAGTTGCGCACACCTCTAACTAGCGTAAAGGGTTATATGAGCATGGTAATCGAAGGCGATGCCGGCAAGTTATCTGCGGCGCAAAAGAAATTGCTTGATCAAGCCTTTGCTAGCTCACAGCGTATGGTCTACCTGATCGCCGACCTCCTGAATGTATCACGACTGCGTACCGGTAAGTTCATCATTGAGCCTGCTAACTCCAATCTGGCGGATGTAGTAGAAGGTGAAGTCAACCAATTGGTTGAAACAGCTAAAGGCCGCAAACTAACACTGACTTACGCAAAACCCAAGGATTTCCCAACAATGTCACTGGACGAGACAAAAATCAGGCAGGTGATCATGAACTTCATAGATAACGCCATTTACTACACACCTGCTGACGGCAAGATAGACGTGTCGCTAACGGACAAAGGCGAAAGCGTGGAGTTCCTGGTAACCGACAACGGTCTGGGTGTACCCAAGGCTGACCAGCACCACTTGTTCAGTAAATTCTACCGGGCAGGCAACGCCCGCAAAGCCAGACCTGACGGCACAGGGCTAGGCTTGTTTATGGCCAAGAAAGTCATCATCGCCCAAGGTGGCAGCTTGATTTTCAGAAGCGTGGAAGGCAAGGGCAGTACCTTTGGCTTCAGCTTTGCCAAATCCAAACTCAAGCCCCAAGCATAAGCGCATTGTAATATAAGACAAAAGATGGTGAAGTTATTGACAAAACGTTGTTAATGTAGTAGAATTCGAACATCCTAGCTTATGGGCGGTGGAAGAAATCCATAACTGGACATTAATAAGAGGTGATATAGATGGCAGAACAGCGCAAGCTGGGCTGCTGTTTTTACTTCTTAGTCCGGGAGCTCAGTAGTAGCGACGGGTACGTTAACAAATCGAATCATT
>CAZARM010000017.1:0-11988 GCA_964487615.1 uncultured Candidatus Saccharibacteria bacterium | reverse complement strand
CGCGTACGGCTGGGGGCCGTGAGGTCGCAAGTTCAAGTCTTGTCACCCCGACCAAAGAAAAGAGACCAATTCCTTGGTCTCTTTTCTTTTAGGTGGACCCCGACATGACAACCTGGACTAAATGGACCAGGTGGGTCTCCGCACGGTACAACCACAGTCGTACAACGACTTGCGTAGCTGAGTGCAGTTTCGGTGAAAACTGAGAACCGAAGTGGAGCGCACCTATGAGGTGCGTGAGCATCGGATCAGAAGAATTCACCGGAAATGTGCCAGCTACGCAAGTCGTAGCGAATATTGGAGTCCCTAACGATAATTAATCAGATTATCATTTAATCGGCGCCCAACCTACCCTCATTATACCGTAAAAACTAAATTCCCAAGAGGCGTAATATACTATCGTTCACGTGATATAACAGTGGTGATATGACAGGAAACAGAAGAAACATAAAGATAAAGATGCCGCTAATGCCAAAGGATTCGATCCGGTGCATTATCTCTTGTAGCGGCTCAGGCGCCACAGCGTACAGCAGACGCGACCCGTCCAGCGGCGGCCATGGCATCATATTAAATGCAAAGAATCCGATGTTTACAATCACAAAGGTACCTACGACATCATGCAGCAAGCCGGAGGCATTTACCCCTATCAGATGGATTAGCGCCGCTCCTAAGATAGCCAGGAAGAAGTTAGTAAGTGGCCCAGCTACTCCGACTAATGCTGCTCCGTATTCTCCGCCCCGAACTCTATTAGGGTTAAATGGCACGGGTTTGGCCGCTCCAAAGATGGGCAATCCCAAAAAAGCCAGGATAACCGGTAAAGCTACCGTGGCAAATGGATCAATATGGCTTAGTGGGTTTAGTGTTAATCGACCCTCGTGTTTAGCAGTGTCATCACCTAGCCAATAGCTAACAAAAGCATGCATAGCTTCATGAAACGTCATGGACAGCAGCACTGACACCAAAACTACCCCTATATACAAAATTCCGCTGTCAGACATCCCCCTAGTATATCAGCCCAAATGAGACACCCTTCGCGCGGCCCATGTGCTCCATGGGACCCTCCGGCTACAGTTTCTCATCGCGCCGGCAAAATGGAATACATTTTGGCGGGCTCTCTTCCGAAAGACAAAGACCGTTGACTTATAGGGGAGAAACAGATACAATCTTCCCTTATGCAAATGTGTGATCTTACCGGCAAAGGCAAACAGTATGGCAGCAATGTCAGCTTTTCTCAGCGCCACACCAAGAAAGTCTGGAAACCCAACCTACAAACCAAGACTGTAGTTGTTGATGGCAAAAAAGTGACCATGAAACTCAGCACCCAGGCCATACGCACACTCAAGAAAAAAGGCCTGCTAACAGCCCCGACGCAATAAACTGCCAAGCAACAGTCCAGCTGCTTGCACCTTTATTGTCTTTGGCACAGCACAGCGTCACTAGCTGCAGTACCACATCACCGTATTACTGATACGGCTCAGTCCGTGATTCACTACTTCCTTGTACTGCAAGACAAACAGGGATGCTAGGTAATGTCTAATGTATCGACTACTGGTTCGGGTGGTGGTTCAAATTGAGCCGTCATGGCTTGTTTCTCTTCATCGGGTAAATCATCGAGTGGGCTACCAATAAATTCCGCTGTTGGCACAACTCTTGCACCAATTGACCATGCATATCTGTAATCCCAGTCAGTAGGTACTCGTTTTGAATCTTTCTCCATAGTGATCTGGCTTATTGTCTCTCTAGGACCACTAGTTGGGTGTTTTCACCTAGTTCACCGCCCTTGATCTTGATCTTGGGTACTGTTTCTTTAGGATCCATGGCCAAGCCTTTTAAGGCTTCGGTCAACTCAACTTGAGGTACTGGATATTTGAGGGCTTTGTCAGCGTAGTGGGTTGGAATGACCAGTTTGGGTTCGATCTTCTTGATCAAGCTCAAGGCACCTACTCCATCAAGGGTGTAGCCACTATTACCTACAGGAATAATCAGGACATCTACCGTGCCTAGGCTTTCCAGCTGTACGTCCGATAGCTCTGGGAAAACATGACCAACAACAACCACGCTGACGTCATCACCCATAATTTTATACATGGTAGCTGTCTGCTTGCTCGCTTCATCAATGTGGGCCCGCATAGCAATACCCTGAATCGAAGTGTCGGAGACTTCGTATTCACCAGGTTGATCAACAACTAGCTTTGTCTCGACAGTGGGTTCGGCATGAGGACCTGTGAACAGAGCTATATCCCCCGCTTTGGTAACTGATTTCAGCCCCAAATCCGCTAACGTATCGTCGATAATGACGTTGGCTTTCTTGCTGCTCAATCGCACACAATTAGCCCCATAAAATTGAATTTCCATACCCTACTCCTCTTTTTTAGCTTTAGATTTTGGTTTGTCGGTCAATATACCGTGCTTATCTACCACAATCTGCTTCTTTGATGTTAGCACAAGGGTTAGGAAGCGGTCATTTACTTGCTGGCGATATTTGAACTCGCTCGGTGTCATAACGACGTAACGAACCTCTTTACCTTCTTGTTGTTCTAAATCAGCCACAAACTTATTAAGCTGTGTCTGGTTTACGTCACCCACTAACAGAAAGTCTATGCCGCTCGTCTCGTCCCGAGTGAATTGACCCGTATAGACAACTAGTTCGACGTTCCCCAAGGCTTTGAGATTAATGGTTTGATCTGTGGCCACCGGAGCTTCAGTAGTGCCAATGACACCACCGCCAAAGATTGCCGACAAGGCTTTGTAGTGTTCGTACGACTGATCAACTTCGTAATACAATCGGTTGTTGTTTGTATCAGAGGAAATGATGCCAATGTTAAGCAAGTTGGCTAGCTCCCGGCGCACAGAATTAATCTGCTCATCAATCTTACGAGTTATCTCGCGGACGTAAAAAGACCGGTTGGGATTACTATAGAATAGCTGCAACAGCTTGACCCTTGTCTTACTCCCAAAGAGTTGTTCGATCATAGTCTCATTGTAGCAGACGATTACGCAGTCAGGGTTTGGTTTTGTTCAAAAACGTTGTAGCAATATCTACAGCGTCACTCTGTTCTCGTACCCAACGAATACTTTTGTTGCGCTTGAACCAAGTTTTCTGCCGCTTTGCGTACAAATATGTGTCGTGGTTAATGCTCACCACCGTTGCCTCCTGACTCTGTAAACCGTCAAAAAATGGTCGTAATTCACGGTAGCCTATAGCGTTCAAACCCGGAGCATCCCAAGAATAACGACTGACTAGTGATTCAGCTTCTTCTATTAGCCCCTGTTCGATCATTTGCCTGGTGCGTTTGTTTATCCGAGCCTGAAGTGCTGTTTTATCTACCTCAAGTCCATATATTTCGGTGTTTGGCCGCAGGGGCTTTTGGGTGTGCGGTTGGCCTTTACTTTCTAGTACTCGCAACAAGTGGCGAGGATTGCCAGGATTGTTTGGGAGTGTTAATCCCTGCTCAGTAATCCTGGTTTGCAACTCGGCCACAGACAGTGTTTCCAACTCTGCGCGCAGTTCTGGGTCCACTTTTCGGAACTCATAATCAAATAGCACAGCGTCTACATAGAGCCCCGTGCCACCCACCATAATTGGTAACTTACCCCGAGCACTAATATCTTCAATTGCCAGCACAGCCAGTCGTTTAAAGTCAGCTGCCGTGAACGGTTCATCCGGATTAACTACATCCAGTAGATGGTGCGGAACTAATGCCTGGTCTTCTTTTGAGGTTTTACTGGTACCAATATCCATACCCTTGTACACAGTCCGAGCATCGGCACAGATGATTTCGCCGTCAAATTTTAGTGCCAGCTCTATAGCTAGTGTGGATTTACCACTGGCCGTCTGACCGACAATGACTATCAAGGGATTATTTGGCAGTTTTGGCATGTGGCTTCTTAACGGGACCACGGATGAGTAGAACTAACCACAGCATAAACAGAACAAAACCGACTAAAATAGCGAAAGCACAGATATCGGCTATCACGGCTGCCCTATCCAGGCGCATGTCGGCAGTTTTAGCGTCTACTTCATTGACTACGTTATAAATCGGCAACAGGTTAGCTAGAGATCCGACAATCCCACCCCAAAACAACACAGCTGCGGCAATGAAGAGAGTTCGGTATTTCATGGTTACGCTAATTATACCCCGCGATCAGGGTTCCACAATAACTGGCTAACATCTACCCGGTAGTCATCAGAGACGGCTATGCCCTCGGTTTCCATTACTTGCTTGTGCCCGGCTTTGCCACCAGGGTAACCGGCGGCCAAGCCACCATTCTTATTGACCACCCGCTGCCAGGGTAAATCAGGATCACCAAAATGGGCTACCCCCCCTACGATCCGGGCTGCCCGAGCGTTGCCACAAAGCGCCGCAATCTGCCCGTAGGTCATCACCTTGCCTTTGGGTATCTTCGCGACGACCGCGTAAACCCGTTGTCGAAAGCCGTTATCAACTTCTGGCATCAAAATACTTCTCTACTTCTTGCCAATCTTTAACCCGTAACACCTTCGGGGGTAGTTCCCCTATATCCCGACTCCAAGGATACGTTCCAAAGAGTAGGGTTTGAATTCCTGTTTTGGCGACCGCAAAACAATGTTTAGGCTGATCGTCGATCAAGTAGTCAGCACCAATACGTTTACACAGCTCAGCTTTGGTCATTCTGTGAGATTCCTCATTTATTTCGTCCCACATTCCAGCAAAGTGAATTTCCTCAAAAATGTTTCCAAAATATCGATCCATCCAATCCAAAGTCTCTTTCTCTAACTCAGAGCGCCGTGAGGTCGTAATCACTAGTCTGTAGTGTTTTGCTAATCTTTGAAGGACTGGTTTCGCCTCAGGAAAGTGCTTGAAAGTAGAGAATACACCTGACCCGTGATACTCCGTGGCACGTCTTTCAGCCTCTTTTTGGTCTACCTTCCACACTGGGACCCAGTGTTCATCGTAATCCTCAATTGTGAGATTAGTTCCCCATTTTTTATTACTGTAAGCAATGAACGCTGGCGCGTTGGCCGCCAAAACATCATCAATATCCACTGCTATAGTTTTTCGTGTCATAGAGAGGTTTTGTTGACGCGGGATTTGGCTTCGTTGGCCACGGTTTTGAGGAAGTCGGCTATGTCATGTGAGCCATGGTCGGCGCGAACTTCTAAATCCTTGCGTACTCGGGGGCTAACTTTGCCCGATTCAATCTCTTTTTCGCCTACCACAATGGTGTATGGTACTTTCATCAGTTCCGAGCTGCGAATTTTTTTGCCAACTGACTCATTAGTGTTGTCGGCGTTCACCCTTAGTCCTAACTCTTTGGCTTCAGTTACAACTTTAGCGGCAAATGCCACGGTGGCTGCCTCCTGGTTAACGGTAATCAGACGCACTTGTTCTGGGGCCAACCAAACCGGGAATTTGCCGGCAAAATGTTCAATGAGTAACATGATGAATCGTTCAAAAGAACCTAAAATTGCGCGGTGGATCATAACGGGGTGCTGTTCTTCACCCAATTCATCAGTGTATGTGAGGTCAAATCTCTTTGGCATCGCAAAGTCGAGCTGAACTGTTGCTAGTTGCGTCTCTCGCCCGAGCGCATCCTTAAACATAAAATCAAGTTTTGGCCCATAGATAGCCGCTTCACCTTCCATGCGTTTAGCATCGAGTTTGTACTCTTTGGAAACTTGCTCCAGCATTGATTCGGCTTTTTCCCAGTCGGACACCTCGCCAATGTACTTATCTGGTGATCCGGGATCTCTAACTGATAAGGATACCCAGTGCTTCCCCCACAATCCTAGATTGTCGTAAAAGTCCCTTATTACTTCGATGAGCACTGAAGCCTCCTGCATAATCTGGTCTACCCGACAGAAAGTATGACCATCATCCACGGTGAAGCCCCGTGTCCTAGATAGACCACCAATTTGGCCTGGCTTTTCATCACGGTATTGCATGGTTTGTTCTATGTAGCGGAGAGGAAGCTCTCGATAACTGCGGGGTCGTGAAGCATAGATCTGAGTGTGGTGAGGGCAGTTAACAGGTTTCATAACAAAGGGTTGATCATAGTGGCTCTTCACATGGAAAAGCTCTTCGGAGAATTTATCGGCATGTCCAGAGATTTTATAGAGTTCAAGTTTAGCGATATGAGGAACAGAGACTAGCTGCATGTCGTAGCGTCGGCTGATCTCCCTCAACGCGTTCTTAAGTTCCTCAATTATGACTGTCCCACGCGGCGTGTAAAGGGGCAACCCTGGCCCCACCAAATCAGAGAAAGTAAACAGATCTAGCTCCTGACCTAGTTTTCGGTGATCACGCTTCTTTGCCTCCTCGAGCATATCCAGATGAATTCGCAACTCTTTCTCGGTATCAAAGCCCACGCCGTATAGGCGCTGCATCTGGGCATTCTCTTCATTCCCACGCCAGTAGGCTCCAGCAATGCGCATCAGCTTGAAGGCTCCGACCTTACCTGTTGACTCCACATGAGGGCCCCGACACAGATCCGTAAAATCGCCGTTAGTATAGAAGGAAACTTTGTCTACCTGGCCCTTGCCCTCAGCAACGGTTCCCATCTCTGCAGCGTCCAGATCCTTGGCAATCGTGGTGCCAGCTCTTTTCAGGTCATTTAACAGTTCTTCTTTGTAGGGTTGGTGACTTTCCCGAGCCCAAGCAATTGCCGCCTCTATTGGCTTCTCTGTTCGTTCAAACTGCTTATCCTCTTTGATAACATTGCGCATTTCTTCTTCGATGCGTTTAAAGTCTTCTCCGGAGATTTTAGTGTCACCCAGGTCGACATCATAGTAAAAGCCATTATCTACGACTGGACCAACCCCCAACTTAGCTTCTGGCCAGAGTCGCAAAATAGCCGTGGCCATAATGTGGGCCAAGGAATGCCGCATAGCATAGAGGTCGTCTTGCTTGTCACTCATCTGTTTCCCCTTGCATACAAACCATCATACCACTGTTTAACCCCTTAGAAAGCAAAAAGTCGAACGATCTCGCAATGACGTTCGACTTTTCACCGAGGAAACCCCTCTCAAAACTTCGCCTTCACCTAGATTACCATACTAGCCGTTTGTTCCTAGTACTTTTATACGTCTTACCTACAACACCCCTGTGGATAGTATTTCACCCCTTTATACCTTCCGTGATATACATTTACATTTAGTGGCTTTTTCGGTATGCTTACCCCTGTCTTAAGAGCTAGGACCAAAAGACCAAACCAAGCAAAGCTGTTTGGGATTTTGAGTGGAAGAAGCGACTAGAGGGTGTGGCAGTAGCAAATACTTTTGATACTGCGTAATTCCGACCGTCGATTTCGACGAGGGCACGTAGCTCAGTTGGCTAGAGCGCTTCCTTGACGTGGAAGAGGTCGGGGATTCAAGTTCCTCCGTGCCCACCAAACAAAAACTCTCTGTTAGGTCAGGGAGTTTTTGTTTGTTCTTACGCTTGCACTCTTTCGAATACCGCAGTACCTTGGTATGCATGAGTGAAACTTCTTCTAAATTATGGAGTGATTTTGATGGTACTGCTGTAGCGTTGGCCAGAAAAGTTGATCCTCGTAACTGGACTAAGTACCCCTTAAAAGCCCTCCCTGGTTTCACCGATTTCCTCAGTGGTGTTATAGAGGGAGGAGCAGATTTTGCTGGTTTCGTGTCACGGCGGCCAGGGGTCCGAAGATGGGTTACTATGCGTTCAATCTCTAAGCTCGGTATCTCTTCTCATTTTACGAATGGCCAGCGACTCGTGTTGACTGGTAGCGAAGAAGATAAAGGTCGTTTCTTAACCAACGAGAGTCTTGATCATGTAGTGGGTATGGTAGAAGATAAGCCACATCAACTTGGTCATGTACTCATAGGCTCTCTGTTAGAGTCTAAAAGACACCTTGCTGAACGAAATCACATGATAGTCCTAGGTGCTGTCGCTCATGCCCGAACTCAGGAGTATTTGGATCGACTATTGACTGGTATCGACGTACTGACAGACGTCACAATCCACGAACCAGGTGATGGTGATTATCAGTTACATGGTCCATCCTTCCAGCTCGATATCGTGCCGCTTCAGCCTTATTCTCACACTGCTGGTCTGCAATTTGCAGCAAAGTTGGGTACTGTTACTTAACAATACCTCTGTAATTTTCACATATGCGCTCTAGATAGCGGATGTTATGGATTGATACCAGGGTGCCGGCTAATGGCTCGCCGACTTTGAATTGGTGGCGGAGGAACCCGCGGCTGAAACCAGACTGGCAGGTGGTGCAATCACACTTGGGGTCAATGACCTCTGAATCTTCGATGTATTTGGCATTGGTCAGCTGTATCTTCTTATCCCCCGTTATCCAGGCCATACCGTGGCGCGCGTTTCTGGTCGGGAGTACACAGTCCAGCATATCTATGCCACAATCAATGGCTTTACGGAGGTCAGTGGGGTCACCCACCCCTAGTAAGAAGCGTGGACGCACTGAGGTGTCGTACAGAGGTGCCAGATATTCCAACATGTCATGCATTTCTTCCCGGCTCTCCCCAACCGACAAGCCACCAATCGCAATACCATCGACCGGCAACGCTTGGACCAGTTCTAAACTCCTTTTCCGCAATTTTCTATCTAGCCCACCCTGGACAACACCAAATAACAGCGGACGTTTCTCTGTAGTGAGATCCTTGGTTAGCTTTTGGAACTCTTTGAGGCTGCGCTCCAACCAGCGATGAGTGCGTTCAAAGGCTTCTGTTGTGCGTTCCCGGCCTTTGGGATCCAGAGACACTACGTCATCAAAGGCCACCATTATGTCGGCACCTAATTTGAACTGGATCTGGATCGACTTTTCAGGGGATAAAAAGTTAATATCCCCCGTTTTGGGGTCCTTAAACGTTACACCGTCTTCGGTGATTTGATTGATATGGGCCAAGGAGAAGACTTGGAAGCCACCGGAATCTGTTAACATTGGCCCCTTGCGGTTAGCAAAAGCATGTAGGCCCCCTAGTTTGGCGACCACATCTTCGCCAGGCTGAAGATGTAGATGGTAGGTGTTGGCCAAAACCACTTGTACCCCCGTTGAATCTACCTGTTGTGGGGTCAGACTTTTGACTGCTCCACGAGTGCCATCGGGCATGAAAGTTGGTGTTAGCACCTCTCCTGCCCTGGTCTTTAGGCGACCGGTCCGTGCGCCAGAAACAGCAGTTGTAGTAGAAAAGTAATCACTCATCCCTGTAAGTCTATCAGAATATTATGCTTATGCTACATCATATTATTGACGTTTTCGCTTATTTGGCGTAAAGTGTTTTGGTTAATCGGGAGGCGCTCATACTTTGAGTACCAACGTGAAACAGTCGCTGGAAGGCTTTCAACTCTTCTACGAAGAGCTGAGCGAAACAGCGAAATCTGTAAGTCGATTACGACGCGCCCGCCGTGTCATCGCCTCTGGCGAGTTAGACTAGCGAGCGAAAGATCTCTGGAGTTATCTCTAGAGATCTTTTATTTTCCACTGACACTGAATAGTTATCCCCTGGAAAAATTATTAGCGTTATGACAATATGTTGTCATGGTTTGTATATATTGCGGCAAAGACACGGAAGTCACCAACTCTCGACTTCAGAAGAAAAGTAATCAAATCTGGCGGCGACGCAAGTGCCTAACGTGTGGTTCAGTCTTCACCACTGAAGAAACGGTAGCTACGGGTGGAACTTTGTTGTTTCGTAACGCTAAGGGGGGCATAGAGCCCTTCCAGCGAGATAAACTGTTCTTGAGCGTTCTTGATAGCCTACGCCACCGAAAAACGGCCGTGAGCGACGCTACGGCCCTTACAGCCACCATCTGGAGCCGGTTATTGCCTTTAGTCCAGGAAGCGGGGCTGGAGCGCGACCAAACCGTTATCATAGCCCACGATGTGCTAAAGAAGTTCGATAAAGCTGCGGCCTCTGCATATCAGGCTTACCACCCTTTGAGGCCAGAGTTCAGAGACTAGCTAGCCCTAGATTATTTTTTGTTTGTCAGCGGTGACGACGGCTTTGTCTGTAACGTCAAAGCCACCCAAATACTTACCTAGCATTAATCTGGTTTGCGAATAAAGTGCTGCTAGGCAGTTAAATGCGATAGTGGTCACTGGTAGCAGTACCCATTGGAAAACCATGAATAGTGAGCGGTGAGACTTATAGCGCTGGGGCTTGGGCGGCAGCGTCTTCAGGCTCAAGAACATCGTGACCACAATGCCGATCAGAGCAATGGTCTGGATACGGCTGACAATGATCGGCAACTGGTTGGCAGCGTAGTCATCGGGGTTAAGCAAGGCTGGGATAAAGGCCGAGAAAGCTAATATCAGGGGTGCAGTAGCCCAACTCCAGTGGCTTTCTACCAGGCGAAAGAATTTGAATGTCAGATCTGTTTTGGGCACATCGTTATGAGTGAAATAACCCTTTTCGGCAACAAAGGCGATATCTGAGGCACCCCAGGCCCAGCGGCGCAGCTGGATAAACTGAGTCTTGAGTGTCTTGCGCAAGTTGCTGGAGAGTACAGCATCCTGATAAATCGGCAGATATATGGGGTAGACGTCGTGTTTACCATCGTATCGAAAGTATGTACGCCAGAACTGGTGGCCATCCTCCACAATAGTGCGCACCGACCAGTAGTCGGTATCTATCAGAGTCTGGAGGCTCTGGGCGTGGGAGGAGAAATTGCGAATCATATGGGGACGCACGCTGAGCACGATGTTCCAGAAGGAGTTACCAGTGGCAATCACCCGCATTGGCGCAGGTGCATCCCAGATGTTGTTAGTAAACATCGGTATCGGCTGGTAAGAGACGTGGATTGGGTCAGGTGTCACCGCGTAAAGATAGCTTAAGGCCGCCAGATACTTGGGATGCGGTCGGTTATCGCTGTCTAGAGTGGTCACAATGACATTCAAGGGGTCGATTTCCTGCTCCTCGACGTATTTCTGTAACAAACGGCCTGCGTAGGTAATATTGCCGCCCTTACCACGGATTTCTCCAGGGGTCAGCGGATGTTTTATAGCCATAACGTGGCGGAAACGATCGCCGTACTCTGCTATCAGATCCAGTGCGGCTTTTTCAGATTTAGCACCGTCACGACCTTCATAAGCTATGACTAAGGTGACGCTGCTAATATCGTAGTCAGAGTCAATAACAGATTGGATTGTCGGTTCCAGGATCTCCCGAGTCTCGTTATAGGCCGCGATGATTATGGCATGGACAATCTCTTCGGGCCGTATAGGGGTAGGCTGCTCCTGGATGCGGCGCATGTTTTCGTAATGCCAGGTTGGGATGTGGCGGTCGGGCTGCACGGGCTTACCAGATGACAGCTCGGCCAGCATCTGAGACCAAGGTAATTTCTTTTGCTGCTCCATCAGTCGGTAGCCCTGGAGAGCGCGAACATTTAGCCCAATAGATTTGGCAAACCAAACTAACAGATACGCTAGGATGAAGAACACCGCCAAGCGGGGGTTGAAAAAGCTCACCACCGCTGGCAAAAGCAGCGTGCCCCAACTCAAAATACCGGGTAGCATCTCAAAAAGGCGGTAGCGTTTGCCGCGATCCTCTTCGTATGGAATCTCAATCGACTTCATGCTAACGAAGTTCTAGCAGCGCATTACTTACAATGATAGCCACCGCAAGTAGGAGTAGGCCTAGTGCCAAAATAGCCGTCGCAAAGTGCCGGCGAACACTGTACACGCGAATACTCAAGAGCGTATGGAAGACTAAGACCACAAGGATAAACAGTATAAAACTCAATAATTCGATTGCTCCGCCGGCTTTATAGGCGTCTAGACCTAAATTACCCCGGTACTGGATGATGTAACCGTCAGACCGTCCGCTGTCCAGCCGAAACAGTACCAAGATGCTACCAAAAAACGCCAAAAACGTATTGACGCTTAACAAGAGTAAAATCACCCTATCCTGGAAATACTTCTTTGGAATTTGCATTGATAATAAGTCTAAAGGATAAAGTCAAAAGTATAAAGTGGTGCGAGTGACGGGAATTGAACCCGTTTCTCCAGCTTGGGAAGCTGGCA
>CAZARM010000016.1:0-15829 GCA_964487615.1 uncultured Candidatus Saccharibacteria bacterium | reverse complement strand
TGCACCACGGATTTTATAATTATGCAAATTAGTCCTGAAGCAATGGTTGAAACTTTAGGTCCCTGTACTCAAGACGTAAGGGATTGCGAAGTTATGCGGGCTGCAATTGTTCTACAAGAGGCAGCAATAGATGACGATAGGTCCCAGCCTATCCGTCTTGAACTCGCCAAAGCAGCCTGTAGTAGTTGTATAAATTCATTCTTAAAAGACATAGTTGTTGGATAAGATTGTTCTAACACTGTAGATCACCCTGCACCAAATAGTCAAATCAGCGCATCCAGAACCAATTAGGTAGAATAAGTTTATGAACAAAGAAGAACTAGCTGGCGGTACGGTGCATAAAATGCCAGTCGATTTAAAGAAAGCGCTTGCTTCTGCCCTGCCTGCACGGACGGCCTGGCAAAGTCTGACACCACTAGCACGTAATGAGTGGATCTGTTGGACAGTAACGGTCAAACAACAGAAGACCAGAGATGAGCATGTTAAACGAGTGGTTTCTGAACTCAAGGAGGGCATGCGCCGGCCTTGTTGCTGGATAGGCTGCATTCATCGCACCGACAAAGCCTTGAGCCCATCAGTTAAGTGGGCGCTCAGTAAGCGATCCAAGTCAAACTAGTATTGGACTGTAGCGCAAGGACTATTATCTCAGATCATGATGCACAAATCTTGATATAATTATGCCATGAATTGTCCAACCTGTAGTAAGACTATGCGAAAAGTTCGGTGGGAAATCACAAATAACTTTAGAACTGGCAAAGACCTTAAAGAATACGACAAGTTCACTTACGAGTGTAAGGATGATGACATCTGGGTGAGTACAGAAACGCCAGTGGCCAAAAAATCTAAAGAGTCCTCAGAATAGCCTCGGCTTTTATATAACGACTTTGCGGGGGCGAAGGACTTTTTTGCGGCGGCCTGCGGGGACGATGAGCTTTTTGATCTTGTCTTCTATCTGGTCGGCGTCGGCCTGCATACCCAGGGACTCGTAGGCTCTCTGTAGCAGCGTGTAGCTCTCTTTATTAGGCTCTAGCTCTACGGCTTTTAAAAGCTCCTCGAGCATGAGCTTGTCATTGCCTAATTTCTCCTGAACTTTGGCATAGGCAATGTGACGGGCGGCTAATCCATCTTCTAGTTTTAGGGCCTGCTCAAACGCTGTAGAGGCCTTTAGGTAGTTCTCTGTTTCGTAGTAAATCAACCCGAGATTATGAAGGCTAGATGCAGTGGGCTCGATGGAGGAAGCGATTTCAAAGCAATCAATCGCGTCTTTGTACTCTTTTTGCTTGGCATACAGGATGCCAAGGCGGTTATAAGCTGCGGCATTCTTGGTATCAATCTTCAGGATGGTCAGTAACGCCTTCTCAGCCCGCAAAAAGCGGTTTTCGCGCATGCCCTGGTGGGCAATATCCCAGAGTTTTCCTAGACGGTCGCTAATACGACGGGGCAAGAGCCCTAATTCTTCATCACGTGGCTTGGCCGAGCGGAAGGCCAATGCACCAAAGCCAACGACTATTAAAAGTTCAAACATACCGATATATCATACTACAAATGCAGGAATAAATCAGTCAGCAACAACTTAGCATTTGCACTGCGTGACAAATCCAAACGAGCTTCATATATGGCCCGCATCGCCCCGGTCAAGCGCTTCATGGTCGGCAGCTTGCCGCTCTGCAAAGCGGCACTTACCACACGCTCCAAGGCGTATAGGAGCGTGCCTAAACGCTCTTTCTGTTTGGCAAGTCTATCAACCTCTAGTAAACGCTCATACGGCGTGGCGCGCATCAGTGATTTGGCTTCTGCCACTGCGGTGACTAGTTCATGCTCCGGGTCTTCCAATAGTCCATGCAGCAAGCCAACGTAGCCGCCGCTTAAAGAAAAAGCTGTTGATATCTTGCCCTCAGGATGATTAAAGTAGTCAGACGCAACACTCTGAGTAATCGGTAGCACTCGGACTTGTTGGACACGGGAGTAGACCGTTGATTTAAGGGATGATGAGCCGTCGGTGGTCAAAATAAAGACCGTATCTTCGGGTGGCTCCTCCAGCATCTTGAGTAATGCATTCTGGGCTTCGTCGGTCATTTGCTGGGCATCCTCAATAATAATGACGCGGCGAATTACTGCTTTGCCGGGTTGCTTCAACCTCAAAAACGTTTGTAGCTCCCTTATTTGCTCAATGCCAATACTCGGGTCCGGTATAAGCGTGCGAATGTGGTCAGTGGTGGCGTCACCCAAACACGTGCGGGCCACCGTTTTGGCAATGTAGCCCTTGCCTGCTCCTGTTGGACCCACTAAACACAATGCATGCCCAGAGTTCTTTAAAAAGCTTTCCAGGCTGGCTCTGGTGCTGGTGTGGAGCAGTAAATCATCCATGGCTGGCAACAAAAGTATCAAAAGCATTTGGCAGGGGGCTGGTGAACGTCTGCCTTTTACCGCTGGGCAGCGTGATTTCAAGTGACACAGCATGTAGAAACAGCCGCTTGCCTTCGGCACCGTTATAGAGATGATCGCCGACTATGGGATGGCCAACCTCGCGTAAATGCACGCGCAATTGGTGTGTGCGACCGGTTTCGGGCTCCAGGCGCACCACGTCGTAACCATTTAGACTCTGCTCGACAATGTATTTAGTACGAGCTGGCTTGCCCGTCTCGGCTGCATGAAAGGTCTGAGGCTTGTTGGGGTTGCGTTCCATGGGCATATCAATAATTGCTTCCTCAGGCCTCAAGTGGCCACTGACAATAGCTTTATATATCTTCTTGACGTTACGCTGAGAGAACTGCTTCTGAAGAAAGCTCAGTGTCTCGGCGTTCTTAGCGCAAATCATGACCCCGCTGGTGACCCGGTCCAAGCGGTGAACAATTCCGGCTCGTTCACCCTCCTGGTTTGTCTTTTGTCTTACAAACGAAGCAACTGATGCCTCGTTCCAAAATTTACCCCGTGCGTGGCTAATGACCCCGTCGGGCTTATCCACAACCAACACATTTTCGTCCTCATAAATGATAGGCATATCAATGTCCGGAATAGCTTCTAGCTCAGCGACGTCAAAATCAATCGACACAGCATCGCCGGTGCGCAGCTTGTAGCCAGCTTTTTCTGTTTGCTGGTTAATGGTAATCTTGCCGGACTCAAATAATTTGTGGACGTAGGCTCGGCTTAAGCTTGGCAAAGCCTCGGTAGCCACCACATCGGCCCGTTTGCCTGCCAGCTCCGGGGTGATATCTATCGTATGAGCCATGATGCTAGTTAGGGCGCAGGCCGACGGCTTTCTGGACCCGTAGTAAGGTTTGGTTGGCGACGTCGTTCATGGCCGTCTCAGAAGTCTCCAGCTTAGCTAGGATAGCTTGCTCGTCCACTGTATTTAATTTGACTTGCAAATCAGTCAAAAACTTTTCAACGGCGCTCGCTACTGCGGCCTTGAGCTCGCCGTAGCTCGATCTACCACTCCACTGGGCGGTAACGTCGGCCTGTGGCGTTTCGGTCAATAATGCCAACATTTGAAGTAAATTTGTTATCCCCGGTTGCGCTTGCCAGTCAAAATGGATTTTGCCCACCGAGTCAGTTGTAGCGCTCATCACTTTCTTGGCGGCCTCTTCGGGCTTGTCGCTTAGCAAAATCGTACCGGCTGGGTCATCAACTGACTTGCTCATTTTCTTTTCCGGGTTGCGCAAGGAACGAATCCTAACGCCTTTGTCCCGGCCCATGAACTCTAGTTGTTTCTTCCATTCATTAGGCAGTTTAAATAGTTCACCGAACTTATTGTTTAGGCGTAATCCTAAATCACGGGCTAATTCTAGGTGTTGCTGTTGATCATCACCTAAAGGCACCCACTCTGCCCCATACAACAAGATGTCGGCGGCCATGAGGACCGGGTAATTGAACAGACCTACTGTTTGATTGGCTTGGTCTTCTGACTTTTCCTTATACTGTGTCATGCGGCTCAGCTCGCCCATGTAGGTAAAGCAACTGAGTATCCAAGCCAGTTCAGAATGAGCATTAATATGGCTTTGGCGGTATATATAAGTGTCTGCCTTATCCAGATCTAGCCCACCAGCCACAAACAGCTTCAAATTATCCAAAATTTGCTGGTACAACTTGTTGTGGTCGATAGGCGTAGTAAAGGAGTGTAAGTCGGGGATAAACATATTAACCTGGTATTTGCCAGCATGCGCCTGCTGAAGCTCTGCCATGGGCAGAATCGCCCCCAAATAGCTCCCAATATGAAACTCACTATTAGCTCGTAGCCCTGTCAGGATAACCGGTTTACTCATTACAGCTATTATATAGCTTCTCGCCAGGATTGTCTTAGTTTCATAGAGGACTGGACAATCTTGGGTTCTGCATATAATTCTCCCTAATCGGTCAAATTATAGCCTAGCCTTGATCAGTTTCGCACCCCCTAGCCCAAACCCAGCCAATAGAACTGCATGAATTGCCGCACGGGATAAGCCGTAGTGCGTATGAATATAGCCAGTTGTAAGTAGGGCTACAACTATAGCAACGGCAAGCAATGATCGTGAATTGGATAAGTATGCAACTATAAAAGCGCTCAGCGACATAACGCTAACCGCAAAAACCAATAAATCCGTTAACATACCATGTGTCGCCAAAGTTATTACTCGGTACCGATAAAGCCGTTCTTGACATCTTCAATAGTAAGCTCGATTAAGGCTAGCGAGTCATCAAGTCCTCTTAGTGCTGCTACTCTATCCAGCGGAGCCCGTTGCTGATCTCTCCAATCCGCTTCTCTTTCATATGCACGAAGCTCATGATCCATAACAGTAAGTGACTCAGGGAGGGCGCCAATAGGTTCGCCTATATTACGAGCGCTCATAACTTGATTTCTAGCAGCAGCAAAGACAAACCATTTCGCCAACCAGTAACCAGCGTTAGCTGCTGTATATAAAGTATCAATGCTTTGCTCCAGAGTCTCTTTATCAGCTTTTAAATCTGGGTGAAACTTGGCAAGCTCAGGGTCAAGCTCAATATGAGCTAGTTCAAAGTCCATCCCTGTTATGCTTGTTTCCCACTCGGCAACTTCTACCTTTGTCCCAACTTCTTGCATTTTATCAAGTATTGACATGATTCACTCCTGCAACTGAGTATAACAACCAACAACTCAAATGTTTAATTTAAATTGCTGGCGGTAATCAACGTAGAAGCTTGTCTAGCGCTTAGTGAACTGGCGTTGTTTGCGGGCGCCTGGTTGGCCGAACTTCTTGCGTTCTTTTTCTCTAGGGTCACGGCCTAGTAGGTCGGCGCGGCGCAAGGTGCCTTTGAGGTCCTCGTTCATCAGTACCAGGGCTTTGGAAATGCCTAAACGGATGGCGTCAACTTGGCCAGTTACACCACCGCCAGATACAACGGCAGTGATATCAAACTTCTTACTTTCCATCTCTAGGGCGGCAAAAGGTTTCTGTAGTTCATGCAGCAGGTACTTGCTACCGGCTAGGTATTCGTTGACGTCTTTGCCATTAATAGTCATCAGGCCTTTGCCGTTGCTTAAGCGCACCCGGCTGGTAGCGCTTTTGCGGCGACCTAGAGCGTAGTGATAGTGAGCGGCGGCCATGTTATTTACCTTCCTTTAGTGATAGCGTAACGGGTTTCTGGGCTTCGTGTCCATGGTCTGCACCTTTATAGACCTTGAGACGGAGTAAACGAGCATCACGTAGTTTATTAACGGGTAACATGCCACGAATTGCTTGAATCACGGCTCGTGTGGAGTCAGTATCCAGCACGTTCTGCAAAGTGGCTTCCTTGAGTCCACCTGGGTAGCCGGAGTGGCGGTAGTACATCTTTTTGGACTCTTTGCCGCCGGTGACGACTAGTTTGTCAGCGTTTATAACGATGACGTAGTCTCCCGTATCAATGTGATGGGTGAACTGTGGTTTGCCCTTACCGGTCAGCAATGTGGCTACTTTGGTAGCCAAGCGGCCTAGAGGAGCTTCAGAGGCATCGACAACGTACCAAGTGCGGGTTACGTCGCTAGGTTTGGCGCTGAAAGTCTTCATTACTTGGCCTCCTTCTTCGCCGTCGTTTTCTTGAGCGCTGGTTTAGTCACTGACTTGACTGACTTTGCGGCGGGAGCAGCAACTGGAGCCTGAGTTAGATCATCCACGAAGCTGACTTTGGCCAGTGGAGCGTTGTCGCCTCGGCGGTTACCTTGCTTTTCGATACGCAGATGTCCACTAGAGCGTTTGCCGAGCTTGGGGGCGATTTCATCTACCAATTTATGTGCGCTTTCAATGGTTTGAAGCTTGGAAATAATCTGACGGCGGTTGTGCAGATCACCTTTCTTGGCTTTGGTGATTAGTTTCTCCATGTACGGAACAATTTCTTTGGCTTTTGGCAGGGTGGTTTCAATCGACTCGTATTTTACGAGTGAATCGGCCAAACCCTTTACCAGCGCACGGCGTTGGTCGCGTTCGCGGTGGAATTTTCTACCTTTGTATCCGTGGCGATGCATTGTTAGAGCTCCAACTCCGCTAGCTTTTCTTTAACTTCGTCTAGCGCTTTGCTGCCAAAACCTTTAAGTTCGCGCAGTTCTGAATCGCTCAGACTAAACAAATCTTTGAGAGTGTGAATTTCGTTGTTGATTAGCGCGTTGGTGGTGCGGGCTGAGAGATTGAGGTCTTCGATTGATGTCATTAGCTCTGCTGGTTCTTCGCCATCACTGCCTAAGCCTTCATCACCGCCAGCACTCAATGGTGCGGCGTTTTCGACACGAGTTTGACCAGCTAATGCTGTGTACTGGTTGACCAGTATGGCAGCGGCTTCTTCAAACGCGTCTTGAGGCGTAATAGAACCGTCTGTGTCGACAGTTATTAGCAGCTTGTCTAAGTCAGTCATCTGGCCGACACGGGTGTTTTCCACCTTATAGCGGACCCGCAGCACTGGGCTGAAGATGGCATCTAGGGCAATCATGTCAGTGTTTTTCTTGGCGGTGACTTCCTCAATCGTGCGGTAACCACGGCCCGTCTCTACAACTAGGTCCATGGTCAGTGTGGATTTGTCGTCATCCATAGTACAGATTACATGGTCTGGATTAACGATTTCGACATCTGCATTGAGTTGAATGTCCTTGGCAGTTATTGGACCTTTGCCTTTTTTAGCAATACGCAAGGTTTGGTTTTCTGCACCAAAAACGCGGAAACGGACGCCTTTAAGGTTGAGCATAATATCAACGACGTCTTCCTTGATTCCTTTAACAGTAGTAAATTCGTGAGTGGAACCTTCTATACGAAAGCTAGTGATAGCTGCTCCAGCGATGCTGGAAAGCAGAACCCGGCGCAAGCTGTTGCCGAGCGTCATGCCGTAGCCAGAGTGCAATGGCTCAATCTGGAATGTTGCGCTAGTGCTAGAGTGGTCGTCGACTTTGACTAGATTTGGGGTATGAATTAGTTTTGACATAGTGATTTTCCTGGTGCCTCCCTTAGCGTGAGTAATATTCCACAATTAATTGTTCATTGATGTCCGGTTCTGCCTCTTCCCGAGTTGGCAATCCCGTAACGGTTACTGACAGTTTCTTACGATCGACTTTCAACCAACCAGGCAATTCTGAGGGCGCTGGGCTGACATCATCGAGCTTCTTGAAGTATTCGGTTTGCTTGCTGTGGTCGCGTGCCGACAAGACATCACCAGCCTTTAGACGAATGGACGGGATGTCGACACGCCGGCCGTTTAGCATGAAGTGGCCATGGGTCATAAGCTGCCGAGCACCGCGACGTGATGGAGCTAGGCCGGCACGATAGACTGCATTATCAGCGCGTTGTTCGAGGAATTGCAGTAGCATCTCGCCAGTTTGACCCTCACGACGAGTTGCCTCATCCATCAAATTAGCGAATTGACGCTCCAGCAAGCCGTAGAGGCGTTTGACTTTCTGTTTCTCACGCAACTGCAAACTATATTGGCTGGGTTTGTTGCGTTGACCGCGGCCGCCAGGGTTAGCACCTGGAACAGCGGTGCGCTTAACTAAAGCTTTGTGTGCCTTAGGGTGAAGGGCGTAGCCTTCACGACGGGACATTTTAACAATACTGCCTAAATCTCGTGCCATGGCTAGACTCTCCTTGCCTTCCTAGGGCGAACACCACCGTGGGGTACGCCGGTAACGTCTCGGATAGCTTCAACGTGAATATCTAGGTTCGCCAGGGTGCGGACAGCAGCCTCACGTCCCAGACCGATACCTTTAACGAAAACATCGACTTTGCTGAGTCCGTAAGACTGCTTGACGGTTTGGCCAGCCTTCTCGGTTGCGACTTGAGCAGCATAGGCGGTGCCTTTCTTGCTGCCACGGAAACCGCAGCCGCCTGCGCTAGCGGAGGCCAAAGCGCCACCCTGGGGGTCGGTAAAGGTTACGATTGTGTTATTGAAAGTAGCTAGTACGTGCATCTGGCCAAAAGGCACTGAGCGCTTGGATTTCTTGCGCTTCGGAGCAGCTGGAGTCACCACAGCTTCGGTGGTCGTGGCTTCTGTGGTTTCTGGTGTGGTAGTGGTTACGTTATCTGTCATAGTATTGGCCCTTTTAGGTCTTAGTGGCTGATTTAGGTTGAGCACCACCAACGGCTATCTTGCGGCCACGACGGGTACGGGCGTTAGTGCGGGTGCGCTGACCGCGGCTAGGTAAGCTGCTTTTATGGCGCAAGCCACGATAAGAGCCAATGTCCTTAAGTCGCTTGATATTGCCAGCAACAATACGTTGTAGTTCGCCTTCAACCGTGTAGTTGTCGTTAATAGTTTCTTGAATACGGGAGATTTCAGAGTCAGTCAGGTTTTTGGCACGAACAGTCGGGTCAATCTTAGCTGATGATAATATAGTTTGACTGGTTTTAGGTCCAATACCATGAACATACGTCAAAGCGATTTGGATCTGCTTGCCGTCTGGAATGGTTACGCCGGAAATTCTAGCCATTACGAAACCTCCGGTTTCAGTAGTACGTAGTTCGTATTACGTATAACGCATGGCTGCAGGAGCCCTGTCTTGGCCGTTATACTTTTTACGTTATACTTTCTACGCATTTTAGCCCTGCCTCTGCTTGTGACGCGGCTTAAATTTGTTGATCACGTATAAACGCCCCTTACGACGGACTATCTTGTCGTCGGGACTAATCTTTTTCACACTCGCACGCACTTTCATGCGGATCACACCTCCTAGTGGTAATGACTCACTGCTTAATAATTTATGATTTGCGGTACGTTATCCGACCCTTAGTAAGATCATAAGGAGTCAATTCTACCGTAACGCTGTCTCCAGGCACGAGGCGAATGTAGTGTTTCCGCATCTTACCGGCGACATGGGCTATAATTTTATGACCGTTTTCGAGTTCTACTCGGAACTGAGTCCCAGGGAGGGCCTCATTTACTACGCCCGCGAGCTCGATAACTTCCTTATTCTTGGCCATAAATGTATAACAAGGGTTAAGTATACCAAATTATACAACAAATTGTAAAGGGTTTTATGACTTTTTCTTATCTGTTTTGGAACGCGGCCCAAAAAGACCGAACCGACGCCGGGATTTAGAAGGTAATGCAGCTTCCTGATCAGTGAAATAGTCAGGCTGTTCGTACTGGTCGTAGGTGACCATCAGTGCTCGGGATTCTATGGAACGCAAGGTCTCTAGAGCTACAGAGACAAGGATGAGGATACTGGTACCACCGATAGCGATGTTGGTGCTGATAAAGCGTTGGCCGGCGATAGGCAACAACGCTAGCAAACCAAGCGATAGGGCGCCAAATAAGGTTAGGCGATTGACTACTTTGGTCAAATACTTCTCAGTTTGCAGTCCTGAGCGAACGCCCTCCAGGAAGCCACCTTGTTTTTGTAGATTTTCGGCAATCTCCTTGGCATTGAAGGCGATACTGGTGTAGAAGAAGGTAAATACAAATACCAGCAAGAAGTACACGCCGGGATAGATGTATGGAGTCCAGCCACCAACAGCCCAGCTCTGGGCGGAAGGGCTAGCAAACCACTTAGACAAATGCACCCCAATGGTGTGCAGATGGGCGCTGCCAGTGCCTTGCAGGATCTGACCAACGAAGCTTGGGACACTCAAAAATGCCACAGCGAAGATAATTGGCACTACGCCGGCGGTAATAAGCTTGATGGGTAGCGAGGTAGTGACACCACCATATGCTCGGTTACCTTGAACCCGTTTGGCATAGTGAACGGTCAACTGCCTAGAAGCTTCATTCAGCTTCACAATCAGCACTGTGACAACTAGAGCGACTAGTGTAATCAAAGCCCCATAGAAAGCCTGGGTACGGTTATAGTTAATGTGTTTGCCAAGCAACTCAAAGCTGCTTCCAGATGAGAACACAGAGTGGCCAATACTAGAAATAGTTTTAGGTAATTGGCTGACAATACCAACGGTGATAACCAGCGAAATACCATTGCCCACGCTCTGCTCGGTGATTAATTCTCCGAGCCACATCAGTAGCATCGCGCCACCGGTTAGGGCCGAGACCATCAGTACCCACTGGGCAATACCGATGCCGGCAGTGATGTCGCCGATACCACCAACCTGCACCGCTGCTTGTCGTACTAAGTAAATGGCACCAACTGACTGAATAATCGCTAGCGGAAACGTTAATATGCGGGTGTACTGATTGATCTTCTTGCGGCCAAATTCGCCTTCTTTTTGAAGGTTTTCGAGCTTTGGTATGGCCTTAGTCAGCAGTTGCATGATGATGGAAGCATTAATGTAAGGCCCCAGGCCCACGATCATGATCGAGAAGTTCGCTAACGCTCCACCAGAGGCAATATTCAGAAAGCTCAGCAATTGGGAGCTATCGACAGTAAATAGGTTGTCTAGAATTTGACGCAGTGTCTGGGTGTCGCTAAGCGGAATAGGCACGTGTGCAAGAACCCGGAAAATGAACAGCATGCCCAGTACCGCCAAGATGCGGCCACGCATGTCAGCGTTTCGTAATGACTTCCAAATTAGCTTCCAGCTCATCTTTTATATAACCCTTATATCGTCTTTATTAAAACACAGTATGAGTAATTTTCAGTTTTCAATGTATTCAACGTGTTTTGCCGCCGAGTAACATCTCTAGGGCTACTTATCGTCAGGTTTTGATTTGGCAGTGCGGCCGACCTGAGCTGTGGCTAAGAAGTTGCCGCCAGACGACTGAACCATCTTGATAGCAGCTGCGCTGGCAGCCTGGAGTTTGACAGTAGTTTTCTTGGTGACTTCACCTTTGACGACCAGCTTGACCTTAACGTACGGACTGGTTGTAATACCCGCAGCCGCCAAAGCTGCATTGTCAATCGTCTTCCCGGCTAGGGCATCCAACTGATTGGTGTAAACTACTTCGATCTTTGGTCTCTTGGAACTGAAGCCAGGTAGCTTAGGTAAGCGCATGTAGAGGGGGTTTTGGCCACCTTCAAACCCGGGGCGGACATGACCGCCAGTACGGGAGTTTTGGCCTTTGGTACCGCGACCAGCGGTTTTGCCACCACCTGCGGCAATGCCGCGACCGACACGGTTAGAAGATTTGCGCTTGGAAGCAGTTAATTCGTGATATTTCATGCGGCCACCTTAGCTTTCACGGTTTTAGCTTGCTTGTCGGTATTGGCAGATTTGGTGGTCACCCAGTCTTTGTGGGGTGTGATGCTCTGCAAAGCCGCAAGTGTCGCGTAGGCAGTGTTGATCTTATTAGTTGAACCTAAAGATTTGCTCAAGACGTTGTTGACCCCAGCCACTTCCAGGACGATGCGGACAACACCGCCAGCGATCAAGCCAGTACCCGGTGAAGCAGGTTTGATCAAGATGCGCGCACCTCCGACTTTAGCATCAGCCTCGTGCGGCAGTGTGCCTTTGTACAAAGCAACTTTTACTAGATTTTTCTTGGCAACCTCGACGGCTTTGGAAATGGCCGTGGTAACATCAGCACCCTTGGCAATACCAATACCAACTTTGCCTTTGTGATCACCGACCACTACAAGAGCACGGAAACGGAAGCGACGGCCACCCTTAACGACTCTAGCTACGCGGTCAATGTGGACGACGCGTTCGTCATACTGTTTTTCTTCTGTAGGCATTGCACTCCGCGGGGAGCGCGAGCGGTCACGATTGTTGTTAGGTGGCATATTAGAACTCCAGTCCTTCTGCTCTAGCGGCGTCGGCCAAAGCTTTTACGCGTCCATGATACAGCTTGCCATTACGATCAAGCACTACGGTCTTAATCTTGGCTTGCTTAGCTTTTTTGGCGACTTCAGAGCCGACCCAGATAGCCTTGTCAGACATTGTACGGTCATCGCTCTTGGAACCAACGGTAGTAATAGCCACTAAAGTTTTATGAGCCGTGTCGTCAATGATCTGAGCACTGACGTGGCGGTTACTGATGTGGACACTAAGTCGAGGACGTTCCAAGGTACCAGTAATCTGGCTGCGAACGCGGTTCTTGCGGCGAGCCAAATTTTCTTTGATGCGGTTTAATCTATTCATTACTTGTCCTTCCCTGACTTGCCGGACTTGCGCAAAATGCGTTCCCCGACATACTTGATGCCTTTACCTTTATAGGGCTCGGGTTTCTTCAATGCTCTGATCTCCGCGGCCACTTGACCAACTTGCTGCTTATCAATACCAGTTATCGTGATGATGTTTTGTTCAACGGTAGCTGTTACGCCCGGAGGTAACGCGTAATTAACATCATGAGAAAATCCTAGGTTAAGTTTCAGCCCGGTGCCCGCTAGCGCCACACGAAAACCAACGCCATTAATTTCTAGTTTTTTAGTAAAACCAGTCGATACGCCAGTAATCATATTGCTTACCAGAGTGCGCATTAGGCCGTGTTTGGCACGGTTAATGGCTTCGTCATTGACACGAGTAACAAGTACTTCGTCGCCTTCTTGTTTAACCGTAATGCCAGGCATCGTGAATTGAGACAGTGTGCCCTTCGAGCCGGCAACGGTGATCATCGAGGGGTCGACAGTGATTGTCACGCCGCTGGGCACTGGTATCGGTAGTTTTCCTATACGACTCATACGATCCTTTCTTAGTAGACCTTACAGATTAATTCGCCACCAACTTTTTGGCGCTTGGCTTCAGCTCCGGTCATGATGCCTTTGCTGGTACTGACGACAACTAATCCGCGTCCGCGTTTGACAGTCGGAATGTTATCGGAACGTCGGTAGTCACGGCGCCCAGGAGTGCTCAAACGGACAATTTCGGTAATGCGAGCGTCAGACTCAGGACGGTTGATAGTGATAGTCATGTTTTTGCCAACACTGGCATCCTCTACCTTGACGTTGTCTAAGAAAGAGCGGTCTACAAGCAATCGAGCCACGGCTTCTTTGACTTTAGAGTGCGGCAAACTGACTTCGTGTTTGTTGACAGCTATGGCATTACGAATACGGGCTAGCATGTCGGCGATAGGGTCGGTGGTTGTACTAGACATAATATTCTCCTTACCAGCTCGATTTCGTTATGCCGGGGATTTCACCCTTGACGGCGTGTTCACGGAAGGTAATGCGGGATAAGCCAAACTGTCGCATGTAGCCACGAGGACGACCGGTCATGATATCGCGGTTCTTCCAGCGGGTTGCTGAACTGTTCCGGGGCAGCTTGTGTAGACCCTCGCGGTCGTTGAGGGATTTGAGCTCAGCTCTTTTAGCGGCGTATTTCTTGATCATTTTCTGTCGCTTTAGATCGCGGGCGATCGATGATTTCTTGGCCATTACTTCTGCTCCTTTTCTGCGGGTTGGCCCTGAACTTTTTCAAATGGCATACCAAATTTTTCTAGTAACGCTTTGGAATGGGCTGGCCCGTCAGAGGTGATGACAAATACAGCTTGCAAGCCATGAGCAGTAGTGGTTTCTTCAAACGTTAATTCTGGGAAAACTGACTGATCTACTAGACCCAGGCTAAAGTTGCCGGATTTATCGAAAGCTTTGATAGCTACGCCGTGGAAATCGCGCAGACGTGGCAACACAACATTAATTAGACGGTCCATAAATTCATACATACGATCACCACGCAAGGTAACTTTAAGGCCAATCTTGTTACCTTCTCGCAGTTTAAAGCCAGCTATTGACTGCTTAGCAATTGTCTCGACAGGCTGTTGACCGGTAATCTTGCGTAGCGTTGTAGTAGCTACTTCTAGGAGCTTTTTGTCGTCCTTCGCTCGGCCAAGGCCAACGTTCAAAACAATCTTCTCTAGTCTAGGGACTTCGTGAGCGTTCTTGAGCTTCAAGTCCTTCTGAAGTTCCTTGGCGTAAGTGCTGCGGTACAGAGCGTTCAATCTAGAAGAAGCCAGAGCAGAGGCTTTCTTGGGTTTCGCTGTTGGTTTTTTTGGTGTAGTTGCGGTAGCCATTACTTGATCTCCTTTCCGGATTTCTTATAATTACGGGTTTTCTTGCCGTCTTTATCGATGCTATAGCCGATGCGACTTGGCTTCTTAGTGCTGGGATCTAGGATTCCAACTTTGCTGACATCCATGGGCTTAGTGATTTCCAAGATTCCGCCTTGGGGATGCTCGCGGTTGGGCTTCTGATGCTTTTTGACAATATTAATGCCTTCAACGGTCACCTTATTGAGTGTAGGGTGGGTAGCAATCACTTTGCCGCTTTGGCCTTTGTACTTGCCGGCACGCACAACAACAGTGTCACCTTTTTGAAGCCGGATCTTATATACAGTACGGTCCATATTAGAGTACCTCCGGAGCTAGGCTGATGATCTTGGCATAACCCATATCGCGTAGTTCACGGGGGACGGGACCAAAGATGCGGGTAGCTTTAGGTAGTTTATCTTCACCAATAATTACAGCGGCGTTGTCATCAAACTTGATGGTTGAGCCGTCCTTGCGGCGGATGGAATCGCGAGTACGGACGACTACAGCACGAACTACTGACTTGCGTTTGACGGTACCGGTCGGGTTAGCTTCCTTAACGGTCGCCACAATAACATCACCGACACGAGCATAGCGCCGGCGTGTGCCACCTAACACGCGGATACAAAGAATTTCTTTGGCTCCAGAGTTATCACAGACGCCCAGACGGGACTCTTGGCTTATCATGACTCGGCCTCTTCTTTTGGTTTCTTGACGGCTTTCGGTTTAGCGGCAGGCTTCTCTTTGACAGGTGCTTGCAAAGAAGCCGTAACTGATTCGTCTTCTGTGTGACGAATGGCGGCACGCTCAACCACTTTCTGCAAGGCAAAGCGTTTGCGCCTGCTGAGTGGTTTTGTTTCTACAATCTCTACTTGGTCACCCAGTTTGGCTTCATTCTTTTCATCGTGAGCCATAAATTTCTTGCTCGAACTGTACTGTTTTTTATAGATAGGATGGGTTTTACGGGTCAGCACGGTAACGACAATCGTCTTGTCGGCGATATCGGACGATACCATCCCAATGAATGACTTAGCCATTATAAAACCTCGCTCCGCTCGGTTCTTGAAGGGGGAACATCCCCCCTCAACGCGCCGGGGTCCGAATGAATCGGACTCTCGGGCTCTCCCCCCTGGGATCCAGCCATTGCATAAATTACATCTGTTACACTACGAATCACTACTTCACCACTTTCTTCTTTCATTACTACAGAACGGAACTCAGGATTGATGTAACCAGGAATTGTTCGTTGTCCACTCATTACACGGCCTCCTTCGTTAGTTGTTCACTTAATACGGTTAACATGCGAGCCAGATCCTTGCGCTTGTTGCGTAGGGTGCGGACGTTTTGGGCTTCACCCATAGACAAACGACGCCTCAACTCTACAATTTCCTCGCGGAGTTTGGTACTCTCACTGGTCAAGTCTGATGTCGATAGTTTGCGAATTTCGATAATTTTCATGAGTTTAGACCTCATCCTTTATCAAGAACTTCGTTTTGACTGACAGTTTGTG
>CAZARM010000015.1:2018-15988 GCA_964487615.1 uncultured Candidatus Saccharibacteria bacterium | reverse complement strand
GCTTCTTCCTCTCAGTTCCCCAAACAGCAGGCAAGCTGCTTGGTTTGGTAAACTGTTCGCTTCTTCAACCCGTTTTGCGAGAGGATTCGCGAAACGGAAGGAGGGAGGCTCGATACGAAAGCTGAAAGTAAATTGCCCTAGAGCAATTTACGGAGGCCGCAGCTATCGAATGAGCTGGTGCGGGATACCAGAGTCGAACTGGTCTCCTCAGTTTGGAAAACTGATATATTAAACCGATATACGAATCCCGCTCGTCAGAATTGACGGTCGGCTTGCAGAAGACAAAAGTATTTGTCTTCTTCCACCTTTTGGTCGCTTCTTCCTCTCAGTTCCCCAAACAGCAGGCAAGCTGCTTGGTTTGGTAAACTGGAAACTACAAAAACCTAACAGGGGTGATTATAGCAAACTGCTTACATAATACCTAGCCAACGTGGTTTTTGTTGTGCTACTGCTTGCAAGTCTGTGACAAACCAGTTACAAAGTGTAGATAGAGGAGGGGAATCATGGAACATCCGGATGGTGCCAGTGGAGAGAGACCGGAGATCGAACCCGCAATTGAAGATGTTACGGCAGCAACAACCCAACAAGTGCCCGAAGAAAACGAAGATATACTCCTGAAAACCGGAGAAGTTGCCAAAATGTTTCGTGTTTCACCCCGGGCAGTCCTTAACTGGGCGAAGAAAGACATGATCCCGGGAGCTACACGGACTCCGGGTGGTCACCGCCGATACCCCAAGAGAGTTGTCGATGGGTTATTAGAAAAAGCCTTTGGCGAAGAAGAATAGTAGTTGCCAGTTTGGTCAGCAGAGTAGGGTATAATAGTTAGCACATGAAGCGGAAAATAGTTGCTGTTGTCCTGGCTTCGCTCCTCTTGGGTTTTTCATTTGACTACTTGTTTTACAACAAGCTACCGGGCGTATCGTTCCTTTTGTATAACGCCCTGATTTTGGTTATTACGTATTGGCTGGCGGCCTACTATCGTCAGGTACTCAACCGAACGATATTATTTATCGCTCCACTAGTTCTGTTCTTCTCGGCCATGACATTTATTCGTACAAGTGGCTTTTTGCTTTTCGTGGATTACGTCTTCTCCTTCTATTTGTTGCTGATGGTTATGCTACTGGCGCTTCGGCCTCATGCAAAGCTTCATGAATTTACAGTCAAAGAATATGTAAATAAAACCATACGCTTGCCGCTGTCAATTATTGAAGCCTTCTTTGCATTCCTGAGGCGGCTAGTAGATACCCGTGCCCAGAGCGGGCTGCAGAAACACAAGGTTGTTCCGGTGGTGCGAGGTATTTTGTTGAGCCTGCCATTTTTGTTGATTTTTCTACTACTTTTCTCCTCCGCCGACGCAGTGTTTAAGCGCTACGTAGGATCACTGTTTGATTTCAATATCGCACCGGAGTTAATATTTCGGCTACTATTGATCGCCACTGTCGCCTCGCTATTTGTTGGCGCGTATACACTGATCTTTACTCACTCCTCTACCGAAGAAACTGAGCTAGCCAAAGACGCTAAAGTGCGGTTGGGTGCCGTGGAATCATCGATTGTTTTAGGTTCGGTAGCCACTCTGTTCTTGATATTTGTGCTCATTCAGGTGACCTACTTGTTCGGTGGCGAACGAAACGTTACGTCTACCGGGCTGACTTATGCTGATTATGCCCGCAAAGGTTTCTTTGAACTCATCTTTGTAGCGGTTATAACCCTGGTACTGCTACTGATTGTACATAGTTCAGCATTGCGTCAAACATTGAAGCAGAAAGTCGTCTATATGTGGCTGAGTGGCTTGCTAATTGTCGAGGTGCTGGTCATCATGCTGTCAGCCCACAAACGCTTACAACTGTATGAGCAGACCTATGGCTTTACGGTATTGCGCTTGTATAGCCACTTATTTATTGGCTGGTTGGCGGTTATATTTGGGCTGCTGCTGATTCACATTATTCGGGAACGTCGGCCAAACCAATTTGCCTTTCAAGTATTTTTATCGATCATCGCGTTTTTGTCGCTCATCAACCTGCTAAATCCAGATGCCGTCATTGCCCGTGAAAACATCCAGCGTTTTGAGCGGACCGGCAAAATTGATATGTACTATCTGCACACCTTGTCGCTTGACGCTGTTCCCAATGTGAGCCAGCTGCTGACTAACCCTAACCCTGACGTCCAAAAAAGTACTGCCAGTAGCTTCTATAACAAATATCACCTGTTAGAAGAGCGCGACAGCCCGTGGCAATCGTTTAATGTTTCACGCTTCCGCGCTAAGAATATATTTGAGGAAAATGCTGACATATTAAATGCCAACAAGGGTTACCCCATCAGCAATGATTTAAGCCAAAAGATCGATGACTGACTAACAGCTAAAGCTCGTGCAGGACGGTGATTTTGGCGCCCAAAGAATTCAAACGTTCAGCCAGGTCTTCGTAGCCACGGTTAATGGTGTAGACATTTCTGAGCATCGAGGTGCCGGGGGCCGCCAACATACCAATTAGTAGCATTACGGCCGGACGGATGCCGCTAGGGCAAACTAGGTCAGCGGCCTTGAACTTAGTCGGGCCCTCAATGTAAACGCGGTGTGGATCAGCTAGCTCTAGGTTGACACCGATTTTCTTCATCTCGGTGTACATTAACGCCCGGTCCTCGTAAACCCAGTCGTGGATCAGCGTTCGGCCGCGGGCCACGGCAACCATTGGCACAAAATAGGGCAGGTGATCGATATTGAGGCCAGGGAAGATGTTAGGGTGAATTTTATCCTTAGGCGCTATTAAGCTTCCGTTGTGTTTGTGGATCAGCAAATCAACTAAATCTGTCCTGCCGTTTTCGGCTTTGTAATGATCTTTGAGCTCGTAGCTCAGGCCCATTTTTTCGAGCTTTAGTAGCTCTAGTTCCAAAAATTCAATTGGTGCCCGGCGAACAGTAATGCTGGAGTTGGTTGTCACTGCGGCAGAGATAAAGGTCATCGCCTCTACCGGATCTTCGCTTGGGGAGTAGGTAATGTTCTTCTTGATATTTTTGACGCCCGTAACTCGTAATGTGCTAGTGCCAACACCCTCAATCTTGACACCTAGGCGTTGCAAGTAGAAACATAAGTCCTGGACCATATAATTAGCGCTGGCCATTTTGATTACCGTTTCGCCTTCTAGAGCAGCTGCAGCCATCAGAATATTCTCGGTGGTGGTATCACCAGACTCGTACAAAACGACCGGGCGATCGGGGGGGTGCGGGTTGGCCGTTACATGATAGTGGCCGGACTTGGTGAAGATATCTACGCCAAACTCCTCCAGCCCATACAGGTGAGGCAATACTGTGCGACGGCCAAGCTCGCAGCCACCGGCGTAAGGGATCTTGAAATCAGTGTAGAGGTGGATCAGTGGGCCTATAAACATTAGTACTGAACGGGTTTTGCGGGCGGCAACTTTGTCCATGGCGTCTAGATCCAGCACGTCGCCAGGCTTAATTTCTAGATCGTTGCCTGGCAACCATTTAACACTGACCCCGATGCTGATAAGCACCTCAATGATGCGCTTAACCTCTTCGATCCTAGGGACGTTCTTTAACCGAGTGGTGCCACGATTGAGTAGGCTAGCGCAGAGAAGGGCGACAGCGGCGTTCTTGCTGGATTTGATGGTAACGCTACCGCGTAGCTCGTGACCACCCTCAATACTCAAATTAATAGCGCCTTCGTTCAGACTAATGAGTGGCTTTTGAAGTACTTCACTGATGCGGCCCAAGGTATCAAGGCTAAGGTTTTGATGGCCATGCTCAATGCGATTGACGGCTGACTGGCTGGTGCCGAGCTTTTTGGCAAAAGCTGCCTGGGTTAAGCCTCTTTCTTGCCGTATCTGGTAAATTAAATTGCCGATCTTCTCATTGGTAGTGCTCATAGAACTGTAATTATACCGCGCTTGGTATACATAACAAGTATTTTGGTTGCAAACTCCTCACTGTTACAATGTTGTATATGATATAGCGCTCCACAGCATTACTTTTAACTTGAACTTACAGACTATGCATGTAATGCAGGAGGAATGGAATATGAAAGACAAGCAAATTTGGGATTTGATCAAGGCCGAAGAAAAACGACAACTTGAGATGATTGGCTTGATACCGTCTGAAAACAATTGTTCGGACGAGGTCCATGCCGCGCTGGCTACCTGTCTAAACAGCAAATATTCCGAAGGCTATGCCGAACGCCGCTACTATGAGGGGAACCAAAACATTGACCAGATAGAACACCTAGCCCAGGACAGAGTTAAAACGTTGTTTGGGGTGCCGTATGTAAATGTCCAGCCATATTCCGGGTCGCCAGCTAATAGCGCCATATACTTTGCGCTGATGGAGCCAGGTGATACGTTGATGGGCTTAAAGCTCGTAACCGGTGGTCATCTGACCCATGGCCATCCAGGGGTGACATTTTCTGGCAAGTACTTCAACCCCGTGCAGTATGGCTTGGACAATAATGCCAGGATTGATTTCACGGAAGTTAAGCGCTTGGCGGAAGAGCATAAACCAAAAATTATCGTTGCCGGAACAACCGCTTATCCATTTGAGCTGGACTTCAAGAAATTCAGAGAAATTGCTGACGACATAGGAGCCTGGCTGGTAGCAGATATATCGCATATCACCGGCCTGATCTTGGGCGGTGAGCATCCGTCGCCTGTCCCATATGCTGACGTCATCATGACTACTACCCACAAGACATTTCGGGGTCCGCGCGGAGCCATGATAATGGTAACCCAGAGAGGGCTAGACAAAGATCCGAAGCTCGGTAGCAAAATCGACTCAGCCATCATCCCTGGTTTGCAGGGCGGGCCACATAACGCCACGACAGCCGCGATTGCTATAGCTGCTAAAGAAGCCGCTCAGCCTGGCTATAGGCAATACATTAGGCAGATACGCAAGAATGCAGATGCCTTGGCTAAAGGGCTGTTATCGCACGGGCTAAACTTAGTCGGTGGTGGCACCCAAACCCATTTGATGCTATTAGACCTAACGGGATTCAGTGACGGGCTAGGTACTCAAGTAGCCTATGCCATGGACGTAGCTGGCATCTATGCCAACCGCAACACCATCCCGCATGAGCCTTGCTCACCTTTTTACCCATCAGGAGTTCGACTCGGCACACCCTTAGTGACCACGCGTGGGATGAAGGAGCCGGAAATGGAGCAGATCGCCGCTTGGATTGCTAAAGTAGTTGATCATGTTAAGTCGCACAAGCTGCCACAAGATAAAGACGCACGGCGGGCATTTGTCAAAGAGTTCAAAGCCGCAGCTGACAAAGACCCGGTATTGCTGGGCATAAGGCAAGAAGTGTCGTCCCTAGCTACGCAATTCCCTCTCTTTGACACCAAGACACTTTAGGGTAAAAGTTCGGGTTCTTGCTGCAGCGTCACACCAAATTGGTTCTGCACAGCGTCGACAATCTTTTGTTTGAACTTAAGTAAGTCTGCCGTACTATGAGCGCGAACATTGACCAGTACCAACGCCTGCGACGGCCAAGTGCTCATACCGGTCTCACTATCCTCATGCCCTTTGAAATTCAGTAGCTCCAATAGTGCACCAGCTGCTAGCTTGTAGCTGCCGTCCGGCTGTTCCCAAAACCATTTGCTCGGCCAGTCTGATAGTTTGGGGTTATTTTTTTGGATCTCATGGAAAGTCAGCACATCAACAATGGGGTTAGCAAAGAATGACCCGGTATTGGCGACTACGGCAGGATCCGGCAATTTCTCTGCCCGGATAGCAACCACGGCTTCCCGTATAATCGCCGGACCAGGTTCGGTAATGTTATGTTTCTGAAAGTAGTCTTCCAGGAAATGATAAAACGGAGGCTGGGGATTAGCCTTGGTCAGGTGGCAGGTGATAGACGTAATAAAGAATCGACCATGGTCAAGCGTTTTAAACCGGCTGGTCCGGTAGCCAAAACCGCAATCGGCAGTCGGTATTACGACTAGCTTTTTAAGTTGCTTGTCGTAGGCCTCTACAGAAACCAGAACGTCAGCTAGCTCGTGGCCATAAGCCCCAATATTTTGGACAGGCGCACCGCCAACAGTACCCGGGATCAGAGACAAAAACTCCAGGCCACTAAATCCGGTGTCGACACATTTTTTGACAACAGCGTCCCAAGGCTCGCCGCTGCCCATAGTCACGAACAAGTTATTGTGATCCCCCTGATTGGTTTCAAAACGCAGCAGTTTGCTAACCAATACCAGGCCAGGGAAGCCCTCGTCCCGCCAGATGATATTGCTGCCACCACCAATCATGATTACCGGCAACTGGCGTTCCTCGGCCCACGTCAGTGCCTCCACGATTTGCTGGCGGTTGACGATCTCTACCAGATAGCGAGCAGGGCCGCCTAGGCGCATGGTAGAGTAGGCGCTCAAGGGGACATTTTCTTGCGGCAGGAAGGTATTGTTCATTTTCTTGTTGTATTATACCCGTTTTCGCTTGTGCCGCTCGGACTCAGGGCGTAGGATAAAATCAATGAGTGATGATCAGAGGAGTGTCCGTCCATACAAAACATTGGGGGCTCGGCTTAAACGTCTCAGGGAAGGCAATCAAGAAAGCCTAGCCGAAGTCTCTGGCGCTGTTGAAATTGAAATAGCGAGTCTAGAACGCCTAGAAGGTGGCGACACCCGCCCCGCTGAGGATATTCTGTTGCTGCTCATCAGCCACTTTGATATGAAAGACGAGGAAGCCACCAAGCTGTGGAAACTAGCCGGTTATCAGGAACAGGATTTGAACTTGAGCGACGATGAAGAGGACAAATCAGTCATTGTCATGCCGAATGAGAACCGTGTGCACTATACCGACATGGTCCACGTCCTGGCCAATGACTACGGTGTTGTCGTGAACTTTATGCAGAGTGCCGGCTTAAGCGGCCAGCCCATGATTATTTCCCGACTAGGTATGAGCAAAGACCACGTGCGCAGCGTCATCGATATCCTAAAACGCAGTCTAGAGCAGAGCGAACCCAAAGCCCTACCAGCCCCCAAGAAAACTCAAAAAATCGACCGTCCTGACTAAATCTTGGGTTATGCCTAACTCTTTAAAACGCAACTATCTTCTTACTTTTGTATTTATACATGAAATATATAGGGAAGAACACGATCATTATAAGTTCTGAAACCATGGACAGAATCACATCAGACTTTGTTCCCACGAAACATTGCACACTATCTACGTCTTGGTGGATGACTATCGGCACATTTTGGCCAACACTAACATGCTCTAAGAGAATCGTTACATCTAGAAGCGATTTATTGCTTGTAAATTCTTGGTTCTGATATTTCTTTGGCTCCGCAGCTAAAACGCTGGTGGTTTCATGCCTATTCAGGTACTCTTCTGAGGTAACTGTCCCACGACCATTTTCCCCATGGACTATAAGAGCAAATTTTGATTGTATTGAATAAAGAACAACTGCGATTAGGCAGATGGCTATAAATGCTAGAAGTAGCTTAAACGGCCAGTTTAGTTTTGAATCTTGGTGAACTACTTTTCTGCGTTCGAGCATCAATGCCATCATAGCATAGCTAAAATCGGCTATTTGACCCCAATTTTGACCCTATGAAATACTGCTTCTGCCTCTTAACTCGCCTTTTTGGTACACCCGGAGGGATTCGAACCCCCGATCTTAGGTACCGGAAACCTACGCTTTATCCACTAAGCTACGGGTGCGCGTCAGAGACGACGGTCGGCTTGCACAAAGCCAAAAGTATTTGACTTAGTTCCACCCTCTGGTCGTTTCTTCCTTTAAGTTTTCCAAACAGTTCCTTTGTTTGAAAAACTGGCCTGGCTCTTCTCCTCTAACAGAGTATACGACGTAACATCAAAGATTTGTACTGTCGAGCCGGGGAATGGTATCATTACCATAAGCACTAATCTAGTCTAAAAGGAAACCCATGGATCCTGTAGTATTTAATCCAAATCAACCAGAAAAAGAAGAATCATCAGATGGCGTGACAGTCGTTCCGGTAACCAATAAATCAACCAAGCCAGCCGTAGCGCCAACACCCGCGGTATCGCCTGTCGCCACTCCCCCGGCTGCCGATCTAACAGCCTCATCCACACCAAAAAAGAGCAAAAAGGGCATACTGCTACTAGTTATCCTACTAATCCTGCTTATCGCAGGTGGTGTACTGGCCTATTTTCGCGTGAATGATTTGGCAAAACCAGCCGTCACAGCCGACCAGGCACCTAAAGAAGTAGCCGAACTCCGAATCGGCAGTACCTACGCACCATTTACCAAGCTATACCCAGACCCAAGCTTCACCGCTGGTTCGTTTGGCCCAACCATGCAGCTCTACGAAGGCTTAACCGGATTTGATAACCGAGACACCGTCGTTCCACTATTGGCTGAAAGCTGGACCACACCAGACGACATGACTTGGATCTTCAAGCTTAAGCCCAATGTCAAATTCCATGATGGCAAAGCCATGACAGCCGAAGATGTCCAGAAGAGTATTGATCGGGCCATCAAAGACAAGAACACCATCTCACTGCTAGTCACCACGATTGACAGTGTAGAAGTTCATGATGCCGATCATATCATGATCAAGACCAAGACTCCTGACCCTATTTTGCTTAATAAGCTTGCCTATCTATTTGTCCAAGGCGAAACAAAAATGAACGGTGCTCTTACGGGCACCGGCGCATACATGTTTGACCCTGACGTTGCGCCTACCGACAAAGATTTGCATCTGGTAGCATTTGATGACTACCACAACGGCAAACCAGCTGTTAGGAAAGTAGTTTTCCAGGGTTATGACGATGAAGCGGCCCTAATTGATGCCGTTAAGCAAGGTAAGGTTGATATATCCGACATCCTCTACAAGTCCGGTGGCGACCTAACTGACGTCGATGGCTATAGTAAAACTACTCTCCATGACGGATTCATCCAGTTTATCGGGATCAATTCCAAAGACACTAAACTGCCAACCAGCAAACTGGCTGTGCGCCAAGCACTGCTACTGAGCATTGATCAAAAGGCCTTCATGACTGCCAGCGGTGGCGTTGGTGAACCCGCTTCACAGCTGACTATCAAAGACAACTTTGGCTACAATCCAGACCTAAAACCATTTACTAGAGACGTAGCTAAGGCAAAGGCGCTGCTGACTGCTGCTGGCTATCCTAAGGGCGTGACTATCAAGATTAGCTTCGAAGGCAAAGCCGGTAACACCGCCGGAGTCGAGGAGCTTAAAAAAGAAGCTGCCGAAGCTGGCATCACTATCGTCGCCGATCCAACATCCGACTTCAATGGTCTGCTCGATAACGTGACGGCCGGTAAGTACCAAACCTACTTGCTAAGTTCTGCCAGCGCCCTAATTGACAGCTACGACTTGTTTGCCTTCAACGTTTACGACACCAGCTACAACAATCCTGCTTTCTACAGTTTACTCGACAAATCGAACGCTGAATTTGACGTAGCTAAGCGTAAGGTTTTGCTGCAACAAATCTCAAAACTGATGGTTGACGACGGAGCGGTCATACCTCTCTACGAAACCCAGAGTACTTACTTTGCTCGCACCAACTTAAACTATACGATTGACACGGCTGCGGTCCTACCCGGCGGCTACATACGAACCATCTCCGCAAAGTAACGGTTAGCCCAAATTCATGATCTGGCGCCCCAAAAAATTCAGAATCAGTCTGAAGATTACCCTCATGGTGACTGGATTTCTGGCGGTTACATTCATCATAGTGACGCCCATCATCATCGGTGTGCTGACCAAGCAGTCCAAAAAGTCGCTAGTCACCCAGAGCCGGTCATTCGCTAGCCTGTCCACCAGGCCGATTGGTGATGCCTTTCTGCTCTATCAAGACTCAGGGGTGGCAAAACTTCATGAGCAAATCCAACGGATCACAGAGAGTGATACTTCCATCGCCAACATGGTCATTGTCGATGTTAGTGGACATACTCTGTACCAGCATCGCGATTCTAACGTCTTAGTCCCAGAGGCCGCGGCGGCTAGTTTTCAACCGATCTATGACCTAGACGAGGATGGCTATATCAGCCGGGTGACCTACCCATTCATCGAGCAAAGCGGGGCACATCGCTACACCATGGTCTACGTCATCAATTCTGGTGAGATCAAAGCTACCCTAGCTTCGCTACAAAACAACATTTTGCTAATCGCCGTAGCCATTACCATACTGGCTGGCAGCACGCTAGTTATATTCATCGAGTTTTTGTTTGTCCGACCACTAAAACGGATGACCCAATTAGCTGCCGCGATCAGCGCCGGTGATTACGGCCAGTCGGTTACTTTAACCAGCCGCGATGAGATTAATCAACTGGGTAACGCCTTAAATACCATGTCCGCTCGATTAAAGGAGGACATTGCCGCCATCAAGCAAGCCGATGCCATGAAGTCCGAATTTTTAATTGTTAGCTCGCATAATCTCCGGACGCCGCTGACGGTTATTACTGGATATCTTGATCTACTGCGTGACGCCCCGCTTGATCCCAAGGTTAAAAAGCAGCTCCAAACTATAGAAATGTACGCCCAGCAGCTTACTCAGCTGACCAACGACATGCTGACTGTGGCCGAACTGGAAGGTCATGACCGGTTGCAGGTTAGCCTAGAAACTATCGACCTTAGAGATTTACTGACTAACTTGCAACCCGCTATTAATCAGCACTTGGCCAAGAAAGAGCAAGTACTACAAGTTGACTTTGGTGTTACACAAATCAAGGTTCAAGTTCAGGCCACCTATTTACAGACGGCTCTGTGGAATCTCATAGATAACGCAAGTAAATTTACTCCGGCCAAAGGGAAAATCGCCATCATCGTTCACGCCTTGGCCGGCGAAGTAGGGATCGCCGTTAAGGACTCTGGTATTGGCATCTCGGAACTAGAGAAGGCCAAACTATTCACAAAATTTCATCGCGGCACTAGTGTAATGAAGTATGAATATGAAGGCATTGGACTGGGCCTATACATGACAAAATTGATGCTCGAGTACATGGGAGCTTCCATATCGTTCGAAAGTCAGGAAGCCATGGGCAGTACTTTTACTATTCACATTCCACTAAAAGCTGCTCCGGCAGTGACGCAAACTATTGTCCCTGCTGGTCACAGCAGAGAACTGAAAATTAATCCGACAAACCATACAGCATGATTGCAAAAAGCCTAGAAGGCTATAAGATAGAGTTTATGCCCGTGTAGCTCAGTGGATTAGAGCGTCGCGCTTCGGACGCGAAAGTCGGGGGTTCGAATCCCTCCACGGGTACCATTTTGAACCATGATTCAGCCGGTTGTTTGTTGTTGCTCGTCTTCCAGGGATTTTATTATCACCGATAGCTGCGAGGGTAGGATGTCGGCCTTGACTATGTAGCCGTCGGCCAGATCAGTCAGCTTGTTGTTGTCTAGGTTGTGTTGCCCGATGTTAGTCAGTAGTATTATTTTGACATTCTGACAGTTGTATTCAGGGTTGGTTCTCAGCTGCCTTAGGATATCCAGCCCCGAAAGCCCAGGCAACATGATATCCAAAAATATTACATCCGGATGGAACTGCTTCAGCTTCAGAAAGGTCTCTTCTGAATCGCCTGCAACCTCTGTATGGAAGCCATCACGCACCAAAACCGTCCGGTACAAATCCCGGATCATCGCATCATCTTCAACTAGTAGAACGTTTTTTAATCCAGCCATGAGCGCCGACCATTTCCTTTGTTCCTGTTAATAATGTAGCATTCTTGATGTCATTAAAGATAGGCAAACGGAAGAAGAAAGTAGCACCTTGGTCCTCAGTGGAGGTGACGCCGATCTCTCCATGATGCAGTTTGACAATAGTTCTACAGATATACAATCCCAATCCTGTTCCGCGGTTACCGGTGGTCAGGCTGCGCTCCACGCGGTAAAACTTGGTGAACAACCGCTCTTGCGCGGCTTTTGGTATGCCTGGGCCGTTGTCAGAAACTTCCACTTGGATGACATCCCCATTTGGCCGCAGGCTAACAGTTATCACGCCTCCGGCTTGAGTGTACTTCATGGCATTATTGATCAGGTTGTTGATAACCTCGCTGATAGCCGACTTGTCGGCCGGTACGTAAACACCCCTCTCTGGCCCGTCATAGCGCAGTTTTTGTTCTTTGAGAGTTGCCATAACCCTCTGCTGCTCAATAATTTCATTGGCGAGTGTTGCTAGATCAACTTTCGCCAGGCTTATGCTCATCTCGCCTCGCTCAATCCGCGACACATTAAGTAGGTTATTAATCAGGTTGCTGAGTTGCTCGGTACCTACAATTGCTCGCTGCAAATTCTCAATATTCATGATCGACAACTGGTTCAATGCCTCGGTGTTGATGAGATTCAAATAGCCGCGTACTACTGTCAGTGGCGTCCGCAGTTCATGGGCGGCAATGGCCACGAAATCCAGCTTCATGACTTCTAACTCTCGGCTTTGGGTCAGGTTATGGACAGTGATGATTGCCGCCACATCACTAGCTGGCTGGTCAATTACCGCCAGGACCAAATCCACGTAGGCGTTTTGATCGGCTTGGGGCAACACCAACTCGTCATAGACATAAATGCCGGGTTGACTAAAGTTCAGCTCAAATGGTTTGCCGGCATGCTGCCAATGAAAATGAGAGTCCAATGCCTGGCCTATGAGATCTTTGGGCTGCTTGCCGATTAGTTTGGCAGCAGGCGGATTGATAGATACAATTTCATGTTTGTGGTTGAGGGCTATAACGCCGTCGCTGACACTCTTAATTATGCTTGCTAGTTTGCGTTGTTCGACGGTTAGATTGAGGTTCTTAGTCTGCAGGTTAGTCACAAGGCCCTGAATGTTTTGGCCCATGTTATTAAATGTCTCGGCTAGTTCACCCAACTCGTCATGTGTCTGTACAGGGATTTTATTGGTAAATTCACCACGCCCTAAACGCCGAGCTCCAGCTGCCAGCTGCCGAATAGGACCGAGCAACCGCTTGCGGAAGAACAGACTTAACCCAATGGCAAGCAGCATAGCCCCCAGCAGAATACCAATACCTAGGCGGTAGAACGCGGTAATGCTGGCAAACACATCACGGGTAGGCTCTTCAACGATAACTGCCCAGTTAGTACGGGTGATGGGCTCGTAGGTACTAAGCACCGGCACGCTAGTCTCAGATATCGATTCATGGACATCCTTGATACCTTTCAGAAAGTCCGCCACTTGGTGAACATTGGCCAGATTTTGGTGCTTAACCAAGAAGCTATTGTCAGGATGGGCAATTAAGTTGCCCTTATCATCCACCACGTAGGCATAGCCGCTCTTGCCAATGCGGGTAGAAAGCACTGATTGCCACAAGTCGCTCAAATCAAAGTCAGCCACCAGTACTCCCTGGATGTCGTCTGGCGTACGGTAATTACTAAGTTCGGCCGTCGATAAGTGGGTCAGGTCTTGTTGCTCGGTAAACCGAATCAGTGGCACGGCAATCTCAACGTGCGGCTGACCCTGGGTGTCATAACTGACTGGACCAATGTACTCTTTGCCAGCCAGAAAAGTGGTTGCCTTGAACGAATCTGTAGTCGCAACGTTTGTCAGCTGCTTTACTAAACCGTCACGGTTGACGACAACTTTTTCATCACCCTTTTTATCTACCAGGGCTACCCGCCGCAGGTTATGATCTTGTTTGATCATAGCTGCCAGGTTTAGGCTGACATCTGGTACGTCGAACTTTCTAATAGCACTGGTTTGCGACTGGAAGATCAATATGTTGACCTTAGAACCCAAAAAATTATCAACTTGATCAGCTGTCTTGGTAGCGGTTAGTCGCTGACGGTCGTTGGCCTCCTGGCGGAATTGGCCCTCAGCAATATTAAGCAGCAGAAAATTCACAATCAAAAGCGGCGCCAGCGAAGCGACGACAAGCAATAGCAGCACCTTTTGGCCTAGCTTAAATTTAGCCATTACCATTATAGTAACCCCTGTTGCGTCTGGGGACAACATTGACAATAAGGGGTCAAACTGATTAAGCTTAATATCATGTCAAC
>CAZARM010000015.1:0-1918 GCA_964487615.1 uncultured Candidatus Saccharibacteria bacterium | reverse complement strand
ACGGTCGTGGCAAGCAGTACGTTCGACCGACCGACATCCCCGGTGGCCCCATCTATGACGTTCACGACGGCAAAGTTATTGCCGTAGAGTATCTGGTAGGACTAGATGAGTTAACCGCCAAGCCTGAGGAGTTCAAAGACTTGAATCTGGCACAGGGGCAGTATGATCACGTGTCGGTAGTGCCCACCATGGCTCACGCTGGGCTTAATGAACTTCATTTCCATGTCGTATCTTTCTTGATACCACACACCCAAGCAGACGCCATCACTTGCGCGGCCACCACTACAACCGACGAAACCATGCATATGCACTAGTAGGTTGGCTCTCAAAAGTCGAGTACAATATAGCTACCGATGAGTGAGTTTAAGAATCTGCACGAAGTAAGCGCCGCGTTGGAGAGACTCATACCAACAGGTCGGATTGTCTATAACCAAGACAACATGCGTACACTCCTGAACTCTTTGGACAATCCTCAAAATAACCTGAAAATTATTCATGTGGCCGGTACTTCTGGCAAAACCTCGACAAGTTATTACGTAGCAGCAGGACTGTTAGCAGCTGGTCACAAAGTTGGACTAACCGTTTCGCCACATATTGATAGCGTGTTAGAGCGGGTTCAGCTAAACATGAGGCCTCTGGACGAAACAAAGTTTGCTGCCTACTTCAGCGAATTCCTGCCGTTAGTTGACTCCAGCGGTGTACGTCCAAGCTATTTTGAGTGTTTGATAGCATTTGCATACTGGGTATTTGACCGGGAAAAAGTCGACTACGCTGTTATCGAAGTGGGTTTAGGTGGCCGCAAGGATGCGACCAATATGGTAACTCGAGCCGACAAGGTGTGTGTTATCACAGACATAGGCTTTGACCACACCGAAATTTTGGGCGACACGCTGGCCCAAATCGCCTACGAGAAAGCTGGCATCATTGGTAGCACCAACCGAGTCTTCATGTATGAGCAGGAAGCAGAAGTGATGGCAGTAATTGACGACATCGTTGCCGAAAAACAGGCTGACCTAAAGTTGATTCAGGAAATTTTGTCGGCATCAATCCCCAGGCACTTACCGTTGTTCCAGCGGCGTAACTGGTTCTTGGCAATGAATGTAGTGGATGCGGTTTTGGCTAAACCATTAACCAAGCTCCAACGGGAAAAAGCTTCACACACTCGGATACCGGCGCGCATGGAGATTATCGACAAGCCCCCGCATACAATTATTTTAGATGGTTCTCACAATGGCCAAAAAATGCAAATCCTGGTAGTGAGTCTAGCCAGCCGTTTCCCAGATCAAAAATTTGCTGTGCTTGCTGGGTTTGTAGAAGTTTCTAACCCTCGGGCTTTTGAAGCTCTGGATGCTCTGATGCCCTTGATTGGCAGCATCATTTTCACCGAATTCAGTGGCAAACAAGATGGCTACAAAAAAGGTATTAACGCCGATATCTTGTCAGACTACATCAAAACTCGTAACCCTGCTATCGTACCAATAGTTATAAAAGATCCGAGCCAAGCCTACCAGGCACTACTAAAAATCCCCGATAAGCTTTTACTAGTCACCGGTTCATTCTACTTGCTCAACCATATCCGTCCACTGGTGTTCAAGGACAGACTGTAACACTGATGATTCGCGTTATAGCCGCAATTGATGAGCATCGAGGCCTTATCCCGACTGACTTGCATAGCTCCGTCAAACTAGTGACAGACAAGCAATATTTTGCCAGCAAAACTAGCGGCCACGCGGTACTCATGGGTTATCAGACATACGTTGGTGATCTGGGGCAAACGCCACTACCAAACCGTAAAAACTTTGTAGTCGTAAGGCACGGGACCAGCCTTCGTCCAGGCTTTGAAGCTGTTGAGGATGTTCACGAATTTTTAAAACAATTTGATCAAGACATTTGGATAATTGGTGGTGCTAAGTTGTTT
>CAZARM010000014.1:11853-16078 GCA_964487615.1 uncultured Candidatus Saccharibacteria bacterium | reverse complement strand
GGGTTGTAGTAATCTTCGCGGTAGATGAAGGCCACAACATCAGCGTCTTGCTCGATAGAGCCGGATTCACGCAAGTCCGCCAACTGCGGAATTTGCGGACTGCGACTTTCTACGGAGCGGCTCAACTGGCTGAGGGCCATCAGCGGCACGTTAAGTTCGCGGGCAATGCCCTTAAGTCCTCTGGAGATTTCTGAAATTTCCTGTACCCGATTGCCTTCACCGCCAAACTTAGAACCACCACTCATAAGTTGCAGGTAGTCGACAATAATCAACCCAATCGGCCGGGTGTGGGCCTCGCGGCGGGCTTTGGTACGCAAGTCACTGACCGTAATGCCTGGCGTATCATCAATAAAAATCGGGGCTTCGGACAAGGTGCCCATAGCTTGCCCTATCTTCTCAAAGTCGGCATCGGTTAAGTTGCCAGTGCGCAGCGCCCAGGCATCAACACCAGACTCCATAGCCAGCAGGCGGTCGACCAGCTGCTCTTTGCTCATTTCTAGTGAAAATATCAGTACTGGCTCCTCGGACTTAACGGCTACGTTGTGCGCCAGATTTAGAGCTAACGCAGTTTTGCCCATCGAAGGGCGAGCAGCTAGGATAAACAAGTCTGACTTCTGCAGGCCAGCCAATAGATTGTCTAGATCCTTATAGCCTGTTGGCACGCCGCGGATTTTGCCCTTGTCTTTGTGAAGTTCGTCGAGCCGGTCAAAACTTTCTGACAGAATAGTCTCAATACTTGAGATGTCTTGCTTAATATGTTGTTGGCTGACTTGGAATAGTTGGGCCTCGGCATCCTCGATAAGCTCCGCCAGGTTTTTGTTTTCGTCGTACCCCAAACCAACGATGTTCTGACTGGCTTTAATTAAGCGCCGACGCAGAGACTTTTGAGCCACAATTTCAGCATATTGCTCGACGTGCGCGGCGGTTGGCACAAAGTTGGTCAGTTCAGTTAGGTAACTAGCACCACCAGCCAGATCCAAGAACCCGGTGCCCTTCAACTGATCTGCCAGGGTCAATACATCAATTGGACTATGTTTTTCGTATAGTTGTGTAACGGCTTCGTAGATTCGGCGATGCCGTTCTTCGTAGAAGTCCTCAGGGTGAATTTGGTCAGCGATTTTCACAATCGCGTCGGCATCAATTAGGATAGCTCCCAGCAGGCTGGCTTCGGCTTCGGTGTTTTGCGGCGGTATTTTCCCTCGGTCTGGCTCCATTGTTAACTAGTCTACTACTTCTGCGCTTCCGAAAATATTGCTTATGGTCGCAATGGAAGGATCAGGCTCGGGTGGCGCGGTGACGGCGGCTGGCTTAGTCCGGGCCTCGATGTCGACAATGCACGTAATAGTCATCGACTGGCCTGTTGTTTCCTGGATGACGTCGCTGATCACCTGACGGTTCTTGGCATCGTTCAGCCGTTTTTGATGGAACGGGAAGCTAAAGGCTAGGATAAGTTCACCATCCTGGAAGGTTGGCACAGCCATACGAGCCACGCTGTAGAGTGTATTGTGGCGGGCTTTAATGGCTTGCAGCACTAGTTGCCAACTTTCTGCGTTTAGCGCCCCCGAAGGGGGGCTGGAGTTCTGAGTACCAGCATTGGAAACTATTTCTAGCTCCGGTTTTTGTTCCTTAGACTCAACGTCAACGGCTGTCAGGGCTTTAGGTTTTGCGGTCTCAACGGACTCAGAAAGCTTGTCCTCGATTTTTTTGACCTCTTTTTCAGGGCCTTCCACATCCTGCCGTTTACCGCCTACCTTCTGCTCTCTTCCGGGCATAGCCAGCACGGCTTCTAGTAAAATAAGCTCCAACAATCGGGCGCTGTCCTGGGCAGTCGGGACATCCAATAATTCTCGCAATAGACGACCTATAACCTCTGTCGGTATATTGGTAGAGTTCGCTAAAAGCCGCTGACGCAAAACCTCAGCCAATTGCTTGGCTACCTGGGCTGCGTGGTAACCTTTGAGCTTCATGTCTTCCAGGGTGATCAGTAATGACTCTGTGGAGGCTGATTCTAGGGCTTTTAGGATGTCTTGGACTGCGGTTTCAGGCGCAATACCCAAAGCCTGCTGTACAGTCTCCAGGCTGACTTTGTCGGCCTGGTTGCGTACTTGGTCAAGTAAACTGGTGCTATCACGCAAACTGCCATCGCCGTGACGGGCAATTAAATCCAGAGCTTCGTCGCTGATCGTAATTTTTTCCTTTTGAGCGATGTTTCTCAGATGATTGATAGCTTTTTGCAGTTCAATCGGTTTGAACGAGTAGCGCTGGGTGCGACTGATGATTGTTTCCGGTAGCTTGTGGGCTTCGGTAGTGGCGAGGATAAAAATAGCGTGTTCTGGCGGCTCCTCCAGAGTCTTGAGGAGCGCGTTGAATGCCTCGCGGGTGAGCATATGAACCTCGTCAATAATGTAGACCTTGTACTTAGCGCTAGCCGGCGCGTTGTGGACGCGTTCGCGCAATTCACGGATTTCGTCGATACGCCGGTTACTGGCGGCATCAATCTCAATGATATCCAGGTGGGTGGCGGTTTCATCATAGGGCAAACCATTGAGCTCATAAGCTAAAATTCGTGCGACGGAAGTCTTGCCTGTACCTCTTGGGCCGGTAAATAGGTAGGCGTGGCTGATCTGACCTTTTTTTAGGGCGTTATTAAGCGCCGTGGTGATATGTTCTTGCCCCACGATTTCTGACAAACTCTTAGACCGGTATTTGCGGTATAACGCCTTCCCCATGGACTTTTTATTATACGCGCTCAAACACTACTCTTCTGTTGTACTTTCAAAGAAAAATGCAGCTGGGGGAGAAAGCCCGAGAGAGCGGCTTTGCCGATCCTCGGCGCGATGAATTGGGGTCCCCATCGAGAGAGGATTCTCGATGGGGTTATACAGGGGGTGTCCCCCTCCTATAAGGCGGAGCCGCTAAAGCGCGGCTTCGAGAGCGGCCCACTCGGCATGGACGTCATCCTCGGGCACGTTGACGCTGACCTGGTCACCAGGCTTGGCTTTGAAGTATGTGACGCTGGCTAGTAATACTCGGTACATCTTTTCACCCACTTTGACGTAATAATGGCCATTCTCTTGAACTAGGATACCGACGATCTGCTTTCGAGGGATAGGGCCGATTTGCTTATACATGAATGCGCCGTCGTCAGCGATAGTCAACTTCAGGATATCGCCTTGGACAAGTTTGGATTTACTGGCGTAGTTAGCGGGTACGGGATAGGTTTTTCCATCAGAGCCGACCATATTCTGGCCGTCAAAAACTCCCTCTATCACCTTGCCTAGCTGATCTTCCTTGAGCGCCGTCGCGGCTATCGGATCTTCACCAACTAGACTCAATAACAGCTCTTTAGCTGCTGCCAGGCTAGTCTCAGCTTCTGCAATGAGGCCTTTGAGTCGTTTGATTTGTTTTTCTGGTACGTCTGCCATTTCCCTATTTGTCTCTCTTCGCCATAAGTGTTATTTAGGTACACTTCTGGCCTAACCGTATCACGTTTGGACTAATCAAGTCAAAGCAACTGCAATTGTCCTGTGGATAAACTAAAGACGCTAGAGTAAACTTTAGCGTCTTTATAGTTCAGAACATGAACTAGCTTATGAAAGTTCTACTGTTGCGCCGGCCTCTTCCAAGGTTTTCTTGGCTGCGTCGGCATCTTCTTTCTTAGCTTTTTCTAAGATTGTTTTAGGAGCACCGTCGACTAGAGCTTTGGCTTCGCCTAGGCCTAATCCGGTAATATCCTTAACGGCCTTGATGACGGCTACTTTCTGAGCACCAGCGTCTTTTAGTACTACGTCGTACTCACTCTTCTCTGCAGCAGCATCTGCTCCAGCGTCGCCGCCGGCAGCAGGGCCAGCTACAGCAACAGCTGCGGCTGCGGGCTCAATGCCGTACTCATCTTTTAGTAAAGTCTTAAGTTCGTTGACTTCCAAAACAGTTAGTCCGACCAGTTGTTCTGCGAATTTCTTTAAATCTGCCATTATTATCTCCTTTAATTAGCTGCTTTGGCACTGACGCCATCTAGCAATGCGTGTAAATTGCCTGATAGGGCATTTGTAATATCGTTGACCGGTGAAGATAGGGTTGCCAGTACTTGAGCGATAAGCTCGTTCTTGCTTGGCAAGGCCGACAGGCCTTTTACTTCTTCGGCACTCAGGAACTTGCCGTCGGCTGAAATAGCACCGACAAACTCCAGTGTGGGCTGCGTCTTGGCAAAGTTTGCCAGTACTTG
>CAZARM010000014.1:6350-11753 GCA_964487615.1 uncultured Candidatus Saccharibacteria bacterium | reverse complement strand
TCAGCCAAAAGTTGGCGTACTTCTTCAATTACTTCGTTTTTCTTGTCTTTCGTAAGGGCCATAAGTGGTTTCTCCCACGGTTAGTTTTGATTCAGATATCGACCTATCCGAACATCGTTACCATCAAAAAAGTCTTTGGTTTCAGACAAAGACTTATGAAATTGCAATTCTAGATTCTGAATTCAAGATTCAAGATTCTGTATACTGCACCTCGGCGACATTATCAAGTCTGCTCATGCGGACCGTCGCTGTCTTTGGTAACTAGACTATTGTATCTGTTAACTGACCCTTTGTCAACGCCACCTATTGACATCATTCAGGGGTGGGCGTACAGTCGACAGTTGTGAAAACACTATTCTCCATTATTGCCAAGAGTCTAGGACGTATCAATTACGCCTTTGCACTCGTGCGCATCAAATAATGGTTGGATAACGTTTACACATAAATAAGTAGAAGACGAACAAGCCGGTATCCAACCAAGGAAACCGGTTTTTTATATGCTGCGGTCCCATGACTGTTCAGACAAACCTGAATACACATGGAAGCACAGCTTCCACTATTCCCTGAGCATCTGCGGGGGAATCGCACACTTGTTCGCAGCAAATGCGGACAAAAACACAACTGGAGGAAGATCATTGGTTTTCGACTTGGACCACTCACCCTCACTTAAGGCCAGTGCGCGCAACAAGCAGCAGAAAGACCTACACAAGGCCATACAGCGCACCGAGCACAGACTGGCGGCTGCGAAAGAAGCTAAAGATTCGGAGCTGGCGACCAAGCTGGGACGCAAGTTGGTGAGTCAGAAGGTGCAATTCACCGCCATATGTCGCTAGTGACTATTCGAAAACTGGTGAGCCTTGGTGCAGCGGCGATCGGACCCCAAGTAGGTCCAAGAACGTCAAAACACCAAGGCTCACCGCAGAGCAAAAGCAAAGTTGAGTCATCCAACTCCTTTCCTCCCCCTATTCTCTATCCTCCAGTTGTTCTTTCACACTAAAAATGTTGATTAATACTGTAAATAAGGTAAGATATTTTTCGGACCAAGGAGGAGAAGTGAGATTACTGAGTAGAAAACGAAATGTGCTATCAAACCGGCTCGTCCCTGAAGGGGGAGAGGTTGATGCTAGTTTTAAGCAGAAAGTGGGTCGCGAAGCGCGGGCTGCTTACGTGCGTATTACAGAGGCCAGGGCTGAACTGGTCGACAAAGGAAAAGATGCAACCATTCTTCCAAGCATGGTTATAGATTTTGACAAGCAGCCGCCAGTGATTAAAGTTGATTCGTCTATGTTAGCCGACGTTATAATCGTACCCGTAGCTGACTAACTCAGCTGTTGCAGCTTGAATTGGGTGTAGCGCTCAGCAGCCAAACGAGTAAGCTCAGCATCCTCGCCTTGATTAACGAATTTCATAGCCTCACCTAGCAACGGATGGACTTCGCTGAGTTTTTCATGCATCTGTTGTACGAGCTTACGGTAGCCTGGATGCCCCTGGGGGCTGGTGCGCAGTTCGTGCAGGTGGAAGGCCTCACGGGCGTTATAGGTCACCTTCCAGCGCATTTTGTGACCCAGTAATGTGGCGTATTGGGCCTCTAGAGCAAAGCCGGCGGCCTGGAGATCGCTGTAGAGTTGCAGGCTCAGGTCAAAACATTCTTCGAACTGATCACTCAGACCGGCGTCCTCGACTAGTTTGGGTATATCATATCCGTAGCGCGGAGTCAGAAACTGCCACTCCATGTCGTCTACCATTCGGTGGCGCTGCAAGTCGCGGAAAATGCCGTAGTCACAGATCAAATCCCAGGAATAGTGGGCCTTTTCTAACGCCCGACCTGGTTTGTGCCGCCTATTCAGGCGTTCGCCGATAAAGGCTGTGAAGACCTCTTCCTTGCGTTCCATGGGCCAGGCCTGAACCTCGTCGGCAATTTTTCTCAGCGGCAGGCTGCTGTGCTCGTACAACATATCAGGTAGTAAATCCATTTCGTTGCGGGGCCAGAAGGAAGTCAACTGCACAGCTTCCGTTTCCTGCGCGTGGTTGTCTGGCAGGTACTTGTCGGCTAATTTTTTGACCCCTGCATAGGTGTTGGCCCTATAGGCAATGGTAGCTCCCCCGCGGTCTGGCTTGTCAGCTCGTTCTAAAAATGTCGGCAAAACCTTGCGGGTTTCTTCCAGGATCTTTTGTCCCGTTTCACGCGCTTCTGGGAGCTCGTCACTCAGCAGATGCATAATTAGGCTCTCCAAGGCTTGGCCAGAGTCATAAATGCCGACTGTTAGCTTGAGGGCTACTGGCAGAACAGGCCGAACGGCGTCACAGGCTTGGGCGCGAGTAGCGCCTTTCCAGGCCATGTCACGTTCGGCTTGCGGCGTAGAGTCATTAGCTTGGACATACTTGGTGGTGGCATGGACCATTTCCGAATACAGTTCAAAAATTCTATCCATAGTCTGGCGGTACTTAACGGCGGTGTCCTCATCAAGTTCCTCGGGTACAAAGTAACGGTACCGGCCATCTTTGTCTTTCTGGTCAAGATAAATGTAGCGGGTAGACTGTTCCAGATAAGCGCCCAGACGTCCCCACTCCAGTTTTTTGGTCAGTATATTAGAAGCACCCTCAACGACCAAGTGCTGGCTGGCGAGCTGCTGAACAGAGTCATCGCCGTAAGCGGTGATTACCCGCTGGAGGAGCTTTTCGTCCTTGCCTGCCGCCGCCGCAAACTCATCTAGGATTGTTACTCGCATGTCATCGCCACGTCGACTAAGCCGAGCCATAGCGGCAGCGATTGTTAATGGACCAAGTTTGTCAGTAAACGCATAGACATTGTCAGTGGTGTTCGTTACCGCCTGTTGCAAGAAATCTGTGCCTGACTGTGTTACTTGGTAGCCTTTATCCGTTTTGGTCACATAAGGGTTGTCGACTTTTGTCAGGGCTGGCTTGGGGTGTGATTTAGGCATGGGATTATCTCCTTTAGGTGGCAAAAGTGGCTCTATGGTTTTCCATAGCTGGTCATGGATGGTGTCAATGTCCATTAGTTGGCCACTTCTTACGCAGTCAAGTCGGATGAAGTCTTTGGGGAATAGTTGGCAAAGGTCGTCGTAGACCTCGACGGCCCGTTGCAGGTGGCTAAGGTCCGCTTCGTGCAAATCCCGTTTTTTGTCTGTATACTCTCGCTTTTCTTTCTGGTCCACTAGGGTTTGGGCGATCTCAGCGGGTACCCTCAATACTACTGATTTAGTAGGACGGGGGATCCCCAACATCTGGAATTCCAGGTTGTCTAGCCATATAAAGTAACCGCGACGTTCCTCGGCATTTAGAAACTTCGTGCCCTGGTGGCCCATATTTGAACCCGTAAATCGGTTAGCAATAACTACCTTGCCGGCGGCCAAGGCTTCCCTGATAGCTGGCGCTGCTTGGTAGCGATCCAGGGCATAGAATAAGGAGCCTGTGTAGGGCCCCACCTCTTCAGCAGTTCCGTACTGGCCGTTCAAGTACTGCTTAACAAAGAAACTCGAGGGTTCGTCATACTGAGGGAAATCGAACGTTGCAACATCGTACCCTGCTTGCTTAAACCGTTCAACCAATTTCTTGAATTGCGTACCCTTGCCAGAGCCATCAGTGCCCTCAATAACTATGAATAAACCATCGTCGTTGGGGTTCATCTTGCTTTTAAACCTTGAATTTGCTCCGGGAGGGTGCGGTGATCACGATAGGCCCGTGGCAGCATCTGGTCGGGTGTCCAGCCAGCTATAATTTCGTCAAGATTGGTGCCAGTCTGATATTTGCCGCTCATGCCGTCGTGGCGACCCAGGCCGTAGTTGCCTTCTACTTCACCTGTTTCATGGAAAACTGCCTGGGCAATTCGTTCACCTACCGGCAACAGTACGGTCTCATGCTCGTTCAAATTATAAATTTCTAGGGTTAAGCGGTTGATATAACCAGGGTCAACCCAGCCTGCGTCAAAACAAACGGCAATGCCATTACGGCCCCAGCTAGAACGGGATTTAACTTCATATGCTCCAGGTGGTTTAATGCCAAAGAATTCATGCGTATGCGCCAGAATCCGTTCACCTGGCTTCAAGGGAATAACGGGATGATCTGCCGGAATGCCATCAAGTAGCCGGACTCCGTTGGCAGTGGCCCAATCTTGATGAGGTATCGCTTGATGAACTTCTCCAAAATAGCGTTTTACATCGCGCTCATCGAAGGGATTATAAACGTAGCCTTTACTGGCCTGTCCGGTGCGGTAGTAGTAGAAGCCTAGAGTCACGTCCAGGCTGGCGTGGGCAATGTGCTTAGGGTTGAAGGGCGTACATACAATATGTCCCTCATCCAGTGCCTGCTTGATCTGCTTATTGCTATAAACGCCCATGCTCTAACAAAACCCTCCAGTTCTCCAAGTATTGTACGAAACAATTTGGTTACGCTACAAGCTTATGTGGAAATATTACAACTAATTAGGAAACTTTGAGCTTGGTCAATTCTTCTTCAATCATTATTGGAACATCGACTAGTAGGGAGCCGTAACGCCTAAAAGTATAATTTGGATGAGGCACGCCCAGTACAACTCGGGTTATGAGTGAAGCTTCGGCGGCTACAGCCAGCGCTGGCTTTTTGAAATCTCTGACACGCGCGGACAACTCGTACCCCAAACCAATTGAAGGGTAGTCACAGACAGCGACGAATAGATCACTTTTTGCTGTGCAGTGTTCGATATCCCATCGATATACATCCTCTGCTGTGCCCTCCACCAAACCAATAAAATCAAAAACAATGTAGTCCTCCCGCAGGGCATCTTTGAATGCCTCGACTTCTTGCTTGAAGTCCTCAGGAGCTTGAGTTAGTCCGCACCCTACGTACAATGAGAATTCAGGGCTGGCCACAACGACTCCTTACTTGTAAAAAGTATAACACGACCTATATGTCTGCTTTTGAAAGGGTCTCTACTATTGCGTTGTGTACTTCATCAATTGAAGGGCTGGCGTCGATCGTGACGATACTGGCGCCTAAGTCTGGATGTTTTTGTATAAATGTTAGTCCAGTCCGGTAACCTTCGCTGACCCGGGCATGATAATCAAGACCTTTGCTTTCAAAGTAATCTTTAGTGCCGCGCTTCTCCCGCCGTTCCCTCAGGGCGCTAGCAGGAGCGCTGAGGAAAATTAGCAAGTCAATCTGCCATTTGTTGAACAGTGCTTCGCAGGCATCAAAAGCCAGTTTTTGGTTCTCAAGCTGACTGCCGTAGCCATTGTAGGCCAATACGGCTAACGGGCTACGGTCGATGATAATGACCTCACCAGTTTGCTTGCGTGTTTGAATGTCCTCAGCAAGCGCTGCGCCCATGGCTAGGGAGATGAATAGATCAGTCTCCGGCGGACGCTCGTGCGGACCCAGAGAAACCTTCCGTAGGTCTTCGCCAAT
>CAZARM010000014.1:4886-6250 GCA_964487615.1 uncultured Candidatus Saccharibacteria bacterium | reverse complement strand
GCTAGGAAATCATCACCGCCAGCTATGTCGGCGCCAGCTTTCTTGGCCTTGGCTACATCATCTACATCGGCAAAGACCGCTACGCGAACTGTTTTACCGGTTCCGGCTGGCAGTTGCAGAGTGTCACGGATGTTCTGGTCGGCTTGTTTAGGGTCGACATTTAAGCGGATGTGCAGTTCAACAGTGGCGTCGAACTTCACCGGACTGGTTTTAGTGGCCAAGTCCATAGCCTCGGGCAAGCTATAAGTCTTGTCTTTTTCAATCAGCTCAGCAACTTTGCGGAAGTTCTTGCTGCGGCGCACTAGTCGAGAGCGAGCAGGTTTAACCGCGACCTTAGGCTTTTCTTCAGCCTTAGCGCCTTCTGTTTTGCGCTCTTCTTTGGCTTGTTTCTCTTCAGATTCTTTCAGAGCGTTTTCGCTGCGCTTCCCCGCCTTAGCGGTCACTTTCTTCTCTGGCTTTACTTCTTCTGTTTGGATATCTGCTTGAACCTCAGGCTCACTAGACTCTTCAATAATCCCATCGGTAGTCTCCAATACTTCTTTTTTAGGTGTTATTTTCTTCTTCGCAACTTTAGCTGCTGGTTTCTTGGCTTCTGCCATAGTTATCTCCTTCGTGGTCGTAACGGACTTTTTAGGCCCTGCCACAAATTAATTTATTACTTCCTTGTTTGGATTTGCCTGTGGGCGGCTATAACCTTGCGTTGGTGCTCATCACTTGCCCAATAGGCAGCGTTTAATCCTGGTAACTCAGGATCGGTGCTCTTGGGGACAACTGGTGAGTGTGATTCAGCAGCATCTTTAGCTATGAATTCATCCGCTATTCTGCGTCGCTCTTCGCTATATGCTTCATAACTTTCTCCGTCAGGGAAAGGTGGCTTGTAAGATGGGTCTAGCTCATTCATTAACCTTCTACCTCCACGCCCATGCTGCGGGCGGTACCGGCAACCATTTTTTTGACGGCATCTACGTTATCGGTGTTCATGTCTTTGGCTTTTTCTTCGGCAATTTGAGTGAGTTGTGCATCAGACAGCTTCTTGCTAAGTTTCTCGGTATTGGGTCGTCCGGAACCTTTCTGGATTCCCAACACTTTACGGATACGGTCATCTGTTGGCGTACTGACAAATCGCCAGTCCATAGTGCGGTCTTCAAAAATAGTAATGTGAACTGTCAGGTCTTGGCCCATGTGGTCTTGTTTGGTGGCTTCATTAAAAGGTGTGATGAAGTCCATCATGTTCACACCGTGCTGACCCAAGGTACTACCAACAGGAGGCGCAGCTGAGGCTTGGCCGCCTTTAATTTTCATCTTTAAATTAGCTTTGATTGGCTTTGTAGCCATAGAATTCTCCTTGCATGATTACTGAAGCA
>CAZARM010000014.1:0-4786 GCA_964487615.1 uncultured Candidatus Saccharibacteria bacterium | reverse complement strand
TTGCCTTTGGTGACGTCGACTTCGTTGATGCTGCCGTCAAAGCCTTTGAATGGACCATCGGTGATATTGACGACCTCGCCGATGGTGAAGTCAATCTTGTGTTTGGGTTCTTCGCGGCCCATGCGCTTCATAATCTTGTCCATTTCATCCGTCTCAATTGGAGTTGGTTCAGAACCAGAACCGACAAAGCCGGTAACCGATGGCGTGTTGCGCACGATATACCAGGCATCCTCGCTCATTTTCATCTGTACCATGACGTAGCCTTGGAAGATGCGCTTTTCTACCACCTTGCGCTTGCCGTTCTTTACTTCAATCATCTTTTCCTTGGGCACTAACACCTGGAAGATCTTGTCTTTCATATCCAAACTATCAGCGCGTTGGCGGATGGATTCGGCAACCTTCTCTTCGTAGCCGCTGTAGGTGTGGATTACATACCACTGCTTCTGAGAATCATAACGTTTATTCATAAAAAACCTCCGGTTTTCGGTATGACGTATAGGGTATTTCGTATAGCGCCTGACTCAGATTTGATTGGCTCTGCGTTATACGTTCTACGTAATACGTACTACTCATTACTTTAAGATTACATTTCTGAAGAGCTTTTCTAACCCCAAGTCGATAACAGCGACCATACCACCAAAAGCTATGGCAAAAATTAGTACTGCGGTCGTCAACTTAAAAGTCTCACGGCGGTTGGGCCAAGTAACTAGTTTGAGCTCGCTCCAGGCCTCGCCAAAGAAGCGTGGAAACAAACGGCCCCGCTTATTAAACAAGCGTCCAACCTTGTTGTCTGGCAACTTGACAGGATGGTACTCTTTGCGTCCAAGCTCCCTGACAGATCGTAACTTGCTGCCACTGGCAGTAGCCACCGATTGCCTAATTTTTCGCTTTTTCGGCGTATCGGTTTTCTCCATCTTGTCACGCATGGTTGTACTGGGCTTAACGATGCGTCGCTTCTTGTCAGCCATCCTAGATATTTCTCCTCAGACTTACACAAATAAAAAGAACCTAAATAAGTAGGTTCGTCAGCTGTCAATATACCCCATACAGTCGAAAGTCGCAAGTCCTAAACTCAATAAGTTAGTCTATTGGAGGTTTGGAATGAAGATCGTAAAGGTGGAGCCTTTGTTGAGTTCACTGGACATACTGAGCTCGGCGTTGAGTAATCGTGCCAACTTCATGCTGACATAGAGACCTAAACCAGTACCACCGTTTTGACGAGTACGGTAATCTTCTGATCGGAAGAACTTATCAAACACTTTCTCCTGGTCGGCTTTGCTGATGCCAATTCCGGTATCACTCACATAAAACTCTACACCACCTGGCTTGGCCCGGGCACCCAATATCACCGAGCCATGCTCGGTGTACTTGATAGCGTTGGTGATAAAATTCTGTAGTATTTCCCGGGTGTAGAGCTTGCTAGATTTGAGTACTTCTAGCTGGGGGTCCATCTCGGTCCGCATTTCCAGGTTCTTGGCAGCCGCTTCTTTGGCGTAGGTGGTTCCTAGCTCAACTACTAAGTCGTGAGCGTTGATGGTTTCTACTTCAACCGCCAGTTTGCCCCGCTCGGCGCGGGAAAGAGTAGCTAAGTCGTTCATCATGCTGGCCAGGAATGTGACTTGATCGTGAGCTTGCTTAAGTGTGTCGGCAATGGCCTTGTTGTCTATGCCGGATTTTTGAAAAATAAACTCGGCATTACCGATGTTGCCTTCAGCAATGGCAATGGGGGTGCGTAACTCGTGGCTGACGACGCTAATGAACTCGTCACGCTCTTCTTCTAGTGACTTTTCCCGTGTTATATCACGCAGCAAAATTACGTGGCCGCGCATGCCTTCTTTGCCGTAGCCTAGCCGGACGGGAGCAATGCTGACATAGACATTGATGGTCTCGCCACCAGGGTACTGCAAGCGCCAGTCGCGCGATGCGGTGGAAGTTTTACTCTCAGCTATCAATCGAGTTAATTCAACCGGTTGATTGTTCCTATCGACAAGATGAAGGACGGACTGAATAGATTTACCAGCAATTGTGCTGTTGATGTCCAGGATGTTCATAACCGCACCATTAGTAACGACAATGGTGCCGTTTTCGTCTATGGCTAGCACGCCGTCACCCATGCTATTGATCAATGATGTCAGGCGTTCGCGTTCTAGTTCTGCATTCTCAACATCTGGGGAAGTAACTGGTTCAGACATGGCTCTATTATTACATATTGCTCATGTTTAGGGGTCCATTCAATAGCGGTCGATGGGATCGCATGGTTTTGCGGGTTTCAGGCAGGTTAGGGATACGTTTCCCTAATTCGGCCCAGAACCTTGGTCCGTGGGCCATTATTTGAGTATGTAATAGTTCGTGGAGTAATACATAATCGATTAGTTCCCAGGGCAATTGCATCAGGAAGCAATTGAGCACGATCTCTTTTTGCTGATTGCAACTTCCCCACCGGCTTTTAAGCCGTTTGATCTCCACGGACTTAAAAGTGAATCCATGTTTGGCAGCTAGTCTTCGCAATCGTGACGGTAGCAGCTCCTCGGCTTCTCTTTTGAGGGCTCGAATGGAGCTTTTTGCAGCTGCTGCTTGAGCGACAGGATGAGTATAGTCCATATCGGAGGGCAATTTGACAGTAATGCGACCGTCTTGAGTTCGGGTAGTCGGACGAGTGTGAGCAGCTGAGGACTCAAAGTACAAGTCGTGGTACTTACCAACAGACATCTCGTCTGTTAGCAGCTCTGGCTGCACTCGGTGCTTCGAGATCCAGGCTGCATGCTGTCGGGCAAATTCTACCCCCGCCTGGTACGGCAACCAGTACGGGACAGTAACGCGTACGGTATTTCCCCGTATACTCAAGCGGATAGAACGCGCTCCTCGGCGTTTGTACAAGGTAATAGAGCCGATATCTGGCAAGTTCACGGTTTTATTAGCCACGAAGAACCGTATTTCGTATTTCGTATAAAGTATTAAGCGCGGGGGCCTGATTTAATTTTATGCATTTCATACGCTATACGTTATACCTATACGCGATACGACTTTAGCGGATGACGATATTTCGACGGGAGTTGTCTACACGTCCGGCAAGCGGATTAGGGATGCGGTTAACTAGCTCCGGTTTAACTGATTTTTCGTTAGCGGTATTCATATCTAGCAGGCCTAAGTCGTAGAATTTCTTTACCACCATATTGGCCTGTGTCTTAAAGGTGTGTTTGCCGCTAATAACAATGTAATCTTCAGCAGAAGTAGGGTTCTGCATATAGTTCGCAACTTGTTCAAACTGACTACGATCCAGCGGCATGGCGTGACGATCATCTGACTTGCGCCGATCGCGCTTGGAAACACGCGCAAAGGCACTCTCCACGTCAATTTGTAGCCAAATAAGTACCGGCTCGGCCTTCAATTTTCGGGCCATATCACGCATCGTTCGGCGCTGCGACAAACGCATAGCGTTGACGTCATAAATAACACTGATGCCGGAACGCAAGAACTCCTCGGCCATGTACTCCATCAGATGATCCACAATTTCGTTTTCACGCTTATCGTACTGAGGTTTTTCAAACAGCTCATTACGGATGCGATCACCGTATACGTGGGCCGCATTTAATGACTCAGACAATTGTCGCGCAAAAAAAGTCTTGCCAGCGCCAGGGTAGCCATACAGAAGAACAAAGGTCGGTCGAATAAAAGTCAATTTGGGCATGACCCTATTGTATAACAGAATTTTGCTTGAACTTAAAGGTTTGTCAGATGACAAACAGAGCCGTTTACGGTAATATCAGCACGTTACCACCTATAGGGGTATAGCTCAGTTGGTAGAGCACTGGTCTCCAAAACCAGGTGTCGTAGGTTCGAGTCCTGCTACCCCTGCCAATATAAAAAGTCTGCAATCGCAGACTTTTTATATTTAAGGAGAGAGCTTAGTGCTTTCGGGGTTTGACTTCGTTGCGGCCTAGTGACTTCTTGGTTTCTACGAATAACGCGTGTTTGCGCAATACTGGATCATACTTCTTTAGTGAGATCTTCTCAGGCGTGTTCTGGGTATTTTTGGTAGTGTAATAAGTCCGATGTCCGCTTTCTTCGGAAACCAGTCCAATAATCTTTCGCTTGTCGCCTTTTTTAGCCATATGAATGATGAGTTTAACAGATAAGAGATAGTTTGTAAACAGTTATGGAGCCGACACCGAGATTTGAACTCGGGACCCCTTCCTTACCATGGAAGTGCTCTACCACTGAGCTATGTCGGCAACAAGTTGCTATTCTAACAGATTATATCTCTGTTGAGGAGTAAGTTGTACGCCCGTACTTGTCCATTTCAAAGAGCTGACCTTGCGCGGGGTCGGGTTTAACGGGCACTACTTCTACTAATGAATCAAAGCTAATGCGTTGGGCGAGGAATCTGACCGCGACTGTTTTATCTTCATATTGTCTGTCAAAGTAGTCTTCGTCTACAGGGTCCAGCGGTTTGGCATGCAAGCCATAATCAAGCATGCTATCCGGGTCTATCCCATGTATGGGGTTTTCATAGCAGTAATAAGTCGTTTTAAGAAGTGCGTGATCTTCGGAAAAAGCTCTAACAACAAAGTCGGCCTCTGTCCCAACATGAACCATGAACCAACTACGCTCATCTAAGCAATCAACCTCAAGCATTAACTCCAGTATAACAAGTTCGTAATTAAAGGCCTGTCCGCTAACCTAATGCTTGGTTGCTATTTAACCCCTGTTTTGGTACACTTTGCAGGTTATTTTGCCGACGTAGCTCAGTGGCTAGAGCGGCTGTTTTGTAAACAGCGGGTCGTGG
>CAZARM010000013.1:0-18614 GCA_964487615.1 uncultured Candidatus Saccharibacteria bacterium | reverse complement strand
AAATAAACTGTGCAGAACCTTACCGCTCGACTTGCATGTATTAGGCACGCCGCCAGCGTTCATCCTGAGCCAGGATCAAACTCTCCATAAAAAAGAATTTGTCTTTGCATCAGTCGAACATGTGGTTTCCCGAAGGAAACTACACTGACTTATTTAAAACAATTCAAAATTGAACTGACGTTGATTTGCACTACTTAGGTTTTTAACGTTCGTCTGATGGTAGCTGATGGGCATCTATTGTTTCAGAGACGCTTAAAGCAAAGGTCCCAAGAGACTCGGACTATCTTATCTCTTATGGGGATTAGCGTCAAGCGTTTTTATTAACCATGACCTTTTTACAACAACTCTGGTCATTTCAATCTGTTACTTCACCTGGGCTCAATTCAATCAGCGTAACTCCCCAACGAGCAAGAAACCAAGGCTCAATAGGGCCATGCCCATCGTCTCCTTTAGAACGCAGTTTAAGCTGACGCGTCAATAGATCATCCGGGCCCAACAACTCCATACTAGCCGCCAATAATAGACCAGTGTGCGTTTCTACGGCCGGTTCACCAAAACTAAGATCAATAATGTGTTTTACGGCACGAGCGTCGGTCAATAGCTCAGGTGTGGCTATTCTAGACGTTACTAGCTCTACAGTTAGACCTCCGAGACGAGGTAAATCAATATCTTGAGCAAGCGACTCCGCGCTGAATTGGTTATACTCAAAAATATCTTTAGGATCTAGGGCTTCCGCCCATGCTGGATTTATAACAACTCTTGGCATTTCAACTCCTATTAATACCAGTATCCATTAGGGCCCTCCTCATCGCAAGCATGAGCAAGAAGTTATTTAGTAGGTTCTGGTTCTTGTGTTTCTTCTTCGTCGGCTTCTTCGGCGGGCTGCTTGTCTACTAGAGCTAGGGATACTACCTTGTCATTGTCGTTCAGGCGCATGATCCGGACACCTTGGGTAGCACGGCCGAGTTCAGGGATTTCTTTCAGGCCTAGGCGGATTGTCTGACCATTCTTGGAAATAATTATCACTTCTTGAGTGTCGTCACCGTTGAGAGTCTTTACGCCTACTAGTGTTCCGGTCTTCTTGTTGACGACCGCAGAGCGGATACCAACACCACCACGAGCGTGGGCGGTAAATTGAGCAATCTTGGTACGCTTGCCGTAGCCTTGCTCACTGATGACGAAGATGCTGGAACCTTCCTCTACGATGTCCATGCCAATCACTTGGTCACCGGCACGCAAGCGGATACCACGGACACCACGGGAGACGCGGCCCATAGGACGAGAGTCCTTCTCGTGGAAGCGAATGGCTTGTCCCTGCTGGGTAGAGATGACGACTTCGTTATCACCATTGGTCATGCGGATCCACTTCAGTTCGTCACCTTCGTCTAGGTTGATGGCGATTAGTCCTGACTGACGAACGTTCTTGTACTGTTCAAATGGTGTCTTTTTGACCACTCCACGGACAGTTGCCATGAGTAGGTTACCGTCGGATGTAGTTTGCTTGCTGATATTGATCACCGAACTAACAGTCTCTTCTGGTTGCAGTTGCAACAGATTGACTAGCGCTATGCCCTTGGCATTCAGACCCACAGCTGGGACTTCGTAAGTCTTGAGCCTAAAGACGCGCCCCTTGTTAGTAAAGAACAACAGGAAGTCATGAGTACTGGCGTTAACGACGTGTTCAATGACGTCTTCTTCCCTGGTCACCATACCGCGCTTGCCTTTGCCGCCGCGATTTTGCTTGCGGTAGTCGGCTATTTGGCTGCGCTTGATGTAGTTGGCGCTGGTCAGGGTTACTACCACTTGTTCATCAGGGATCAGGTCTTCGTCGCCCAGTTTACCAAGCTCTTGAGGTACGACTTTGGTACGGCGCTCGTCGCCAAACTGCTTCTTCATCTGCAACAGTTCGTCTTTGACGATCTTTAGGACCTTCTTTTCATCAGCCAGGATTGATTCTAATTCGGTAATCAGCTTGATGAGTTCGGCTAGCTCGTCTTCAATTTCTTTGCGCTCTAGGCCAGTCAGCTTGCGCAGCTGCATAGCTAGAATGGCTTGAGCTTGGATGGTGGACAGTTTGAACTTCTTGATCAGGTTTTCTTGGGCTTCTTCGGAGGTCTGGCTGGCACGAATGACCTTGATGACTTCGTCGATGTGATCCAAGGCAATCTTCAGCCCCTCCAGGATGTGGGCCCGTTCCTTGGCCTTGCGTAGTTCGTACTCAGTCCGGCGGCGGACTACTGTCTGGCGGTGCTTGATGTACTCGGCCAAAATATCCGCCAGTCCCAAGACACGGGGCTGAATCCCGTCTACCAAGGCGAGCATGTTGTAATGGAAGGTCTGTTGCAATGAGGTTAGTTTGTAGAGCTGATTCAGCAGCTTCTTGGGGTAGGCGTCTTTTTTGAGGTCAATGACGATTCTGACCTCACCGCGGGCGGTTTCGTCTCTAAGGTCGCGGATGCCGGAAATTTTCTTGTCCTTGTACAGCTCAGCGATTTTCTCTAGCAGAGTGGCTTTGTTCACCTGGTACGGAACTTCAGAAATGATGATTTGCGGGACGCCCTTTTTGTTCTCCTCAACTGAGGCCACACCACGGACGACTACCCCGCCCTTACCCGTAGCCAAGGCCGTACGGATAGATTCTTTGCCGTAGATGATGCCGCCGGTTGGGAAGTCGGGGCCTTTCACAAATTCTAGGAGCTCGTCTAGGGTAGAGCCTGGTTTATCAATCAGTTGAACGGTAGCATCGATGATTTCAGTGATGTTGTGCGGTGGGATGTTGGTGGCCATACCGACGGCAATACCAATCTGACCATTGAGCAGCAAGTTAGGCAGCTTGGCCGGCAGGACCGTTGGCTCCTGACGGGTGCCGTCGTAGTTGTCCCTAAAATCGACGGTTTCTTTATCGATGTCGGCCAGCATGGCTTCGGCGTGGTTGGCCATTTTGGCTTCGGTATAACGGTAGGCAGCGGGCGGATCACCGTCCATGGAGCCAAAGTTACCCTGCCCGTTAACCAGCATGTAGCGCAGTGACCAAGGCTGAGCCATACGCACCATGGAGTCATAAATCGCCGTGTCACCGTGAGGGTGGTATTTACCCATGACTTCACCGACGATCTGGGCACTCTTAACGGTCTTACCTGTCGGTCGGATGCCCATCTTGTCCATAACGTACAAAATACGGCGGTGGACAGGCTTCAAACCATCGCGTACATCGGGCAAGGCGCGGGCCACGATAACACTCATGGAATAACGCAGATAACTGTCTTCCATGACGTTTTCAACTTTTCGTAGCTCTACAACCCGGGAGTGGCCAGCATCTAGAACTTCACTATCTGCTGATGGAACATATTCAACCGGTGCCGTTGGTTCCGAGCTTATATTTTCTTCGATTTTATCTGCGTCATCATCCATGAACGACCTCCGCGACAGTCTGATCCGTTACCAGAGATACAGCTCCAAGAAGCACCTCGGCTTGTCTTAACTCTATTTCCGATCTCAATATATGAGCTAAGATCATTGACTCTCTAAGTCTCGCGTATCGAGGTTTTTCAGGTTCTTGGAGTGGTCCTACGACAACATCAACAAATGTAAGCGTATTGTATTTTCTTCTGGCTCCATCTTGGCCTTTATGCGTAAATACAATGCCGTCATGATAATAAGGATTTGTTGTATATTCGTAAGTCCAAGTAGCCTCCGGCTGATCTAAGAGTTGCCTGGATAGTTCTCGATATTCGTCTAAACTGGTCATCATTGAAACTGGTTCTACCATCTATATATCCAAATCTTTTACGAATTTAGCGTGGGTTTGAATAAAGTTTTTGCGCAGCTCTACCTCTGTACCCATCAGCTTATTGAAGATAGCGTCGGCTTTCTCGGCGTCATCAACCCGGACTTGCACCAGGACTCGCTGATCGGGGTTCATGGTGGTTTCAAACAGCTGAGTGGCGTCCATTTCACCAAGTCCTTTGTAACGCTTTTGCTCCACAAAGCCAGCTTGCTTGTAGCGGTCTTCGTCTTTGGAAACTTTGGTACCGGCGGTTTTACGATCGGCAATAGCCTTGTCCAAAATAACTTCCAGCTCTTCCTCGTCATAGATAAACACGCTGGTTTTGCGGCCGGGCTTGACTAGTTCGAACAGCGGTGGCTTGGCCAAGTACAGGTAGCCGCCGTCAATGATCGGTTTCATGAACCGGAAGAAGAACGTAAGTAGCAGCGTACTAATGTGGCTACCGTCGACGTCAGCATCAGTCATGATGATGATACGGTGATAGCGGAGGCCGTCCATGCTAAATTGCTCATCTATGCCAACACCTAAGGCTTTGATTAATGTGACAATTTCGTTATTCCCCAGCATGCGATCCAGGCGGGCGCGTTCGACGTTTAGCACCTTACCGCGCAGCGGCAAAATGGCTTGGGTTTTGCTATCTCGGCCACCTTTGGCCGAGCCGCCGGCGGAGTCTCCCTCGACAATGTAGAGTTCTGACTGGCTAGGATCACGACTCGAGCAGTCAGCCAGCTTGCCTGGCAGTCCAGAGCCCTCTAAGACACCTTTGCGAATTATGTTCTCTCTAGCGGCTCGTGCGGCCTTGCGAGCCCGAGCGGAGAGTAGTGATTTGCCAACAATTTTGCGGGCAATGCTCGGGTTTTCATCTAGGTAGTAGGCAAAATATTCGGCCAAGACCTGTTCCACACAGCCGCGAATCTCTGGGTTGCCTAGCTTGTTCTTGGTTTGACCCTCAAACTGCGGGTCAGGTAGTTTGACTAGAATTACGGCCGTTAGGCCCTCGCGGGTGTCTTCGCCACTTAGGTTTTCTTCTTTCTCCTTGATCATGCCGCTTTTACGGGCGTACTCATTGATGACCCGAGTCAGCGCGGCCTTAAATCCTGTTAAGTGAGTGCCGCCGTCGGGGTTGTAGACGTTATTGGCAAAAGCTTTGATGGTTTCTACGAAGGTGTCGGTGTATTGCATGGCTACTTCTACTTGCACGTCATCGACTGTTTTATCGACGTAGAAGACGTCTTCGTCAACGGCGTCTTTGCCCATGTTCAGGTGTTTGACGTAGGACTGAATTCCGCCTTCAAAATAGAAGCTGTAGCGCACTCCGGTACGTTCATCCTCTATGGCTGTGCGAATACCTTTGGTCAGGTAAGCCGCGTGGCGCAGACGATCTAAAATGGTATCGTAATCAAACTCGGTGGTTTCAAAAATTGAAGTATCGGGGTAGAAAGTAATCTCCGTGCCGGTTTTGGCGGTTTTGCCGACAACTTTCAGGTCGGCTTTGGGAACACCCAGTTCGTATTCTTGCTGATAGATTTTGCCATTGAGATAGACCATGACCTTCAGGTTGCTAGACAGCGCGTTGACAACGCTAACACCGACGCCATGCAAACCACCAGATACCTTGTAGCCACCACTGCCGAATTTACCACCGGCATGGAGAACAGTCAGAACTGTTTCGACGGTACTTTTACCCGTCTTGGGGTGGATGTCAGTCGGGATACCGCGGCCGTTATCGATAACTGTCACTCCACCATCAGCTTGCAGTCGGACAGTTACTTCAGTGGCGTAGCCGGCCAAAGCCTCGTCAATGCCATTGTCAATAATCTCCCAGACAAGATGGTGCAAACCCTCAACGCCCGTACCACCGATATACATACCGGGGCGCTTGCGAACAGGCTCTAAGCCTTCCAGGACCTGAATTTGGGCCGAATCATAACTTTTGTCAGTTTTTGCCACTTCTAAAGAACCCTCTTAACGTATCCCTTACATTGCTCTGCTACCCCCTATTATAGTGGAAAACTTGCCTCCTATCAACCGTGAAGCCCTTGCGGGAAAGTAATAGTTTATGGTTCAATAAGCATGAACACTTAAGCGACGAGAAGATAAACAAAATGTTTCGGAAATTACTCAGTAATCTTCCTTTCAACCCTAGCCTAATCAACCAGGTGTCTTTCTACGCCAAGCGCATGCACCGCGAGCAGGCCATTCGTCGCACTGGCTTTGCCCTGATAGCCCTGTCAATCGTAGTCCAGATGTTCGCGGTTATTTCTCCACCTAAGCCTACCCTGGCAGCTTCTAGCAATGACATTATCTACAGTGGCTTCCACACCCGGGACGAAGCGGTGCTCTACTGTATCGATAGTCATAAAGATATTAATGGTATCTTCGCCTACTACGGGATAACCTGCGACATGGTTAATACTGCCCAGACCATCCAACTCAATTCCCGGGATTACAGTGACCAGTTAGATTCTTTGGGTCGCAATCCTCAGGGAGCTACTATCGCCCGTACCGGTAAGCCAACTGACGAGTACGGTGTCAACATCAACGGCTCGACTTTCTATATGAAGAACCTGTGGGCTTGGGATAGCGGCAATTCTTCCACTTATACAGTACTTAAAATGACCCGTGCCGACGGCCGCCCGATATTCATTATGTATGACTGTGGCAACGTTGTGACTATCGGACAATACCCCCCTCCTAGTACACCTGCACCCCCGCCATCAACTCCTGCCCCACCGGCCGACACACCAGCTCAAGGCAATTTGGACGACGTTAACTGCAGCACCATCTTTGGCTGGGCGTTTGATAAGAGCAAACCGACAGCTAGCATCGATGTACACATCTACATTGACGGTGTTGGAGCGGCTATTACCACCGCTAATGTGTCTCGTCCTGATGTCAACGCCGTTTATCCAGGAGTTGGCGATAACCACGGCTTTTCGGTGCCAACGCCAGCAAGTCTGAAAAATAACAATTCCCATAAAGTCGATGTCTACGCCATTGGAATTGATGCCAACGGCACCAAGAACGGCGCCAACCCCTTGATCCGAAGCAAGACCCTACCCAACGGCCTCGGCTCTTGTACCACCCCTACACCCCCACCACCCGCCTTTACACCCGGTAATGCTAACTGCTCCAGCCTCATAGCCACCGCCCTAGGCGGTAAGTCATATCGCTTCAAAGCCACGACCGTAGGTACTGATTACGTTGTTAAAAGCTACGACTTTGACTTTGGTGATGCAACTCACCAGATGCTCACAACCTCCCTACTGGTTGGCTCTGCCGACCACACTTATACGACAGCCGGTACCTATACAGCCAGAGTTTCGATAGTCGTCAACGTTCAGGCTCAATATAATGTAGTTACCAAGACCATTAAGTGCGAGACGCCAGTAACTGTAGCTACCACGCCAACTACACCTCCGCCAACTACACCTCCGCCAGCCACACCTCCGCCAACAGTAGATGTTTGCCCGGCTTTGGCTGGCATCCAGAGCTCGCCAGAAGAGTGCAAACCATGTGATGCCTCTAGTTCTGATACTGATAGCAGCGCCTGCCTAGTACTGGCCAAAGCTGCTCGCAATGACACCCAAAATATCAGCGATGCCAATGGCACTACTGCTACCGCGGGTGACAATATAACCTATACTCTGAGCGTCACCAACACTGGTAAAGTCACCGTGTCCGACTTTGTAATCGAAGAAAACCTAGCTGACGTCATGGAGTACACCGAAAACGTAGTTGACTTAAACGGCGCCACAAAGGACGATCACCAGGTTGTTCGTTGGCCAAAAGTGGACATTGGGCCCGGCGCCACAGTAACCCGTAAGCTAACCATTAAGATCAAAGAGCACATTCCAGAAACTCCGTCTCCTCATGGCAACCCTGATAGCTTTGATCTGATGCTAACCAACGTCTACGGCAATGCCATAAACATTAAGCTACCTGGCTCGGTGGCTAAGATTGTCGAACAAACCACTACCCAGACCCTGCCAAATACCGGTCCAGGGGAAGTTGTAGCTGTCAGCATTGGCTTGATGGTCATCGTAGCTTACTTCTTTGCCCGCTCACGACTGCTAGCTAAGGAATTGGACATTGTCCGCGTCGAATATGCGTCTACCGGGAGTGCCTCATGAACGAACAGCTACGACATCATGACAGTGGTGAAAAGCTGGACTTGAATGTCGATGTTAATAAGAATCTGGAACATGCTCGCAGCCAAGCCGAAAAAGCTCATGAGGCTACCAGCGAGCAGCTTGATAAGTTGCGTCGTAGCGTCGAGCAAAGTGCCATTAGCGGCCGTGAGGTTACTGTTGGCGAGCAAGAAGCCGCTCCCTCACACTCCTTCGGCACCCACAAACAGTTGAAACATCAAAGTTATAAGCGAACCTTGGCACATATACAAAGTCGCCTCTCACGGCCCGAGAAGCTGCTCAGTAAGACTATTCATCGCCAAACCATTGATCGGTTGAGTACCATTGGCGGAGCGACTGTTGCTCGCCCTACCGGGCTACTTGGTGGCGGCCTAGCGGCGCTGGTTGGCAGTGTCTTTAGCCTCTACCTGGCTAAGCGCTACGGCTTCACCTACAACTTCTCGATATTTATCTTGTTATTCGTTGGCGGTTACTTGATTAGCACGCTACTAGAACTATCCCTGGGGCTGTTCAAGAAAAGCAAAGCCTAAAAGCCAGCGACGGTTACCTCAAGTGGATGGTGCCATCGTTATCAATGGCGATGGTATCGTCTTTGGATTGGGCATCAGCTGAAGCTGATGCAGAAGTTGACGAAGGTGTGTTGGGTCTGTCCAAGGAACGCTTTAACTCCTGTGCAATGCCAGATACTTCTTCCTTCTGCAGTGCATTGCTAGAGATGTTCTGAGTACCCACTGCTTGCGTAGACGCGGGTGCAGGTGCTGATGCTGAAGGCGAAGTAAGCGGATTAGCCGGTCGCGGGCCACTTGCAAACGGTTTCTGCCCCGGCGCTGAGGGTACTCGACGCTTAGCTAACCATTCGTCTAGAAATGAAGCGCTGCCTGGCTTTGCTACGGGTGCTCCAGGACCAGAGGGCATAACCGCTGGACGGGTTCCAAAACCGCCACCAGGCGCCGGACCTAACGGACTAGCACCCGGAGCTCCAAAAGCTGGTTTGGCATCTTCTATGGTCGCCAAACGCTCAAAAATCTCTGCTTCTACCTTGGCCTTTGGTCGTCCAAACTTAGCCGCTGACAACTGTTTCAAGGCCGTGGCTAATTGAGGATTTGGATTACCGAGCGGTGGCAAGGTCGCCATGCTAAAGGGTTGGGTTGGTACGCCCTTTACGAGCGTTCTAACGATCGTATTAAAGTTCGGCACCCGTAGCAAATCATCACCACCGAACAGTGGTTGGTAGTACTTGGTCAGAGTCTCTACATCGTTTTGGCCAACCCGGAAGGAGACTATCGTACCCATGTTACCGAAAACGGCGTCCCGGATTTCGTCACTAAGCTGGGTGGTGAACTGGTTAGCCACGATTAGGTTCAGGTGGTACTTGCGGGCTTCGCTCATGATGGTAGCGAACGAATCAGTTGAGAAGTTCTGGAACTCGTCGACGTAGAGCGCAAAGTCCTGGCGCTGGTTTTCGGGGACATCTGAGCGACTCATGGCCGCGGCCTGGAACTTCATCACAAAGATCATACCAAGCAGTTTGGAATTGAGCTCACCGGTGCGGCCTTTGCTCAAGTTAACCAACAGTATCTTTTTGTTGTCCATGATCTCTCGCAGATTGAAAGCGCTCTTGGTCTGACCGATGATATTGCGCATCATCTCGTTAGACAAAAAAGCCCCGAACTTGCTGACAAACCAGCCCAGGACCTCACTCTTGTGATAGTCAGTAGTGCTAGCCATTTCCTTGTTCCAGAAGTCCAGCACTGTTTGGTCTTTGACGTGGGCCAGCTTCTGTTTGGCATACTTATTATCGGTAAAGACCTTGGGGATATCGATGAACGTCGAGCCGCCAGGATCGCTCATGAGCGTCAGAGAGGCGTTCCTGAACCAGTGTTCGTATCTGGGACCAATAATTCCTTGGTGTTGGGGGTCATAGAGCTTATAGAGCATGTTAATGGCTTCTTGGATTAAGAAGTCTTTCTGCTCCGGCGTATGGAACTCAAACAGGTTCAACCCCATAGGATAGTCCATGTCCGCTGGACAGAAGTAAATAACGTCCTCGGTGCGTTCTTTGGGTACCATGGCTAGTAGTTTTTCAGCCGTATCACCGTGGGGATCGACAAAACAGAAACCCCCACCACTGAGCATGTCTTGCAGAGCCAGGTTCTCTAGGAAAGTCGACTTACCAGTACCAGTTTGCCCGACGACATACATGTGACGTTGACGATCGTCCAGGCTCAACCGAATAGCCTTTTTGACCCCCCGGAAGATGTTATATCCAAGCAGCAGACCCTCATCTGGTACATTGCGTGGACCATCAACTTGCTTGCTGGTTTGGCGTTCTAGCTGTGAAGTTGGAATGTTCTTTTGATCTGGAAAATGAAACAGAGTGGCGAGCTCTACTGAGTTCAAGATACTCTGGTTATGTTCGGCCGGGAAAAAACGCAGGATGTAGGCCGTCACAAAGCGTTCGATATCCTTAGCCGGCGTGTATTTGAAGCCGTTCCTGCCTGGTGCATCAAACAGCGCAAAGGTGGCTACAACATTGCTAAGCAGCGCTTGGGCCCTCTGAGAAACGTTTGATGAAGCTACGACCCGAATTAGTGTTTCATAGCCCGGATGACGGGTTTTATCATCTATAGCGTCTAAAATAGCCTGATCCATACTGGATAAGTCCGGCTTGTCTGAGCCGCCACCGCCCTTGCCCTTGTCCTCTGGTGGCTTTACGGCGGCAACAGCCAGTTGCTTAGCCCACGTACCGGCTAGAGCAGTACCCTTTTTATTCTCCTGCCCTTTGCGTTTCTTGCTGGCTACCGCTGAGGCGGCCTTGCGCCAGCCGGGGTTGGCTGGACGTAGTAAGATTTGGATACCCACACCGTCCTCTCTGTCGAGGGTCGATAGCGAGTTGAGCAACGACTGCATAGCATCACGTTTTAGGTCCTGATATGTGGCGATAGGAAATGCAAAGTTCTCTTTAAGCGTCAGTTCACCGCCGATAGTGCCACTGATTTTTCCGACCGGGCTAAAAATATTGTGTTCAGCCACTTCTTCCATCCTAGCGGCTGGATAGGCACTGACCACCGCCTGCTGTACAACGTCTACCAGTACAACTGGCACAGCCGCGTAGAAGTACACAAAGCCCTTGCTGGCAACAATCTCAAAGGCAAAGTGCCTCTGGCCGTAGAACTTGCTCTTCATGCCCTTCTGAAGGGTGCTAGCGATGATGTTATAGAGGATTTGGGCTTTAGAAATATTTTCGTCTACTACGTCACGTACATCACGGCCGTTCCCTTCGGTATCATCGCTAGGCGGCGGCAAATGTATAAGCAAAGGTACCATCTTGAGACCGCGTTCGACATTCTTTTGCTCGCGAAATATCTTGCGCACCTGTACAAAGATGATCGGCGACGCAATCAAGGCCAGCACCAGAAAAGAAATCACCAGAAAAAGCAGCGTTCCCATACTACCCCTTGCTTTCTTTGATGTCGCGACCGTAACGCTTACTGAGGTAGTCGACCTTCATCTTGGTCATTTCTTCGTTCTGCCGGTAGGGATCATGTTTGGTGTGTTCCACGATCTGTTTAGCCTTTAGGACCCATTCTTTCTCTATCAGGTCTGCGTCATCAGCAATCAATGGTGTCGCGGCTTGGGGGCTCACAGGTACACCAGGGGGCGCTTGCGCTGACCCACCATCAACCCCAACGATCGGAACGGACGGCACCGAAGATAGCGGTGGCAAGCCAGTTCCTCCAGGGACACTGGGGTCTACAAAACCACTCGGCGACTGCTCTAGGCCCGTAGTAGCTTGCGTTTCGTGGTGCGAAGCCTCCGGTGCTTTGGCCAGAGGCGCTTTGGTATTGTGCTCGGCCGATTGATCCACCGGTGGCAAAGCATCTAAATGATGTTCATCCATATCTGTCATAAAGTATACCAAACCTTAACCACATATTATGAATGCAGATCTATACCAGGTCGGTCTTGTTGAAGTAGAACAACGTGGCCGTGATCAAACTGACTGTTAATAAAATATCTTGCCAAGAAAGCTGACCGAGCGACTGCAACACTAGTATAAAGACCAAAATTACAGAAATAGTCGTGGAAACTAGACGCAATTTTGCTGGCGATCCTCTCTTGTAGAGCTGGTCTAGCAATAGTCTCAGACTACTGCGTACCGCCACAAAAAACAGTCCAAATGGCACCAGTAATGCAGCCAATGGCAGCCTTAGGGGGTCAGTTAATACTAAACAGGCCACCAACAGGAGCCAGCTCACTAGTGGTATCATGGCTTTTGATCGCAGCCATCCCGCTTGTCTCATATGACCTCAACTATACTCATGCTTTCCATAAAACGAAACTCTTAATTACTTACAAAAAGTACCGTTTACTGGAGCCAAGACGGTAAATGCGCTCGTTAAATATTACTATTTAGCGCTTACCGTCTATGGCTATCTATGACTGACCGCTCTCTTTGATGCGAGAGCGATATCGGGAGAGCCCGTAGTTTTTGTCTTCAACTCACGGGTTCAAATATACTAATTGCTAAAGCTAAAGTCAACTATTATATATTGTATTAATTTCAACGTTACTTCTTATAATAGTAAATTAATTTGAAATTGCCTTACATAATTACGTTGTTTTTAAAACTATGAATAATTATTTCATTTACTTCAAATTTAAAAGTATCTATCCACTACACCACTGAACCATGTTCTTGTCCATATCTCTGTTGGTTATTGGAATTTCGGATCGGCTGCTGACCAACCGGCGATTCAGGCAGCGGCTAAACATACACCGCCCATGCATGAGTACTTTTTTTGAATTGTACTGTAGATCGTCCTAATAGTAGTTTGGGCTCACAAAACGCTGGTTTGGGGCTGAAAAACCGTCAAAGTGTGACTAAAATCGACAAGTCTCAGTCAAATTTTGCTTGTGCTCCATGCTAAATCCGCATGCAACCATCAAAATAGATCCATAATTGAATAATTAGGCCTTAAGACTTAGGTTGGTGTTCAAAAGTCCTATTATTTTTTGTATTTTGCCAAACGATCATCACACTTCAAGACAAATATTACCTATCTATGAAGCCAAAGTTATACACAGGATTATAAAAATAAAACCACAAACGTGTTGACAGCTGAATTAGGGCTCGCTAAGATATCTCTAGCACTGAATAAAAAAAGTGCTCAAAAACAAAAAGAACTTCTAACAACGGCTTCTCGCAAGCCGTTGTTCCATCAAAAAGAATAAACATAAAAAGCTAACAAACATCTCAAACTTCGCTTGCAGTCCACCGTTTTGGTGGACTGTTTTTTGTAAGGCGTTGGTGCAAGAACTTCGCTTGCAAATTATTACCACGTTTGAATTAATGGTGGGTATGTCCCAGGTGATCCGTAGTATTACCTTGGGTGGGAACCACGGCAGCATTATCGATGTGGAGTGTCATATCAGCAGTGGCTTGCCAGGCGTTTTGATAGTGGGCTTTGGCAACCGAGCAGTCGACGAAGCTAAAGAACGGGTGCGTAGTGCCTTTGCCTCCTCCAAGCTTGATCTTCCCCGAAAGCGGATAACCCTAAACTTGGCTCCAGCTGATATACCCAAAGACAGCACTGTGTTTGATCTGGCTATGGCTGCTAGTATCCTGTCCAGCAGTGAGCAAGTCGAGCCGCCAGACAATGCAACACTCATCTTGGGTGAACTAAGTTTAGAGGGCGGCGTTAAGCCAGTACGTGGCATCATTGGCGCCTTGCTTTCTGGGCGAGCCCAGGGCTTTAACAACTTTTATGTACCGCACGGCAACTATCAGCAAGCTCTCTTGGTCCCTAATATCACGGTCATTGCGGTGAGGAGTTTACGCGATCTCTACCTGGATTTGAGCGGGACCGTTCCTCTGCCTCGCACCCAAACTAAGACCGGCCGTTTACCCAGTTCAACGCCCCAGCAGTACGAATCCGATTTCAGTCATGTTGTCGGCCAAAGGCGCGCCAAGAGAGCGCTAGAAATAGCCGCTGCCGGAGACCACAATGTTCTCCTGAACGGACCACCGGGGACTGGTAAGAGCATGCTGGCTAAAGCTTTGCCCTCTATATTGCCTCGCCTAAATCTTGAGGAGGTCTTAGAGGTTACTCACTTGCATAGCCTGGCTAGCAAACAATATGATGAACTAATTACTGACCGCCCTTTCCGGTCGCCACACCACAGCGCTAGCAACATCTCTATAATTGGTGGTGGCCAGTATCCACGGCCCGGCGAGATCAGCTTGAGCCACCGAGGGGTGTTGTTCTTTGACGAGTTCCCGGAGTTTAATCGCAGCACGATTGAAGCGTTACGCCAGCCACTGGAAGACGATGTTATTACCGTTGCCCGCGCTCGAGATAGCCTTACGTTTCCAGCCAGTTTTATTCTGGTAGCTACAGCTAATCCTTGTCCCTGCGGCTATTACGGGACCAGTAAAACTTGCCTCTGCACCCCTCATGAAATCGCCAAATACGAGCGTAAATTGTCTGGTCCGATCCTGGACCGCATTGATTTGTATGTTGATGTTGACGATGTTAAGCACGCTCAATTGCTAGCTGAAAGCCAGGAGGAAACTAGTGATGCCGTACGTCGGCGGGTGATTAATGCCAAAGCCCGCCAACGAGGACGTCAGGGTTACAGAAACAATGCCTCCCTTTCAAATCAAGATGTTAAACACCTCGGCAAGCTATCTTTGCCTGCTGAAGAACTGCTTAATCAAGCCGCAGAAAAGTTAGCCATCTCTGCTAGGTCGTATATGAAGATCGTCAAAGTCGCCCGCACTATTGCCGATCTCGAGGACAGTGAAACAGTAAAAACAGCACATATCACTGAAGCCTTGCAATACCGCAAACGTCAAGTTGGGTAAAGAGTTTAAGCCTTTATCGTTCGCTCTTAGCTCTTTTCGTGTTGACCTCTGTTCATCCATCTGTTAAGATTAAGCTCAATCGGCTAACGCAGAGTTTAAGGAGAACGGTTCTATCGACAAGCATACCCGCCTGAATGATTCCATTCGGGCACCGCAGCTACGTGTTATCGACGCTGAAGGACAGCAGCTTGGTGTGCTGTCGCGGAGTGAAGCGCTGGATGCGGCTAAACAAGCGGGACTTGATCTGGTAGAAATCTCTCCTAACGCCGCTCCACCGGTTGCTAAAATTGTAGACTGGGGTAAATACAACTACCAGCGCACCAAATTAGCCCAAAAAAGTAAGTCTCGTAACCTAGAGATGAAGCAAATGCGCTTCGGCCTCAAGATCAGCGAGCATGACCTAGGTGTCAAACTAAGGAAAGTCAGTGACTTTTTAAGCGCTGGTCATAAGGTCAAAATTACGGTATTCTATCGGGGCCGTGAACTCGCTCACAAAGAGCTCGGGTTCAAACTCGTGGACAAGGTGACAGCGATATTGGGTGACACAATAGTTGTCGATCAACCACCACAACTCGCCGGAAAACAGTTAAATTTCGTTATAAGGAGCAATACTCATGCCAAAGCTAAAGACGCATAGCGGAGCCAAGGACCGCATACGAGTGACTAAGAACGGTAAAGTTCTGCATGGCCACCCAACTAGCAATCACTTTTTGTCCAAGAAAAGTGCCGCTCGAAAGCGCCGTTTTGCTGTGACTGGAGTATTGACCGGCAAAACTGCCAAGAATATTAAAGCCAAACTGGGAGTTTAAATAGCATGCGAGTTAAACGAGGCGTCGCAAGTCACGCCAAACACAAGAAGATCCGAGCCGGCACAAAGGGCATGACCCGCGGTAACCGCTCTAGTATTAAGCGTGGCCGCCAAACGCTAACCAAAGCCCTTCAGCACGCCACCAGAGACCGCAAGAACCGCAAACGGACCTTTAGGGAGCTGTGGAATGCGCGCATAAATGCTGCAGCTCGTTTGAACGGCACAACCTACAGCCGTTTTATTGCTAATCTCAAGAAGTCCAACATCACCCTAGACCGCAAAGTCTTGGCAGAATTAGCAGTAAACGAACCAGCCGCCTTCACCGCCGTCGTCAAAGCTGCTCAGAAATAACTCAAATCCGCCTAAATGAACGATATTGCTTGTTGGTCATTGCTCTTTTAACTCCGCGGCGAATTGCATTTAACATTACTAGATCGGGGTCGCTTTTGAGTTCTTCCCTTGAAGCACCGTCATCGTCACTAGCAAGAGCTTGAAATCGATAACTACAATCCGCCTTTAGGGAACGATGCCAGTCAATCAGAAACTGCACTTCCTGACCAGGTGTTTTCGTAGAATGCTCCCCAAAAGACACTGCACACCTAGCAACCAATTCAATTATTACTTCTTCCCGCGATTGACCCTCTTGAATTAGCCCCTCAACTACTTCAGCATCGCTAAATTGTCGAGCTAGCTTTTCAGTCATTTCAGGGAAAGATTGCTTCATAGGGTCTGATTTATACCCTGTTTCCTCGGTAGATGCAAGTGCTAGTGGTTTATGGTATAATACTCATGTTGTCAGATTATCGGCTAATCGCCCGGCTACGGCTGGGAGGAAAGTCCGGGCAGCAAAGGGAATGACAGTTGCTAACGGCAACCAGGGGCAACCCTAGGGAAAGTGCCACAGAAACGAAACTACCCACTTCGGTGGGCAAAGGTGAAACGAGTGGGGTAAGAACCCACAGTCACTCATGGTGACATGAGCGAGAGGTAAACCCTGTCTGCTGCAAGGAGATGGATTCTTCGAGCCTAAAGCTCAAAGTTTCCCGCTAAGGATTCATCACAAGATCCGCTCGATCTACTGAGCAATCGGTAGGCTAGATAGATGATTAGCTAAAACAGAACCCGGCTTACGGATAGTCTGATACATAAAAGCACCGCCCCTAAAGGACGGTGTTTTTTATTTGGCTGCTTCGGCGTCTAAGGTGGTGTTAACTTCGGCATCGGCTAATTTATTGAGTTCTCTTGGAACGTGCTGAAAGTTAACCTGTTTAAACAGTTTGGCCAGGTCCTTGATAGCCTCGAAGTGAGGCATCAGATCGCGGTTTTTAATCTTATACTGCCCGCTCAGCTGGCGAATTACCAGTTGAGAGTCCATGTAGACGTCAACTTCTTCGGCGCCCATGGCCAGGGCTTCTTGCAGGCCAAACTTCAAAGATTGATACTCCGCTTGATTGTTAGTAGTAATGCCTAGGTACACCCCAGTTTTCTTGAGGATGTTGTCTTCCATGTCGAGTAACACATAACCAGAGGCCGAAGGCCCGGGGTTACCCCGGGAGCCACCGTCACCATACAATTTAATGTGCTTAACGCTGCCTCTGATATCTGGTGACGCTGGCGCGGCCAGCAGTCCATCAATCTTATCGGCTAAGTCTTTGTCTTTAGCGGTGACGCTGTCACCAGCATCGTGAGTTGATAGCCAAATCTCTACGGTGTTGTAGGTATTTTGAATCGTGGGATGATGGTTCATCTCTTCACTCACACTAGCGACCTTGTTGATAAATCCTATCGCATCGCTAAAGTCAGAGAAGGTGAACTTTTTATACAATTTGCGTTCTCTGGTTTGCCACATCTCTCTATCTTAACAGAGTGCTGTACAATACTTTAGATGAAAGTTTCCGACTTTAGCTATGACTTGCCGGAAGAGCGAATTGCAGTAAATCCTCCCGTGGTCCGCGGAGCTAGCCGTTTATTGGTGCTGCATAAAGATACCGGACAGCTAGAACACCGTTTCTACTCTAATTTAACGGATTATATTCAGCCGGGCGACGTCGTGGTGCTCAATGACACTAAAGTCATAAAGGCCCGTTTATTGGCTACCAACGCCAATAACCAACAACGGGAATTGCTGCTATTGGAAGACCATCACAATACAGATTTCACTCAACGCCGCTGTTTGTATCGCGGTCCCATAAAAATTGGTGAAGTTCTAAGTATTGATGGCACGCCACTGACTATTACATCCATTCAGGAAGGTGGTATAGCTGAAGTCTCAGCAAAAGTGAATTTGCTGGAGCTCGCCGAAAAAGACGGTACCGTCCCCTTACCTCCTTATATCCACCGCAAGGCCTCAAAAGCCGACACAAAACGCTACCAAACGGTGTTTGCAAAGGTCCCAGGTTCAGTGGCCGCACCCACAGCCTCACTAAATATTACTCAACAGCTCCTGGATAGCATTGTTGCAAAAGATGCAACGGTTTCGTATCTGACTTTGCACGTTGGATTGGGGACTTTCTTACCAATCCGTACGGACGATATTGAACATCACATGATGCATAGCGAGTACTTCGAGATACCTGAACAAACCGTTGAATCAATCCAAAAAGCTAAACGTGTAATTGCTGTCGGCACAACCGTTGCCCGTACCCTAGAATACGCTTCTGAGCAGCTTCAAAAACCAGCAAAAGACATTGCTGGAGAAGCCAATATATTCATCTACCCCGGCTATAAATTCAAAGTCGTGGACGTACTGCTGACCAATTTCCATGCTCCAAAAAGTACCGTCCTAATGTTAGCTGCCACCTTCGCTGGCTGGCAAAACCTAAAAAACGCCTATGAAGAGGCAATCAAAGAAAATTACGCTTTCCTATCCTACGGCGACTCTATGCTGATGTTATAATTTACGCTAAAATACAGGGGTCATTATCGGGGTGTGGCGCAGTTGGTAGCGCGTACGGCTGGGGGCCGTGAGGTCGCAAGTTCAAGTCTTGTCACCCCGACCAA
>CAZARM010000012.1:0-21389 GCA_964487615.1 uncultured Candidatus Saccharibacteria bacterium | reverse complement strand
CTCAGGGTTGGACCCTGAGCACTGTGTTGAGCTTACTCTATTAGTTGGGCGATTTGTTCGCCGTGCCAGCGAAGGGCGTAATAAATACCTAGCGAGTGGGTTGGAGCTAGGACAGTGATGGTTCTGACGCCGTCTATAAAGTTAGCGTTTTTAGGCACTAGATGGTCCAGGCGCGCTCGGAAAACTAACGATTTATCGGGATCTAGTTTTCGTAAAACCGCTTCGGCTCGGCTGACTGTCTCAATAAAAATTGGTGCTCTGGTGCGGTATCTCTCGAATCGGTAAATGTTATTCCCGGCTTGGTGCAAGCGACCACAATCGTTGACGAAGGCAACTCCAGGATTTTCTGTCGCTAGGATTGCCCCGGCGGAGGCCCCGGCACTAACCCCTACGATGGCTTTTGCCCCGACTCTAGCGAAGTGCTCACGCAAATTGTCGAGTCTGTGGTCAGTTTCTTCGACTCCACCCTCCCACCCAAATATATGCATCACAGGCTCTAGGTCGTACTGGCTTTCCCAATACTGCGTCGCTCGTCCTAGGTGATCAGTTTGGTCGCCAATGCCGGTGATAATTAAAGCCCGGTTCATTAATCCCTTTTCAGCATGACCGTGAAGGCCTCCGCGGGAATGTCTACGCGGCCGAAGCGCTTCAAACGCTTCTTGCCTTTGGCTTGCTTAGCTAGGACTTTCTTCTTTCTGGAAACGTCGCCGCCGTATAGGCCAGTAGTTACATCTTTGCGGTAAGCGCTAATGTCCTCACGGGCAATGAACTTGCCGCCAATTGCTGCTTGCAGTGCTACTTGGAAGTTTTGTTTGGGGATGACTTCTTTTAGTTTTTCTACTGTCGTCCGCCCCAGGCTTTGAGCTTCAGAGCGGTGGACCATAACACTGAGTGCGTCTACCCGTTCGCCAGCGACGTAAAAATCTAGCTTTACCAGGTCTTCTGGGCGATAGTTATCTAGTTCATAATTAAATGATCCGTACCCAGATGTTACGCTCTTTAGCTGGTCATAAAAATCAGTCAGCAAATTGGCCAGCGGCGCTTCAAAATCTATCACTGCTAGCTGCGCGTCAACATAGCTGAGATTCTTTTGCAAGCCGCGCTTTGCGGAGATCAACTGGATGACTGCCCCGACGTAAGTCTTGGGTACCACAACTTCACCTTTGATCCATGGCTCTCGGATCTCGGCAATGTTGGCGGGATCGGGCAAATCAGCAGCCGATTTGATATCTATCTCGTCCCCAGTGCTCATGGTAATTTGATAATCAGTAGAAGGGTTAGTAACTACTAGCTCGAGTCCATACTCTCGTTCCAAGCGCTCGCGAACGATATCCATGTGCAACAAGCCCAGGAAGCCAACCCGCACACCAAAACCCAAAACCGGAGAATTTTCTGGTGTAAATTGCAGAGCCGAATCACTGAGGCTTAGCTTATCAATGGCGTCTTTCAACTCCTGATAGTACTCGTTGCTTTCCGGGAAGAAGCCAGCGTAGACAAACGGCTTGACATCCTTATAGCCCGGCAGGGCATGTTCGGCCGGAGCGCGAGCCAGGGTGACGGTGTCGCCCACTTTGGCCTCTCGGGTACTGCGCAGATTGGTCACGATGTAGCCGATTTCGCCACTCAACAGCTTCTGCCCGGGTGTCATACTAGGCCTCAAGGCACCGACCTCTAGGGCCAGGCCTTCGGCACCAGTGGCCTTCATATGAACAGCCGAGTTTTTGGAAATTTCGCCGTCGACAATACGCACATATAGAATCACGCCACGGTAATCATCGTAGTAGCTATCAAAAATCAAGGCCCGGGTGGTGCCGTTAGCTGTGCCAGTAGGGGCTGGCACATCATTGACGATTCGTTCCAGGACCTCCTCCACCCCCTGCCCAGTTTTGGCAGAAATATGTAGGATATCCTCTGGCTTACAGCCCAGAAGATTAACAATCTCGGCGCTCACCCGCCCAACATCTGCAGCTGGTAGATCAATCTTATTGAGTACCGGAATGATGACTAGTTCGGCGGCCAGGGCTAAGTAGACATTAGCCAGCGTCTGTGCCTGGATGCCTTGACTGGCGTCGACCACCAAAATTGCACCTTCGCAGGCCTCCAGACTTCTTGAAACTTCATAAGAAAAATCAACATGCCCAGGCGTATCAATGAGATTCAGTTCAAAATCTTTGTAGGCCATCCGTACGGGAGCCAGTTTGATGGTAATACCCTTCTCCCGTTCTAGATCCATCTTGTCCAAGACCTGAGCTTTCATGTCACGTTTTTGAATCGTGTCAGTCAGTTCCAGCAGTCGATCAGCCAAGGTAGATTTGCCATGGTCAATATGCGCAATTATGCAGAAGTTCCGAATTTTATCTTGGTCCATTGTCTACAGAGTATACCAGAGGTGCCTCAGGTTTGGACTTTGACTGGTTTCAGAATAATGCGCTTGGCCTTCACTAGCACATACTTGGCTTCATCGAGACCAAACACCGAAGAAATGGCCACGTAGACAGCTAAGGTCGTGCCCGCAATAGCCAGAAGCTTAGCACCCAGAACCACAAAACCTTTGTCGTCGAGCTGCAACGGGAACAGAGAAATCATAATAAAGGCAGTCAGCACACTGAAACCAGACACCGAAAGTATGCGAATCAGAGCGCCCCAGAAAGCATTTTCGCTAAACAACTTACGGTCACGATACAGCATGATACTAAACAAGATGACTACTTCGCTACCAGCCACTATCGATTGAGCAAGGGCTAAGCCAGAAATCCCATAAGCATCAGCGGCGGCTAAACGGAAGGCCAGAAATATGTTGAGCCCTATAGCAAAAATAGATACGAACAGCGGTGTTTTAGTGTCTTTTTGGGCGTAGAAGTAACGCGATATCATGGAGTAGATGGTTCTAAAGAATATGGCCGCCGCTAAGTAACCAAATATCAGGGATACATCCCGGCTGACATCGCCAAAGATCAAGCGAGCCATGTAGCCACGACAAAAATAACATAACACCACGATGGGCGTTATCAGCCAGATGATGGTGCGCAATATCCGTAGGAAATCCTGGCGAAACAAATCTGGCCGCCCTTGGGCCAAACGCTCGACTAGACGCGGAAACGATGCTGTGGCAATTGAGTTACCAATTAGCATAATTGGCACATTGTGTAACGTGTAGGCAAAGTTATACCAGCTAACTGGCCCTACGCCGAGAGCCTGGGCCCGGTTAACTTCCACGATGCTGTTTACTTGATCAATTCCTTGATCCAGAGACCTAGGTGGTAATTGACGGAGCATTCGGCGAAATTCACTGTTTTGCCATTTAACTCTTAGTTGATACTTAAAGTTCAAGCCAAATAAGCCTAGCATGGCAACCAAAAGCTGCAACACAGCACCGGCTAAAGCTCCGATACCAAGTCCTACGATACCGACATTGTGCTGGAAAAGATAAATGCTAGAAATGATGGCTAGGTTATAAAACAATGGCGCGACGGCGTAGAAAAAGAACCGTCCGAAGGTTTGTTGAACACTCATGATGATTCCAGAAAGCGTAAACAGCAATGGATTGAAGGCAATAATTCGCATGATCGTCACTGCCTGAGCCAAGTGATTGGCCGGCAGGTTCGGTGCCAGAAGATGAATCAAAGGCTCGGCAAAGACGAATGTACCAACACCAATAACAAACATCACGACGGCCAAAACGTTCAACAAACTGCTGGTTAGTTCCCAAACACCCTTGCGATCGCCAGCCTGGAGGCGATCGGCCAGAAACGGTATAACGGCTACGCCCAGGGCGCCGGCCGCAATGGTGTAGTAGAAAAAGTCAGGGATCTGAAAAGCTACGAAAAAAGCGTCTGAACTACCCGGGTCTAGCACGGTAAAGTTAGCGCTGATCAGACGGTTGCGAAGAAAACCAAGTGTTTGACCCATTAGAGCAACAACTATCAGCAAGGTAGCTGCGCCACCTAAAGAAATCCGTTTATTAGCCCGATTTAGGAATCGATTCATCGCTCATTAGTATAGGCGAGCGTCCCGCTACCCGCTAGTCTTTAGTGCAACCCGAGCCAGGGGAGATAATCGAAGCTTGGATTCATTCCAAGCTCCGCGCTATGCGAGGGGATGTTCGCCTCTTTTGAGGCAGAGCCGTTAATACAATTCGGCAGCTTTGGGTAAGATGGCGCCGTTGAGGAGGTCGATGACTTCCTCGGCTTCGACGGTTTCTTTTTCGATCAGACGCGACTTCAATTGTTCTAGCTTGCCTAGGTTGGACTTTATGACAGCTCGAGCCCGATTGGCAGCTTCTGTTATCAGGCTCTCGACTTCGTGATCGATGACTTTGGCAGTGTCGTCAGAGTATTGCTTCTCGTGCATCATACGTTCCATCATCATGCCTTCCTCAACGTGGAAGACTTGGTCGCGCAACTTACTTCCCATGCCTTGGTTAACCACCATTTCGCGGGCCAGTTCGGCGGCTTTTTGCAAGTCACTACCAGCGCCTGTCGTCACACGGTCGGCACCAAACTTTACTTCCTCAGCTATGCGGCCGCCTAGCATCCGGGCTAGGACGTCTTTATATTCAATGATGCTGTGGTAGCTTTTGTCTTCTGGTGGGATGAACCAAGTAACACCACCAGTACCACCACGAGGGATAATAGTAACTTTATGAACCATGTCGCTATCTGGCAGGACGTGGCCGACAATAGCATGCCCCGCTTCGTGGTAAGCAGTTAGCTCCTTTTCGTGATCATTCATAATTTTGGACTTGCGTTCTGGGCCAATTGCTACCCGCTCAAAGGCGTGGGTAACATCATCCTGGATAATTTCTTTGCGGTTGTGGCGAGCTGCTAGGATGGCAGCTTCGTTGGCAATGTTTGATAAATCGGCACCTGATGAGCCGGCAGATTTTGCTGCCAGGGCGTCTAGATCAACACCTTTGGCCAGTGGCTTCTTGGCAAAGTGGACTTTCAAAATGGCTTCGCGGTCCTTCCGGTCTGGTAAGTCAATATTGACCCGGCGGTCAAAACGTCCTGGCCGCAACAGGGCTGGGTCTAACACGTCAGCTCGGTTAGTAGCAGCCAGCACTATCACATTGGTACCCTGTTCGAACCCGTCCATCTCAACCAAGATTTGGTTAAGTGTTTGTTCGCGCTCATCGTGACCACCACCCATGCCGGAGCCGCGGCGGCGACCAACAGCGTCGATTTCGTCTATAAAGATGATGCAGGGTGCGTTTTTCTTGGCTTTGGTGAACAGGTCTCTTACGCGCGAGGCACCGACCCCCACAAACATTTCTACGAACTCCGAGCCAGAAATACTAAAGAATGGCGCATTGGCTTCACCGGCGACAGCTCGAGCCAGCATAGTTTTACCGGTTCCCGGAGGACCGACTAGCAGTACACCCTTGGGTATACGGGCGCCAACCGATTCAAATTTCTTGGGGTATTTCAAAAACTCGACGACCTCCTGGAGGTCTTGCTTGGCTTCATCGGAACCAGCTATGTTGGTAAACGTCACCTTGTCCTTTTCGTTGCCATATAGTCGGGCGCGACTTTTGCCAAAGCTTAGGGCTTGGTTGCCCTGGCCCTGGGCGCTGCGCATCATAAAGAACAGGATCAGACTGATGACAATGACCGGACCTAAGGTAGTAAACAACGTCAGCCACAAGGAGCCATTGGCTGAACTTGGCTGAGCGTCAACCACCAAACCGTCAATACCGGGCTTCAAACCTTGTTCGTAAATCGTGGAGTCTTGCTCTTTGCTAGCGCGCAAGGTGGGCTTGTCATCCCCCTTCCTGGTGACTTCTAGCTCACTTCCCCGAATAGTTATTTTAGATATTTTTCCAGCGTTGGCATCTTGAATAACGTCGGAGGTTGATACTTTCTGCAGCTTGCTAGGTTGGCCATAGGCGGCAAAGGCAATCAGCCCAAATAGAATAAGCAGGGCTATGAAGGCGGCGTTCTTAAGACCACGTTTTTTGGGAGAGCTTGGGCTACTATTGCGAAACGGCTTTTTATCCATAACTGCTCATTATACAGAGTGTCGCGCTACTCTGACAACAGTAAATTAGCGCTCGAAGTATTAGACTGCTAATTTCGCCCTGTCTTCGTGGTTCCCGGTTGAGCAAAACAATCCGTCTAAGAACGGATGTTTGAGCAACTGAGAGGAAGAATCGATCTAGAAGATGGAGTAAACCCGTGTCTGCGGGTTTTACGGAGTCTGACCCTCGGTCCTGATGACGGCTTGGCGATTTAACTTTATCGCCAAACGGCTATATGCCGAGACCGAGTCGCATCTTGTGGCCCGGCTCGAAGCTATAAGAGGCTGCTAATGAGTGCCAGATTTTGTTTCCCGACTAATAAATAATGTGCATGATCAATAGGCGCCGCCTTGCCTGCGTCATAGGTTTTGGCGGCCACAACTAGCTGTTCCAGCAGCTTGCGGTCAAACTGTCGAATGTCGTTCTGGCGCAACCAAGCAGCCATGATTTCCCGGGCGACGGCGTGTGGTAAAGCGATGAATGTTTTGCGCTCTAACTCGGTCATATTTTGGCTACGCCGGCCTTGCAGCTCTAGGAATTTGCTGATTAGATGGTCGATCTCTTGGTTAAGTTCCCTAGCTTTTTTGACATGCATCAGCAGATCATGTTTTTGCTCCAGCGTCAGTCGTGGTAGAACGTGATGACGAATGTAGTTTCGCTTGATTGTCATATCACGGTTGGTGGTATCTTCACGCCAAACTAGGTTGTTGACTATGGCGTACTCCTTAATCTGTTCCTTCGACACTTGAAGTAACGGACGCTTAACATGTTTAGTATCCCTGAGCGAGCTCAGCCCTAGCCGATTAGTACCCCGGAAAATGTTATGTGCTGCTGTCTCCAGATTGTCGTTCTGGTGATGGGCGGTCAGGATAGCGGCAGCTCCTGAAGCTTTGCGAGTTGCGTGCAAAAATTCATAGCGAGCGTGGCGCGCCACGTCCTCGCTGGCACCGGATCCCAAGTTTCCTCTCAAAAACACAAACGGCAGTCCGTGTTTATTTGCTATTTGGTGGACCAGCTGGCGGTCTAGATTGGAGTCCTCGCGAATGCCATGATCAAAATGGGCCACGATAAGCTTGAGCCTCGGTTTTTGGCACAGTAAATCAAGCAGCGTCATAGAGTCGACCCCACCCGACACGGCCACCACGTATGTCCCCGGCTTAATAACGATTCGCATTCTATAACAATCTTACAGTAATGCGCCGGGTTTTTGCTCTAGTGTTTCCTTGAGGTCAGCCGCCGCACGAAGGCGAACAAGCTGTTTTTAGGCTTGGATTTAACCTTGGCTTTTCCCAAAAGCTTGGGCCGCTTACGTCCGCGGTTATAGTGGGCATAGACTTCCAGGCTACTGATAATCAAAATCATGGCCACCGGCCCGAATACCACGCCAATTGCCCCAAACAACGCCACACCAGAAAAGACCGCTAACAGTAACAGCGCCGGATCAAGCCTAGCTGCCTCTGGTACTAAGCGGGGTCGCAGTATGTTGTCGACATTGGTTACCACTAGCACGTGAAACAATATAAGGAACAAACCTGGAAGTATATTGCCGCTGAGCATCATAATAACGCCGATTGTGATAGTCACTATGCCGCCGCCCAAAGGTATAAAGCTCAGGAAAATCAGAATGGTCAAAAAGAACCAGAAGTAATCAAACCCGACTAACCACAGACTGGCAGCACTTAACGTACCCTGAATAGTAGCAATTACTAACTGTCCTTTGACCATGGCCATGGTCATGGCAGCTGCTCGACTAAGGTACAAATTATTAATCGAGTCGTCGAAAGGACTTAGTTGCTTTAGGAAGCGAAGCAGCTTGTCCTGATATTTGAGCATACTGGCTATCAAGAATATCGCCAAGATAGATGTCGATATTAAGCCAATCGCCGCCGACCCGGCACTGGTAATGAAACTCACCAGACCATCAAGCAGGCTTGAAGCCGCGTCCTTGACGGTATTGGTCACCTCTTGTTTGTCGAGCTGAACCTCAGTGCCCCCGGGTAGCAGTGTCAAAAGACTGTTGACTCGCTCGACCCCTCGGTTAACAACTGTCTGAATGTTGGACGAGCCACCATTACTGAGCTGGTCCACCATAGTATTGACCTGTCCTATTGTCACCAGTAAAACCACAGTTATCGGTATGATGGCTGTCAAAGCCGCCGTTGCCAGGACGCCCGTCACGGCCAATGAGTTTCGTTTGGTTTTTCGAAGAATGTAATGATAGACCGGGTTGAATACAAAGGCGATTAGCACCGACAATAACACTATGCCGATGTAAGGCCAGACAAAAAGCAACAGCAAGACGACAGCCAAAATGACTGTCGCCGAAACCGTTGCCGGGATGCTTTTGAGCTTGGGTGAGGTGGCCACCGCTATATCGCTACGCTACCCAGTTAGCGACTAGCTTTCTTATTGGCTTCCAATCCCAGTGCGATCAATAGCGGTCCTGTTATTAAGGCGTACAAGCCCAGAATCCAAACAAAGGCGACACCGGCTGATACTGGCTGGAAGAGCATAACAATGCCCGCTAGCGCTGTGATCAAACCAATGATGATGACTAAAATACGGGTGAAGCTAGGACCTTCGGCGAACAATCCCAAGACCACTTCTAAGACACCGCGCAGTATGAGCGTGAAGCCAATTAGTAGTATCAATGTAGCAAAGGTTACGCCTGGATGGCGCAATAGATAAGTACCAACACCGATTTCCACCAGACCGATTATTAGTGTCAATACCCGTGTCAGAACAGAACGTTGGCTATCGGCTAAATGTCCGACGCCCACGACGACTGAGATCACACCATTTACCAACATGAAGGCGCTGAACAAATAAATCAGCGTTAATATGGTAATGCCGGGCCAAAAAACGGTGGCGATACCAAATAAGGTTGCTATTACACCTCGCATAGCGAGGCTCCCACCATTGTCTACACGACTGTCCATAGATCCTCCTTAATGTACACTTATACCCCCAATAGTCTGCCCCTAGTTGCAATTAGTCAACCATGTGCATTAAGAAAATATGTTTACATTGCGACATTTCAGGCAGACAATAAATGATATGAGTGCAAACATGAAGATTGGACGATCAGGACTGTGGTTTATTTTCGCCTGTAGTTTTGTGTTGGCGTTTTTCTTGGTTTGGTTTGGTTTGTACCTATTGACCTTTAATCAAACGCTTAGCAGCGGAGTTTATTACTTACTAGCTATCATAAGTATCCTGACCGGAGTGTTTACTATTACCAACGCTTCAAAGGCTGCCCTTATGGTATTTGGCAGCCTTATGTTAGTCGGATTTTATTTTATTGCCCGGGGCAACGGCTTCCTCGAAGCCGCCTGGCTATCTCGTTTAGCCGGGCTAGCTTCGCTAGTCGCCGCCTGTTTGGTAGTTTATATTACCATCCCCAGGCGCAGCGCTGACAAGGAAGAGTAGTTTTTCTTGTTAGGCTTCGGCCTCGCCGCCGTGGACAGTCAGAGCAAAGATAACTAACGCGTTGACAATGATGGCTATGATTGACCAGATTGGGTAGGCTGACAGAAAGACAAAGTTAACTACGATGCCAATCATGGCCAAGAAGATAGCCACAACCCGACCCCACACCTGACCATTCACTACGGCTGTACCAGCCATTACAATAACCAGACCGAGCAGCATGTGCACCCAACCCCAAGTCGTGTAGTCAAAGACCAATAGGTTAGAATTTCTGACCAAGAAATAAGTGTCGTTAAGTAGTGCCGTCAAGCCAGCAATCATTTGCAATATGCCCATGACTACCATCATGAAACCTGCGAAGTAAACCCAGCCCACCCAACCAGTTACTTCATTTTGATTATTTGTTGCCATAATATCCTCCGTTTAAGTGGAATTTAATAGTCTTCTTTTACTTCTGAACCCTTCACGGTCAAGGCGTAGATAACAAATATGTCTACAATGATCATGATGATCGACCAAATTGGGTAAGATGACAGGAATGCCAAGTTCAGCATAGCACTCAAGACCGCTATGACGACCCCGATAGTCCTCCCCCATACCCGACCCGCAGCTACAGCCATTCCGGCTGACAGCAGTACTATACCGGCGACGAGGTGAACCCATCCCCAAGTAGAATAATCGAACGCTAATATATGACTCTGCGTGACTACAAAATAGTCGTCTTTAAATAGGGCGACTAGTCCGGAAATGATTTGCATTCCGCCTGCCAGTACCATCATGGCACTAGCAAAGTACACCCAACCCACCCAGCCGGTTGGCTCTTTCTTTGGCATTGTTCCCTCCTGCCTTAATTTCTAATCGTATTGTTCTATCAAGATGCGCACTTGTCAAGAGAATTAGAAAGTTTATTTTTTATTACTGCTGTTAGTGCGTAGTAAATTTGTAAATGCCCCCGCGGGCATCTACTATTATGAAGTCATGCCTGATATCAGCAGAAAAGAACTCCAGTCGTTTATCAAAGATCTCAGCTACCGTCGGGTGGCCTACTTGGCGTCAGCTTTTATCGTTATCGGCGCAGTCTTTTATCATCTTGTAGAAAAGTTCACGTGGCTGGATTCATTTTATTTCACATTTGTAACTCTTGCGACTGTCGGTTACGGAGATTTCACCCCCAAAACCGCCGCCGGCAAAATATTCACTATGTTTTATGTATTGTTCGGCATCACGATCTTCATCATATTGGCAAAGGTAGTTCTGGCTGGTGTAGCAATACGCACCAACAATAATCGTAAAAGCAAATAGGACATTTCTATCAGGCTTTTGGCTTGGCGGCAAGAAGCTCTATGACCCCGGCCAGCAGCAGAACAACAATGATTTGTGCCAACAATACTTCTGGGGTCAGACGAGTAAATAGTATCCTGATGGCTACTAGGACAATGGTCAGCCACTGCAGGGTTGCCTTGTGAGCGCCAACCCACATGGTAAAGCTATTTTCTTTGCTAAACAGCACCTTGTGTAGTTTGCCGGAGAATAGTTGGTCAATCTTTCGTTTAGTAGCCCGGCTGCTACTACTGGATCCACTAATCCAAGCGATAAAGACGCTAACCAAAGCAACCCCTAGTATCGTGAACGTCTGTACAACAAGTGAGTGCATAAATATGCTGTAGGCTTGCCTGGTAGCCTCGGCGTACTGCGGATCGACATGACTTGCCAAAACTTCCCGAGCAAGCCGAATGCTCATGACTGTTAAAAACATGCTGGTGGCAAACAAGCCGGACAAGACAGTGACCGTTCTGCGGCGATTGCGACTTAGCCAGATGCCCAACCCGCTAACAAGTACTAATAAGCCGATAGATACTGCTCGCCAGGTATCAATATTTTGAATGGTATTCTGCAGCACTGATAACCAGTGGCCACTGACCAATTGGATACTGCCTACTTTGTCGGGTAATGGTTTATCGGCCAGGAAGCTGAGCTTGGTGTTTGAAAGCTGTTGGCTGATATCCTGGTAGATTTCACTGATATCAATCGAGCCATCGCTGCCATGCGCTTGAGCCAAGCCAATTAGTCGGCTATGGGCCCGTTCCTGGGCACCATTCCAACGGTCGTGAAACTGTGGTCGGGCCACAATATCTTCAATCGTTGACTGAGTTTTCTGCTGGATCTGGTCAGCCAGTTGCGGTGCCAGAAAGGCTGCTCTAGGCGGCAACGCTTCTTCGGTTAGTTGGTCAATGTCGACTCTTTCAAACAGTTTCTGGGTAGCTTTGGTAGCCAGGGCCTTCTGGACTTCGGGGTTTTCAATAATCGGTGACGTAGCGGCTACGTAGCGATCGGTTTTGACTACGGTGTTGGCTGTCCAAAAGAATAGGTTGCCGAGTACTAATAGTGTGACAGCTACGCTGAGACACAGAATAACAGCGATTTTTCTAATGGGTTGCCGCCTATGGGTAGCGTTTTTAACGGCTGCTTGGGATCTCAATTCTTCATTAGCTTGGCGCAGACGTTTGTTTTCGGCCTGCAGTTTTTGAAGTTGGGTTGGGGAGTTTGTTGCCATGATTGCATCCTACCTACGCAAACCCACCTCGCGTTTAAATTTATTGTACGCTCGTCACTCAAAATATAGAAACTGGGTTACTCGGTAGGTGTAGCAGTTGGAGCTGGAGCTGGCGTGTTTTTGTTGTCAGACACTAAATAGGCAGTAATCAGAGCCACCGGGAAAAGGAAAAGGCTAAATACAAAATAACCCCAGAAGCTGTGGCCTTTTCTACCGGCCACTCTTGCAGGCCAAAAAGCAATAGCAATCCAGATGGCAACGGCTATATAGAACCAGATCACGCTGAGTGTGAAACCTAATATACTTGTTGCAAACATAACTTCCCCCTATGATTTATATTATTGATTGTCCGCTCATTAACCGCAGATAGCAAATTGCTGTTTAGTGGACAGTTCATTATCCCGCGTCTTATTTTTAGTCTTTCAAAAAACAACAATTAAGAGCACTATTAATTAATGGATGCTGCCAAAAAGATTCTCATTCGAGTGATGGCCCTAGGCACCTTTGTGGTCGTTTTGGACAACACAATCATGAATGTGTCGATCTCCGCCCTTGTGACTGATCTTGGCACGACTGTTTCTGGAGTACAGGCAGCAATTGCCCTCAATGCCTTGATGATGGCCGCCTTTGTGCTGATGGGCGGCAAACTAGCCGACATTATTGGTATGAAAAAGGCCTTTCTGACCGGCGCCGTCATATATGTCAGCGGCAGCTTGTTGGCCTCATTTAGTAATAATCTACCGATATTTATCTTAGGGTGGTGTGCTATCCAAGGCTTCGGAGCGGCCTTGATGTTACCAAATGTCACCAGCATCGTCCGCGCCAATATTCCGGCGGGTAAAGCTCGAGCAGCAGCCTACGGTATGTTGGCTGGCATTAATGCCATGGCTATGGCGATCGGCCCGCTGCTGGGTGGATTCTTGACCACTTACTTCTCATGGCGCTGGGCTTTTAGGCTGGAAGTATTCTTCCTACTTATAGTCTTGGCTAAAAGCAGCGTTATCCCGAAGGATGTTTTGGGAAAGGTGCGCCCCAAGCTCGATAAGATCGGTGTTATGTGGCAGGCCGCGGCCATGATGTTGATGGTACTCGGTATGTTGTTGATATCAGACTACGGCTTATTGCGCGCCAAGCAGCCACTGGTCATCGGCGGGCATGAATTTTCGTTCCTGGGCTTTTCGGTGGTGCCGATACTGGTAGGTCTCGGCCTGGGCTGTCTATGGATGTTTGTTAGAACTGAGCGTTCGGCCGTAACCAAACATAAGGACGTTTTGGTTGATTTAAGTCTATTTAAGATTAAACAGTTTGTCAGAGGCTTGAATGTTCGCTTCTTGCAAGTCGCTTTGACTGCCGGTACAACCTTTGCCGTACCACTGTATTTGCAGGTTACTTATGGTTTATCAGCTTTTCAAACAGGACTAATTCTACTAGCTTTTACGACCGGTCTGCTGATAACAGCTCTCGGGGCTTCAAGATACGCCCTACAGTATTCGCCTAGGCTCAAGATCAGAACCGGTTTTCTGATTTGTATTGCTGGATCTCTGATTTTGGCGTTCTACGTGGCCAATGGCAATTCGTCCTGGGGCATGATACCAGGAATCTTCGTCTACGGCTTGGGTCTGGGATTAGTAACCTCTCAGATAGTCAACACCGTCATGGATACCGTAGATCCTAAGAAAACCGCTGAGGCAGCCGGCATAACCTCGACTCTAGAGACCTTGGGCAGTGCCGTTGGTACAGCAATCATCGGAACTATCATGGTGGTGTCGTTAACCAGCTCCGTTGGCCGGTCAGTATCGAACAGTACGGTCTTCTCCCCTGAGGACAAAACCCAGATCAGTAGTCAATTGTCCGCCAGCATTGACGTTGTTTCCAACGATGTAGTGTCGGACACCATTCAGGAAAATAGCAACTACGAGAAAGAAGCCGTCAGGATATATGACAACGCCAGGCAGAACGCCTTTATTGTCACAACACTATTTATGGCCGTTGTGGCTCTGATTTCTTATTTGTTATCTGGTAGATTATCAGATGTCAAAAAGTCTCTGCCTAAAACTCAAGTCTCAAGGGTTTAGCAGCAATTTGATTAATGGCAATTATGGGACTACTATTTAGGTACTAAGTGAAGGGGGCGATATGGGATTATTAGGACCAGCAGGTATGGCAGGAGCTAGACGACGAGGCCGCCGACGAGGCTTGATTGTGGGTGCTGCTATTGGCTCAGCAGCCGCACGGAGACACAACAACAATCAGGACGCCGAATCAGAAGAGCCCATCGAAGAAGGACCCTCTGATAGCATGCAGCAAATGGCTGAGCTAGAAAAACTAGGCCAGCTAAAGGCCAACGGCATCTTAACTCAAGACGAGTTCGACGCTAAGAAAAAAGAAATACTCGGTTTATAACCCAGTCAGGCTGCTAGGTCGAGATCAAGTCTTGGGGCGTCTTCTTCACTCCATACAGGCTCAGGCAAGCGCTGATATACATATACTTCTATTTGGGGTTGGAGAGGAAACAGACTGTTAGGCACAGATTCTGCATTCCGAGAATAATGAGCTTCTAGGATTGCATCTTCAATCAAACGCAAATTGTCTTCATGGGTAGCCATTCGTATATCGTCGTTCATCACTTCCGGACGAGAAGGATTTGAATATGCTACCCACTTACCGTCATTATAGACAAATAAAGCATTTCTCGTAGGAGTCTGGCGATGTCTATCCTCGAACACGGCATATTCCCTACTGCCAAACTTAAAACCAGGCCGCAGTTCACGCGTTTGCTCGGCTTCTAACTTATCAGTGATTAAGGCAGCTAGCATTTTGGCTTCTAATTCTTCCTGACTGTCCTCTATAATTTCTATTCCCGCTCTTTCTAAAGCCACGTCGCTCATATTTCCCCCATAAAAAAACGGCCGCGTGGCCGTTTAAGCTTTATTTTATTTTATATCCGATGTTGGCTAGTACATTGATCATACTAGAACAGTATTATACCGCTTTTGGTTGAGGCTTGTAAAGCGCTGGCGCCAGAGCAACTGCTGTTATGCCATAATGTTTGTATGTCGATTACTCTGAGCCCGATGGCCGTCCAGAACCTTGTAGCCAAAGCCTTTTGCTTGGAGGCAATAGCAGATAAACGCGATTGCACAGGTCGTCATAAGGACCTTCCAGGCAAACCATTGGAGGATTTTGTCATAGCTGGCATTAACTCCAGTCGCTATTTTCATGATTTGGCGGTAGATCGGCAGAACGGATCTAAGCAAATTTATACGCATTACTCTGCTGCACTTAAAGCCAGCAACCAGCATAAGTCGCCCAAGTACGTGAATTTTGGCTTGCTGGAAATTATGCAAGCTGTGGTTTGCGCGCGGCTGGACTGTAATAAGCCAGGACAAATCATAGCAACCCTGCAAAAAGTTTTGGATGGGGGCACAAAGGATGACGTCAAGAACATGATGAAGGCTCGCAAGATTGCCTGGTCTACCTCAACTAGCTCAGAAAAGTACAACTTGCGCCTCAGCCTAGAGACTAGCGTGGCTAAGTCGGCGACTTCCCCGGCCGATTTTTACCAAACACTGCGGACAAATTTGGAATTAGATAATTCTTCCCGGCAATGGGTCGATCAGTATCGTACCGACTGGCCAATACTAAAAGAATTGTTTGACGGTCTAATGTCATCCAAAGAACCACTCGTCCTAGATCGAATCACCAGCGTTTTTAATCCACTAAGAGAAAAGCATCAAAATATAAAAATCGGCATCCTAGCCGATATGTGTGCTGCCGCTATATTTTTGTATCTAAGCTTCACTGAATAAACTGTTGGTAGTAGAGCCTATGACGAAGGGGAGCAGTATTTAGAGATTTACTGACTAGGAGCCACAACGGCGCTATCAGTTCTTGTTGCCCATTCATGCTCGCCACCCAAGGCGCCTGTTGCCTCAAGTGCATTAATGACACCATGCAATATATTTGCTCTTCGTTCTGTGGGTAGTGCAGCATAATCAACAACTTTCAGCGCATCTTCCAGAACTTTGTGGGCGCAAGGACCTACCTGTGGCGAGTCTTGTTCGTAGATAGTTCTATTAAGGTGCTCGTATCTGCCTACTAGCTCCTCACCAACAGTTTCGCCAACTTTGACCGCCTCTTCCGGGTCAGCCCATTGTTTGTTTCCGCCAAACATATGAGCTTCGTACATCCCCAAGAATTTCGTACTACCTTCGCCTCTCAACATGTCTGGCTCCTCTTTTATATGTGTAGCATACGTGGGCAAGAAATGAACTGCAAGCATAAGAAAAGAACTCCAAGAAATCGAGCTCTAAGGCATTCTGTTTGGTAGCGGCGAGTGGGCTTGAACCACTGACCTCAGGCTTATGAGTCCTGCGCTCTAACCAGCTGAGCTACGCCGCCTCGTCGAAATCGACGCTCAGATTACGCCAAAGAAAAGTATTTCTTTGGCTTCACCTTCTAGTCGCTCTCTCCTCTCAAAATCCCAAACAGCTAGGCTTGGTTTGGGATTTTGGTACTGCAAGAACAGGGGTAAATATACCACATCTGTTAACTATAAGAAAGAAGAGACATCTTGTCCTGGTTCACGAATTTTGCAGCATTTCCAGGTCGTAGCCGTAGGAGTACCAGGCGGGATCTTTGGTTAGTAATTCGGCCACTTCGTTATTGTCACGCCAAGCAATTTCCGAAACTTCCTTTGGATCGAAATGAACTTTGGAACTGTCGCCGCTCCAGTTAAGCCAATATAAATACTCAAACTGACGTCGGTCTTCAGACTTAACCTTCTTATAAAAGGCTAGGTCTAGTTCACTGAGCTCTACGCCCAGCTCTTCTTTGAGTTCCCTTAGTGCGGCCATTACCGGGGATTCCCCGGGTGCGAACTTGCCACCATGCATGGCGATCCAGAAGCCAGGCCGTTCATCCTTTGCCTCGCTACGCTTCTGGCACAAGACTCTGTTGTTGGCTCTATCTATAATCATTATCCCAGAAACTCGTCGCCATAGTTGTTTACTAATCGCTTCACTCCTGAGCACAGGCTCCAGAGGCTGGTCGTTCTCGTCAACGACGAATAATAGCTCTTCGGACATATAGCCCCATAGTAGCAGATGTTATGATTGGGGTATGAGTGAGTTATGGCAGTTATATAACGAAGATGGCACGCCAATTACTGGCAAAGGCGCCATCAAAGATGAAGTTTTTAAAGACGGGTTACTCCATGGTGCGGCACATGTATGGATTTGGCGTCCTACCGGAGACAGCATCGAGGTCTTATTGCAGCGACGCGCGGCCAATAAGCGAACCTGGCCAAACCTATTAGATATATCGGCTGCCGGGCACATAGACTTGGGCGAAACTCCCCTGGAAGCAGCCGTCCGCGAGACAAAAGAAGAGATTGGCGTAGATGTCGATGCTACCGAACTTGAACCAATAGATATCCTCAAAGGCTACATGGTAGCGCCTGATGGCAGCAAAGAAAATGAGTTTAGATGGTTATACGGCTATCAACTCAAATCTGGGCAAGATTTGAACATGGAAGAGCAAGAGGTTAGCGCGCTGCTATGGAAATCCTTGGATGTTTTCACTGCGGAAGTGCTTGAAAATAGGACTACTGAGCGTTACGTCCCCCAGCCCGAGCCATACTTTGACAGGCTAATACCCTACTTGGGCAACCTGACAACACGGACTACTTAGCCAGTTCTTTTGGCAAAATCTCAATGTTGCCATGAAGCTCTATGGGCTGCATGGCTATGATTTCCTCTAAGTAGGCTGACTCATCGGGTATGGCATTGAAAATTGCGATTGGTTTTTTCTGGTGGAAAGCTAAAGCCATTTCCATCAGGACGTTGCCACCTATGTAGTTGGCAATACCATGCTTTTCGTTATTAACTACCAGACAGATGTCGCCTTCCTCTACTTTGTCCAAGTGGGCATGCATCAGTTTGGTCTTCTGTAGCTTACCCTCCAGTTCACTAACATTTGGTTTAAATGTGGCGACATCATAGTTGTTTTGCTTGAACATCATTTCTGCCACTAGCGGAATCAAGACTTTGTAACCAATTTTTTCTAACTGGTGTTTCAACTGAACGACTTGCTCATAGAAGTGAATGCTGGCACAAATAGTAACTACAGATTTCTTCATTAGGATTAATTATAGGGCAAATAAAAAAGCCTGGTCGTGAGAGCAGGCTTTTTTATAACTGCAGCTAGTTTAACAGGTAGGGGCGTTAAAGTTGATCTAGGATTTCGTCAACTTTTAGAATTGAATCGTTGCTGGTTGGCGCAAATTCATAGGCAAAATTGCTGAACATCAATAATGTCCTTTCGTCCTAAGTGCGCGGCCTAGGAATGGTTAGTTTTGTTTAAATATTTGTTAGATGCATTAACACTATGTAGTATACATGAAATTGTGTTTTTGTCAAGTTACTTATTATAAATGTTGTCTTGCTGCCTTGTTTGTGCTTTAATGATGCCTGCAGGGTTCTTATCTGTTAACTGTTCTGTCGATATGTTTCCTCGTGTTAGAGAACAAGTTCGGTCGGAATGAAAATAGTAAGGGGTCGATCCTGGTTTTTTAACACAAGGAAATATGCATGTACAAATTATTTGTAGGTGGTCTACCATTTAGCACCACTGACGACGAACTAGCTGACGCGTTTAGCCAGTTCGGTACAGTTGCAAGTGCCAAGGTCATCACTGACCGTGACACTGGCCGCAGCAAAGGTTTTGGCTTTGTCGAGTTCGAGAACGACGACGAAGGTAAAGCTGCTGAAGCCGGTATGAACGGTAAAGAGCTTGGTGGACGCACTGTTACAGTCAACGAAGCACGTCCACGTGAAGAGCGTCCTCGACGCGACTTCGGTGGTGGCGGCGGTGGCCACGACAACAACCGTAGCTGGTAATACTAGCGAGCGGATCAAAAACTCCTCTGTTTTCCAGAGGAGTTTTTATTTCTGCCTGGCAATTTCTAGGACATGCTCAGGTGCTCGTGGGTGATTTGCCAGTTACCATTTATCCTGGCTAGTACGTTGGTGCCCAGACCTTGATAAGTTTGCGGTTTACCCTCGACCATGCCTTCTGATTTGAATTTGTAGCTAAAGACTGAATTCCAGTAGCTAGCTACGATCCACTCAATATCAGAAATTGTGTACGTTTCGTCCTTGATTCTTGCCCATGTCGCTTCAAAGGCTTTTTTGGCAGCGTCTCTACCATCAAATGTTCTTCCATTCGTAAACCAAAACGTAGCATCAGCAGAGACCAATCGCGCTACGTTATCAAAATCTAGGCTGTTAGCAGCCTCTTCGTAAGCTTTTACAAATGTATCTAACTCGTACTGAAGTTCTAGTGAATCATCAATAGTTATTGCTTCACCGGACTTAATTGCACGCAGTGCGAAATCACCCATTTTTTCAAAGTCAGGATAAGTATTTGGGTTCTCGCCATTATTCACGTACCTTGCCGGTTCAGGAAAAAGAAATACCTTGCCCCCGAAAGAGTGTGTCCACTCCCATTCGCCTTCGGGCAGAGAAGTAAAATCGTCCGGACTTAATTCCGTAAGGTTGTATGGTACAACCAGCTCACCTTCCTCAAAATCCCGCCCTGCATACACACCCTTGCCCGCCAATTCACCCTCACCAATAACTAAATCACTCATACTTCTTCCCGCCGGTTTTATATGGTTCACTGCCGATGAACTTCTGTGCCGTGCCATCTACAACCAGGGCACTGTCATCGCGCAGAGCGTAGACCGGGAAGCTTGCATGCCCTACAACTGCTTCTAGTTTCTCCGGCCGATTGTTGGGAAAGTGCGGTGAATCAAGGTGCGGCTTAATCGCCAAGTCTACAAGCCCCAGATATTCCTTAGTTCCAAAATCATTATCCTCACCAAATAGTTCGTGGTAAGCCTCGCTGGAAATGCGCTCACCGATGACCATTGAACCAGCGCTGCTTCCTACGTAGACTTTTGTTTTAAGTAGCTTGGGGAGGAGCGTAGAGAATCCTGTCTTATCAAACACGTGCATCAGGTAGTCCGTGTTGCCGCCAATAACAAATATAGCGTCCTTTTGCATGATCCTTTTTTCCACCTCATCTAGTGAAAGTGCCAGTAAGTTAACAATGTCTAGTTCACCGGGAAAGTTCTTAGCCACGTCATTGAGGTTATCAAGCACCCAGCGTTTGCTGCCGTCTTCAACGGCATAAGCTTCGTTTATTACCGCAAACGATATCTGGTCCTGCGGCTTACCGCACAGCTCCACGCAGGCCTGAACCGTATTAGGCGTATGGAATCCTTCGGAACAAAGCACAAGTTTCATACTAATATACCCTTCTGTCACTTCCCCTTGATGGCGAAGCCGCCATCGACTAGTAGATCTACTCCGCTGACATAGCTGGCTTCATCAGAAGCTAGGAACATTACGGCAGCTGCGATTTCTTCGGGTTTGCCTATCCTGCCAGCCAAAGTTCCTGCTTTAATTTTCTCAAACGTTTCTTTGGACCAATGTTTGGCCATATCAGTTTCTGTGTAACCTGGAGAAACCGTGTTAAATCGTACAGTCGGATACTCTTTTGCCAAAGCTTTGGACATGCTCAAGATACTAGACTTGGTCATTGCATAAGGCAGACTGCTTAGGGTTGATAAGTAGTCATGGCCTTTGATCGAAGCAACACTAATGATAGTCCCGGAACCCTTCTTAACCATTTCTGGCAGAACAGATTGTATGCAATGCAAGGTTCCCAATACATTATTTCGATATTCGTCTATAGCTCGCTCATCGTCAATGTCACTGACATCATGAATTCCAGAGTGACCCATGCCGGCATTGTTAACTAAAACATCAATCTGCCCTAGTGACTTTATTACCTTGTGTGTAGCTGTCTTGTCCGCGATATCAAACGTGACTTTTACAGAGCCGTCTAGCTGTTTGTGTACTTGCTCCAGCTCATCACCACTAGTCCGTCCATGCACAATAACTTTATAACCCTGTTTGTGCGCCAAAATTGCAGTAGCTTTGCCGATCCCCCTGCTAGAACCAGTGATCAAAATCGTTTTCATGTGCTGATAACCTCGGTCAATGTCAAAGACTATTGTATCACTTCGAACAGGGGCAAAGTTAAATAAAAAGAAGCTCTGAGAGCTTCTTTGATGTCTGGGGATTGATTAAGGAGGTGGTCGTGATGCTGAGAAAGCGCTGGTGTGGGGGGCCCGGGGGGTGCCGGCCGCCCCACCCCCCCAAGGTAAGTTGAGCATAGGCACCCGAAAAACAACAAAAAACGCTCCACACCGCGCTGCGCGAGATCATCGCCGCGGTTAGCGACAATATCAGTTCGTTTCCTTATCCAAAGCAGGCCCGCGCCGCCCTCGACCGCGGCCGCGACGCCAAGCAAAAAGCCCGC
>CAZARM010000011.1:0-27700 GCA_964487615.1 uncultured Candidatus Saccharibacteria bacterium | reverse complement strand
GCGAGTGGTGGAATGGTAGACACGCTTGTCTGAGGGGCAAGTGCCGCAAGGCATGGAGGTTCAAGTCCTCTCTCGCGCACCATGAAAAGATCTCGGTACCGAGATCTTTTCATTTTCTTAGAGGCTAGCTTCTAGGCATGTGGTCATAGAGGTGCTCCATGGAGTACTCTTTGCGTAGCAGCGGTTTGATGTCATCCAAGCCAACATTTATTTTCACACCAGGATTAAGAATGCCGTAGGGGTCAAAAATTTGTTTGATTTTCTGGAACAGTACGTAGACTTCTGGACCATAGAGCTTTTCTAAGTATGGGGCCCGCAAGCGGCCGTCGTTGTGTTCGCCGCTGGTGCTGCCACCCATGCCTATAACTGTGGTGTAGTAGTCGTCAATTATCTTAAAGACTTTTTGGCGGTCGCCAACCTGGGCTAGGTCCAGGAAGGGTTGCATGTGGAGGTTGGCGTTGCCGGCGTGTCCCCATAACGCGACTCGCAAATGGTAGCGGGCAAACATGTCATAGACGGCATTCAGGTAGTCCTTGAAGCGATCGACGGGCACAATACCGTCTTCAATAATCGGCAGAGCTTTGGTGTTGCCTTCTGTGTGGGCAATGACGGCTGCGGCGCTGTGTCGAATCTTCCAGAGGTCTTCTTTTTTAGCCGGATCAGTTTCGGTTTGGTAAGCCACCTGGTACTTATCCAAAATTTTCTGGGCTCGTTTGGTCATGCGTTTCCGTGTTCGTTCGCTGATGTCGTCAAATTCAATCAGCATGACGAGTTTATGGAACGGCGGGTCGACAATCCCTTTCAGTTGGTTGGGATTGTGCTCGTGTATAAAGTTCAGTAGATTTTCGTCCACCATTTCTAGGGCTGAAGGCATGACTGGTAGATTGCGTAGTTCTATCACGACTTCTTCGGCCACCTGGATATCATCAAAGTACGCTGCCATCAGGGTATTAGCCGGGCTGTAAGCGGCAGTCTCAATAGTAGCCTCAGTTACGATGCCCAACGTGCCCTGGGAGCCAACAATCAGTGGCGTCAGGTCGAACGATCCGTCCTTACGCAGCACCTGCTCAATCGCGTAGCCGGCAGAATTCTTGGTAACATTCAAGGTCATCTGGCTGATAATGTCACGGTTTTCTTCAAAGAGTGCGTCGAGATTACGATAAATCTCGCCCTCCAGGGTAGCCAAACCCAACTTTTTGCCAAGATCTCGCTTGCTGACCCGACCGGTTTCGATCACTTCGCCGTTAGCCAGCACCACCCTAAGGCTTTTGACATAATCGCGAGTGTTGCCGTATTTAATGGTTTTTTCGCCAGCTGCATTGTTGGCAATAGCACCACCGACTGTACAGTAATCAATCGACGAAGGATAAGGCGGCAGGAAGCGGTTGTGGGTATGCAGTGTCTGCTGAAGTTTGGCATAATTAATCCCTGGCTCAATAACTACCACGCCAGTTTTGCTATCCAATTCCAGGACACGGTTCATGTGCGCTGGGAAGACCAGCATAATGCCCTCACCCAAGGCGCCTCCGGACTGGTCTGTGCCAGAACCTCGCGCCGTAATAGGAATAACCCTGCCACGCTCTGCTAATTGCCAGGAAAAACGAGCGGCTTTGCGGACATCGTTTTCATTACGTGGGTAGGCAATGACGGCGGGAGTAACTTCAAAAACACTACCGTCAGTAGAGAAGTATTTGCGCGCATCCCGGCTAATCATTACTTCGCCGCTCATGTGCTCTTGCAAATAATGCGCGATCTTACTCATGTGTAAATTGAACCCCTAGTATAATCCCTAACCATTAGCTATAACAGATATGATAGCACATTTGCATGTCTCTTGGAGTTAGAATAGAATAACCTCTGTCTTACTCCGAGCCGCAGTGGTGAAATTGGTATACACGCTAGCTTCAGGAGTTAGTGGGCGCAAGCCCGTGGAGGTTCAAGTCCTCTCTGCGGCACCAATAAAAAGAAGCCAGTATTAGTTGGCTTCTTTTTATACCTAGTTGCTGGCTTTGACTTCGCGGACCATCCAATTTTCAACATTGCTGAATCGTTCGGTGGCATTATTCAGTGTCTTTGGGTTAAAACCATAGAGATTACCGCGGGTAATGTATAACAATCTGGGTTGGTATAAGACAAGAGCCGGGGCATCGTTTCGCCAAGCCTCCAGGAAAGGCTTGTACTTGGCAGCCCTTAGAGCTGCATCGCTGCGTGTTCGGCCGGCTTCTAGGGCCTTGTCGGCCACCGCGGAGCGGTACTCACTGAAGTTCAGCCTTGTGGCAGCTGTAGCGTCCGCCTGGGAGCTGTGCCAGTAGGCAAAGACGTCTGGGTCAGTTCCTAAGCTGATGCCGTACAACAGCGCGTCGTAACCATGACCGGCGACGCTGATTTGGAGCTCGTTGTCGTCCTGGAGGATAACTTGGGCGTCTACCCCCAAGGCGCGCCACTGTTTCTGCAAGGTGCTGGTGACGTACTGATATTCGCTTGTGGATTGCGCATACAGCTTGAAGCTTAGCCGCTCACCGTTCTTGACCCTATAACCTTCGGCATCTTTAGGCCAGCCGGCAGCGTCAAGTAGTGCATTGGCTTCCGCGAGATTGGACGGAAATTGCGTAATGTTTTTGTCGTAGCCTACATGGGATTGTAGTAACGGGCTGCGCGCAGCTACAACGGCATGCGACAGGCCTTGGATGATAGCATTTGTGTCTGCCCCTTTTATGAGTGCCTGGCGAACTTTGGGATCACTAAAGACTGGCAACGAGGTTTTAAAGAAAACCAATACTTCGCCTGTAATGGGGATACTATGTTCTTGAACATCTCTGCGACGTTGCAGTGTTTCTGGTACTTCGGTAAGTCCGATCATGGCGTTAAGTTCGTGGTCTTCAAAAGACTTGACTAGTTGTTGCTCGCCACGAAAAGAACGTATCGTCAGACGCTGCAAGGCAGGAACGCCCCCATGATAGTTAGGGTTGGCCGTGAGCCCTACGATTTCCTGGCGATCTTCGGGATTGGTGCCCCTGGTTTCTATGACGCCCCATTTAAATGGTCCAGAGCCTACAGGATTGGCGGTATTGAAGCGCAGTGACCGCAGCTGGCTGGCTGGTGAATCGGCTAGAAGATGTTTAGGCACAATGCCGTTAGTGAGCGCGAATGGAAAGGAACTAAAGCTGTTCGGCAGAGTAAACACAATCGTCTGCGGGTCTAGTGCCGCGACCTTAATGCCTTGCCAACTTGGCAGAAGTGGTGAACGAGCATCAGGATTCTGAATCGTTTGGTAGGTAAACACCACATCGTCGGCAGTCAGGGCCCGCCCGTCATGCCACTGCAGATTGGGGCGCAAATGAACAGTGTAGTTTGTCTCGGTGGCATCAACTCCCCACGTATCGGCTAGGTCACCGACCAACTGGTCATTTGAATCATATTTAAGCAATCCAGAGAACACTAGCTTGGCGACCGCCCCATCTACACCACCGGAGGCATAAAGTGGGTTGGCGTTAGTAAAAGCGCCCAGGATACCTTCGGTATATGCGCCCCCAGGTGCCGGCTGAATAGTCTGGTAATAGTTGCCCAAGGCTCGGACCTGGAGCACAACTCCAATTAGTAAGGCACCAACTAGCAGCAGCCAGCCGCCAATAAAACGGCGGACGCCCACCAGCCGACTGAGTCGCCTAAAGAAATTGCGCTCCAAATTTTCCTCAGCTTGCAAGCCCAGGTCTTCTACTTGCCGTCGGCTCCGGCGAAAGCGACGACGCCAGCGAAGCTTGATTGTGCGTCCTAACATTATCAATACCCTAAGGATTTACCTGGGTGTGTGCAGTTTGTTCTAAAATCGAGTACCGCAAACGAGCCGTACTCAAAGGTACGGGGAGTGCGGAACATAGATTTTGGAGCAAAATGTGCCACCCAGGTAAATCCTTCTCTAAACGACATGCAGTATGAGGGAAGCTACAAAAATAAATGCTACTAAAATAGTGATCTGGTGCAAGGTGCGATCAGAACCACGACGAACGGTGTTGACTTCCCCACCACCACCCAGGCCGGCACCCAAAGAAGCACCACGAGTTTGAACCAATATTAACAGAATCAGCACTAGCGAGGATGCTATGGTCACGTAGTTATAAATACTCATCGGTCCTCCAGAATAGTTGACACTAGATAGTTTACCAACCCAATGACCATACCGGCAAGTACAGCGGTGCCAAAGCTAGCTACATGGAGGTCCGGATACAACCAGCTAACGAGAAGCACCATCAGGCCATTTATGACAATCATGAATAGCCCTAGAGAAAATAAAATGGCTGGCAAGGATAGAATAACTACAATAGGTTTGATCACTGTGTTGATCAAAGCCAGGATCAGACCAGCAACTACAATAACCCACAACCGACTGTCGTAAGTAATACGCTCACCCAACAGTCCGGCGGCCACCCAGAGGCCCAAACCAGACACAAGCCACCGAATTAAGAATCTAACAATCGGCTTATTCATAACGTTAATGCTTATTTTAGCTTACCAGACAGGACTTTGCATCCTTTTTCGGTGATCAGCACGTTATCCTCGATCCGGACACCCAAACCTTCTTCTTTGATATATATACCGGGTTCCACAGCTAACACCATACCGGGTTCCAGCGGCCGGTCATAATCGCCGGTGTCGTGGGCATCTAAGCCTAGATAGTGCGACGTAGCATGGGGGAAATACTGACGCACACTGTCCCGATCAATATTCTTAATCAAGGCCAGCTCCCTTAGCTTCTCGCCCAAGTAATGTTCGACGGCTAGTTCGTTGTCTCTAATACTAATGCCAGGTTTAAGTCTGCCTATGGCAAATTCTTGCACGTTTCTAACGGCTTCATGAACGGCTTTTTCCCGTTTATTTGGCCCTTTCAGGAAATAAGTCCGGGCTATATCGGAGGCATAGTGATCTACCTCGGCACCAACGTCGATATATAACGCTCGCGCATCTTTCAAGGGATCATTATTCGCTTGGTAGTGAATGTGGCAGGTATTTTTTCCGGACGCCACAATCGGGCCAAAGGAATGACCTAAGGCGCCGTGAGTGCGAAATTGCTTAGTAATTTCCGCTTCAATTTCGTACTCATAGCTGTAAGTCTTCAGTCGCCTGTGAACATATCTAAGCGCCGAAGTAGCAATATCGACCGCCGATTGAATGGCCTGCAGTTCGGGGGCTTGTTTGACCATTCGCATTCGCATAATGTGGGTTCGCAGGTCAAGCGGCTCAATGTCATTATTGACTGCCTTTAGACGTTCCATAAGCCGGGCTCGAGCCGGGTTTGTGAACATGCCATAGTCGTCTAGGTAAGCTGGGGCTGTGGCTAACGTGGCCACATGTTTGACCCGCTTCAGGCGACTAGATAGCTGCCTCCAGCCGTCTTTCTCATTAAGTACCTGGTCGATCCCTGACCGTGCCCGGATCTGCACTACGTCATGTGGCGCGCCGAGCGCCTCGTCCACTCGCCCCAGGTCTGGCAAGATTAGATATTCTTTTTCTTTGTCGATGACCAGGATAGCGTCTGGGACACGAATGCCTGTTAAGTACCAGAAATTTGAGTCTTGGCGAAAATCATAATTAATATCGCCATTGCGCTGCAATAAGCCATTGGCAGTCAGCACTATAGGCGCGGTGCCTATAAATAGTTCACGCAGTCGCTGGCGGTTGCCACTAAAGAACTCACTTCCAAAAAAAGTCTCCATGTCGGTTAACTAGTATAGCAAATTATGGGCTTAACTGTTGTTCGAAAGCGACGGCCCAGTTGCGATAGCCACGATTGCTAGGATGGAACAAATCTATGCTGTTTGTCAGCAAGTTATCGCGGTCTTTGGTCACTTGGTGCAGAGGTGCAACCGATAGATTGTGTTCGGCCGCAACCTTATCAATAATTTTATTGGCCGCTATCACGTTTGGCTCTAGATTACGCCTCCGACCACCCCCAAAATATGGCATGTCGCTAACAACAGTTTGCTTAGGCAAAGCGGCAAATAGTGCGCTGATATCACGTTCGAAGCTTTGTGCTTCAAAGCTGCCCATGTCATTTGCGCCGATTTCTATCGTTAGAAAGTCAGGTTCCAAAGCTTGTAGCTGGGGCAATTGATCACGTATGCAGTCGGTCAGCTTGGCTCCGCTTTTACTAATATTGATTACCCGCACCGGTTTGCCGGTTTTTTGCGTTAACGACTCGGCTATCAGCCCTACGTAACCGCGCTGTGGTTGGCTAGCACCAATACCCTGTGCAGTAGAATCACCTAAGGCGACGTACACTAGGCTATTAGCTGTGGCCGGCTGAGCAGCCCGCGACTGCCAGTAGCTGGCGTAGTGGTTAATTTGGTATTTCAAACGGAGCAAGCTACCGGCGATCACCAGCAACCCTATAAGCAGGACCACAATTGCAGTAATTATCATGTGTTTCAGTATACCTTTCATGATGGTGTTTCGCGCTTATGGGGACGCAGGTATTGTTTAAGAATGGTGGCTTTCTTCGCACCAACCAAATGTTCGATGTCCTGGTCCCGGGCTTGCAATAGCCCGCGCATACTGCCAAAAGTCTTGAGCAGCTTTTTGCGTGTTTCGGGACCAATTGTGGGGATATCGTCTAGTAAACTAGCAGTCTGACGCTGGCGTTTGAGCACCGTGTGGTAGCTGACCGCAAAGCGGTGTGATTCGTCGCGGATTCGCTGAAGTAGTTTTGTGATATGGGAATTTTTAGGCAGCGCCACAACACTGAAATCATCACTGGTCGACACAAACCCGCCAAGTTTGTGAATTGCACCAAGGTTGAGCGTTATGTCGCGGTTACTGACCACAATCTCTTCTTCCCGTTTGGCGAGCCCAATCATTGGCAGTGTCATATTCGCAAGATCACGGGCTTTGAGGGCGGCACCCAGCTGCCCCTTACCTCCATCAATTAAAAACAAGTTCGGCAGGCCCCATTCCTTGCAGTTGTCTTCACTCAGCCGCCGGCTGATCGCCTCAAACATGTGGGCAAAGTCATCGTTGCCAGGCAGACGCATTTTGAATTTGCGGTAGGCGGCTTTGTTGGGCACACCGCTTTCGAACACCACCATGCTGGCAACATTGTCTGTTCCGCTCATGTGGCTTATATCAAAGCCCTCAATTCGGCGCGGTACATCTGTCAAACTCAAGATTTCCGCCAGACCACTTAGACCTTGATCTTTGCTAATATCCATAAATTCACGGTCAGAAAACACAATTTGTTTGCTCAGCCCTCGAAGCGCAAACAGCTGGTTGCGAGCCACCGTAGCCGCTTCAAAATCTTTAGCTTTAGCCGCGGTCTTCATTTCTTTTTCAACCTGCCGGATTACTAGCGTACGCTCGCCCCTCAGGTAATGCATGAGTTTTTTTAGGCTCTTCTGGTAATCTTTAAGCGATGTTTTGTTGGCCTCTAGCCCTGGACACAGGCCTAAGTGATACTGCAAACAAGCCCGCTTAGGCAACACTCCAATGTGCGTTGAATATGGGAAGATGCGGCGTAAATACTTCAGCGCTCGACGCACCGTATACGCACTAAAATATGGCCCAAAATACTCGGCCCCATCGTCCAGTGGCCGGCGCGTAGTGGTGACCGTGGGGTGTGGATCATTGTAGTTAATCCTGACGAACGCCAGACTTTTGTCGTCGCGCAGCAAGATATTGTAGGGCGGCAGGTAGCGGCGGATCAGTTCGGCCTCCAGAAACAGTGCGTCGAGCTCAGTTTCTACTTCTATCCAATCGACGTCGTGAATCTCAGCCACTAGAGCTTCGGTTTTGGGGTCTCGATTGCGGCTAGCTTGAAAGTACTGCCGCACTCTATTGCTCAGCACCGCAGCTTTGCCGATGTAAATAATGTCGCCTTTTTTGTTCTTGTGAAAGTAGACACCGGGACTCTTTGGCAGATCCTTGAGTTTGGCCTGTAATTGCTCGGCGTTCATAGGTATTTTTTTAGTAGTCTACGTTCGATACTGCGCAGACCAATGGCCCGATCCCAGATGATATCGCGCCCTAAGTGCTCCACCCAAACCGTCATAAAGCCAGCGCGATTAGCGCCCCAAATGTCAGCCAGAAGCTTGTCACCTATCATCACCACTTCGTCCGGTTGAGCATTTAAATGGTCCAGCACCCGCGCAAAGAATTTGCGTTTAGGCTTGCGGCCACGCAAGCCTGCCTGAACTACACCGGCATCAATCGCTTTACCAAGATCATACAAATCATGAGTTATGCGATTACTGGCAATACACCACTTTTTGAACAACTTCTTTTTGGATACTAGCAACTTTTTAGTCTGCGGGCTTAAGCTCACACCGCGTGACGGTACAAGCGTGCTGTCGGCGTCGAAAGCCACGTAGCGAACTCCGGCTGCTGCCAAAGCCTCAAAATCAATGTCAGCAATAGATCTAGCCATGTAGTCCGGCACAAACTGAGGAGTGGTCGGATGTCGCTTAATTTCACGCATATCTATCTATTATAAGGTAGGAAGGTGTAGCATAAAAATGCAAGCGACGTACAATAGTTGAATGCGCACTGTTTTGTTTATCAACGCTCACTCCCGCCGGGCTCATCGGCACCTAGACCGCATCCCTCATGATTTTGAAAAAGCCGCGGGGTTTGAGGTCCTTAAAACGATTATTGTTGATGAATTAGGTAGTTTGGACCAAAAATTAAAGGAACTAAAAGCTGTTCCGGAGTTAGAATGCGTCATTGTCGGTAGCGGTGATGGCACCATTGTGTCGGTGCTTAACGCCCTCAAAGGTCGACATATAACCTATGGCTTCCTGCCGCTCGGTACCAGTAATACCTTTGTACGCAGCCTTGAGCTTCCATCCAATTATCTAAGTGCCAAGCGAATCATTCTCAAGCAAACCGCCAAGCCCGTACCCTTAGGTTCAGTCAATGGAGTGCTGTTTGCCAACATTGCCGGCGCCGGCGTGCCAGTGGACGTGACCGAAAACACCACCAACCAGACTAAGCGCTGGTTGGGACCATTGGCCTATGTTTGGATGGGTTTACGAGCTCTGCGCTTTCACACAGCTCTGGAGTGTCACATTCAGACAGACAGTCTGGACGAGCATTTCTATACCCATTACTTGCTGATCGCCAACGGCCCTTACCACGGGAACTTGCCGCTTAAGAAAGACATGAAGATATTTGATAACCAGTTGCTACTTATTGCCATAGGCACTACCGAGAGTCGGCTACATTTTGCCAACGGCATCGTCCGATTGTTTTTCCGGACCCACGAAAAAGATCCCAAAGTCCGAATGATTCCATTTGAACAAGCCCGGTTGACGATTACCCCACCCCGCAGCATTGAAGCTGATGGCGAAATAATCGCCAAGACCCCAGCTGAGGTCAGAATTGTTAAGAACGCTATCCGCGTGTTTACGCGGCCACCGAAACCGGTGCGCAAGACTCGCAGAACTCCACGGCGGCGCAGTTAGCACAGACTAAAACTAGTTTGTTACAGGTCTTGTTGCTGCAATTTACATAGTTGCTGGTCTTGGACTGACAGTGAATACACTCGCCGATGTCTACTGAGTGATCGCTGAACGACGTCACCATCCGATTGTCAAAAATATGCAATTTGCCTTCCCAGTAGCCATCATCACCGTAGGTTTGACCATATTTGACTATACCGCCGTCCAGTTGATAGATCTCTTTGAATCCACGGTTTTTCATCAGTACACTTAGAATTTCGCAGCGGACACCACCTGTGCAATAAGTCACGATGGGGCGCTCTTTGAGTTTTTCGTATTTGGTTTTTTCAATTTCACTTAAAAAATCACGAGTGTTTTTGACGCTAGGAATAATGGCACCTTTGAACTTGCCGATCTTGGCCTCGTAGGAATTGCGACCATCAAAGAATACAACTTCATTACCTCGCTCTTCCATCAGTTGATGCAGCTGCTTGGGAGTTAGGTGCTTACCCCCATTTTCAATGCCCTTATCCGACACCACCAGTTCGTCAGCAGCATTAAAGGTGACGATTTCTTTCCTAACTTTGACGCTCAAACGCGGGAAGTTGTCGGCTGAGCCATCACTCCACTTGTACTGGACGCCCTTGAACATCACTGTCTTATTCATGGCACTTTTATAGGCCCGCAAGCTATCCAAATCACCTCCTAAAGTACCATTAATACCGTGAGGGCTAATGATTATCCGGCCTTTAAGCCCTAAACGCATGCACAGTTCTAGCTGCCAGAGCTTCACCATTTCTGGGTCACTGACTGGCACAAATTTGTAGTACAGGATTATCTTTTCCATAAGAATATCTTAACAAACGATACACTACCTCGTGCCCGAGGACTATTCTTCTTTGGCGGGTTCGTCAGCGGTTGTTGCGTCGTCGTCAGTAGCGGCAGGCGTGTCGTCGTCAGCGGCTGGTTCGTCAGCGTCACCGGAAGCGGCGGCGTCTTCAGCTAGTGAGGCGGCAGCGGCATCGGCTTCAGCAATCTGGTCACGAGGCATTTCTACTACCGCGACACCGACATCTGGATCAGTCAGGATGGTTACACCGGCGGGCACCTTGATATCCGATACATGCAGGCGGTCACCGACTTCTTCTAACACCATAGCGTCAACAGTTAACTCGTCAGGCAAATCTTTAGGCAAAGCCTTGATCTGAATTACGTCTAATTGAGTAAGTACAAGCAAGCTCTTCTTCTCGGCTGGGATTTCGTCACCGATCAGGACAACTGGAACTTCGGCTTCGACTTCTTCGTTTTGTTTGATGGCCTGAAAAACTACGTGTCGTAATTGGTGTTTTGTAGGTTCAAAATCGGCATCTTTAATAAGTGCTAGGTGCTGGACACCACCAATCTTCACTTCTACAGGGTGGTGCTTGCCAGCTAGTGCGTAGACTTTGTTTAGACTAACTGAGTCGCCCATTGCATGAATAGATTCTTTGCCGTGATTGTGAATAACAGTCGGAATTTGGCCAGTGGCACGCAAAGCCGTCAGCCCCTTACCTAGGGTTGTTCGCTCGCTTAAATCAACGCTAATAGACTCGGTCGTCATTATTTCTCCTTAGGATCCAGATTATCAGATGACTATTTTAGCAAATTTTACCCCTAAACACCAGCGTTCCTGCTAAACTACCATCTGTATGTTCGAAATCTTTGCTCATTTTAGTTTATCCGCAGAAAGTATCGTTCAGAGCGGACACGTGCTGGGCATACTGATTATTGCCGCTATTGTGTTCGCCGAATCCGGACTGTTGGTAGGCTTTTTCCTGCCCGGTGACACCTTACTTTTCGGCGCTGGACTGTATGCTTCCCAGGGGCAGGTTTCACTGGCCTGGCTGTTAATTGCTGTTATTGTGGCGGCCGTGATTGGCGATAATGTGGGTTACAGTATTGGCCGTCGCATGGGTCACCGGATATTCAAGAAGCAAGACGGCCTGTTGTTTAAACACGAATACATTGAGCGTGCCGAAGCGTTCTATGAAAAACACGGTGGCAAAACCATTATTATTGCCCGTTTTACGCCTATTATCCGGACCTTCGCGCCAGTCGTGGCTGGCGTCGGCAAAATGCCCCGTAGGCGCTTTTTTGGATACAACCTTATTGGCGCCACGCTTTGGGGTGCCGGAATGATACTGCTTGGTTATTTTGTGGGGAGTCGAATACCGCGACTTGATAAATACATAGAACTCGTCATGATCGGCGTGGTGGTTCTGAGCGTAGGCATAGCCTTTGGCCATGTACTAAAAGAAGCTAAGAACCGCCGGATCATAGTTGCCCGCACCAAATTAATTGTCCGGAATATATTCCTGAACAAAAAAGTCGACTAAAAACTGCTGTGTTGAATCATGTCCACTTAAGCATTAATGCCGACATTTCCATTGCTGCACAACTTATAAGTGTCCTAGCATCAGCAGGATCAATCCCATCAAGCAGCTTGTCGATAACTTTGGATTCTACGGGCAAAATGTCTCCGGGAGCTAAAGGCAGGTTTAGCATTTCTAACAACTTAGGATATCTACTCAAAGTTCCGTCAATCACTTCGTTTCTATCTGTAGCGGAGTCGGTCATAGCATTTTACTCAAAAATTGACCGGTGTAAGATTTAGAAACTTTGGCAATCTGCTCTGGCGTGCCCGTGGCAATGACTTGGCCACCAGCGGCACCGCCTTCTGGCCCCATGTCGATGACATGGTCACCGTTCTTGATAACATCCAGGTTGTGCTCGATGATAATCATGCTGTTTCCAGTATCCACTAGGGCATGCAGGACGTGCAAGAGTTTGTCCACGTCAGCCATATGCAACCCGGTGGTAGGCTCGTCTAGGATATAGAGCGTACGGCCAGTGGGTCGGCGTGATAGCTCAGTGGCTAGTTTGACGCGTTGAGCTTCACCACCACTGAGCGTGGTAGCTGGCTGGCCAAGTGCCACGTAACCCAGGCCTACGTCAACTAAAGTCTGCAGTTTACGGGCAATATTGGGAATGTTTTCAAAGAATTCCAGCGCCGTTTCGCAGGTCATTTGCAAAACATCGCTGATGGTCCGGCCTTTGTAGTGAATCTCTAGTGCTTCACGGTTGTAGCGTTTGCCCTGGCAAACTTCACATGGCACATAGACGTCCGGCAAAAAGTGCATCTCGATTTTGATAATGCCATCCCCGGCACAATTTTCACAGCGGCCACCGCGCACATTGAAGCTGAAGCGACCCGGACCATAGCCGCGGATTTTGGCTTCTGGTACGCTGGCAAACAGCTCACGGATCGGCGTGAACAAACCGGTATAGGTGGCAGGATTGGACCTAGGCGTCCGGCCGATTGGTGATTGGTCAATAATAATTGCTTTGTCGAGATGTTCAATACCGGTGATGTCATCATGACGGCCCGGCACTTCATTGGCACGCATCAACCGAGCCGATAGTTCTTTGGCCAGAATATCATTTATCAGGCTAGATTTACCGGAGCCAGAAACGCCGCTGACCACTACCATTTGACCCAAAGGAATTTCCACATCGATATCTTTGAGGTTGTTTTCTTTAGCCCCCGTCACAAACAGTGACTTGCCATTACCCTTGCGACGTTTTTTGGGAACAGCAATGGACATTTGGCCGCGCAGGTACTGACCGGTGATGCTCTTGGGATCTTTGGCGACGTGCTCGGGTGTACCCTGGGCCACCACTTCCCCACCGTGTATACCGGCCCCTGGGCCAATATCTAGTAAGTAATCAGCCGTGCGAATAGTGTCTTCGTCGTGCTCCACAACAATTACAGTGTTGCCCAAGTCGCGCAAGTGTTTGAGCGTCCGGATCAGACGAGCATTATCGCGCTGATGGAGGCCGATTGACGGCTCGTCCAGGACGTAGAGTACGCCTTGTAAGCCAGAACCAATTTGGGTAGCCAAACGAATCCGCTGAGCCTCGCCACCAGATAATGTCACTGCACTTCGCAGTAAGTTCAGGTAATTTAAGCCCACATCCTGCATAAACTTCAGACGGGCACATACCTCTTTTAGTACTTGCTGGGCTATTTGGGTTTCTTTGGCATCAAGTTTGAGCGTGTTAAAGAATTCAAAAGCTTCGTCGATAGACAGTTCGCAAAGATCCATAATCGAACGTCCAGCGACAGTAATGGCCAGGACTTCTGGCCGCAGTCGGCGGCCTTTGCAGGTGTTGCAGGGCCGTTCTCGCATGAAGCGCTCAATGTCCCGACGCATAAAGTCACTTTCGGTTTCTTTGTGTCTACGTTCAAGATTCGGTATGACACCCTCGTAAGTAGTATCAAATGTCCGGCCTAAGCCCAGACTAACCCGGTAGCTCTCCTTGCCCGTACCATAAAGCAGTTTGTCTAATTGGTCAGCGCTCAGCTCTGATGTTGGCACATGGAGGCTGAATTTATAACGATCGGCCACGGCTTGCATCTTCTTCATATACCAGGCGTCGGCGTTGACGCGATTGAACGGTCGGATAGCGCCTTCGGCAATGGTCAGGCGGCCATTGGGAATTACCAGTTCGGGGTCGACTTCTAGCCGTGATCCTAGGCCGGTACATACAGGACAGGCACCGTGAGGACTATTAAAACTAAACGTCCGGGGTTCTAATTCTGGAATACTGACGTCCGGGTGATCAATACAGGCGTACATCAGAGAGTAGCTGAACTCTTCGTTGGTATCGGCATTGACGATTTTGAGCTTGCCATCGGCTATGTCAAAAGCTTGCTCAACGCTCTGGGTTAAACGGCCACGGCTATCGTCATTATTGACTAGCCGATCAATGACTACCTCGATGCTGTGTTTGTAGTTTTTGTCTAGCTCCGGGAATTCATCCAGGGCATAAACTACCCCGTCTACTCGCGCCCGGGCAAAACCGGCGCGCTGGTATTGTTCTGGGATGTGTTCAAAGGCGCCTTTTTTATCAACTACTATTGGCGCTAGGATCATCAGACGAGCGTCTTTGGGCAATGCGCCTACTTGGTCGACGATGGCCGTGGTTGTCTGTCTTTCCACCGGTTTGCCGCAGATCGGACAGTGCGGAATGCCGATGCGAGCAAACAATAAGCGCAGATAGTCGTAAATTTCAGTTACAGTGGCCACCGTACTACGAGGGTTGCGGCTGGTGGATTTCTGGTCAATGCTAATTGCTGGGCTCAAACCATCAATCTGATCGACATCGGGCTTCTCCATGAGACCCAAAAATTGACGGGCGTAGGAGCTAAGTGACTCTACATAGCGACGTTGGCCTTCTGCGTAAATCGTGTCAAAAGCCAAGCTGGATTTGCCTGATCCAGACAAGCCGGTAATGACCACCAGCTTGTTACGCGGTAGCTCCACATCTAAGCCTTTGAGGTTGTGCTCACGGGCGCCTTGGACTTTGATTACATCGTGCATGGGGTCGAACAATTATACGCCAAAAACAGATAAAAAACCAGTATACTTAGAGCTAATGAGACGTATTGCGAGGTTCTGGAAAATCATCATCCTGGATACATTGGGTGTGCTGCTGATGGTGACCGCCCTAGCAATTGGCTGGCTGCCTGGGCCTGGCGGCATTCCGCTGTTTCTAGTCGGCCTAGGACTGCTTGCCATCAATCACGATTGGGCCAAGCGCTATATTGATGTTCTGCAGGACTATGCTGACCGCCTAGGTGACCTTATATTTGTTTCAGACAAGCGCGCGCAAGCGGCCTATGACGTACTTGGTCCAGTACTGCTTGCTAGTGGTTTGTGGCTTATGTATCAGCATCCACGCGTGTGGATTACTTCGGTCGGGTTATCCTTGACCTGTCTTGGCATCGTCGTACTCTTGGGTAATCGTAACCGCTGGCAGCGTATTAAGCAGAACTTTAACCATAAACACTAAACTATCTTATTGACTTATGAGCAAGTATTGGTTATAATGCTTATATTAATTGAGGTGGTCCAGGGTGCTAGAGTTCATCGTACTAGGGCAAATTCCTGGTACAAACTTACAAATAACTTTCTTCCAGATAGCATTGCTGGCAGCTTTTTTATTCTTGAGCGTGTTGGTTGCTCACGAGCTTAAGTATCTGCCTAAATCTACTGGCAACAATCAAAGCGAAATTGAACGTCGAGCTATCTAAAGGTCGGGCATTAGGCTCTGGCCGTACAGAGCTAATTCCTCTAGTAGGTATTTCTGTTCGCCCGACAGATTTGTCTGGGCGCCTAATTCGTCCAGTCGCTTGAAGAACTTGGCCAAGAGGCTTTTTTCTTTGCCGCCGTATAGTTTGTGCTCCCGGAATTGCTGCCAAGCTAAGCGCTCTTCTTCATTAAGGGTGCTTGGAAAGTTGCGAGCTTTATAAAGTGGCAACAGCGCCTGCAAGCGTTGGTCTTTAAATTCTGGTGTTAAAGTTCTTAGCTCCTCGGCTCCAGCTGACCGCACCACGCCCATCTGGTCTTTGTCGCCACGGTCATTCACGAAACCGTCATACAGTTTGGTATCAACATCTGACTGATCCTCCAGCAAGCGAGCCTGCTGGGCCACGTCCATTATCTCAATGGCTTTGAAAAGCTTATCAACAAAACCGCTGGCTTGACGCAAGGCCTCAACGTTTGCCTGCAAGTCTTCCCTTTTTAGATGCAAGCGTTTTTCACTGGCTTCATCAAGTGTACCGAGCGGGGCAATGGCTGGACAGCGGTTGTACTGCAGAGTTTTTACCGGCAACTGCAGCTCGGTGCGGTCCTTTTTCCAGCGCCAGCTTTCGGCTAATTCTTCGGCGGAAAGGTCAATAAACTTGGTTGGATCGTGACGTAAGTCATAAACCAACGCTGCTCCGGAACGTGTGGGGTGCTCGGCCAGAGTGGCCACGACAGTGGTCTTTTCAAACTCGCTGGGGTACTTGCCAGATGTGTAGACAAACGGCTCCCCTGACTGAACTAATTTTTGGATGTCTTTTTTGCTGCGCATAGACAGCAAATAATCAAACAGTTTAGGCTGCTTGTCTTGAATGAGCTTAGCCACGGCAATTGTCGCCAACACATCGTTCAGGGCATCATGAGCATGGGCATGATCTAGTTTATTTACAGCCGTCAGTAGTCCAAGACGATTGGAGGGATTACCCTTGCCATCAAAGGGCCATTCGATACCTTCTGGCCGCAGCGCCCGGGTCATACGGGCCACATCCAGCATGTCCCACCGCGATTTATTGTCAGTCCACCCCCATTCATATGGATCGTAGAAATTGCGGTAGTGTAGAAAACGCATAAACTCATCGTCAAACCGAATAGTATTGAATCCCGTGAAAATAGTATCTGGTGTGGCAATCTGATCATGAAAGACCTTCAGAAATTCGGCCTCCGTCATACCGTCACGCAACGTCATTTGCGGCGTAATGCCGGTGATTAAAATCGCGTCTGGCTCAGGCACCTCATCGTCGGATAGCTTGATCAAAAAATTGTGCGGCTCGCCTATGGGACGGAGTCTCATGTCTGTACGCTGACCGGCAAACTGCATAATTCGAGCCTGACGGGCACTCACGCCAGAGGTTTCTAAATCATAAAAGTAAAAAGTCTGCGCCATGTATAAAAGTTTAGCACTTCTGGTTTTTCGGAAGAGAGCCAGACAAAATGTATTTCATTTTGCCTGCGCGATGAGAAACCGTAGCCGGAGGGACCCATGGAGCACATAGGCCACGCAAAGGGTGTTTCATGGTTTGTCAATACTCTACGGTATGGTCAGCAATGATGATTTTATCGCCGGGCTCTATGCCTTGGCGGATTAGCTCGCGCATTATACCCATGCGCCGCATGATGTCCCGCAAACGCTGAACGGAGTGGTAGTTACCAAAGTCAGTACGGGCAGCGAAACGCTCGACTTTTCTACCGGTAACCGTATAGGCTTTCTTTGTTTTAGTTACAGTCCAGACCGATTCGTCAGGTTTAAGTTTGATGACTGGTAAGTCGTCGTCTTCAACACTTCCGGCTTTGGCCGCTTGTTTGGTCCGCTGCTTTTCTACTAGTGCCAGCAACTCATATAGCAGGGCTTGGACATTTGTTTTGGCGGCGGCGGAGATAGCCAGTGCTTTTGTACCACGCGGCAAGGTTTTTTTTAGCTCCTTAAGCCGATCTTCTACGATGTCATCGTCCAGACCTTCAATCTTGTTGAGCACTACGATTTGTGGGCGCCGTGTCAGGTCGACTTTATAAGCTTTTAGCTCGTCCTGGATGGTTTTGTAGGCAGCAACTACGTCATCTTGGTAAATATCGATCAGATGCACCAGCACTAGAGTGCGCTCCACGTGCCGTAGAAATTCATCGCCCAAGCCTTTGCCTTCAGAAGCGCCTTCAATTAGACCGGGGATGTCGGCTACCAGCAGGCTATTGGTTTTATCAATGTCTACGACTCCCAAATTAGGAACTAGCGTAGTAAACGGATAATTGGCTATCTCTGGATGCGCGTTACTAATGCTGGCTAGCAGGGTGGATTTGCCGGCATTAGGTAACCCGACCAATCCAACTTCAGCGATAACCCGAAGTTCCAGCATAACTTCCAGCTCCTCGCCGTCCTCACCCTTCTCGGCGACACGTGGTGCTTGCCGGACACTGGACACAAAGTGGGCGTTGCCAAAGCCGCCCTTGCCGCCGCGGGCAATGACTTCCTGCTGCTTATCAGCTGTCAGGTCGGCTAGCAGCTCACCCTTGGTGTTGAATATCGACGTCCCGACAGGTACTTGAATGATCAGATCTTCGCCACTTTTGCCGTGTTTACGAATTTTGAACCCCGGCTTACCGGACTCGGCCTCCAGGCGCTTTTGGTAGCGAAAGGCGGACAAGGTGTTTTGGTTATTGCTAGCTAGCACAATGACGTCACCGCCGTTACCACCATCACCGCCGTCAGGACCACCCTTGTCAATAAATTTCTCATGCCGAAAAGACACGGCCCCATCGCCGCCATCTCCAGCTTTAATAATTACCTGCGCCTTATCCACAAACATCTCTTATAGAGTACAGAGGTTAGAGATCAGAGTCCAGAGAAGTTAATCGCCGGCTGGATCGATTTTCATTAAACTTTTTGTTAAATAGCGTAAAAGTTCCGGGGATTTAGCGAAAAATAGCCGGTGTACCGCTGCATTGATGGTAACTAACTGGATATACTCAAGTTCTAAACCGGCTGCGACAGGTTCCTGGGCATCACCATGCAGAGCATGACTAACCAGCAATCCTCCGTAGGAGGTTCTGAACGGTTCTTCAATCACAATTCCTACTTCGTGATGGGTAGCCATCCTCTGGGCTAGAGGATTTTGTGCACTCTCTGGACTAGAATATTCAAAATTTCGCGCCACCACTAATCGACCTACTGACGGATCCATACCATGAGTTATAAAGAATTCTTCAAAACCTGTATGTCTTAATTCCCGATCGATGCCTTCGCGCATTTCATTAAAAACAATCTGCTGTTCAACAACACTCAACATATAACTCTTATATAAACATCTGCCACCCAACTTGCAAGCATGAGCCTGATTGTTTAAGCAACAAAAGACCGATCGGTATGTCGGGTTTTTTGTTTCCAATTGGGAGAGGAGAGCCGGATCTTGCAATGACGATAGCCGCGTTTCGCACTTGAGTGCCCAGTGCATTTTCTCTGCGAGAAACGGACCAAGCTGTATCAACAATACTGCTTGGGAGTATCGCAGCAGAAAAATGTGCTGGGCGCCAAGAAGTCAGCACGGCTTGGGCGGCAGGCTGACTGGTGCGGAAGGCAGCTAGTGGATGTAGTTGTAGGTGCGAGCCTGATCGGCTGGTATGAGCTTGTAGTCCCGTCGCCCCCACCCTCCAGCCGACGAACTATCTGTCATAGACACTTGACCACGAGAGTTCATTTCGCTTATCCAAACGCTGCCGTCGTCATTTATTTTTTCGACGTAAGCTACGTGACCGGCGCCACGCTGAGAAGTAACCACGGCTGCTCCGACGGCTGGAGATTTATTGACCGTCATGCCAGCATTAGCCGCTCGATCATCCCAAGTACTAGCGTTTCCTAGATTTGCCGGAACAGGATGACCGGCCGCATTACGCACGTTGGCTACATACCACGTACAGTAGCCATAGTCATAGCCGTTATAGCCGTAAATCGCCGTTGTACCAAACGAAAATCCTGACGCCGCATAGGCGTAGGTAGACGTTCGTACTACTTGCTGCATACCATCACGGATCAGGATGCGTTGGCCTGGTTTGAGCCCGCCAACTTCGGCGTCATTATCGGCAATCAGTGCTTCTTTGTTACCAGAAAAGCGTGAAATCAAACTATCCACCGTATCTCCAGCGTTAACAGTGTACACAATACCGTTAACTGGGGGGATGAGTAGAAACTTGCCAGCCGGAATATTGTTATTAGTCAGCGCGTTTGACCATCGGATGCTGTCAGAGGTGACGCCAAACTTAGCCGCCAGGCCCGCCAGGGTATCACCAGCAACGGAGGTGTATATCTTGATGTCCTTGGCTGATTTGCTGTTGGTGCTGACTAGCTGAGGCTTAGACACCACAATATTGTCGGCTGGAGTAATCGCCAGCTCAGTACTCTCTGAATCAGCTTGATTAGTAATGGCTACGGCTTCGGCCATTCCGGTGAGCCGCGACACATGCACGGCAATGTCGGCTGAAGACAGTTGGTCTAGGGGGCTGGCGGTTGAGGACTGGCTGGGCCCAAGCAGCGCGTTCTCGGACAGGGGCTTGTCGTTAGGATTACGAGACACAAAGATAATAACACCTACCAGTAAGGCAATATTAGCAGCCAGTAAAGAGTAACGGATGACCCTACGGTGAGAGCGCCTTTGGTGACGGCGAAATAGCCGGCCGTAGACTCGTGAGGTTCGAGGCCCGCCTACTGAATCAGTAAGCGCTTGAGTAGTGGTACGAATACTTGGTTCTCCATGTGCCTATTGGTAGAGCACAATGTACAAAAAGTTGGTTCTTAGGTTTGAGGTAGTCAAGAATGTTCGACCAATCTTGACTAATGAAAACAACTTTCCGGCAACCCAGATTAACTGATCATACTATGAGCGTGAGGCTAATCCGTTGTTGCGACTCCCATTATACCAAAAATCACCGTTGTAAACAACGTTTTACAAGCATTTTCACCCCTGTTGGACTGACAGAAACCAGAGGCCAGATCACAGAAAGCAGTGAACCGGGGCCTCAAAACTGGTCTTTGTCATCTGACCTCTGTTGTCTGTTCTCTGACCTCTCTTACTGCTTTTTGCAGCCTACGCCGTACTGAGCTTTAAGCTGATCATGTTCGCCAACGGTATGAGAAAAGCGGGTAACGCAGTCATGCCCGGCCACAAAGAACAGATAATCAGTGCTCGCCGGGTGAGCCACCGCCTCTAAGCTGGATTTGGAAACATTGCTAATCGGCCCAGGGGTCAGTCCGGCATGTATGTAAGTATTGTAAACAGAATCATAGGTGGTATGGGGCTCTTGACCGTCCAGTACTGCCCCGTAGCTCGTAGTGGCATCGGATTCCAATTTCATCCCCTGTCTTAAACGTTTTAAGAACACCTGCGCTACTTGAGCCTGATCGGTTGGATTTTTGTTGCCGACTTCTTGTTCAACTATAGAAGCCAAGATCACTCCTTGATGGACGGTCAGACCTTGAGCAGTAATTGCCGCCCGTAAATCCGGTGTTAGGTACTTTTGCATCTGGTCCAAAGATTGGCGAATAATCGTTTGCGGTTCAGTATCGGCGGTCTTTTGGAACGATTCTGGGTAGAGATAGCCTTCTAAACTAGCGGCTGCCGGCTTATCTACTAGCGCCGGATGACCGCTATAGAGCGCAGGGTTGAGTGCTGCCTCAACCTTAGCAGCGTCGAATCCGTCGTTAATAAGGTCGTCGTGAATCTCATCGATCCGTCGACCGGGCAAGATGGTGATTAAATCTGTGGCGATATGTCCTCCTGTCAGGATATTAACCAGTTGCTCGACACTATCACTGGGCTTTAAAGCGTAGGTGCCCGCTTGGAGCTTATCGCGTGCGTCGGTATTACGTACATACCACTCGAACGCCCATCCAGCTTTGATAACAGCGTGATCTTCGAGCAAATTGGCAATTTCTTGAACGGTAGCTCCTTCGGGGATGGTGATCAACTGGCTTTTTTCAGAAGTACTGCGCGCACGCAGATTGTCAGAGTAAGTTTTGCGCACCACGACGATACCGGTAATCAGCGTCAAAAGGATTACCGCGCTGATAATCAAATAAATTACCTTGGAGGAAGGCCGGGATTTAAATGGCTGGTATTTCATGCCTACGCATTCCTCCGGATGGCTGTCAAAAAGTCTTCCAGGATATAGGTGGCCGCAAGTGAATCTATCATCGCTTTATTATACCGTGAGCCTCTGGCTTTCAGTTCGGCCTCAGCCTTAACAGACGTCAAGGCTTCGTCTTGAAAGTGGACCGGTAACGATAGCTCCACTTCGGCTGTAGAGGCAAAGACTCGAACTTTGGCTGTTTGCTCGGTGTCATTGCCTTCCATACTGCGGGGTAAACCAATAACTAAGCTGCTGACATGCTCTTGGGCGCAGATGTGCCTGAGAGACTGCCAGATGTGATCGTCGTTGGCAATAACCCCGTAGGGATTGGCCAGTGCTGCGATTTGAGAGGCTAAAGCCACTCCAATCCGAGCATCGCCCACGTCTAGAGCCATCACTGCACCATTGTTATTTACATCCATAGATCAGAGGCGCGGACTACACGCCTGAGTGCAGTTTGGTTCAAAATCGAGCACCGCAAGCGAGTCGTACTCTAAGGTACGGTGAGTGCGGAGAGGAGTTTTTGAGCCAAAATGTGCCAAACGTGTAGTTCCCTAGTTAGACTGTTCGAATTGAATGGTTATCTTACCAGTTTTCTTTGGGGTTTGGTAGACCCAGAACGGGCTATAATCGACTATAACTTCTTTGACCCCTGGTCGTTTGCTCAAAATAGTCTGGGTATCACCACGCTTTTTGCCAGCAATTTCTTTCTTGACGGCTTCTTTGTCAATTTGGGCTCCTGTAACCAACACCGACTGCAAACTGACGCTAGAGTTACCGTCGGCTTTTTTGTTGGTCACACGGATAACCGCGGTTTTCAGGCCATCATCCACGATTGCCTGCTTCTGCTCATCTATCTGGCCTTTGACGCTGTCTTTAAGCAATGCCACGAGGTCGTCTTTCTTGACGCCGATCATGGTGTTGGTGATGACTGATGTGACTGTCACTTCCGAAGCTTCCTCGCCAACCTTTGGAGAAGTAGTTACCTGAGGAGAAGCCGTAACTAGCGTTTCTAACAGAGCGTAGTATTTTTCAGCTTCCAAGGCTTGGACCAGTTCATTGGCTGGGCTAGAGCCTAAGCGTTCAGTAATCTTCTGGTTGGCCGCATCGACGTCTTGCTGAGAAACCACTTTGATCATTTTCGATGTGCCACCTGTCATTTCGGTACCTAGTAGTTTGAAGTTACCCTGCAAGGCCGCGCTGGAAGAAGTGTAGGAGGTAGCATCCCGGTTGTAGGCATCCCCGTTTTCAGCTGCTTTGACAGGAGCGTCAACAGTCGCTGATGTACAGTTGCTGCCGCCGCCACTGAAGGTTCCAGCTGGAACGGTTACGGCCGCCGTACTGACATAATTCTTGCCTGCGGTGCTAAAGGTCGTCCCTGATACCACATTGCGGCTATTTGAATCTTCACAATTCTTGATAGTAATTTGGCCGCTAGCCTTAGTGCCGGCGTCTTTTTGACCACTGGCGGCTATTTTTTCGGTGTCTGTCTTTTTGACTTCTTTTACGACGCCAGGTATGACTTTGTTGGCTAGATCAGCTTCGGTTATACCAGGTTTGGTGGTAAAGTCGACATTGCTAGTGATGCTTTCGGTGTCTGTTTTGATAGTAATAGTGGCTTTGGGCAACACAAACGCCGCCAAATACCAAAGCACTATCAGCGATACAAATGCTGCGCCGCCTATGAATAGACGGTTACGAAATCTGTCAAAGTTGGGGACTTTTAATTTTTTGCTCAAGCGATCCTTGGGTGATTTTTTGGCAACCACTGGATCTTCAGGGTCATCATCTAGTTCTATGGTTTCCTCGGCAGCTACAGGTGGGATGCCGGCTAAGGCTCCGACAGGTTTAGAAGCATCGAGTTCGGGCTCTTCGTCTCCTTCACTAGTGTCATTAACTGCCACGATGCCGGCCGATGTTTTGGGAGCTGGCGGAATTGCAGGCTTGGTTTGCAACGTTTTAGCTACGTGTAAGCCGACGGCACCTGCCAGAGGCAATAGATTGCTCTCCGAAGTAATCAATACAATGTGCTTCTTGGCCTCGTCACCGGTGCGTTTGAGCAGTTTCATATTAACAATTGATTGCAGTACTGAGGCGCGTTTAGGCAACACCAGCGCAACGACCTTATTATCAGCCGCTCGTACTTTGTCGATAATGGCGGTAATTTCGTCGTCGATGTCGATGTAGATGGTGTCTTTGGCACTGGCGTTCATGACTATACCTTTAGCATTCTGTCTATTTTTTCTTTGATGGAGCCGGCTGGCCGACTAGCGTCTTGCTGATAAATAGTATCAACGCCCACACGTAATAAACCCATGGCGGTGATAAATGTATGATCAGAAACATTACCGGTTTTGTCAACAATTCCGACGACTTGTTCCGGCTGTATGTGCTGCACCACAGGGCGCTTGGTGAACGGCAGATCAGCATACCATTTGGTGGATTCTAAACGTTCCATAAGCATGTCTAGAGAGGAGCCACCACCACACAGCAAAATCTTGTTAGGTAGATGATCAAGTGCGTCAAACTCTGCAAGAGCTAACTCCACACCACTAGTCCAGACATCCAAGGTTTTGGTCAGAGCATTTTCAACGGCCGGAATTTTTTGCGGCGCAATTTTGTGATCACTAAGCCCCAGTTTCAGTTCTTCAGCTTGGGCAAACTCGACGCTTAAGTCCCGTTCAATGGATTTGGTATAGGCCCGACCGCCAATTCCAAACATCTTGGTCCCTTGGACACCTCCTTCGTTAATCACGGCAATATCAGTGGTACCGCCGCCGACATCCATGAGGATAGCGCTCATGGTGGCGTTGGGATCATCGCCGATCACTGAGCGAGCTACGGCGAACGGTTCAGCCGCCACAGCCAGTAAATCCAGATCCAGCTCTTGAGCAGTGCGTTCCAGAGCCCCGATGTGGATCATCGGCGCAAAGGCGGTGTAAAGCTGTACTAGCACATCCTTACCCTGAAAACCAATGGGATTAGTTACGGCATAGCCATCGATGTCAATGCCAACCAGCGCGCTATTGACCAGGCGAATCTCCACTGACTTGCCACCTAGCTCCCAGGCCAGCTGTTGCTTGGCTTTGGTCAGCGCTCGCTCCTGAACTAAGCCAATAATTCGCTCAAGTTCCGCGATGTCGATGGGTTTTTCAGAGTTTTTGCGGGTGCAGCGGACAGTAGTCGTAGTGCCTTTGACTAGCTCGCCAGCAATACCAATGATGGCCGTCCGGGCGCTGACACCAGCTTGTTCCTCGGCCTCAGCCAGGGCTTTATCGCAGTTGCCAACTACCGCGGCAATGTCAGAGATCGCACCGGCTTGCATGTCCGACAAGGCCTGATGTGACCGCCCAACGCCAATAACTTCGATAGAGTCACCGTCAAATTTGGCAATTAGAGCCTTCACAAATTCGGTACCAATATCCAATCCAACCACATACTGTTGCTTGGATGCGTTTTTGTTTTTGCGTTTTGCGATGGCCTTAGCTTGACCCTTTAATTTTTCAAGCATAATCAGTTAGAGTATACCATAAACAGAGGTAACTACTTAGGCTTTTTACGCTTCAGATTACGAGTTATTATGATCTTGGCAGATACTTCATAATCATCTCTAAAACTAGCCACTGAAGATAGGTCCTCTAAAATTTTTACCTTATATCCAAGATCAAACGCCTCATATGCTGTTGCTAGTACACAACCGTCGATATTTATGCCGCAGATATCAAGCTCTGTTGCCTGAGCTTTATCAAGAAACTCTTTAAAGCCTGGCCCTTTAAAAGCAGAGTAGGTTATTTTTTCAAAAGTAGTATGTTGATCCGCAAGTTTCGAAAGAGCAGGATGAATATCGGTTTCAGGGGGAGACATTACCCGCGTATAATGAAGAATTTTATGGAAGTTTGAGTCGGGCACATTGCGAAACTTCGTAAAAACTACCTGTTCATAATTACTTTTCTTAACATACTCGGCAATTTTTTGAGGTAGGTCAGCAGCCTTCTCTACCGCAAAGTGGTTTTGGACATCGATAACAATTAAAACCTTGCTCATAAGTTCATGGTACCAACATATTATTGCAAAACGGCTTTGATTCGCCTTATTCCAGCAGAACTAGCTTCTTCTTTGATGATTTTGAACTTCTTGCCGTCTTCAGCTAGCTGCAATGTGTGATCGACATGTGGGCCTCCGCAGATTTCGAAGCTAAAGGGCTTGTCGGCACTCTCGGCGATCATTTTGTAGACTTTGACGGTGTCGCCATAGCGGTCACCAAACTGGCCTAGAGCGCCCTTTTCTCCCCTTGCCACTTTAGTCGGGAATTCCTCCCAAGAAACTTTCAGGTCGTTGGCTATCTGCTGGTTCACGATGTCTTCGACTTGGGCAATTTGCTCTGGGGTGACTTTCTCCGGGTGAGAAAAGTCAAAACGCAGGCGTTCTTCGGTAATATTTGACCCTCGCTGGACAACATGGTCTCCTAGCACGTCACGGAGCGCCTGGTACATCAGATGCGTCGCAGTGTGGTATTTCCGATGTTGCAGGGTCTGACCGCCCAAACCGCCCTTAAATGTCCCCTTAGAGGCCGTTTGACTGCGCTCCCGTTGCTCTTTCATCTTGGCATCAAACTCTTTTTGCCAGTTGTCCGAAACCTTTATGCCCTGAAGCACGGCCTCCTCGACACTCAGTTCTACAGGGAAACCGTACGTGTCATAGAGCGTAAAGATATCTTCACCGGTGATCTCTTTTCCTTCACCCATCTTCTGCAGTTCCTTGACGCCCTTTCTCAGGGTCTGTCGAAAAACTTTTTCCTCTTTTGCAAGAATTTCAATAACCTTGTCACGGTTCTTGGCAACTTCCGGAAAGTCCTCGTGATATAAATCTGCAATAACTGGTACTACGGATTCTAAGAAGTTTTGTTCTATGCCCAACTCGAATGCAAAGCGAACAGCTCGACGAACCAACCGGCGCATTACATAACCCTGTTCTTTATTACTGGGAACTACCCCATCTACCGCCAGGAAGGTGGCGCTACGCAGATGATCGGCAATCACTCTCATGCTTGTATTGTGATTGTCGTATTTGTCCCCGGACAACTGCTCCAACTTTTCAACGATAGGCCACATAATACTGATCTTGAACATGTCGGGATCATTGATAGCCGCCATGGCGACACGCTCGAGCCCACCACCATAATCAATGTTTTTCTTCGGTAGTTTTTCAAAACCCTTATCGGTGCGCCGGTACTCCATAAGGACGTTGTTACCTATTTCAACAAAGCGGCCACAGTCACAGTTGGGGTGGCAATTATCGCCATATTCTGGGTTGTGTGCAACAAAATCAAACTCATAAAATATTTCCGTAGAGGGCCCGCCCGGTTCGCCGACTGGCATGTCTTCGATTTTGCCGTTACGGCACCACCAGTTAGGTTTGCCGCTATAGAAAAAGATGTGCTCACCTGGCTTCATGCCACGCTCGGCAGCCTGGCTTTCACTGCCCAAATCAGCACGTTTTACCTCAATGTTTTTCCCGGCAAACAGCTTTTCCCAAATATCGGCACTTTCGTTGTCTTTTGGAATGTTTCGCACTTCGTCACCCATGAAGCAAGTAATGTATAGTTTGGCTGGATCAAGTCCAACAACACCAGTAAAAAACTCAAATATCCATGGCAATTGTTCTGCCTTAAAGTAGTCACCTAGTGACCAGTTGCCAAGCATTTCGAAGACAGTGTCATGGCGATTATCTCCGACCTCTTCAATGTCCTGCACCCGAATAACGGTTTGACTATCCACCAGGCGAGTGCCGGCAGGGTGAGGTTCCCCTAATAAGTATGGGATTAAGGGCTGCATGCCAGAACCCGTGAACAAGGTAGTAGAATCGTTTTGGGGCACTAAAAGAGCTCGCGGAATAATCTTGTGTCCACGCTCCTCAAAGAATTTTAAGTACGCCTTCCTGATTTCCTGAGCATTCATATCTGTTAATTGTATCAGA
>CAZARM010000010.1:26162-28469 GCA_964487615.1 uncultured Candidatus Saccharibacteria bacterium | reverse complement strand
CTAGAAAAGCCGCTTAAGCTTACTCGCACTTGTCTCCCAGTCACGATATACTGTTAAGTAATCGTGGCTACCTATAAAGTAATCCAAGACATTGAAGCCGAAGACAAGCTGCTGGGGCCTCTGACCTTAAAGCAGTTTATCTTTGCTGGTATTGCTGCCACCTGTATGTACTTCAATGTAATAGCCCTGACTCGAGGGGCGGCTTTTTTGCTAGTTTTTTTGGTGCCTCCCATGTTGTTTACTGGCTTCATGGCGTGGCCTTGGAGCAAAGACCAACCCACTGAGGTATGGTTAATTGCCAAATTGCGTTTTTTCTTCAAGCCTCGTCGTCGGATTTGGGACCAGAGTGGGCTTAAGCAACTAGTTACCATTACCGCCCCTAAGCGAGTGGATAAGATTTATACCGATAATATGTCGCAGACTGATGTAAAGAGCCGTCTGGAAGCCCTTGCCAATACCATCGACAGCCGGGGTTGGGCCGTCAAGAATGTAAACGTCAATCTTTTTGCCCAGGCGAATTATGTTGAACCTGCATCCGACCGACTTATCGACCCAATGAGCTTGCCGCGAGAAGTGTCTAATGTTGATGTAGTGGCCGCAGATGACATTTTGGACGAGCAGAATAACTCAACCGCCCACCATTTAGATCAAATGATTAATTCTAGTAGCCAAGCCCACCATCAGGCTCTAGTGGCACAAATGCAGGCAGGCAGTTCGCCAGCCAATGGAGCTGGACAGGGGGCGGTTACTACCCGGGGCAATCAGCCACAAGCCACTGACTGGTTTGTGGATCAGCCAGGCCAGCCAACTACCCTAAGTCAGACCGATGAGCAAGCCTTATCGGTATCTCTGCACCAACAAGCGGCTCAGCCGGCCCAAGCCCAGAGTCATTTACGCAACATCCAGCCCGCAGGCGCAAGCTCACCTCAACCCGCGGCAGCAACTAGTACGCCTACCTCTGACCCTGCTATAATAAACCTTGCACATAACGATGACCTGGATGTGGCTACCATCGCCCGCGAAGCCCACAAATCCACTGCCAAACAATCGCCCGATGACGAGGTAGTGGTACCACTACGCTAGGTCCATACATGACAAACATTTCAAGAGGTGGAAACTAACCAAAATGCAGCCAGATACACCTAATCAACAACCGCAAGTCGCCCCCAACATGCCGGCTGCTGCCCCCGTATATGGGCCCAATCCTATGCAATCGGCGTCACCTATGCCGGACTACGGCAGGCCGCCTGCAGCTGGCCCAGTTCCAACCGCCGTTCCACCGACCGGTGCGGCTCCAGCCCCGCACGTGCAGGTCAAATCCAACCCTAACAGTACTCAGAACACTCTGCACATCGCTGAAATTCGTGACGGCATTGTGATCATGAACGATGGTACTTTCCGTTCGGTGGTAATGGTCAAATCCATTAACTTCGACCTGATGAGCCCTCAAGAACGCGACGGGGTAGAGTACGCCTACCAAGGGTTTTTGAATTCTCTATATTTCCCAGTGCAGATCTTTATCCGTTCCCAGAAAGTCGACATCCAGCCCTACATAACCAAACTAGACAAGATTCGCTCCGAGCACGAAAACATGCTGCTGGCTCTGCTGATGGAAGATTACATTGGCTACATTGACGCCCTGGCGCAACAAACCAATATCATGGATAAGAAATTCTACGTTGTCATTCCGTATTTCCCAGAGCTCAACGTCAAAAAGGCCTATACCACTAGCAAGACATTCTTAAGCGGCCTGAAGGGTGCTTTTAACGACAAAGAGCAACACGTAGTTGTGAACGAAGCGGACTTAGCAAAAGCCAAGGACGAGCTCCGCAACCGCGTCCAGGCGGTGCTGAATGGACTATTGCAATCAGGTATCCAGGGCTTGCCACTGGACACCCAGGAATTAATTGAACTGTATTACGATACCTATAACCCAGACACCGCTACCCGCCAACAACTAAAGAACTTCAACGATCTAACAGCGCCGGTAATTACCAAGGGCCAGGGCAGCGCACCGCAACCACACTTGGAAAGGGAAATGCAATGATAGGTGGAGCCTATAAAGTAGAAAGTAGAAAGTCAGCCCCTTCCTTTACCCTTTACCCTTTACCCTTTACCCTTGGATCGGAGATCGTCTAATGGGATTATTCGGCAAAAAGAATCAACCTGGCCTGGATCCCGTCAGCCTGGCTGAGCAACAGCGTCTGCGCGAGCAGCAAGAGGTCACGGCGGCCTTCCAAAAAGGCGTTACAGCACTGCGCGACTTTATTGCCCCTAGCTCAATTGAATTTAGCTCCTCGCACTTTC
>CAZARM010000010.1:0-26062 GCA_964487615.1 uncultured Candidatus Saccharibacteria bacterium | reverse complement strand
GCACTGCGCGACTTTATTGCCCCTAGCTCAATTGAATTTAGCTCCTCGCACTTTCAGTTGGGCACTCGATTTGCCCGCACTTACTACGTTTATGGCTACCCGCGGCAGATTTACACTGGCTGGCTGAGCGGCATGATCAATCTTGACGAGGTCATGGACATGTCGATGTTTATCTATCCGGTAGAGAGCCAAGTGGTACTAGAAAACTTGCGCAAAAAAGTGTCCCAGCTGGAAGCCGGCGTCATGATTGACTCTGATAAGGGCCGGGTGCGTGACCCGGGCAAGCAAGCCGCCATCATCGACGCCGAAGAAATGCGCGACAAATTGCAAGTGGGGGAGGAGCGCTTTTTCCGCTTTGGTTTGTATTTCACAATCTACGCCGGTAGCATGGACGAGCTGGAATTTGTGACGCACAAGGTAGAGAGCATGCTTGGTCAGCAACTGACATACTCCAAGCCCGCTACCTCCCAGCAAGAGCAGGGGCTCAACAGCACTGTGCCACAATTCCTAGATCAGTTGCAAATCCGCCGCAACCTAAACACTGGCGCATTGTCCACCAGCTTCCCATTCACCTCCGCCGACCTTACCCAAGAAAACGGCATTTTATATGGCATCAACATGCATAACTCCGGTCTGGTAATCTTTGACCGCTTTACGCTGGAAAACAGCAATTCAGTAGTCTTTGCTAAGTCTGGTGCTGGTAAATCTTTTGCTGTGAAGCTAGAAGCCTTGCGCAGCATGATGCTCGGCACCGAAATATTCATTATCGATCCAGAGAACGAGTACCAACGTATGGCCGAGGCTGTCGGCGGAGCTTATATTCGTTTGAGTCTGAACTCTTCAGTTCGCATCAACCCCTTTGACCTGCCAAAAGTCATTGATACCGAAGAAGCCGACAATGCTCTAAGGTCTAATTTGATTACCCTCCATGGTCTGCTGCGCCTCATGATGGGCGGCGCTCAAGCCCAGATGCTTGGTGGCGGCGCTACGCTTATGCCAGCCCTTAGCCCGGTAGAAGAATCAGACCTAGACTCGGCCCTAATAGAAACCTACGGTAAAGCTGGCATTACCAATGACCCGCTGACTCACACTGCCCAGCCGCCAACTATCAATGACTTGTACGATACCTTATTGCATATGGGCGGTACCGGCCCACAGCTAGCCCAGCGCTTACGCAAATACACTACCGGTACTTTTGCTGGCATATTCTCTCAGCAGTCCAATATTGATATCAACAACCCTTTGGTGGTCTTTAATATTCGCGATTTGGAAGATGAACTGCGTCCGGTAGCCATGTATATTGTCCTGAACTTCATCTGGAACAAAACCAAGACCGATCAGAAAAAGCGCATTCTAATAGTTGACGAAGCCTGGCAGCTGATGAAGTACGAAGATTCGGCTAATTTCTTGTTCTCTCTGGCTAAGCGGGCGCGCAAATACAACTTAGGCATCACGACTATCACCCAAGATGTCGAGGACTTTATGGGCTCGCGTATGGGTCGGGCAATCGTGGCCAACGCCAGTATGCAGATGTTGCTAAAGCAGTCGCCGTCGGCCGTGGATGTGTTATCAGACGTCTTCAAGCTGACCAGTGAGGAAAAAAAGCGCCTCAGCCAGTTCCCAGTCGGCCAGGGTTTATTCTTTGCCGGCCAAAACCACGTCCACATCCAGGTAGCCGCCAGCCCTACAGAGACCAGTCTGATTACGACCAACCCGGAGCAAATAAAGGCGCTGGAACAATACGGCGAAATAACCCAGCCCCAAGGCAGCGTTGACCTCCAAAACCGCCTCTCGCCTGGGGTATAATTAAGCATATGAATAGTTCAGAGCGGAGCATAGGTACGTGAGCCCCGATTTGCTAAACCGCCCTGATTCGGAAGAGGATGGTTTATCAGCACCCGACCAAAAACCCTACGACAATGAGTTTGAGGCTATGCTCAAACGTGGGCAGTTAGGTGAAGACCCTGAGGAGAAACTCGGCAGCACCAATCCCGAAGATTCTTCTAGCGCGCCCTCCGCAACTGATGATGATTTACCGTCTAATCACCCGAGCCGCAGCAAATCACCCGAGGAACTTAATGCAGCTGAGCAACAAGGCTCCTCAGCCCCGATTGATAGCCCTGCTCAAACCGAGGCTAGTAACCTTGGCAAAAGCGGGTTTTTCAACACTGACGCCGATTCTGAGGCCAGCATTCCTCAACGTATTAAGGCAAAGGTCACCAGGAAAAGGGCGATTGTGGGTGGTGGAGGTATCGCTGCAGCCATCACGACAGTAGGGCTCTTTAGTTTCCTGCAGGGGCCTTTGCAATTTATACATTTGGCACAAACGCTTGAAAGACTACATCTGAGCTTTCCTGTAGATTTTGGCGATGACCGCTCATCACGCGTCATAGTAAGTGCCGTTCGCGGCAACCAAGCACGAGGCCGTCTGGGATATACGGGCAACTTCGTGGCCGACAAATGGGAAAAGAGAATGCTGGAAAAAACTGGTGTTCGTTCGCTATATGACAAAACCACCGGCAGGCTGGTGGGCTATGAAATAATGGACGAGAAGAAGGCTGCGGCTTCCGGGCTCTTGGATGAAGCCGAGAAGAACGGCGTCAAAACAGTCGACTCCATGCCTAACGTCAAGACGGCTGGTAAAGTTGCCCAACCACCAGACTTGGGCAAAAATAGGTCACTCGATCTTCGCGATGAGAAATATCGTAAAAGAAGGGTTATTAATAAACTCGCCAGCAAGGCCACCGGGACTAACAGGATCGTGTCAGAGGTTGGGTCGAGATTGTTGAAAAAGCGAGGTGGAGTGGTATTCCATCCCCTAAACCGTGTAAAGAAATTCGGTGACGACCTACTACTGGAACGACGTAGAATCCGAGAATCCAGAGATAAAGGCCTGGAAACTGGCGAGCCGCCGGAACCAATAACTCCCACCGAGGGTGACGCGACCCCTGGTGAGGGAGGTCTGCCGGGAGAGGGGACACCAGGCATCCCGGGTGAGACTCCAGAGGTATTATCGCCATTTGAAGAAGTGGTAGCAAAAATAAAAGATATTGCCGGGAAGGCTACAGTCCCACTGGCCGTAGTTGCCACTGTTTGCACTGTTAAGCAGTTCAGCGGCAGCATAGACAATCAGCAAATTGAGAACGAGAAACAGCTGGTTCGTTTAGCCATGGGGGCCATCACAGTTGGCTCCCAGGTCATGACTAACCAAGATCTAGATATGGTCACGCTCTCTGCCCTCAGCCAAGACTTCTACGACCCTGGGACTAAAACTTCTTGGCTTCAAGACCCCAGGCTAGAGAAGGAAATGGGCAAGGACGCTACCTCAGCCGACCCATTAGCCGACAATGACCCGAGCAACGCTAAAGAAAAACCACTCCTCTTTCAGATTGTAGAGCAGTTCCCGACGAGCATTAGTGTGCCAATCCCAGGCATCCCTGATCTAGATGCTTGCGTCATTATAGATGTGCCAGCAGAGGCCATAAACCAAATACCTGGCGCAAGCCAGGTCACAGACTTTGCCCAAGGTATAATAGACTCCATCCTTGACGGCGTATTCCATAAGACTTCTGAGCAGTTTATCCAAATGGCGATCGATTACTTTGCGGGAGGAGCCGTCGACCTGGCGGCCCGGGGAGCTAAGCGGGGAGCCCTCCTAAATGTCGGTGCCCGAAAGGCAGCCAACGAACAGTTCATTTCTAATGGTGGCCGTGAACTTACCCCTGCCGAGGCCGATGAAGCCAAGACAGTTGTAGCCCAAAGCCAGGCTGAGGAGTTTGCGCACGCCAGCAGCTACCAAAAGTATTTAAACCCTTACGACGATCGTTCGGTTATAAGCCAGTTCATAGACCAAGCGCCCACCGATAAGCGGGAAGTACTAAACAATATCGCCAAATTACCGTCAATGTTTGCTTCTATGAGTGCAAACCTATTTACGGGCGGGCGGGCGAGTGCCAAAGCTAGTGCCTCTGACTATGCTTTCCCGCTCTATGGCTATAGCGAGGCGGAGCGGGACGACCCAGCTTACGCAGATCCGTATGAAAATGAAGATACCCTGTTAGACACCCTCAAAACTGTCCATGATGCAGAGGAAGCATGTGCCGCTAACGCGCGGAAGGCCCACCAAAATCCCTATCCTCAATGTGAGAAAGGCTATAGTTCATTGAAGGAGTTAAATACCGGGGATTCTGACTTCACTTCTGGTGATGGCGATGGAGATGGCGGGGTTGGCTCCGACTTTGTTGCCAATGGCCAAAAGTGTTTCGGTATGCAGATAAAAGATACCGTGATTGATCCAACTAAAAATTCCTTGGAGCTAATTTATGGGGAGTCGCCCGCACAAAAAGATATACCCAGTGACTGTGGCACAATCCAAAATCAAGTTTTCATACGCTACCGTTTCTACTTGGCTGATTCCGTCAGTGTCCTCAGCGCCGCCTGTTATGAAGGCGAGAAAGATTCCTGCCAACAAGTTGGGTTAGGTGATCAAGGTACCAGCACTTCTGCTCCTACAACTGGTGACGCCAGGGGTCAAGACACCTCTGGGCAGAGCTGTAGCGTGGGAACCGATGGGGGTATCGGCATAACGCCTGTGGATAATATTAAGATACGCCTTTGTGTGGTGGATGGTATTACTGTAAATGTGGCTATCGAGAAGAACGTTGATGCGGCCGTAAAAGGCGCGGCTACAGCTGGACTCACGCTAGGGGCAGAAAGTGCCTATCGCTCTTACACGGAACAGATAGCGCTGCGCAAACAAAATTGTGGTGACAGTGATTTTGACATCTACCAGAAACCGGCTGGGCAATGCAGCCCACCAACGGCCATTCCGGGCACATCTTTGCACGAGTGGGGCTTGGCTGTAGATTTTACTTGTAATGGATCAACCATGTCTGCACATGGTACCTGTTTTGAGTGGCTTGAAAACAACCAAGCTGCCCACCAACTAAAGAACTTGCCTAGCGAGCCTTGGCATTGGTCGAGTACGGGTAACTAATGATAAAGAAACGACTCTTTCTATTACTATCTGGCTTGGTGTTGCTTTTGCCAGCCTCTGCTAGCGCTCTGAGTGAGTGCCAAAGAAAAGTAATTGATTCTGGTGTTGGCTACTTTGATTGTGAACGCGCAACTATCTGTAATAACATCGGTATTGTTAATGGTAGCGTGGACAGGTTTCTTCAGGTATTGGCTTTCCAGGAGAGCGGTGGTAATCCCTTGGCTGATGCTTCGCCCGCTAGTGACGCGTCAGGCAAATATCAGTACTTAAATAGTACATGGCAGAGCCGTGTCGATATTTATGGACCGGCTGGGCAATACAAAAGAGCCAAAGATGCGCCAGAAGCCGTCCAAGATGCTGTGGCCTATATAGAATATACACAGAAGTTTAAAGATCTTGGGGGTGACTTGTTCAAGCTTGCAGTAAGCCACTTCTACCCACTAGCTAACGATGACCCTTCCCAGCTTGACGTGATAATTGGTCACAACACCATCACGCCCAGAGAGTACGCCGACAAACTTATAGCTAATATGGGTACTGATATCGGCAAAGACATCCAACTACACTATACCGAGGCTCCTGAGTTTAGTACTTGGCTAGCAAAAATTGGCGGGTCTGCACCTACAGTCAATGCCGGTGGTGGTGGCTGTTCTAGCTCGGCGCTCGGCGGCACCATAGTTGAGATCGCCGAGCGAGAAGCCGCAGCCGGGGCTAATGAGGCTGATGGATCGTACTTAAAGTATGGAGGAGGCCAGGGCGTGGCCTGGTGCGCTTATTTCGTTAGTTGGGTGCTTAATGAAGCCGGCAAGCCTTTTGAGGGAGGCACCATAGGGGCTGTGGTAGGAGTCTTGGCGTATGGTCAGAATAAAGGCTACTACCATCCAAAAGGAGAGACGGGCTTTGTACCTCAGCCCGGTGACATAGTGATCTATAACGAAGGCCTGTCACCCTACCCTCAGCATGTTAATTTTGTAATCAGTTATGACCCTGCTTCAAATGAAATTACCACTATAGGCGGTAACGAGGGCAACGCGGTTAAGAAATTAACCTGGAGCGCTGATATGCCAGCTATAACCGGATTCGTGAGGATACCATGAACAAAAAAAATATTACTCTAGCTATCATTGCTGCTGTGCTTGCGGCTGGTGTATTGATTTCCTTGACCATAATTCAAAACGCTCGGTTTAGATTGGTGGGATCTACCCCAAGACTCGGTAGTTCGCTGTCTACTTCAACCAGTACCATAAAGCTCGACTTTAACCGAGATATTGACAATAGTCAGGAATACACCGACTCCCTGACGGGTGACCTAGCCTTAATAAAATCAATCTCGGTTGATAAAAAGTCTATCTACCTCAAGCTTGTTACTCTCAAAGAAAACCAACACTACTCCCTAGCTTTGAATAACATCCGCTCAGCGGACGGAAAGGTGATAACTAAGCTACCCGTTGAGTTTACTGCCAAGTATGTGGCCTTTAACAAGTTGCCAGTCAGCCAGAGACAGCTTGAGACCACCCAAACGGACAAAAACAACACTGAAGATCCGATTCTGGCTATACTCCCACACCAAGGGGAGAGCTTCTACCTGAGTGGCAGCTACTCCGCTAATGATGCCGGCGAACCAATTTTTATACTCGACGCTCAGCTTTTCTTGAAACGAGCTGACCTGGGCGCCAAGCACGATAGTGCGATTAGTGGCTATAAGAAAACCGTCCATGATTTCATCAAGTCCAAAGGATTTGACCCAGATAAGTACTTGATCCGCTACGACATAAATGAACCTCCGTCAAACTAGCCCAGAGGAATGATCCGGCACTTGTCCATGAAATGTTGAACGACTACGTCGGCGTCGGTGGTAGTTATGAACGTTTGGTGGCCGCTTAAATAGTCTGTTAGGGCTTTACGGCGGGAGCCATCGAGCTCAGAAAAAACATCGTCTAATAGCAGGATGGGTTGTTTGGCGTGGGCCTCCTCCATTAGTTGCAGCTCGATGATCTTTAGCCCTAACAGGATGGTGCGGATTTCGCCCCGGGAAGCTGCCTCCGCCGCCGGGTAACCCTCGAGCTGAATCTCTAGATCGTCGCGGTGGGGCCCGTACGCCGTGAAGCCACGCTGGAAGTCTAGGTCTACTGCTTTGTCTAGCTTCTGTAGCAGCCGTGATCCGTAATGACTCGGCGCACACGAAGTCAGGTAGCTCATGGCGATCTTGCTAGTGGTGCTGGAGAGCTTTTGGTACAGCTCTGGTAAGAGTGCATTTATAGTCTCGATTAGCTCCTGCCGAGCCTCGGCTATTTGCCCCCCCAATTCAGACAAACGGATATTCCAAGCAAAAAGTTGTGGCTGGGCAGTGTGAAAATCTGTTTTGAGCAAAGCGTTGCGTTGGGCTAACGTACGTTTGTAGTAGCGGCGCAGAACTCCAAAGCCGCTCCTGGTTTGTTCTAGCAAATTATCCAGAAACTCGCGGCGGACCTCCGGCGAACCACTCAGTAGCTGCAGGTGGTTGGGCTCAAACAGGACAACCGGCAATGTTTTGTGCAGTGGCAATCGTTGGTAAGGTTTTTTGTCTACCTCTATAGTCTTCTTTATACGCTCCAGGCCGCCTGGGGCTTCCAGCTTGACCGTCCTCGAGCCCTCTTGACCATGAGTATCGATTCTAGCCCAGGGTTGGTTGTGTCTGATAAGTTCGGTGTCACGAACGCGGTAGGAGCCACCGACGCAAGCCACTTGTACCGCCTCCAGCAAGTTGGTCTTGCCGCTAGCGTTGGGCCCAACAATTATATTGACGCCCTGATCAAATTCGAATGATTCATCCTGGTAGGACCGAAAATTCTGTAATCGGATATCAAAAATCATAGTGGTATTGTATCGGACTAGCTTTTCAGTGGCATGATAACGTGCAAGTAATCGTTGGCGCTTGGGTCGCGCAGCACACTAGGTTCTAGCTTGCCGTTGAAGCCAAAACTAACATTGTCGCCGTGCATTACATTCAGACCATCTAACAAATAGCGGGAGTTGAGGGTGATAGAGCCTTCGCCGGTCACTTCAGCACTAGCTGACGAGGTATTCTCGCCTAATTGGGAGGCAATGGAGTGGATATTAACGGCTTGTTTCTCGGCCTCCAGATTGATGGTAATACTGCCGGCACTCTCGCGGGCAAATAGACTAGATACTTTGGCGATGTTTGCTAGTTCTGGGCGTTTCATTGTCGCAGAAGTAGTAAATGCTGCCGGAATTAGCTTGCGGTAATCCGGGTACTTTCCGTCAATTAGCCTAGTAACCAGTTCTACGTCACCGACCCGAAACAACACCTGTTGGTCGTCGTGGGTAACTTCTATATTCTCCTCGGAATCACTCAGGATCCGTAGGAGATCCTGCATAGCCGAGGCTGGAATTAAAAGGTTGACTTGCTGGGTTGACTTCATAAGTTGCTTCTCTGCCAGGCGGTAGCTGTCAGTCGCCACCATATACAGCTTGCCGTCTAGGCTGTGGAAGTAAACACCGGTTAGAACAGGCCGCGCTTCGTCGCTGCTGGCCGCCACAATAACTTGCTGAAGGCCAGATCGCAATATTTTACCGGGAATGGTCCAGGTTTTACCTTCAGTAATGGCCGGCATGACTGGGAAGTCCTCAGCCGATATACCGTTGATCGTAGAGTTGTATTTGTCGGTGGTAATATGTAGTTTATTTTCCTCTAGGCGAAGCTCAATGATGCCGCTTGGCAAACTACTAACAAAGTCCTGCATCAACCGGGCAGGGACGGTTATGGACCCTTCCTGGCTAAGTTTAGTCCCGATGAAATGAGTAATGGCAATATCCAGATTGGTCGCCGCGATACTCAGACGATTATCAACGGTTTTTAGTAACACATTAGATAGGATGGGCAAGGTTCCTCGGCTACTTGCTACCCGAGCTACGCTATTGAGGGCTTTGGCTAGGTTCTCCTGGGTTACCTGTAGTCTCATGATCATGCTCCTTTACAGTTATTTTTATATATAGGTAGTAGTAATTTTAGTAAGGCCTGTGGATAGTGGGTAAAAAGTGGTACTCAACAGAGGGAAAAGTTCCCTGAATGCCTGTGGCAAAAAGCCTGGCATGCTTGCGAACAAGCTGGGCATAACCGGGCTATTTGTACGCAGGGTCGCTTGCTCAAGGACTGCCATGTGTACAACTAATATGTTCAATGAACAGGCTTTGCGCAGCTTTTGCACACAGAGTGCACAGGTTTTACGCATACAGTCGCTCCTTAATTTCCGTTATGGCGGTTTTGATATCGACATCGTAGGCTAGTTCGTTCTCGATTTTCTCTACTGAGTGAATAGCGGTAGTGTGGTCTTTGCGGCCTAGTTCCCGGGCTATCTTAGGGAAGCTTAGATGCAGCTCGCTTCTGAGGATGTACATAGCCACCTGTCTCGGCACCACGATGTCTTTATCACGCTTGGGGCCCATAATCTCTTCCATCGGTATCTGGAAATGCTTAGCGGTGCGTTCGATTATTTGTTTGGCGCTCAAGTGTTTGGGCCTTGTTTTGCCGGCTCCAAGCAGACTGGTCGCGATGGCTAGATCAGGTGCTAAGCCGCGCATTTCACAAAAAGCCAAGAGTTGGTTAAGGGCGCCCTCCAGCTCACGGATGTTAGTCTGTATCAGATTGGCTAGGTACTCGACAACTGGCTGCGGCAGGGTCACTTCGTGAACTGTCGCTTTGGTTTGGACTATAGCACAACGCGTTTCAAAATCCGGATTTTGCATATCAATAGCCATCCCCATGGTGAACCGTGACCTTAGACGGTCGTCTAGGGTCTGGATGTCGCGGGGTGGTTTATCGCTGCTCAGGATAATTTGCTTGTTGGCTTGGTGTAGGGCGTTAAAGGTGTGGAAGAACTCGTCTTGGGTCTTTTCCTTGCCGGCGATGAACTGGATATCGTCAATAATTAAAACGTCGGCACTCCGGTAGAAACCAGCAAAGTCGGTGTTTTTCTTATACCTAATAGCGTCTAAGAACTCCTGTACAAACTGTTCAATAGACACGTAGACCACGTGGGCAGTTTTATCATTGGCTACCACAGCATTGCCAACTGCCTGGATTAGGTGTGTTTTACCAATTCCCACCCCTCCGTAAAGGAAGAGGGGGTTGTACTTGGTGCCCGGGTTAGCGGCAGCGGCCTGGCAGGCGGCGTAGGCTAACTCATTGCCGGAGCCGACGATGAAAGTTTCGAAGGTGTAGCGTTCGTTGAGCCCCTGGCGGTAGGTGTGGGTTAGGGTTGTAGATGGGTGAGCCGCTGGTCTATCGGTCGCAGAGCCAGGGCTGTGGAACATAACCGGCTCTTCTTCAACTTTCCTGGGCGCCAGTACCGAAGAATGGATCTTGTACTCAATACGCTCAGGCGTAACACCGTTCTTAGCCAGGGTGTCAACGATCAGTTGGTTAAACTTACGCTCCAACTGCTGCTTGATAAAGACATTAGGCACGCCAATAACTAACACATTGTCCTTGTAACGAAGGAGATGAGTGTTCTTGAACCACGTCACAAAACTACCGCGCGACACCGATAGCTCGATTTCCCCTAATACTGCTTGCCACAACTTATCCTGCATTACCCTCTAATTGCTCCATGCGTTAGACCATTAACTATACAAAAAGTATGGACTTTTCCACAAGTAAACACCAGCCCACTGTGAGTGCGTGACTAAAATCACACGAAACAGGGGCAGACTTATGCACAGTACAAGACCCTATCTGTTAATTCTGTGGAAAGAATTTAGGCAACAGTGGACAACTAGATGGAATTCGGTGGCTAATCATTGTCAAAACTACTTAACTAGAGCTAGCGACGCAGGGCCGGCCCGAATTTAATTATCTAATTTTCTGGTGGCGGGTTGCTATAGTCTGCCTAAAGAGATTGACCCCTGGGGACACATCTTGTACAATACACCCCTATGCCTAAAAGAACCTTCCAACCAAAGAAGCGCAAGCGTGCCCACGAGCACGGATTTATGAAGCGCATGGCTAGCCGGGCAGGGCGGTCAGTTCTGAAGCGCCGCCGCAACAAAGGTCGCAAAACACTTAGCGCCTGAAAGGGCTTCGCAGCAGGCCCTTTAGGGTCGGAATATGTGCTTCGAAATGAAGTTAATGATTAGTCAAATAACAGGGAAGTGGAGCGGGTGAGCGTCAGTGATCAGCAAAACGCATCGTTTCCATGGCTACGGATCGCTACGCTACGTGTATCAAAACGGGCAGACGGTCCGCGGCCCATTAACGGCGCTTAAGTTTACTACCAACCCGAGGCGCAATAGCTACCGCCTAGCCGTGGTGGTGAGTCGTAAAATAAGTAAATCAGCTATTGTCCGCAACCGTATCCGCCGGCGATTGTATGAAGCAGTTCGGATTCGGGAAGACGAGATAAAAGCACCCTACGACATGGTGATCACAGTATTCCATGAACAGTTGCAAGATCTATCTGACCTTGAACTAAAGCGCTTAATCGGCGCTCAGCTGCACCAAGCGGGTATTATTGATAGCAAACAAGCGCGCCACTAACAGCGGTGAGCGTGCTATCATATATTGAAGCCAAGGGAGTAATTGATGTTTAAAGTCTTAATAGTGAAGCCCATTTTTAATCTACTGGTCTTGATCTATGCCCTTCTACCAGGTCATAACTTTGGTCTAGCTATAATTATATTCACCATTGTCGTTCGATTGCTGATGTGGCCGCTGGTTCGTAGGCAGCTACGGCAAACCAAGGCTATGCGTGACCTTCAGCCAGAGCTAAAACGCATCAAGGCCGCCACCAAAGGCGATAAGCAAAAAGAATCGCTGATGATGATGGAGCTCTATAAAGAGCGCAAGATCAACCCCTTCTCCTCATTCGGCACGCTTATAGTGCAGTTTGTCATTTTGATTGGTCTGTACTCCGGCTTGCGGCTGGTGGTCAAGAATCCCCAAGCAATTATCGATTACTCTTATCCATGGCTACATAGCATTGGTTGGATGAAAACCTTGGCCGCGGATATTTCTCAGTTCGACAACACCCTGTTTGGGTTTATTGATCTCTCCAAGTCAGCACTGAACTCCTGGGGCGTGTACTGGCCGGCTATGGGGCTAGTCTTAGCTAGTGCTGCTGCACAGTACTACCAGAGCAAGCAACTCTTACCCAACAGCCAAGACAACCGCAGCTTGCGCCAGATTCTTAAGGACGCGGCCAATGGCAAACAAGCTGACTCGGCCGAGACTAATGCCGCTGTTGGTCGTAGCATGCGCTTTTTGATACCAGGCATGATTATCTTTATCTCGCTTCGCTTGCCGGCTGCCATTAGCTTGTATTGGTTAGTTGGGGGCTTAGTTGCCTATTGGCAGCAAGCGCGGGTACTGAACCAAGACACCACTGATATGAAGGCAATGGCTGACACCGGCGGCAAAGAGATTATTGAAGGCGAAGTCATCCCTCCCAAAAACAGAAACACCAAGAAAAAATCCTCGGCGAAGCGCAAGAGGAAGAAACGATGAATAATGACGAATCCCCTACAAATACATCGGTAGACGAAGCAATCTTGTATGCCAAAAAATATATCGAGGACTTGCTTTCTTTTTTTGGTCTTAACACCGACGTCTACGCCACTACCGAGGACAACGAGGTAATCGAGCTACACATACCCAGCACACATCTGAACGGCTTCCTGATTGGTCAACGTGGTGATACTATGCGGGCGCTGCAGTTCACCGTCTCCAGCGCACTGAAGAACAATGGTTTTCAAGTTACCCGCGTCAACATCGATGTAGCCGACTACAAAAAGCAACGAGCCGAACGTCTGATGCAAGTTGCCGAAGAATGGGTGACCAAAGTCAAAGAATCCGGTGAGCCCCTGCACCTCCAGCCCATGAACGCCGCCGACCGCCGCATAATCCACAAAATGGCTGATGACGAAGGTCTAACTACCGAATCTGAAGGTGAAGGCCCAAGCCGCCACGTCGTCCTCAAGCCCTCCAAAACAAAGCCCACCAAAGAAACCGAGTCTGACGAAGAAGAGTAGATAGAAAGGTCGGTGCCGCGGCCTTGTTTGCTATGCTATAATTTTGCAAATGGCACAACCCATTACACCGATCGTGGTTGATGAAACATTAGGCGAGCTTGAAGCCTATGGACAATGGCAAGAGGCTCAGCGTGCCGAAAGACTGACTGCCAGCAGCACACCTCACAAAATTGATGTGGGCAATCGGGAGCACTTGCTTGCCCAAACAGCCCTTCTTGATGCCAGCACTGAAGAGGCTACAGCTCGCATCTTGTTAATGGTCGAATTGGCCGAACAAGACGATAATTTTCTGCCACTCGTACACCGACTAGGGCTACTGGCTGCTTTCGATAACCCCATGACTGGCAATGACTTTAGTTTACGAAACCTAAGTCTTAGCCATTTTCGTAAAGAAGATCAAATTAGACCATCGGCAAACTTCATTGGCAGATCTTTGCAGATAGCCGACGAGCTGACTGCTGTAATTGCGGAACTTGAGAGTGACAAACCAGTAACCGTCGCAATGGTTGAAAATGAGTATTGTATGTCTTGCCGTAGAGACTACGATTTAGTGGCCGAAGGCAGCATTTCAGATCCTGAAGCTGCGGTTGTCATAGAGGAGCCTACTGTAACCTTGTCGGATAGCAAAGGACCGGTAACTTACCACGTCCCTACAGCACTCAAGGGAGTAGGGCAGCTTCATGGTTTTGCTGGTCATATAGCTGTAACCCCGTACAGAGCTGAACCACTGAGGTACTCGACAGAACCGGTTGTAGACGGGGAGATTACCCCTCCTTTGCCTAGGCTAGTTCGGCTTGTGAGAGGGGCCAATAGAGGGTACGTACCTATAGACGCACTCTACCTAGGAGATCGCGCAACAAAAAGAATAGCACGAGCAAAAATGGTTAGCGACGGGCTAGGACGCCCACGCTTTCGTGGTGGTTCGCGGAGGGCCAGGCGGAAGCCTCGGTACTAATCGTCCAAGATCATCTTGTAAACTTTTAAAGTTTGTTGGGCCATGCGCGCCCAGGAGTATTTGGTAACTTGGGCTAGACCCTTTCCGATGAGTTCGGCGCGACGTTTTGGGTCGCTGATTACATCAGAAATCTTCTGTGCCATATCCGTGGGGTTCATAGGGTCAAAATAGTGGGCGGCATCACCGTAAACTTCTGGCAAGCAACTAGAGTTGCTGCTGACGACCGGACAGCCCTGTGCCATGGCCTCCAAACCTGACAGACTGAAGCCCTCGTCTAGGCTAGGCAAGACGTAGGCTTGGGCGTTCTCATACAGCCACCGCAGCTGACCTTCGCTGACAAAATCGGTGAATTTAATAGCGTCGGTTGCCGAAGATTGACCAGCTAATTTCTCAACGTACTCGTAATTGTCACTTTTTTTACCGGCCAGGGCCAGGATAAGGTCCGGATGAGTTTTATGAACCGCTTCAAAAGCTTCTATGAGACGCGCTAGGTTCTTGTGAGCCTGAGCTCGGCCAACATAGAAAATAAATCGCTTGTCCTTGAGGGCCGCTACAGATTCCGACGCTTGGGTAATCTTGTCAGCCGCCAGGGGAATGACCGATATTTTTTCCGGCTGCGTGCCGAAGCTTTTTATAACGTCGTCTTTTACGAAAGCGCTGTCGGTGATCAGGTGCTTGGCTTGGCGGCTAACACGCTGAGCCAGCCATTTAAAAACCCGCTGTCTGATCGCGAACTTCACTGGATTGGCTGTCGGGTCCTTAAAGCGCAGCGGTATCAGGTCATGAATAGTCGTAACGCTTGAACAGCGCAAAAAAGCTGGCTGGTTGACCATCGGGAAATGTACTAGATCTGGCTTTAGTGCCTGGATACTTTTAGGCAAGCTCAACTGCTCGGCAAAAGTGAATTTCCGCTGGTTGACCGAGACCTTATGAAAATTAGATGCCGTTAAGGAAACCTGACCCATAGCTTCAGGATGCAGCAGAACATGGTAGGAATTATTCTTATCAAGTTCCGGCAGGTGCTCAAGCAGTTTGCGGGTATAACGGCCAGTTGAGCCGAGGATTTCGCGGCCATCAATAACGATTGTCTTGCTCATCACGTACAATTATATGGTGAATACAGCCAAGAAACTACTCTTTGCCCTTATGACTAGCCTCCTACTCCTCCTGCCCCTTCAAACACTGTTGACCGTTTGGCTGAGTAAAGAGTTCGGGCACCTCTACGTCTGGTCGGCCTGGAAGGAAGTTTTGATCCTCATCGCTACAGCGATTTCGGTGGTGTTATATTGCCACAACGGCAAACTACGCACCTACTTGAATACCCAGAGGTACAACCAAGTTGCAGTTGTATACCTAGCTCTACTCACCATCTATCTGGCTTTCAGCGCCCACGACAACAGAGCGCTAGTATCAGTTGCCCAACACGGACGGTACATACTGATTTTTCTAATCGCGCAGATTGCTGCGTGGTATTACCCTAAAAGCTATCGGACATGGAGTTTGGTAATAGTGGTCACGGCGCTAGCGAGTGCTTTATTTGGCCTGTTGCAAGTCTTGGTCCTCAGCCCGGACTTCTTAGTACGCTTTGGCTACGACCCAGTTGGGGTTCAGACTTCCGGAATTCCGCCGGCAATGCATAGGGTGGCCGCAAATATCGAGGTATACCGGGCGCAAGCTGGCTTGCGCGGCCCGAATGCTTTTGGGGCATATCTGATTCTGCCCTTTCTGCTCTGCAGTCAAAAGCTGTGGCAACAACGGGCAAATAAATACCTGCTGGCCTTAATCGTGTTGGGTGCTGGTCTGTATGTTAGCTATTCACGCAGTGCTTGGCTGGGGCTGTTGCTAGCCTTGGGCCTAGCAGTTGCTTTATATGCACCGAGGAAAGTCAGGCATGCGATTATGGCTACCGGCCTAACCCTGCTTGTAGTCAGTTGCCTCGGGCTAGCCTTGTTTAGGCACAGTGCATTTGTGCAATCGATCGTACTGCACGAAAACCAAACTGCCACTGTCACGCAGTCCAACGAAGGCCACTTCAACCTGACCAAGCAAGGCGGGCTCGACGTAATTCATCACCCGCTAGGCAGTGGCCTAGGAACGGCTGGGCCGGCTTCGGCGCTGGGCGGTGTAACCAAAATAGCTGAAAATTATTTCCTGCAAGTTGGCCAAGAGGTCGGCTGGCTGGGCCTAGTGTTGCTGCTGGGTTTTCATGGTGTGGTCTTTTTGGCTCTATGGCGACGTCGACACAGCGGGGTGGTACCAGCGGTATTGCTGGCGATGGTGGCACTAACGGCAACAAACTTTTTACTACACACTTGGACCGACGAAGCAGTAGCGATTAGTTTCTGGGTAATTGCTGGGTCGTGCCTGGGGCCTATAAAAACTAAGACTTAAGTTTGGGGAGCAAAAACGCGTAGAAATCTTTGGCAATAGTTTGCCAAGACGGAAAGGCTTTGTAGTGTTCGGTGCTTTTTTGAGCCAAGCTTTTTAGGGCATTAGCATCGGACAAGAGTGAGCTAAGTAGATTGGTCAGTTCCTCGGGCTTGTCCTTGTCAAAGTAGACTGCGGCATCGCCGGCCACTTCGTGGAATACCGTTATGTCACTGCAAACGACTGGTTTGCCAAAACTCATGGCCTCTACGATCGGCATGCCAAATCCCTCATAGTGTGAGGGCATAATGCACAGACTGGCCTTCTCATATAGTGCCGTGCGTTCGGGGTCACTTATGTAGCCGGCTTGTATAATGGGGTGCCCTTTGGCCTGCAAGTCAGCCAACTGCGCCAGCAAAGCCTCGTCTTTCCAGCCTTTACCGCCAGCTAGAACTAGCGGGTATTGTTTTTGGGTAGCGGTCGGCAGCGCAGCGTAGCCACTCAGCAGCGTGCTCAGATTCTTTCTAGGCTCCAGAGTGCTTACAAACAGCAGGTAGTTTTTCAAGTGATGCCGCTTTAGGATGTCGTAATCTGGCTTCGGATTATACTTGGGCGGATTGTACATTACATAGATCTTGTTGGCAGGCGTTTGGTAGACGGCTTGGATGCGCTGCTTCGTAAATTCAGAAACTGCCACGACAACGTCGGCTCGCGCAATCGCCGAGGGTACAATTTTGCGCAAGAAGTCACCATTACGCGTTGATACAAACTCTGGGTGGTCAACAAACGACAGATCGTGGATGACGACTACTGAGAGCACTCGCTTGGACACCGGCATTGACATGTAGTTCGGAAACAATGCAATGTCCACGGGCTGTTTGTAGAACAACCCAAGAGGCAGGTTTATACCCAAACGGCGGAGCACGTTAACGGCACGAAGTGGCAGGAACTTGGTTACGTGATAGCTAAGGTTAGGGTGCTTGGGCAAGCTGGGGGCAGCTCGCCTACCCAGAAAATTAAAGTAGTGGCCATGCAGCTCCAGGTGTTTGGGGGGTACTTCGGCCAAAGACTCAATTAGCCGTTCGGTGTAGTTGCCGACACCGGATTTATTATTGAGCAGTGGGTTAGCGTCAAACAGTAACCTAATTTTTCGTTCCATACGATTGCCCCTATAATAGAGTGATATTCAAAAAAGAGCCATAGGAGTACGATTGAGTAAAACAGCACTGATTACCGGAATTACGGGGCAAGACGGACGGCACTTGGCCGAGTTGCTCCATCAGAAAAAGTACACCGTATATGGGCTGATCCGGGGGCAGCATAATCCTAAGCGTCAGGAAATCGAGTCAGCTTATCCATACGTGAGACTAATCGAAGCCGACCTCACCGACCTGCCATCGCTGGTCAGGGCCCTGAAGATTGCTACACCACAAGAGGTCTACAATCTTGCTGCCTGGAGTTTTGTCGGTGGTTCATTCACTCAGCCACTCACTACAGCCCAAGTTACCGGTGTGGGGGTCTTGAACCTACTGGAAGCTATCCGCATTGTGGGGGGGGAGAAGACAATTCGTTTCTACCAAGCTTCGACATCAGAAATGTTCGGGGGGCTGTCCTACAATCGGCCCAAAACTGGTTACACCGAAGAGTCAAAATTTCATCCGCGCAGTCCATACGGAGTAGCCAAACTCTACGGCCATTGGATTGCTCAAAACTACCGTGAAAGTTATGACATGCATATCAGTTGCGGGATTTTGTTTAACCACGAAGGTCCGTATCGTGGTGAGGAGTTTGTGACCCGCAAGATCAGTCGTGCCGTAGCTCGGATCAAGTTAGGCAAGCAAAAAGAGCTGACTTTGGGCGACTTGTGGCCGAAACGTGACTGGGGCTATGCGGGTGATTACGTAGAAGGCATGTGGCGTATGCTGCAGCAAGACAAGCCGGGGGATTATGTCCTGGCTACTGGCCAAACCCACTCCATTGGAGATTTTCTTGATCTGGCTTTCAAAGAAATTGGCACCACCGACTGGAAGCCTTATGTGCGCCAAGACCCGGCATTTATGCGACCGGCTGAAGTGGACTTGCTTTTAGGGAACCCAGGCAAAGCCAAAAAAGTACTTGGCTGGGAGCCACAAGTAGACTTCCCCGGGCTTGTCAAAATGATGGTTGACCATGACCTCAAGCAGGAAAAGCTTACAAAAGATTAGTTGCTTTGTCTCCAAGCTACGTAGTCACGGATAGTTTTGGCGAAAGGAAAAATTGGTTGCCACTGGCTGAGTTCGCGCAAGCGATCATAACTGCCAAGCAGCTCAATGGGATCATGGGGTCTGAACAGGGCCTTATCAATCTCTATCTGCACCTGACCACGCAGCCCTATAACTTCCAACAGGACATCAAGCAACTCTTGACCGCTTCGGCTTTGGTTACTGCAGATATTATATGGGCCTAAAGCTGTCATGGAGTCCACGGTGGCTAGATCGGCATAGGCCCTCACAATATCACGTACGTCTGTATAATCGCGTCGAGTTTTCAGGTTCCCCACTTTAACGCTGCCACCAGAGCGAGCGGCATTTATTTTGTCATAAAGATCAGGCAGTAAGAAACCGGCAACTTGACCCGGGCCGATGTGGTTAAACGGCCGTACCACTACGCAGTCGAGCCCGGCTTGTCGCAGCTCCACAGCCGCCTTCTCCATAAGCAGTTTGCTGGCTGTGTATGGCGAACTAGAGGCATCCACGATTGAGTCTTCGGTGAGTGGCAGGGGCTGCCCTGACTTATATACCGCACCGGTGCTAACTGCGATTATCCGAGGTCTATAGCCCTGGGCCAGAAAAGCTTCACCAAGAACTTGCAGGACCGCCACGTTAACATGTTTATAAAGAGCGGATTTGTTGAACGAATCACCCACATTGGCTAGGCCGGCCAAACTAACGACGGCATCGATATTGACAAGTGGTAGAGTATTGACCTGGGATGCGTCGGTAACATCAACATCATAGTAAGCCGCAAGCTTGTCGGCGATTTCTGGGTGAGCTGGCTCCTTATGGCCAATCCCCAGGACGCTATGTTGACGCCCAATAAGCTCGCGAGTGAGGTGTTTGCCGACAAATCCATTAATACCGGTAACTAAAACCGTAGCCATAGCTTAAGCCTACTGGACTTGCTTAGACTTGCAAAGATCGTAACGGCTAAAGCACTGGTACAATCAGATACATCCAGTTAAAATACTATGCACGTGGAACAATTCAAAAAACGTTACCGTTACGCCTCCATCCTCCTGAAACAGCTCGTTAAGACGGACTTTAAGTTGCGCTACCAAAATTCCGTCTTGGGCTATATGTGGACACTCTTAAAGCCAATGGCTTTATTCGCGATTCTCTATATTGTCTTCGTAAAATTCGTGGGTGTTCTAGACGGCATTCCGAACTCTCCGGTCTATTTGCTGCTAGGTGTGGTGCTCTGGAGTTATTTCACAGAGGTGACTGGCGGTAGCGTCAGCGCTGTGGTCGCGCGTGGGGAACTGATGCGCAAAATTAGCTTTCCGCGCTACGTCCTAGTGCTAGCTGGTTCGTTTTCGGCGCTTATTAACCTGGGGCTTAACTTGGTGGTTGTCTTGCTGTTGGCGGTTTTCAACGGAGTTGATTTCAAACCCAGTGCTGTCCTACTACCTCTATTACTACTAGAGTTGTTTGTATTTTCTCTGGCGCTGAGCTTTTTCTTGAGCGCCGCTTTTGTACGTTTTCGAGACACCAATCATATTTGGGACGTTATTCTGCAGGGAGCATTTTATGCTACACCTATCCTATATCCGCTACAAAAAATCCCCCACCAAGCCGCCAAAATACTTATATTGAATCCAGTAGCCCAAATTATTCAGGATGCTCGTTACGTGTTTGTGACCCACAGTACCCAAACCATTAGTGACCTGTACGGTACACCGTACATTCGCTTGCTGCCGATTGGGGTAACCCTGTTGATTATGATGTTCACGGCTGCCTTTTTCCGAAAACGATCACGTTACTTCGCGGAGGAAGTCTAGTGGACGTAATAGCTGACGACAATATTGCTATCCGGGCCGAAGGAATCTATAAAGACTTCAAGCTCCCGCATGAGCGTTCGTCGACCCTGAAGAGTGCTTTCACGAACATCATGCGTGGTCGTAAGAACCGCACTGTGGAAGTCCAACACGCCCTAAAGGACATTAGTTTTGAGGTTAAGCGTGGCGAATTCTTTGGCATCGTTGGCAGAAACGGCAGCGGCAAGAGCACCCTGCTTAAAATTCTGGCTGGGATCTATCAACCCAACCAAGGGCAGGTGACCGTGGATGGACGGCTAGTGCCCTTTATTGAATTGGGGGTCGGTTTTAACGGTGAGCTCACCGGACGCGAGAACATTTACCTGAACGGCGCTATGCTGGGCTTCAGTAAAGCCGAAGTTGACGCCATGTACCACAAGATTGTGGACTTTGCTGAACTCGAAAAATTCATGGATCAAAAACTGAAGAATTATTCCTCTGGTATGCAGGTGCGGCTGGCGTTTTCGTTGGCGATTCGGGCCGAGGCCGATATATTGCTGGTTGATGAGGTGCTGGCAGTTGGGGACGCTGATTTTCAGCGCAAGTGCTTTAGCCATTTTAGGGAGCTGAAGAAACAGAAAAAAACTGTGGTCTTTGTTAGCCATGACATGAGTTCCATCCGCGAGTATTGCGACCGGGCTATCATGATTGAAAAAAGTGAGATTATTGTCCAGGGTTCTGCTAGCCAAGTGGCGACGGAGTACACAAAAATATTTACCCCCAACCAGACCTCAACCTCCGAAGGAAAATCACGATGGGGGGATGGGGCGATTGTCCAAACCAGCGTTACAGTGACTCCGGAGGTCTGTGATGCGGCAACCGCAGATCTAGAGTTGACGGTTAACTTCACGGCTAAGAAGCAGGTTCAAAATCCGGTGTTTGGGTTCTTGCTCAAAAATGCTGTGGGGACTCATATTATGGGGACTAATAATAAACTGAAACTGATGGCTAGTGGTACATTCAAGGCCGGGCAGAAAGATAAATTAGTGTGGACTATACCGAATGTCTTTAACGACGGCCAGTACTTCATAGACGTTGCGATTAGCCACGAAGACGGTGTTACCCAATATGACTGGTGGGAGGATGCCGCCAGCTTCAGGGTGTACAAAGAAGAGCGTACTCCTTACGTCATTAACCCGATTACCACATTGAAATTACCAGCAAATAAAAAGTGATCTAACCCCAAGCAGTTTGGTGATAACGGTCTTATTTATAGGCAAGCAAAGCGTAGTCACGGGGGCCATAGATGCGGCGCATGATTTCCTGCAAATTTTTGTCTTTGGTGGCTTTTACGATGTTAGACTCAGTCATTTCGGGCTGCAAGCGCAAAATCTCAACCCGGCCGAAACCTTTGAACTTGGCCATGAAATCCAAAATAGCTGGCGGGATTGGCTTCAGGTGCGATGGGTCGTAATGAAAGGTAAAGGCTCCAACAGTCAGATTTTCAGGGTTAGGAGTTTCTAGCAGTAGTAATCCACCCGGAGCCAGTGCTCGATGGGCTTCACCGATCAGGGTTAAAAGCTGGTCGAAAGGCAGATGTTCGGCCAAGTGAAAGCCACTAACCGCGCCCAGAGATCCAGACTTAGCCTTGGCCAAATACCCAATGGCATCGTCCTGAGTAGCCTCACGGCCCTTCTCCTTCATTCGCTTAACCATCGATTCATTAAGGTCAACGCCTATAGCGCGGAGCTTATTGTCACTGAGTAGTTCAACGAACTCGCCGCGGCCAGCTCCCAAATCAACAATCGGATATTTGCGGAAGTTTACCTTGGAGTTTGTAAATAACTTGAGATGCACCCGTTGCCGGTCTTTAATTTCGGCCTCTAAGCCCCTGAAATTATTTTCGAGTTCCAGGTAAAAGCTATCTAGCAGATGATTGTCGGCGAACCGTTGCCCGACTTGTGCTTCTGATTTTTTTGATTCACCGGTGAAGCTGGCTGCACCCAAAAGGTGTTCGATTCGGTTCACCTTTTTACGCAAGTCGCCCTGAGCTTCCTGGAGCTGGTCGATATTTGTCTTCAAGTCTCGAAGATAGTCGGGCAATTTTTTAATACTTTTTAGCTTCAAAACCTGCCTCGTTGTTGCCTGTCATTAATGTTACAATAAGCCTTCAGATATCAGATATAAGAGTAGACTATTTATCTAATGAATCAAAGACTTTTTTTTGACGTCACCCAACTGGTTCACTGGCCGGGTAAGCTGACTGGCATACCCAGAGTTATGCAGGAATTGGCAATCCGTTTTGACAAAGACCCAGACCTAGACTGTAGATGTGTAACGTGGGTCAAAGAGCGCGAACAGTTTTGCGAAGTTGACCTTACCGCCACGCTTGCCCAGCGTGGTCAGCGTATCGTCTATCTATCAAACGACCATGGCAGCCTAGCAGCTGGCACCAAAACTCCGCCTGCGGTCGTAAAAAGAGTGGTCAAATCCGGGCTGGCCAAAGTCGGGAAGTTACACCCCGGGGTAGCCGGCAAAATTGAGCAAAAAGCCAAGATTGCCCAAGCCAAAAGCTACAAAGCGTTCGATTTTAAGTCGGGAGACCAGCTAATAATCCCCTGGGGCGAATGGTCAGACGAAGTTTTTATTAGTCAGCTGAAACTCTGGCAGACCCAAGGCCTTAAAATCATTCAAATGGTACATGACATTGGCCCGATTATTACGCCGCAGTTTGCCAATGCTGGCAATGCTAGCGTGACGTTACCGGCTTACCTGCGCAGTATCTTACCAATTAGTGATTTGGTACTGGCGATTTCCGAGAGCACCAAGCAGATGGTCATTACCTGGTTGAGTGACAACCACTTGCCGCTTGCGCCTATAAAAGTTTTCCGTGAGGGCGACGACTTCAGTTTTGCCGCCGCCACTAAGCCCCATGATCAAGCTTTTTTGGATAGTAATCTCCAGGGCCATGATTATCTTTTGATGGTTGGTACGATTGAACCTAAGAAAAACCACCAGCTGCTCTATAATGTCTATAAGTTGGCAAGCATGAAAAAGATAGATTTACCCAAATTAGTCATAGTCGGTCGTCGCGGGTGGCGGAGCGATGATATTTTTGGAATTATGAGTGAAGACCCGGAAGTTAAAGACAAGTTTGTGTGGCTACTGAATGCCAGCGACGAGGAATTGTCGTGGCTATATGACCACTGCTTATTCACCGTCTTTTCTAGCCTTTTTGAAGGCTGGGGTATCCCCGTGGCCGAAAGCCTGAGTCGCGGCGTGCCGGTGCTGGCCAGCAATGCCACTAGCTTGCCAGAAGTTGGTGGTGACTTTGCAGAATATTTTACGCCTACGGCGAGCGAAGAATGCTTGACCAAGATTGTGAACTGGTTGAAGCCGGATGTGCTTGCTAAAGCACAGGCAAAGGTTAAGCGTTACAAACCGACTTCATGGGACGACAGCTTTCATCAAATTAAGTCTTATCTAGGAGAATCTAAATGAGTGACACGCCAAAAGTCAGGGTCTTACACTACACGCCCTATAACGAAGATTGCGGCGTAGCTATCTACCAGCAGCAATATATAGACGCCATGGCAACGTCCGCAGCAGCCACCATTACCAATACTGTTTTTCCAGTTTCGCCCCTGAAGTTTAGAGTTCTAAAGCCTCAGGAACAAGCCAAGGTATTAGATGAATTAGCCGAAGCCCTCAAAGACAACGACATTTTGCATATCCAGCACGAGTTTGGCCTGTTTAAAGACGATGATTTTCTGAGAGTAGCCAAAGTGGGTGAGAGTTCAGGTAAGAAAGTCATTATATCGCTTCATCTTTCGCCGGAGTTTGCCATTAAGCCACTTAAACTAAAAGGCCTTGGACCTCGCAGCTTTGCGCGCTACGCTATAGATAAGCGCAACCATAAACGCCAAACCAAATGGCACGTCAAACCCTTCCTGAAGGCCGACCTCCTACTAGTTCATAACGGTATGACTGCCACGGCCCTAGAGGACGTTGGTGCCGACCCAGCGCGAATTGTAAAAATCCCTCTGCCCGCCTACCAATATCCCGAACCGCCGAAGTCTGAATTAATTGCTCAGAAATTAAACAAAAAACCAGGCGATATCATCTATTGTATGGTTGGCATCCTGCACCGTTATAAGGGCTTGTTTGACGCAGTTAAAGCACTCAAGTTTTTACCGGACAATTACAAGCTAGCAATCGTCGGCGGCATGCATCCGATAAGTGATGACCTAACGATTTATAATAAAGTCTGCGACCTAATTGATATTTTGGGTCTGCAAGACAGGGTTTACATCACCGGTTTCGTAAAAGACGATAACCAGATGAATGCCTACATCAGGGAATGTGATGTCTGCGTCTTCCCTTATGACGGCACCTATTACTCTCATGTTTCCTCTGGCGCCATCAGTCTGTCGATCGCCAACCATATGCCGGTGATTGTCTACCCCACTAGGGTCTTCAAAGAGCTAGCCGAATCTTCAAACGGAGCCATCATATTCACCGATACATTCGCATACTACGAGTTATCCCGAGAGCTGCAGAGGATCGACCTAGAAAAACAAACTAAATTATCCAAGTCATTTGCGGAGGAAATCGCCTGGCCCAAAGCTGCTGAAGAGATGGTTGAGCTCTACCAGGAAATCGCGCAGGCTAAGTAGTGCCATGGCAATTATCAGCCAAGCTAACCAAAAGGCAGAAATGCATAGCGACACGTACGTAATCATGCCGGTTTACAACGAAGCCAGTGTGATTGGCGGTGTTCTAGGCGACCTGCTCAAGCACTTTGCAAATGTGATCTGCGTTAATGACGGCAGCACGGACGACTCGGCCAGAGAGATTGCCAAAACAAAAGCCCAGTTATTAAATCATCCTATCAATGTCGGGGCAGGTGCGGCCACCCAAACCGGTATTGACTATGCATTGCAGGATCCAAAAGCCGAGTATTTTATTACGATTGACGCAGATGGCCAACACGCCGTAGATGATGCGCTGAAGATGCTGGAGTTTCTTAAGCAAAACCCGGTGGATATTGTATTGGGTTCGCGCTTTTTGGGGACGATCGAAAACATATCGTTTGTTAAGAAGCAGTTTCTAAAAGTGGCCTCAAGCTTTTCTAGAGCGACAACCGGCATCCGTCTGACCGACCCGCATATTGGGCTTAGAGCCTTTAACCGGCAGTTTGCCGAAAACCTCAAACTGACTATGCCGGGCTTCGAGCATGCTTCCGAAATGGTCAACCGTATTGCCGAAGGCAAGTTTCGGTATATTGAAGTCCCAATTACAGTTACCTACAGCGACTACACCAAGGCCAAAGGCCAATCGATGCTCAACGCCGTCAATATTACAGTAGATCTACTAGTAAACCGGACGGGCAAGAAATGATACTAATCCAAGTTATTCTGATATTCGGCATCTTAGTTGCGCTTGTAAAATTTCTGACAAGTTCACAAAGCAACCGCACCAAAGCCTGGAAAAAAATTATCGGCATATTGTTTACTCTGGCTGCTATAGTGACCGTATTATTCCCTGGGACCACCAATGATGTAGCCCATTGGGTGGGTGTTAGCCGGGGCGCTGACTTGCTACTGTATATTCTGACACTGGCATTTATTTTCTCAAACATCGATCTTTATATAAAATCCCAGACCGAACAAAAGAGGCTGGTCCAACTCACCCGCAGGATTGCTAT
>CAZARM010000009.1:0-33521 GCA_964487615.1 uncultured Candidatus Saccharibacteria bacterium | reverse complement strand
GCAACTCTTAGGAATCCCCCGGACTTAAAAAGCCGGGGGATTTCTTATTCCCGACATAACTGCCCGCAGCGGCTCATGGACAGAGGTCAAGAGGTTATGCTAGTATGAGCCGGTTATATCAAAAGCAGCTGGGGGCCCCTTCGTCTATCGGTTAGGACATCAGGTTTTCATCCTGGCAAGAGGAGTTCGACTCTCCTAGGGGTCACCACCTGCTTTTGTTCAAGCAAGCATTAACCTCAGAGACAAAGGTTAAAATTCTCTTGCTGCAGACAAACATAAGCGGTTACACTGATACAAAGAAATGAATACGACTAACAAAGCACCCAACGTGCCGGTGAGCAAGTTTAAACGAACCAAGATTATCGCTACTGTAGGACCGGCCACTGACTCGTATGAGAAAATCACGGAACTGATCAAGGCAGGAGCTAATGGCTTGCGGCTGAATTTCAGCCATGGCACTGAAGAAGAACGGATCCGCCAGATCAAATGGATCCGCAAAGCCGCCAGAGAATACGGCAAACCAGTTGCTATCATCCAAGATTTGCAGGGCCCCAAAGTTCGTCTAGGTGATTTTGAAGGCATTATTAACGTCACCGAGGGTCAGAGCCTAACATTTCAGTACCAGGCAGATCTGACGCGCTCTGGTCACATACCGACCCAGTATGATCTAAGTAAAAAAGTCCAGCGTGGCGAACGATTGTACTTGTATGACGGCAAAGTACGCACCACCATTACCAGTGTCAAAGACGGCATTGTGCATGCTCGTGCCGAGAACGACGGCATACTGATTAAACGCAAAGGCATTAATTTGCCAGATACTGACTTTGGCGGCGATACCATCACCGCCAAGGACAAGAAGGACCTGGCCTTTGGCTCGACTCTAGACATTGACTACGTTGCCCAGAGTTTTGTCCAAAGTGCCGAAGATATCCGTAACTTGCGCAAAATTATCAAGACGCTTAACATGAACGCTCGCATTATTACTAAGTTTGAAACACGGGTGGCGATTGACCACATCGAAGAAATCGTCCGCGAAACTGATGTCATCATGGTGGCTCGCGGTGACCTGGCGGTAGAAGCTTTGGCCGAATCAGTGCCGATTGTCCAACGCCAGCTGGTGGGGCTAGGCATGAAATACGGCAAACCGACCATCGTAGCTACCCAGATGCTGTATTCGATGACTGAAGTGCCCGAACCTACGCGGGCTGAGGTATCGGATGTGGCCACAGCCGTGATTATTGGTGCCGACTGTGTAATGCTATCCGACGAAACCGCCAATGGCCGCTACCCAATTGAGTCGGTCCAGATGATGAAGCGGATAATCCTCTACACTCAGTCTAACTCACCGATTAAAGCGCTATATCCAGGCATGGAACGCGACGAAAGCTCGCGCCAGGGTGCTATTAGCTCAGCCGTGATTGAACTGGCTGACGCCGTGGGCGCCAAAGCTATTGTGGCTGAAACTCGGTCTGGCATAACAGCCCTAGAACTATCCTCTAGACGACCGGAGAGACCGATTATTGCTGTGACTTCTGATGCTCGGGTGGCTCAGCAATTGGCTATAGTTTACGGCACTAAAAGCTATGTACGTCCGGATGATAAGTTTGCGGCTACCAAACTAACTAATTGGCTGCAGAAGAACAAGGTACTAAGTAGCGGCGATATGATTGTCACGGCATCTGGCAAATACCCCGGTATGGTCGGGACAACTGATACAATAAAGGTTAGAGTCCTGGAATAGCCGTATAACGCGGTAGGTGCGTATAACGTATCACGCGCTTTCAGTAATTACGCGAGTAAGCTTAAGTGTTTATGCGGTATACTTTATACGAAATACGTAATACCAGTTTACTAGGGGTGGGCAGGTGAGCTTTACCAAGCAGACAATTAGGGACATTGACCTCAAGGGCAAACGAGTACTGCTGCGGGCCGACTACAATGTTCCTACCAAGGACGGCAAGATCACTGACGACTACCGGATTGCAAAGTCCTTGCCAACCATTCAATACCTACTCGACCAAGGTTGTGGTGTAATTATCTGCTCGCATTTAGGACGACCCGCAGGCCCAAAGGATACTACGACCAGTTTGGCAACAGTTGCCAGGCGCCTGAGTGAGTTACTAAAACGTGACGTTAAGTTTGTGTCTAACTGCATTGGGCCCGAAGCCAGCACCGCCGCACAGGTCATTCGGCCTGGCCAAGTAGCGCTACTAGAAAACCTGCGCTATCACAAGGAAGAAGAGGCTAATGACCCTGCTTTTGCCAAAGAACTTGCTTCTTTGGGTGAAGTGTTTGTGCAAGACGGATTTGGGGTAGTACACCGAGCGCACGCCTCCACCGAAGGCGTCACTAAATACTTGCCCAGTGTCGCTGGTTTGCTGCTAGAGCAAGAAGTAGACACCATTACCAAAGTCATCGAAAAGCCAGTCCGGCCGTTGATGACGATTATTGGCGGTGCCAAGATTTCAGATAAAATCGATATCTTAGAGCGCTTCATCGACATTGCCGATTTTGTGGCCATTGGTGGTGCCATGGCCAACACCTTTTTGCTGGCGGAGCACATAGCTATTGGCCAAAGTTTGAGCGAGCCAGAGGATGTACCGCTTGCCAGACGGATTATCGAAAAAGCTCAGGCCAAGGCTAAAAAACAAGACTTCGTGTTCTACGTTCCGCAAGACGGGGTAGTAGCCAGCAAAGTTGACCGCTCAGCTCATACCCGGATAGTTGATTGGGATGCGCATGTCATTGCCGCTGTTGAAAACTACCCTGGGCGACCGCCGAGGCGGAGCGGTGAGGTATTAAAGGATGAGATGATTCTGGACATCGGACCATTCTCTGGGTCATTTATTGCTGGCGGCATGCAGCTAGCCGAAACGGTGATCTGGAATGGCTCCATGGGCGTGACCGAGACCGATGGATTACAAGGACCAGTTGGTCCGTTTGCGCACGGCACGGAAATTATTATGGATGCCATGCTGGGCGAGTATGGCCACCGACCATTTACTGTTGTCGGCGGCGGGGACACGGTGGGCTACATCGAGGAACGCAAAATGGTTGACCGCTTTGATCACGTCTCGACTGGCGGTGGAGCGAGCATGGAGCTGATGAGCGGCAAAAAGTTACCTGGCGTCGAGGCGTTACTAGATAAGAAGTGATACAATAAGCGTAAGTATTATGAAACGAACACTGATAGTCGGTAACTGGAAGATGAATTTAGCGGCTTTGCCCTATGAGAGGGGAACATCCCCTCTCATCGCGCCGCGAATCAGCAAAGCTAATTGCTCGGGCTGCTCTCCCCTAGCTAGTGGTGGAGGAAAGTTTTGTGCATAGAACGTTAATTGTCGGCAATTGGAAAATGAATTTAAATGCTAGCCAGGCAAGCTTGCTATTGCACAGGCTGCAAGAACGCATCAAAATCCACCGTGATATCGAGGTCGTCCTAGCACCCAGCATGCTGGTACTGCAGCCACTTAGTGTTCAGCTTGACCGGCGCAAATTCCGCTTAGCATCTCAAGACGCCTACGCTCGTGACGAAGGAGCCTTTACCGGTGAAGTTAGCTTCACAATGCTCCAAGACTTGGTTCACTACGGCATCATTGGTCACTCTGAACGTCGGATTTATTTCCACGAAGACTTAGACACCATTCGTGACAAAGTCGCCGCTGCAATCCGTAACGGCATTATGCCCATCCTTTGCGTGGGCGAACGCCATAACGAACGCAAAGCCGGCGAAACTCATCAAGTATTGCACGACCAGATTGTTACGGCACTTAGTAATGTCACGTCCCGGGAAGTTGAAGACGTAGTCATTGCCTACGAGCCCGTCTGGGCCATCAGTACTTTCGGTGGCACTCTGGCCAAACCAGATGAAGTGGCCAAAGAAATTGCCTTCATCCGTAAGCAAGTCGATGGACTGTACGGCAAAAAAGCTGCAAAAAATATTCGCGTGCTGTACGGCGGTAGTGTCGATGATCAAATAGTTCGGGGCTACCTGGAAATTGAAGGCTGTGACGGTGTGCTGGTCGGCGGGGCCAGCCTAAATTATCATAAATTTGCTGGTATTGTAGGCGTGGCTGACAAACTGCTGAGTGAGGCTAGCCGTGCCGCGAGCTAAAAAAGTTGTTAGCGATGTAGCCAGCCCTGGTGAAACTACGGCCAGTCCGACGTCACGCCCGATCATAGTCGGGCATGGCCCTATGCTGAAAGACCCCATGGTCCAAGGCGAAGTGGCTGATACTTCCGACAAAACATCTCCATCGCCGTCACAAAAAGTAATTACTCCGCCGATAAAAACTGAGGAGCCGGAAAACCCCGGAACCAAGTCTGAAGCAGCAGTTGCACCTAAACCAGAAAAGCCAGCCGAGCCCGTTGAACCACCAAAAGACGATTCCGAGTCTGACTCCGACGCCGAAGCTGAAGTCGGCGCCGTTGCCGATCAAACCAAGGACAAGAAAAAAGAAGAGGAAGCTCTAAAGGCCGAGACCGAACGCCAGATTCATCTGAATCAATTGGTGGCTGATAAAACCTACTTTGTGCCTTTAAGCGTCTCGCACCGCAAGCGCGCCAAGCGTGGCTGGCTGGTGTTCGGAATTGTACTACTTATTGCCTTGGCTGCAGCTGCTGTGGCTTATCAAGCGCAACTGTTCTAGTGCTAAAATAGTTTGATGCTAATAAATCTTTTGGAGGGGCTGAACCCTGAGCAGCAGCGAGCTGTGGAAACGACCGAGGGGCCATTGCTTATTTTGGCCGGGGCAGGCAGTGGCAAAACCAAAACCCTGACTCACCGGATCGCTCACATTATCGCCGAATCCAAAGCCACGCCTTACAACATCCTAGCTGTAACATTCACCAATAAAGCTGCTCGGGAAATGCGTGAACGTGTGGCCCGGTTGCTGGGCGAAAACCCTGACAACCGCGGCTTTATGCCCTTCATGGGCACTTTCCACGGTATTTGTGTACGTATTCTGCGCCAAGACGGTGAGCATATCGCCATTCCCCGAAACTTCGTGATCTTCGATGAGTCGGACCGCCAAACGGCAGTCAAGCAAGCCAGTAAACAATTGCGGATTGATGAAAAAAGTTTTCCTGCACGAACGCTATCCAGCCTAATTAGTAGTGCCAAGAATGAACTGGTCGGTCCGGCTGAATACCTAAGTCTTGGTAGCGGCCCAGTGCACCGCGCGGCCGCTCAGGTGTTTCCGGTGTACCAAAAACTGCTCCATGAAGCCGGAGCTCTTGATTTCGATGATTTGATTAGCCGCACCGTGCAATTGCTGGAAAGCCAATCGGAAATGAGGCAAAAGTGGGTGCGACAGTTCAGCTATATCATGATTGACGAGTATCAGGACACCAACGCCGCCCAGTACAAACTCATTAAGCTGTTAGTGAACCAGTCCAACAATATTGCCGTCGTTGGTGATGATTGGCAGAGCATTTACTCCTGGCGCGGTGCCGACTTTAGAAACATCCTGAACTTCGAACGTGACTATCCCAAGACCGCCATTATTAAGCTCGAGCAAAACTATCGCAGCACCAAGGCTATCCTGGACGCTGCCCACGCGGTGATTACCAAGAACGAACAGCGCTCCGATAAAAAGCTCTGGACGGATTTAGGAGCAGGCAAGCCGGTTCAGATTTTACCAGTAGCCAGTGAGCGTTCTGAAGGGGAGGCCATCGTTCGACGAGTCAAGACAGCTGTAGATGTTGGTGCGCGCAAGTTCTCGGACTTTGCGGTGCTGTACCGAACTAATGCCCAAAGTCGCTCGATCGAAGAAATGCTTATCCGCTACGGCATCCCGTACCGAGTGGTCGGTGGTGTACGCTTCTACGACCGTAAGGAAATCAAAGATATCCTGGCCTACCTGCGCCTGATTTACCAGCCGGAAGACCGCGTCAGCTTTGAGCGCATCGTCAACGTCCCCGCCCGTGGCATCGGCGCCAAATCCCTAGAAACCTTCTACGCCTGGCAGGCCGCTCAGGATTCAGCTCAGGGTTGGACCCTGAGCAAAGCATTAGCGGAAAGTAGTAATTGTCCGGGGCTGACACCGAAGGCCGGGAAAGGGTTGTTTGAGCTAGGTGAGCTGCTGAACGCCATGCGTGAAGTTATGGATGGGGTGGCATTGACGGGGCTGCTTGATTCACTGCTACGCCGACTGGATTACTTGGCCTATTTAAATGACGGCACTCTGCAGGGCGAATCGCGGCAGGAAAACGTCAAGGAACTGATTAGTGTGGCCCAAGAGTACCAAGACCAGGGGCTAAGCGGCTTTTTGGAAGAAGTGTCGCTGATTAGTGACATCGATAGTTTTGATTCCGGCAACAACAGTGTGACGCTGATGACCTTTCATGCTGCCAAGGGCTTGGAATTTCCGGTAGTTTTCATGACCGGTATGGAAGAAACCATCTTCCCGCACTCCCGGGCACTCTATGACCAAAGTGAAATGGAAGAGGAGCGCAGACTGTGTTATGTCGGAATGACTAGGGCCAAGCAAGAGCTATATCTAATTCACGCCACCTCAAGGATGTTATACGGCGGCGTGCAACACAACCCCCCAGCGCGATTTTTGAGCGAAATTGATGGTCAGGTCCAAACCGACGGCTTGGGTTATAACAGCGATTTGCAACCCTACGTCGAGGACAGTCAAGAACCGCGCTATGTGCCAGAACTTGAGGAAGGTGATCGGATACGCCACAAATTATTTGGTGAAGGCACAGTTATGGAGATCGATGGTGACAATGTAACGATCTACTTCAAAGGCAAGGGCAGCAAAAAACTTAACGCCGCCTTCGCACCGCTGGAGAAGCTCTAATGAAACGACTAGCACGACACATAGGTATAGCAGCCTATTGGGGTGGCTGGCCACTGCTATGGCTAATGCTACGCCGTAGCCGGAGAAGTCGGGTAATAATTATTTCAGCAGATAACAACTTGCTGCTAGAAAAAGGCTGGCTTGGCAGCGGTGAGTGGATACTGCCAGGCGGTGGTCTGCATCGCCGTGAGGACGAAAGGGCAGGGGCGGTGCGTGAAATTTATGAGGAAACGGGCATCCAGGTCCCAGCAACTGAACTACAGGAAATAGTCCGTGGAAGGGTGAGCGAATACGGTCTAGGCTTTAACTGTGTGCTGTTTGCTGTGCAGCTTCCCGATGAGCCGGTTGCGAAGCCTCAGCAATTGGAACTGAGCGATGTAGTTTGGATGCCACTGGATGATCTGCGGGAGCTTAGCCCACTGACGACTGCACTCTTGGCAGAGTGGAAAAAGCGTTAATATTTTGCTAAAATAGAAGCGGCTACTGAAGGATATATCAAGAGGTGCCGTTTTTAGTTTAAGGACCCTCTTTGCATTCCTGCTCGCAGCCCACCGCATATGCGTAACAAATCTTTTAAATCCAAGTCTGGGCGTACCCACAAACGCCGCTTTCATGGACTCCAAAATCACCCATTTATTATCCCTGTTGTTACCTTCCTGGTGCTGTTTTTTGTGTCTTTAGTCGGTTATGTTAGTTTAAATGGCCGGACTGTTGGTGCTAGTGATGTTATGACTGTCAATCTAAGTATCGACGGTAACAGCCAAGTTATCCCTACCCGCGCCCAGACGGTCAGAGAATTGCTGGATAGAGCTCACCTGACTTTAGGTGAGAAAGACATTGTTGAGCCGGCACTCGATACGCCAATTGAAAAGGATAACACGACCGTAAATGTCTACCGTGCGCGTCCGGTGCTTGTAGAGGATCGTGGCAAAAAGTCGGTGGCCTACACCGCCGAGCAAACGCCCCAGGCGGTAGCCGCGGCCGCTGGTTTTGACATCCACCCCGAAGACACACTTGTTACCGTCCCGGCAGAAGAGATTAGCGCTACTGATGTACTGCGCGAGGGCATCGTAGCTCAGCGGGTTGTTATAGACCGGGCCGACGAAGTCAATCTAAATCTTTACGGTACCCCAGTACCTATCCGAACCCATGCTAGCACCGTGGCTGAATTATTAACCGAGAAAAACGTCGTTTTAAATGAAGGTGACACTCTGCAACCAGGATTGGAGACCATCCTGACTAATGGTATGCAGATTTTTGTGGTCCGAGTAGGCAAGACGGTAGTCAGCGAAGAACAAGCCATCCCGGCCCCGCTGGAGACCATCGATGATCCTAACTTGGCCGCTGGCACTACGGTGGTGCGTCAAGCTGGCTCTGATGGTCGCAAGGTCGTAACTTACGAGCTGGAATTGCATAACGGAGCAGAAGCCTCCCGGCGAGTCATTCAAGAAGTCTTGGCCGCCGAGCCTGTCAAGCGGATAGTAGTGAAGGGTAGCAAGCTGGTCATTAGCGACCCTGCGGCAAACGTTGTCTTGGGCCAGCAAATTGCCGGTGAAATGGGGTGGAGTGGCGAGTTCAGCTGTATCTATCAAATTTTTCAGCGCGAATCAAAGTGGAACCATCTAGCCCGCAACCGCAACACCGGAGCCTACGGCATCCCACAAGCTCTGCCAGGTAGCAAAATGGGTCCGGGCTGGGAGTCTGATCCCGGTGTCCAAATTCACTGGGGGATTAACTATATGGTTCAGCGCTATGGCAGCCCTTGCAAGGCCAACAGCTTCTGGCAAGTCAACGGATGGTACTAAGACATCTGAAGACAACCACGCGCGGCCCTTGTAGCCTGTGACACAGGTACAAGGGAACCTCCGGCTAGGTTTTCTCCACGCGCCGAGAAAGAACATTTTCTCGGGCTCTCTTTCCAAAACAGCGGAAAGCAATAAAACCGGAGTGAATCCGGTTTTATTGTTTGATGAATCAATGAGCTACTTCGGTTTATTCGAGTACAATGTGGGGTATGAACAAATTGCCATATGCTAAGAAATCGTTGGGGCAGCATTGGCTGACTGATCCGGAGACTCTGCAGGCGATTGTGGACGCTGCTGACGTTACGCTCATTGATACGGTGCTGGAAATTGGGCCTGGCGGTGGTACGTTGACTAGACTTCTGACTGAGCAAGCTGATCAGGTGGTAGCCGTGGAGTTTGACCAGTTGCTGGCTGCGACATTGCCAGGAAAAGTTCCGGCAGCTAACCTGACGATTGTGCATCAAGACATTTTGAAGTTTGATCTTACAACTATGCCGTCCGGCTACAAAGTCGTAGCCAATATCCCGTACTACCTGACCAGTAACCTAATTAGAACCCTCAGTGAATCCACGAATCCTCCGGTAACTGCTGTCTTGCTAATCCAAAAAGAAGTTGCCGAGCGAGTGGCAGCTGCCCCGGGTAGCATGTCGCTATTAAGTGTTAGTGCCCAGTTTTACTGGGATGTAAGCCTGGCGAGTATCGTGCCAGCTCGTATGTTTACGCCGGCACCTAAGGTAGACTCCCAGATCTTGATTCTTCACAGAAGGGAAGTACTTCCCTTCCCAGTGGAGGAAAAGCTGTTTTTTCGGCTGGTCAAAGCCGGATTTAGCAATCGCCGCAAAACACTTCTCAACTCCTTGAGCGGGGGACTGGGGAAGACCAAAACTGAGATTAGTGCTATCTTGGTTGCGGCCAATCTAAACCCTCAAAGCCGTCCGCAGGAACTATCGCTGGAAGATTGGCATAACCTATACCAACAGTTAGGAACCTAACTTGCCTAGACTGCCCTTCCCTGTTTGTTGCAAACTTAACGCGTTAAGTATTAACTGGTCAAGCATTGTGTGATAAACTGGGTGAATGCAAGCGACGAACAACATTGGCTACCTGCTCCAGCACCTAGCATTCACCATGGCCCGTCAAAACGACCAATTGCTTCAGGAACAAATCGGCCTAGGGTTTTCGCAGTTCAAGATACTCATGGTACTGCAACGCAACCCTAGTACTCAGCAGCGGGATATTGCCGAGTCGCTTGGTCAAACCGAAGCCAGCATTAGTCGTCAAATCAAGCTGATGCACGATATGGGGCTGCTGCAGACCCAAATTAGCCCAGAGAACCGCCGCAAGCACCTAACCACCCTGACCACCAAAGGTGAGCGGTTAAGTGAGGAAGCCCTGCGTATCCTCAACAAATACCACGGGCCAATGTTTGCTAGTTTGACCGAAAAACAGCAGGAACGCTTGATGGAAACATTGGGTCGCATGCATAATACTGTCTGCCAATCCGGCAAAACCGCCGCTTGCGCACGACCGTTTAATACGTAAACAAAGGAACATACACGCGTGGATAGAATAAAAGAAAAGCTAGAAAGTAGAGTATTACCAATCGTCCTGTTTACGGTTTTTATAGATTTGTTGGGCGTTGGAATTTTGATACCTGTCTTGCCGCAACTATTGGCTAACCCGCATTCACCGTTCTATTTATTGCCGGCTGGCTGGTCTTACAAAGACGGATTGATACTACTAGGCCTGCTGACAGCTATCTTCCCGTTCATGCAGTTCCTGGCTACACCAATCCTTGGGCAGTTATCTGACCGTTACGGCCGTAAGAAGATCTTAGCCATAAGCTTGGCAGGGACAGCTGTATCTTATGCTATGTTTGCTGTTGGTATTCTGACGCGCAATATACCCCTATTGTTCTTTAGCCGGGCTGTTGACGGCATCACTGGCGGTAATATTGCCGTGGCTCAGGCGGCGATAGCTGACGTCACCGCCCCAGAACACCGGACACGTAACTTTGGTATTCTGGGTGCTGTTTTTGGCTTGGGCTTTGTGATTGGACCATACGTTGGTGGCAAGCTAGCTACGGCCGGCGTTACATTATTGCACGTCGGCTCGCTTAGGATGCTGACCACGCCTCACTGGTTTAATGCAGCCACTCCGTTCTGGTTCGCAGCGATACTCAGCACCATCAACGTGATCTGGGTGCTGACCAACCTCCCAGAAACCCTCAAAAACGTCCAACATCATTTGCAAATTCAGTGGAACAAATCCATCCATAACATCGTCAAAGCCGCTACAATGCCCGGGCTTCGCACAATCTTTCCCACTGTCTTCCTGTTCTGGGGGGGATTTACGTTCTTCACGACGTTCTTCGGGGTATTCTTGATCAACAAGTTTGGCTTCCAGGCCAACAACATTGGTGACTTCTTTGCTTACGTGGGTATCTGGATCGTGATCACTCAGGGCTTGCTAACCCAAAGATTAGCTAAGCGATTTGCTAACTGGCAAGTATTACGATATAGCCTGTTTCTGATGCCGATTGCGTTGCTTAGCTTGTTTTGGCCGCACGACACCATGCAACTACTGTTAGTGGCACCACTCATCCCCATATCAGTCGGCCTGACAAACGCCAACACATTGGCTCTAGTCAGCCGTTCAGCACCAAGTGATATCCAGGGAGAGGTTCTGGGAATCAATGCCTCGGTACAAGCCTTGGCTCAGTCAATTCCAGCAGCCTTAGTGGGCTTCCTCGGCGGCATTAGCCAGAATATACCCATTCTAGTGGCCGCTGCAACATGCTGCTTGTCAGGCATCGTCTTCTGGACTCTCTACCGTCCTGGCAAACACGTACTTGATGGCGAATCAAACACCGACACACCAGTGATTGCTCACTAAGATTGCGCAATCTGGGCAATTATTTGCATAAGTGGTATAATATATTGATCACCACGAGGTGAAAACATGGGGCTGACTTTAAGCTCGACGTTGGACTTTAACGGTTAGATCAGCAGGTCGCTTGTCAGCGTATAGGCAAACCCAAATAGTTGCAAAACTACTTGATCGCGTTTCTGTCGCCCTTTTTGGACGTCAGTACGCACCAGCTCTAGTTTAAATACTAAAGCCGCGTCTATTGTGACATCAGATAGCGATACGGCGTGTCATATAATCTGATTGCTTCCGGTTTTTGATCCGGAACCGGATTAAGACATTGGATCAAACATTTAGGATCTTTTGGTCATTTTTACTTTCTAGATGTATATCAAATGACCTATACCTGTAGGATAGACTAGCCAGTTAAACTAGCGGACCCGGAGGGCAGTACTCCGGCAGCTCCACCAAAAAATCATCAGCAATCTGGTGATTTTTTGTTTGGGCTTATGTGCCAGAATTTTTGGCTAATATATCTAGGACTTGGTTTATTTTGGCTTGTTCAAAGTGGAGTTCAAGGTCGGCAGGGACTAGGTTTAAATCATTGCCAGCCTTCATTCGTGCGTCGTTGACTAGCATAACGGTGGCTGGCACGATTTTGTCATCCGAAACGCCATCTTGTTTTAAAAGCCCTTCGACTTCTCGTGATACATTGCTACCAGCTCTAACGATAATAGTTCTATCGCCTTCTTTGAACTGGATAGCTCTGGTCATAGTTTGTGCTGTCTCTAGGCCTTTGGCAATTGCCGGGGCAATGTTTGGCATACTAGGTTGCGCGGGTGCGGAGTAGGTTGCTTCGCTGGTTGTAGGCGTAGGTCTAAATGGTGCTGCCTCCGTCTTAGAAGTACCGCCAGATGTCGAACCTGCGATAAGGCTAACACCAACAAGAGCCAGGGCACCAACGGCTCCTGCGATCCAGCGACGACGAGGTCTGACAACCTCGATCGCTTCCGGTGCAAGATCCTTGGGAGTGCCTAGTGCAGCGTTCATTGCTGTTTTTACGACGCTTCGTCCAAACTTTCTAGCCTGAACATGATTTCGGCGATCCAACATTTTTTCTACTCTATTGCTAGGCCGGTCTGTCTTAACGGGTTGAGGTTCTTCCCTCAGCTGCTTAAACCAATTTCGTAACCGATCACGTCTGGGCCGTTTGGCCTCGGAAACCCATAATGTTCGCTCTTCCATGTCTGTAGGAACAGGAAGCATGGGGTTAGCCTCATCGCCCAAGGGATACTTGTCTACATCCGGAAACAATGAACCCGCCGGTATGTGGAGCCAACTGTCATCTGCGCTAGAAAAAGATAGTGGAGTTATTTCTGAAGGAACGAACGGTTCCGGGTTAAGATAGTTATAAAGAGCAGTATGCAAGTCTGCCTGCATATCCTCAGAGGTCACATCAAATTCTCCAGACTGAACGCCACGGTTGAGGTGGTCAAAAGTATCTCGGTCTAGAGTGGTCATATATGTATGATTATAGCATTTAACAACAATTAAAGCAATACCGGGACGTATAACCTTTAGCCAGCAATTCCAAAAACTTATTGCAATAAACTACATATACACTTAACATGTTAAGTGTATGATTGAAATGACTGATGAGACTTTTGAAAAAATTGTCACTGATGCTATGGACGCCATTCCAGAGCGCTATGCCCTAGCCATGAAGAACGTTGGCTTTGTAATTGAATCTGATCCTAGTCCGGCTCAGCGCCAACAACTACACCTGGTTGACGGGGTAACACTGTATGGGTTGTATGAAGGCATACCTCTGACTCAGCGCACCGGCAATTACAGCGGTGTATTACCTGACAAAATCACGATTTTCAAAAACCCTATAGTCTCTAGAGCCTGGTCGCACGAGGACGTTGTGACGCAAGTCAAAAAAACCATCTGGCACGAGGTTGCACACCACTTTGGTCTAGGTCACGACCGTATTTATGAGCTGGAGAAGTAAGTCTTCTTTCCCCAAGAAGGCACATGTTACTTTCTTGTAGCGACAAGCAAGTAACCAAAGAAACGCCCGTCGCTGACTCAACAACTGCGGATGTTCGTCAAAACCAAGCTTGCCTGCCAAGCGCCACCAACGGATTGCTCCCAGCAATCCTAATGGCGTCACGAGTCAGGCACTCAAAGACGCTTGGTTTTCACAACATACCGGTCAGGTTGGGCCAGAGCCGGATAAGACCATGGGGCTTCGCTGTTTTTTGATTTGGTATGATGTAGATGTGAAGCATACTTTTAGCGCCGGTGGAGTTATTCTGAACTCTGATAATGATGTGTTGGTGGTTAGCCAGCACGGCACTTCTTGGTCGCTGCCAAAAGGTAAATTGGAAGAGGGCGAAGACGATAAAGCGGCAGCACTACGCGAGATTGAAGAAGAGACTGGCATCACTGACGTTAAGCTCATCAAGCGCTTGGGTGTCTATGATCGTTTCAGGATAGGCAAGGATGGCAGAGAAGAAAAGGAAGAATTCAAAACCATTACTATGTTTTTGTACACCACAAGTGAAACTAACTTAGCACCAATTGACCCCGACAATCCTGAAGCTAGATGGGTACACCCAGATAATGTCGAAGCCCAACTGTCTCACCCCAAGGACAAAGCGTTCTATGCCAGTGTCTTAGATGAGGTAAAAGCATATATCGCCAGTAAGCAAACTGTTTAAAAGTAGTCGAAAAAGTGGTATAACAAGATTCAATGACAGATTTTAGAGACATTGACCCTCAATTCATCGCAGAATTTGCTGCCCTTGATGCCCGATACGCAGCACTGGAACGTAGGACTCAAAATATGCTGGCTGAGAGCCGTTTCTTAGGCGGTTTAGTAACCAGTCGTCTGGATTCTGAAGACGTGGTCGAAGTAACGTTTAATGGCACCACTGAAGACGGAGTCATAATTGAACCGGGCAGGACCATTAGCTTCTTGTTGCCCAATCGCTTTAGGCGAGAATTGTTTGTGATGAGTGATAGTCGGCTGGATGAATCTAGCTGGGCGGGTAGCTTTATAAGTCTGGGGTCCCTAAGGCCTGAAACCACATCGTTGCGTGGGGCGGCTGGAGTAATCCCGGAGATCCTCATGCCTGGCTTAGGCGTGGTTGTTGACAGAGGCGCCACTAATTTCAGCAATCCGGACACCTTCGTCTATATGCCCATGTGTTATGGGCGCATTGTCCTAAATGAAGTCGAGCTATCAAACTTACAAAATTAACACTACTGGTTTGATAGAAAAACCAATACTTAGCCATAGCAGAAAAGAAGTCGGATTATCAGCTAGCTATATTCACGCTCTGCTGTGGCTCCCGCCCGATAACTTGATATGATAAAAACATGGAAGAAGTTTCTGTTGAGGATATTCGGGCTTATGCCAAGCGGTACCATGAGGCCGGGGATAAGTGGCATTTCCATATATTGACGCCGAGATGCGGGCTCAACCCAACTTCTAAGTACGCCATTGTTCTAGAGTGTCCCAGTAAGAGCCAGGTTTATGTGCACCATTCTTCTGTAGCTGAGAAAGAAACTGGTAAGGAGCTTGTATCCTTGCTTCACGGCAATCAAGTCACCCAGCATAAAGTTGATAAAAACTACAAACCGTCTCCTGAAGTAGGTCGAATGATTGAGCGCGCCAAAGAGCTAAACAGCCAAGGCATTGAGTGGCATCATCATATGTTATTTCCGGACTGCCAGTTTAATTCGCACGCGCCTAAATTCAATTTGATGTTTGAGGATCCAAGAGGTGAAGATTTGATTGAAAGTCTTAGTGACGATGAGCCTGTAGATGACCTGAATCAAATCGTCTCATTATTTTTCGACCAGAAGTAGTATCAGAAAATCTGGCACAACATTCAATTATCGGTGGAAACATGTGGGCGGGAACTGATCTCGGACAGATACTCCACCGCACCTGAGAATCTTTGCCACAAACGAGCCAATAGATAGAGAGCTTTTTTGCGCAAGAACGGAGACTCTGGACTCAGAACAGAGGGTAAATTCAAGGGGCTAAGTACATCGGCACCAATTTCTGCTTTATCTTCTTGCTCGGTAGTTAGACCATACTCAGATGGTGTTACTATGCGGGACTTTACTTCCTTTAGCTGAGCCGTGAACTGGTCTTGAAGTGCGACATCGCCAACCAGCTGGGCGGATCGAATACTGTCTGATAATGTAATCCTAGTTTCAAAGGTACCCTCTCGGCTCGTGTAGACACCCTGCCGCTCCGCGTAAATATCAAGCGGGTTAAGATCGGTAAACTTTGTATCAAACTGAGCATCATAGGGGCCGCATTCTAAGACATCTAACAGATGATAAAATTCGTGCCGCAGCGTGTTATAAGGCAGGTTAGGGTCAGGCTTCATGAATATTTTGTGAGGGTGTGTAACGGGCTTCACAAAGCCAGCGACTTTGTCGTCGATATCTTTGAGCAAGACGATCTGCTGAAGGTCGACATATTTTATTAATTCTACTGGTAGCTCGCCGATAGATTCAATTAGTGTGATCAACGCATTCTTACTGTACGTGTTATCAAGCTCTTGTGTTGATGTGTAGCCCACTCCATCTTCGGTGAGTTTTTGGCCAGTCATGGCAACGACAAGTTCAACACCATAAAGTTTCAAGAAATCCTGTGTGACTTTTAGGTATTCGTCAATAGTTAGACGATTACCGTCGTCTTCTTCGATCCCGGCCGTAGGGTGTGCCTGTCTATACTCGGCGTCTCGTATTTTAGCCAAATCGTTCCGGAGTGGGCTAAGTGTAGATTCGTAATCGAAAACCGTTAAACCGTAGCGTTCAGCTGCCTCAGAGCGGACTCTGAAGTGGTGTTGTTGGTAAGTTTCGTCAGGTTGCCTATCGGATAGCTCTGGATTCTCTGGTTCGCTAAAAGCGGCCGTGGTTGCGTATATATCGGCAGGGGTCGGTTCTGGGCAGGTTTGGTCGGTATCTACAGGTATAGGTATCGGGAGTTCCCAGGTAGTTGGTGTAGGCAGTGAAGATTCGTTATGTTGATCAGTGCAGGCGGCTGCACTACCAATAATTCCGACACTCAAAACGATTCGGAAGGACACGGCGCGCCAACTTAAAGTCTCCATATTTTGATGACTCACAGTGTAATAAAATAACATGATTGTCAAATTATTACAATCAGATTATGGTATTTTGAAAAAATCAAAGCAAACAAAAAAGGAGCTTTTTACGGCTCCTTTTTCGGGCGCAATTCACCCCGAAGGATGAGCTGCTAATCACCTCACAGTGACTAGTACCAACTATATTCCTGCCCCCAAAACCTTGTCAACAATTACGCGATATTTTATAAAAGCTCATGTTTTAAGTCTGTGGAAAACTAGCTGACAAACTGATTATGGTAAACTTCGAGTGTATAAGGAGCCGCGATTATGGAGAAAGAGATGTTACCGCAGGAGCCAAAACACGAGCCCAGTCCATCAGTTGAAAAGGATAAAAAAGTAACTATAGAAAGCGTCATGGTAGTGTTGTTAATTATTCTATTAGCTACCTGCGGCGCAGTAGCGTATTGGCACCGCGACCAAGCTGCCAAAAAGCAGCAGAAGCAACAAGCCGCCGCTATAGTGGCCTTACAAGCCCAGCTTGCTGATCACGTGGACATGGCGGCCGATACAGTTGCCGATACACCAACTCCAGTTGTCACAACTGACAAAACAGAAAATATAATTGCTGCTATTAAGTCAGACAATACGGCTGCGCTGGAGGGCTACATGGCTCCCAAAGTCCATGTCATCATCGCCGCTACAGAAGGTATCGGTGACCGCACCCCAGCTCAGGCAATTGGTGATCTAAACTACATCAAGGATGCTACCGACCCCTGGAACTTCGCGCCGCCCTCCAGTACACTGGATCGCTATCGGGCCGGTGATTATGCTCAATTCTTCCCCGTTGGAGCGATAGTTGGCAAGTCAGCTGACGACAGGGTAGTGTCGTTTACCTTTGATTCTGATGGCAAGATCAATGGGATATTTATGTCGAGCAAAGAGAGCCTGCTGATTCCTTAGAACCGACTTACTGATTTACAAAAGTCAAAGCATACCCGGTTTTGCCGGCGCGGCCGGCGCGGCCAATACGGTGGATGTAGTCGTCGTAGGACTGCGGCGTAGTGTAGTTAATGACGTGCGAAATATCAGCCACGTCTATACCACGGGCAGCTACGTCAGTAGCCACCAGGATGTTGATCTCGTCTTTCTTAAAGCGGTTGAGGGCGCGTTGGCGTTGGCCTTGGCTTTTACCGCCATGGATGGCGTCAGCTGAGAAGCCACGCTCAATGAGCTCCTTGCTCAAGCGTTCAACTTTGCGCTGAGTTTCGTCAAAGACAATGACTTTGCTAACTTCCGTCTTAAGTAGAATGTCGTGCAGCTTGTCTAGCTTATCGCCGTTGGCTGAGTAAGTGACTACGTTTTGTTCCACGTTGGCGCTAGCTAGACTAGTGCTCAGGGATACTGTCACTGGGTCGCTCGCAAAGCCGCGGATCAGACCAGTGACTTTGTCGTCCAGGGTGGCCGAGAAAAAGAATGACTGACGTTGCTTAGACAGCTGATTGAGGATGTGCCGAACGTCATTGATAAAGCCCATGTCTAGCATGCGGTCGACTTCGTCCAGGACTACGTAATTAAAATTAGTCAGGCTGAGCGAGCCGCGTTCCAGATGGTCTTTGATACGGCCCGGCGTGCCAATGACAATCTGGGGGTTTGCTCGTAAGTCACGCAACTGAGGAGTCATAGCGCTGCCGCCAATCAGTAGCGCGCCGTGCAGGCCGCTACCTTTGGCCATCCAGCGGCACTCTTGTTCGATCTGCTGGGCTAGCTCCCGCGTCGGAGCAACGATCAGGGCGCGGGAACCCCTGCGACTGATCAAGCCATTAAGCAAAGGAATAGCAAAAGCGGCGGTTTTGCCGGTGCCGGTGCTCGCTACACCAATGACGTCTTTGCCTTCCAGGGCTAGGGCAATGGTTTGATCTTGGATCGGAGTGGGCGTGACATAGTCATGCGCCATCAAGTTAGCGTGAATCAAAGGGTTTACATCAAAATCAGCGAACTGATGGGTAGCGACGTAGACTTCCTCCGCCAAATAAGTAGCGGGGGCAATAAAACGTGCCGGATTGATGTACTGGCCGCGAGTCGGGCGCTTGTTGCTGCGTGTACCGGGGCCAATGTGCTTACGTTTGTATTGAGCTGGCCGAGAAGACCTAAAACTGTATGATGACATAAAAGTAGAATCCTTATAGTTAGTTAGTTGTTTTACCTCGATTGTGGGAGGGACCAGTCAATGATCCTTCAAGTAATGAAATCGAGTAAAATAACTTAAGCAAACCCGGATTCATCTAAATCTCTAGTAAATGTTGCTCCGCTCTTCTGAAGTGGAACGACGTACATTTACATTAGCACGATATATTCTAAATGTCAATGTATAAGTCCGTGTCGGAGCCGTGAGATTAGGTATTCCTCTCGAGAAGGCGCATAATAAGAAGTCACGAGGAGCAAATAAACTACTATGTCCAAAGACAAAGGCCGCAAAGAAATCAAAAAACCCAAAAACCCTAAGGTCTAGATCAATTATGGAAGATGATCAGATCAGAGAAGCACTGCGGTTGATGGAAGCTGACCCGACGCTGATTACTAAGTCGGCTTTTCGGGCCAACACCGAACTGTGGCCTACAAACAGTATCTCGTTTGTTGAGGCCCACATGGCCTACCTAAAAGCTCGACCAGGCACCAATCCCCAGCACTATTTATCAAACTTGCGACTAATGCTACGCAAAAAAATTCCCCGCGATTAGGGCCTAAAACCGACTAACAACAGTCTTTGTGTGCTTAAGCATGAGTTATATAATGATACCCATGGAACTTAACAAAAAGAGGGGAGGTAATCCATTGACAAGTCCTAGATCTAACGGACAGGTATCAATTAGTGGCGCGAGTGAGGTACTTGCTCCCTAAAGCCCATTTTTCGGTATCCTTTGAGGCTGGAAGGGGGTTTTCGGTGATGCGGCTGGCAGTTTCTTGCGACAAAATGTATCCTCGGTGATACATTGCGAAGCAAAAAGTGACAGTAGCGCGCTGAAAATCAGCTTGCAGGCCAAAGGCATATCGAACTATGTGCTCACCCTTCCCTCAAGTGATACTGTCTACGTAGGCAGAATTATCTCGACCAGCTCTGGCCTTGGAGCTGGTTTTCTATTACTACCACCACTCTAGGGATTAGCACTTATTATTATTGCTGCTAGATTTCTTGTATCTATAATCACGAGTAGTCCGTACCCTGGTTGGATGGTAAAACGATCAATTGTTGTGGTGCCGTGGGTGACGCTTGCTGTTGGTTTGATAATCAGCGTGGTCTATGTGGTACGAATGAATCAACCTATCAGTGTTCCCGATCTGCCCAAACCGCCACTCAAAGATTTGGCAGCCCAGCACGACATGGCTTTGGGTAACTTTGCTATTACCAGTTACCTGCACGAAAAGCCCTACGTTAATATTCTGATTAGCCAGTTTGATTTTGTCCTGGCCGATAACACCCCCAATTGGTATTTCACTGACGGTGGTTTGCGCCCCGGACCAAACAGCTATAACTTCAAACAAATGGATCAGGTTGTAGACTTTGCCCAAAGTCATCACATGCCGGTCCAAGCCCATCACTACCTATGGGGTGACGAGAAGTGGCTGCCGGACTGGCTCAAAAACGGCAACTATAGCCCGGAGCAGCTGGATGGATTAATCAAAGATCACATTTACACAGTAGGTGAACGTTATAGTGGCCGAGTTCGCGAGTGGACAGTCGTCAACGAGGCTTTTACACGTGCCCAACATATGTATGGCTTACATGACTGGTGGGCTGACCACACGGGTGGGCAGGCGTATATTGACAAAGCCTTTGGCTGGGCTAGGGAAGCCGATCCTCAGGCCAAATTAATCCTCAACGACTTCCAGAACGAAGCCGAAAACGATGTTTCCGACGCAATGTACGATTACGTTAAAGGCGCCAAAGAACGCGGTGTGCCAATAGACGGTATTGGCATGCAGATGCACATTGACGGCACACACCCCCCGACCAAAGACGAAGTCGTAGCCAATATGTGGCGGTTTGGACAATTGGGCGTAGACGTCTACGTAACCGAGTTTGATGTCAACATGAATGACGTCAAGGCCGACCCGGCCGCCAAGAACGAGATCCAGGCTGGTATCTACTACGAAATGATGCGCGCCTGCATTGAGTCTAAAGTCTGCCATAGCTTCGCGTACCTGGGGATTACTGACAAAGAAACCTGGTACAACCACGTTGGCTTGGCTGACGCCCGACCATTGCTGTTTGATAGGCGCTATAAACCAAAGCCCGCATACTATTCTGTTCGCTCCGCACTAGAGCAACCCTAGATCAGCTTGTGGTAAAATCAAGAAGATTATTTGAATAACCAAAAATGAAATTTACCAGACGCCTCAAACAAAACATGGACATCAAGCTGAATCTCAACGTTAACCCGTTGCTCTTAAAAGACATCATGTTCCGCAAGGATAAGCGGGTACAGGCCTACCTGGAGCAGCCGGCTGAAAAGCGCCTGGAAATTCTAGAATCCGTCACGCCCAATGTGCGCAAAGACATTCTGCGGAACATACCAGACCAAGATGTGGTGGAGGTTCTGCAGAGCGCCGGTCCCGACGAAGCCACTGACATGTTGCAACTATTGGGTCCCAAGAAACGCGAAGCCGTGCTGGAACTGGTTAGCCAGGATTTGAAAGATTCATTGTCCACGCTGCTAGAATTCGACGCCGCCACCGCCGCTGGTCTGATGACACTGGACTATATACAAGTACAGAACTCTGACACGGTTGCGGAGGTGGCCAAGAAGTTCAAAGAACACGAACGCCGGACTGGTCGGCCACCAGTTATTCTAATGTTCAACGAAGGCAAATTAACTGGCTTTCTGCCGGGTCATGAGCTAGGCTTTGCGGCCAAATCTGAAACTGTTGGCAAATACGTCAAACGCATACCGTCGATCTCCTACGCCGCCACCCACAACCAAGTGTTTGACATGTTCCATGCTCACCCGCATTCCAAAGTTGCCGTGCTTAATGATTCTGGCGACGTTGTCGGAATTATTTACTCCGACGATGTGCTACGCATGATCCAGTCACGCGATGCCTCCTCACTGTACGACTTTGCCGGTATCTCCCAGGAAGAAACCGTCACTGACTCGGCCAAACGCAAGATCGCTCATCGCTATCGTTGGCTGATTATCAACTTAGGTACGGCTTTCCTGGCAGCCTTCACAGTCGGGATGTTCCGCGAGACACTCGATAAGTTTGTGCTACTAGCTATCTATATGCCGATTGTAGCCGGCATGGGTGGTAACGCGGCTACCCAGACGTTGGCCGTGCTGGTGCGAGGTATTGCGCTTAAGCAAATTGAGCTGCGTACGGCGCTGCGAACACTCAAAAATGAGATGGGTGCTGGGCTGGTCAACGGCTTCATCAACGGCATCATCGTGGCGGCAGTAGTGATATTCATAAACCATGACTTCCGTCTGGCGCTGGTGTTGGCCATGGCTATGGTTATCAACCTGCTAGTAGCAGCATTCTTTGGCACCTTGGTGCCATTGATTATGTCCAAGCTAGGTAAAGACCCAGCGGCCTCGGCGACAATATTTATCACCACCGCTACAGACGTCTTGGGCTTCATGGTGTTCCTGGGTCTAGCTACTATAATCTTGCGTTAAATCAAAAGAAGAGCCTCGCTCGACTCTTCTCCTGACGAACTTCTAACGGTAGCTGAGCTTGCGCAAGGCGCGTTTGATGCGTCGAGCGTCGGAGCGATTGTAGGTGGCTTTATTGATGTACGCCTCTAAGATGTCTTGATCCATGGGTGTCTCATAGGCCATCGGCACGCGCGAGATTTTCATACCGTTCCCTCCTTAAACTTTGACTTAGTTGCAATCCTTCGGCAGAACCCTAAGGGTATAACTACATAGTAGAGGAGCCAGCTGAAGCGTTGCTTAAAGTGGAAGCGTGATGACGAACGTGGCGCCCTGGGCTGCCTTACTGTCTGCATGGATATCGCCGTGGTGTTTAACAATAATCTCTTGGGCCAGGCTAAGACCTAGGCCGTGACCGCTGTTGCTATGAACATTGGCCTGGCTACCACGGTAGAAACGTTCAAAGATATGCGGCAGTTCGCTGGGTTTAATGCCTATACCCTGATCGGTGACTTGCAAAGTAGCCTGCTTGTCGTCGCGGCTCAAGGCCACGCTAATTTTGGGCGGCTGGTTGCCGGCGTAGTGGACAGCGTTATCGACCAGAATATGCAGCACTTGGCGCAACAATTCTGGGTCACCCTGGACAACTACGTTTTTGGCAATATTGGCTGTGATTCTAAGGTTGTGCTGCTTTTCAAGGTGTTTTATCTCCTCGGTAATGGCTTGGTCGAGCTTAACTGGCTGGAGCTGCAAGCCGCCGGTACCCAGGCGTGTCAGATCCAGCAACTGATCGCTTAATCGCCGCAACCGAGCAATCTCATCTAAGTTGCTGCCGAGTACAGCCTTGGCCTCACTGAGCGGTAGCTTTTTATTGCGCAAGGCCACGTCAATCTCGGTTTGCATGGTGGCAAGCGGTGTGCGCAATTCGTGGCTGGCATCAGCCGTGAAACGGGCTTGGTTCAAATGCGCTTCCTCAATCGGCTCCAAGGTACGTTTGGCAAATTGGTAACTCAAATATGTACCGACTCCCAAAATTAAGAGGTCAACCACGATCAGGCTGGCAAGCAGCTCATGGCGATCTTGGTCGATTTGTTGTTGCCGACGATCACGAAATCCGGGAACGATGTCAAGCGGCAACGGTCCGGACAGCTCTTCGATTATATCGGCTTGCCTGACAGCCCCATTCTGCAATCGATTAGAGGCCACAGCGTAAGTAGCAGAGCTAAACACAATACAAACCAGCAACAGAGCGCTAACATACCAAACAGTAAGTTTATAAACCGCCGATTTAAACATCTGAGGCGCCTAACCGATAGCCAAAACCGCGGATGGTTTCAATAATGTCGTCCCCCAGTTTCTTGCGTAGTCCGCGGACAAACACCTCGACAGTATTAGGCAAGATATCGGCGTCAAAATCCCAGACATGGGCGATCAGCTGTTCCTTGCTGAACACTTGGCCAGGATTGTGCCCTAAAAACTCTAACAGGGCGTATTCCCGCTTGCTAATAGCAATCGTTTGGCCATCACGAGTGACTACTTTCTGGGTCGTGTCTAGCTGAAACGGACCGATGGCGATCATCGGGCCGACAGCTTGCTCCGGGCGGCGTAGCAGGGCTCGGATGCGGGCTACCAGCTCATCAAACTCAAACGGCTTAACCAAGTAGTCATCGGCACCGCGATTGAGTCCGGTGACGCGGTCATTTAGCTCGCCCCGGGCGGTCAGCATCAGTACTGGCGTGGTGACGCCCTGCTCACGCAGGCTGGTGCAGATCTCCAGACCGTCGCGGTTACCCGGTAGCATCCGGTCCAACACGATTAAATCGTAATCTTCGGTTTCAGCATAGATCTGGCCGTCTTCGGCATCACGCGTTAGGTCGACGGCAAAGCCTTCTTGCTCCAGCCCGCGCTTAATGGCATCGCCCAGTTTCATTTCATCCTCAACTAATAGAATTCTCATGACTCTATTCTACCCCTTGAATACTGAAGTTAGGCTGAAAAATAACCGCCAGGGTAAATCGGCGGTTATTCAAATGTGGAGTTCCTGGGGGCTCTAGAACTTAGTGGGGACCATGTTCATGGGGTCCACCGGGGCCCGCAAGGTGCAGATATTGCTCTGGTATATTATTGTCGCTGGCCCACTTTTTGAGCTCAGCGCGCTTGGCTTCCATAGCTGCTTTGCGTTCAGCTTCGGTCTTGTCTTTCATGGCATCGTGGTTAGCTTGGCGATCGGCCTCTAACTCTGACATTTTGGCCAGAATCTTGGTCTTCTGGTCCTCAGTAATCTTGCCGTCTTTAACGGCCGTGGTCAGTCGCTCTTCTACCTTGGCTTTATGGTCGGCTTCCATTTGAGCATGCTGCTCGTCAAATACTTTCTGGACATCAGCCTTATTCAGATTAAACTTGGATACCAGCTTGTCCACCAAACTAGATTGCTGGTTAGTATCAGCAGATGCGGTGCCCAGTCCCACGACTGAGGCGACGCCTAAAGTCGTTATTGCCCCAACCACCAGAGCGGTTTTGTTAATCTTCATAATTTATCCTTTCTACATTTAGTAGCATCTAGGACTTTACATGGTGGAACTGAGCGTTTGCTGAAGTTATGACGTGGCGCAACTTGACCGGCCTCAGTGCTTTAGCTTAGGCTGAGTAGATGAATCTATCTCACCTTTCTATTCCAGCTTCGACTCATCCTGTCGGCACCTCACATCAGTTTTGTTCCTCAACGTACGTCTCTGTACGCCTCCTCACAAGAACTGATGCTAGGCAATCGCCAGGACGACGCTCACTTAACAGAGTAGAAAGGTGAGATAGGTTCATTATGTTAGGCCGTGCAAAACATACTGGCATCAGACTGCGCAACTTCAACCCGTTTCGCAAACACACGGATTTGAGTTCTGCTGACGTAGCTGAAGCCCGGCAGTACATAGCTGGTTATTGGCAACGGCTAGAGCGCTTCCATCCCAAAGACGACCAGAGCTTGCTTGGTCTGCCCAATCATTACCTAGTGCCCGCATCCGAGGAAGGCCACGAATTTGATTTCAATGAAATGTACTACTGGGACAGTTACTTTATGTCATTGGGCGTCATGGACACCCAGCACAAAGAACTGGTCGTTGGAATTCTAGAAAATTTGCTGTTTACATTCCGCCGCTTCCAGACCATTCCAAATGCCTCGCGGACCTATCTAATGGGTCGCAGTCAGCCACCATTTCTGACTAGTTTTATATGGGAAGTTTACGACGCCTATGGCATGGACAAGGCCTGGCTAAAAGCGGCTATTGAAACAGCCGAGCAAGAATACAGAATAGTCTGGACTGGTACCATGAAGCCTAATGCCCGCCAAATCTACCGCGGGTTGTCGCGCTACTACGACATCAATTACATCCATGACCTAGCCGAGGCTGAGAGTGGCTGGGATATGACACCGCGCTTTAATCGCAAGTGCTTGGACCATCTGGCGGTGGACTTAAACTCACTGCTATATAAATACGAAATGGACTTTGCGCGGTACTACCGACTAGTGGAAGACAAAAAAACAGCTGGACAGTGGGAATCAGCTGCCAAACACCGCCGTAGCAGCATGAATGACCTGATGTGGAGCAATACCAAAGGCCAATATTACGACTATAACTTTATGAAGAGTAAGCGCTCCAGCGTCAGCTCGCTGGCTGGTTTTTATCCCCTGTGGGCCGGGCTGGCAACTAATGAGCAAGCCCTACAGATGATGCGCGCTCTCAAGCGCTTTGAAAATCGCGGAGGTCTGGCAACCACAGACGTGCAGCCACTGAGCCAATTTATGCCTGGCCAGTTACCTACCCAGTGGGCATATCCAAATGGTTGGGCACCCCTCCATTACCTGGTTATTAAGGGGCTGGAGCGCTATGGTTACCATGATGAAGCCAAACGGATTGCCATGAAATGGCTTCGCACTAACCTTGATTGGTTCAATCGTCATCACGAATTCCTAGAAAAATATAATGTTGTCCAGCCAGTTAAGCCACCGCAGAAGGGCCTCTACCCCAGCCAAACCGGCTTTGGCTGGACCAACGCCGTCTTTGAAAAACTCTGCCAGGAGTATCTGGATAAATGAGTCACGCATGCGCCGATAAACTGGCTTTTGATTCAGAGAAAGAAGCCAGAGCAGCTGCCAACTTTGCAAAATGGTCTTATGGCACAAGCCTCAAAGTTTACCAGTGTAAACACTGCGGTCTGTGGCACCTTGCCTCAAATTAGCTAAAGTAGTTTAATGCCAGGTAGCTGATTAAATGTGAGGCTAGGGGTAAATGAGCACAAATACACAGAAGACGTTAATTAAGCCAAGCTTTATTGAGGCCATTGGTTTTCAACTCTCCCAGAGGGGTGTTCAGTACAGCGACGAGCCTTTCATGCTACGAAGTGATGTAGAGTCCAACTGGTACTTCGACGCAAAACTTGCGATGTGTTCAGGCTTCTACCTGCGTTCTGTCGGTGCATTAGCAATTATGAAGGCCAAGGAAGAGGGCTTAGATTACTCGCACATTTGTGCTATGGGTATAGGTGGCTATGCAGTAATGTTTAGTATGGTGATTACAGATCCTGAAAACACTTGCTGGACAGAAGCTTACAGTGGCAGAGTAGGTGATCCCAATAATGGACTATCTGGGGAGTCGGTAGAAGATCAAGACGTACTATTGGTTGATGACGTTTTCACCAGTGGTAGTTCGCTTGGGGAAACTGCTGACATGGTTCGAGGAGCTGGCGGAAGAGTTAAAAATGCTCTAGTTTTGGCGTCGCGGAGTGACGGATCAGCAGAAGAGAAATTCCGACAAGCAAAGGACGTAAGTGTTGTCCCCATATTCCGTTTTTCAGAGTCTGAAGGTAGACTGTTGCCAGCCGCATGAATATGACATTGCCGGAGTATCAGAAGCAGATGGAAAAGCTCATATCTGAGCTTGGTTTTGATAATGAGTCAGTGTCTGACATCTTTTTGCTGTTCATCGAGGAAGTTGGGGAGTTTGCCAAGGCTGCCCGAAAGAATCAGGGACTGAAGACGCACAAAGGGTCAGCTAGCCATGATCTGGAAGAAGAAGCCGCCGACATATTCTGGTATCTACTAGATCTATGTAATCATCTAAATATTGACCTAGAAAAGGCCTTTGCTGCCAAAGTGGCCAAAAACCAAAAACGACAGTGGTCCTAAACTGATACAATAGGTATCTATGAACTACTACGTCACCACCTCTATTCCGTATGTTAATGGCGAACCGCACGTTGGCTTTGCCATGGAATTAGTCATGGCAGACGTGCTGGCTCGCTATGCTCGGCAGCAAGGTAACAAGGTGATCTTCAGCACCGGCACTGATGAACATGGTGGCAAGATTGCCGAGAAAGCCGAAGAGCTCAAACTGACACCTAAACAGTTTACTGACAAGATAAGTGAGAGCTTCAAAAAACTAGCCAAGTCGCTCAATGTCAGCAATGATCGGTTTATCCGCACGAGTGATGCTGGTCATGAGCAGCGAGCCCAGCTAATCTGGAAGGCGCTGGAGAAAGATATCTACAAGGGCAAATACAGTGGCTGGTACTGCACGGGCGACGAAGCCTTCTTTTCTGAAAAAGTCGTAAAGGCCAATAACGGGGTATGCCCTAACCACAACCGCAAGTACGAAAAGGTAGAGGAAGAAAATTATTTCTTCAAACTTTCCAAATACGCACCTCAAATCGAGAAAGCTATAAGCGAGGGTTCATTCCAGGTCATCCCGGCCACCCGTAAACATGAAATATTATCTGTTATCAAAGACGGCTTAGAAGACATCAGTATCTCAAGGCCCAAGGATAAAATTGGCTGGGGCGTACCAGTACCAAATGACAAAACCCAAGTCATTTATGTCTGGTTTGAGGCGCTGATGAACTATATAACAGTGCTTGGCTACCCGGAACATGCTGATTTCAAGGCCTTCTGGCCAGCCAATGTCCAGGTTGTGGGCAAGGACATTTTGCGTTTCCACGCCGCCATTTGGCCGGGCATGTTACTGGCCTTAGGCCTACCTCTACCTAAGACTCTGTATGTACATGGCTTTATAAACGCTGAAGGTGGCACCAAGATGAGCAAGACCCTGGGAAACGTCATCGACCCCTTCGCAGTTATCAAGGAATACGGTACTGACGTATTCCGCTACTACATACTGCGGCATATCCCCAGCTACGACGACGGCGAATTCAGTTTGCAACGGCTAGGGGAAGTCTATAACAGCGAGCTAGCCAACGAGCTTGGCAATGCTGTCCAGCGAACTGCAGCAATGGTTACGCAGTATCAGCAGGGTATTGTGGGCGACGTACCCGCCGCTGAACACGATGTTGCTCAGTATCACACAGCCATGGAAAGCTGCAAGTTTGATCGAGCCCTGGAAGAAGTCTGGGAACGAGTCCGCGGCCTGAACCACTACGTAGAAGAAGAAAAGCCCTGGGAGATCAATAAAACCGGCGATATGGACCACTTGCGCGAGGTACTAGCCTACCAAGTCAGCAGCCTACTACAAATCGCTGACCTTCTGGCTCCTTTCATGCCCCAAACCAGCCAAAAAATCCGCCAAGTCTTTGAAAAAGGCGTAGTTCAGCCCATCGACGGTACGCTTTTCCCTCGCCGTGAAGTTCCAGCCAGCGAAGCTGCTAAGAAGTAAAATGCAGTTTGTTGATACCCACTGTCATATTCATGAGGCATCTACCCAAACTGGCGGTGATGCATATGTACGGGAGAAGTGGGCCAAAGGTGGTATTACCTCCCCCGATGAACTAATCAAAGAAGCTACGAAATCAGGGGTCAATACGCTAATCTGCGTTGGCTGTACGCTTAAAGACAGCGAAATGGCCGTGAAGCTTGCCCAACGTCAAGCTGATTGCTATGCCACGGTTGGAATCCACCCGCACGAGGCTAAAGACCATCTAAGCGACGATACAAAGCTAAAAATTGGTGACCTAGTGAAGAATGGAAAGAAAATCGTGGCTATCGGGGAAATCGGGCTGGATTACTTCTACACTCACTCTTCTAAGGAGGATCAGGTTGATATCCTGCGGTTTCAACTGGATTTGGCGGTGAAGCACGATTTGCCGGTAATTTTCCACGTGCGGGAAGCGTATGAAGATTTTTGGCCGATATTTGACGAATATAAGGGCATCAGGGGCGTTATTCATAGTTTTAGCACTAATGTTGCAACTCTGGATCAAATATTGTCTAGAGGGCTTTATATTGGCTTAAACGGTATCATGACCTTTACTCAAGACGCTCAACAGATAGAAGCAGCCAAAAAAGTGCCCATTAGTAGGCTGTTGCTGGAAACTGATGCGCCCTTCTTGACGCCTGCCCCTTATCGTGGTACAATCTGCCAGCCGAAGCATGTGGTGGAGACTGCCAAATTCTTAAGCGAGCTCCGCCAGGAGACGCTGGAGCGTGTGGCCAAAACCACGACAAGCAACGCTAAACAATTATTTAACCTCTGAAGGAAGCCATGACAAAGCTCCAAGAAGCCCAAGAAAGCCTCAGTAATGTTCCAGGTATCGTCCGGGAGCGTTGCTTCGATGCCAACATCGCTGCTGATGAACTACTTCAAGTCTTGGAAGCTACACATGACGTCCTTGAGCCTGAAACACCTGTTATTGAGCCAACTGAGGCAGCTCCTACTTCAGAAACCCCAACAGTTCCAGTCCGCGATCAGGAGCAAATTAAATTTACCCCTGTGCCATTTACTGCTGCAACAGAAGGTGATGTACTTGCCCAACTCCGTGCCGCTGTAGATAACACTTATAATCCGAACTAACACAATGATTTTTCAGAAATTACTCAAAGGACTCACCGAACAGAAAAGCCAAGAACGTCGAGCTGATCTATATCGCAATCTGATCCGGCATGAGGCCAAAATCGGCGGACAATTGTTTGGTCCTGTCCAGCCTGGCGGCCGCAGAGAGTTCTTCTGCCTGGATCGTCATACCTGGGTATGGCATGAAGAATGGACTGATGAAAATCGTCAACGACGTACCAAGACTACTCGCTACGATGTGCGCCCAACCGGTGTTATTAAGTCTCAAGACGGACACTACCAGCCCATCTCCCAGGTGGAAGCTAAGCGCCTATATAGTGCTGTCAAGCTGTATCGCGACCGGATAAACACTGAACTATACTCGGCCGTTACTCACGCCTAAGTTGCTATGAAGACCGTGTACTTGGACTATGCGGCGGCGACGCCGATGGCAGCAGAAGTAATTGCGGCTATGGAGCCGTATTTTTCCACGCAATTTTATAACCCTTCAGCTACCTATTTGGCGGCCAAAGCAGCCCACCAAGCTATTGAGTCCTCAAGGGCGTGCGTAGCCCACTGGTTGGGAGCTCGCCTTAATGAAGTTATTTTTACGGCCGGTGGTACTGAAGCCAATAACCTAGCGATCCATGGTGTCATGCAAGCCTGGCCTGGTAGTAACGTGGTGGTCAGTACTATTGAGCATGAGTCTGTATTGGCTCCAGCGGCTGAATATGACATCAGGACTGCACCAGTACAATCTGATGGACGAATTGACCTTAGGGCACTAGAAAAACTGATTGACGAGCACACCGTGCTAGTCAGCATCATGTACGCCAACAACGAAATTGGCACTATCGAACCAATCAAAGAAATATCCCAAATCATAGCCAAGAAGCGCTCCCAAAGAGCTAGTCAACGCTTGCCCCTGTACATCCATACCGATGCCTGCCAGGCGGTAAATTACTTAGACTTGCATGCAGCTCGTCTGGGGGTCGACTTGATGACCATCAACGCCGGCAAAATCTACGGGCCCAAGCAGTGCGGGGCGCTGTACGTCAAATCTGGGACTGAGCTTCGTGCGCAAATCTTAGGTGGCGGCCAAGAATTGGGGCGGCGTAGTGGTACGGAGAACGTCGCCAATATCGTGGGTTTTGCCACAGCTCTGGACCAAGTGCAAGCTAAACGTCAAGCCGAAAGTCAGCGTTTGCAACAGTTGGGAGAAGAATTTATCACCCAGTTAACAGAGAGAATTCCCGGTCTGCAGGTCAACGGATCACTTAAGCATCGCCTGCCAAACAATGTTCACATTACCATCCCCGGAGCCGATAACGAACGCCTGTTAATGGAACTCGACGAACGAGGCATTATGTGTGCCGCCGGCTCAGCTTGTAGTGCCAGTAGTGAACAGTCGTCGCACGTTCTGAAGGCTATTGGCTGTTCGGATGCTGAGGCCTACGCCAGCCTGCGCTTTACGCTTGGCCAGGGAAACAGTCAGGCAGAAATCTATCGTGTAGTCACGACACTTGCAGGATTGATCTGAACCCCTCGGCAGGCGTACAATAGCCCGTAAGTAATCATGAAAACAAAAATCCAAAACTTTTTTACTGTGCCACGCTTGCTGGCATTCTTTGGTCTAGGCATTTTGGTGTTCTTAAGCACCGTTCGGCCACTTGGTGCTTAACGGTTTACCGAGAATATCGCCTCGATCAACATTTGGAGCCGGTGATGATAGTGAGCTTGAATCTGACGATACTTTGCCATTCATGGTGGCTAAGCGCCACAAATATTTGATGCCAGTATAAGCCGTAAACGGCACTGCCAGGTTGATGGCAAGACTGTCCAGTATAGCCGAGTGCTTGCGGAGAAGACCATAGGGGTGCGCCGTTTTTTTGAAAATGCTTGTGCTTGCATGGGGTAGTTGGTTGGTGTTCAATAACGGTTATATGACCGAAATTGTCCGTGGCTCAACCTCTGAAAAACTTTCTTGGGTAAATAGTCGCATTCAGCGGACATGCTTATTACTAGCTCTAGGCACATTTGACCGTCCCGCGACCATGCAACAAATTCTGGGAGCGCTGCCTGACGAGTATGCGAGGTTATGTGAGGACACGTTGCGCAAGGATGCGGAAGCAGACTGCGAGGAAAATAGTTTGCGCATGCTTAAATGGGGGGAGTCAGACCATGTCGGGGCAGATCCTGACCCAATCGAGCCAGGAAAGTACTTTTTAACTGAGGCTGGCATGCAGTACTGTGAAGCCATTCTGGAAAAGTATGAAGCAGCGCCTGCCGACTCGCCGCATATAGGTAACATCGTCAGTCACTTATTACGGACCTAACAAGCTCTGTTACAATAATCGAACATGAAAACCGTTTACGTCGGCTTGTCTGGGGGAGTTGATAGCTCCGTCACTGCGGCACTGCTAAAAGAGCAGGGCTACAAGGTAGTTGGAGTGTTCATGAAAAATTGGAGCCAAGACCTGCCCGGTTTTCCTTGCCCCTGGAAACATGACTACCAAGATGCCAAGCGAGTGGCCGTTCAGCTTGGCATTGAGTTCAAAATGTATGATTTCGAAACCCAGTACCGTCAGCGGGTGGTCGATTACATGGTGGCCGAATACCAAGCTGGTCGGACTCCCAACCCCGATATTATGTGCAATCAAGAAGTAAAGTTTAAGTTGTTTCTGGAGACGGCGCTCGAGGATGGTGCGGATTTAATCGCGACCGGACATTACGCTAGGGTTGCGAATCATGAATCGCGAATCGCGAATAACGGAAAATCCAGTGACTCTGTGGCGCAATTGTATGTGGCCATGAACAAGGAGAAGGACCAGTCATATTTCTTGTATCGAGTGACGGAAGACGCTCTGAGTAAAAGCCTGATGCCGATTGGAGAATTCAAGACCAAGGCCGAGGTTCGGGCCCTGGCTAAGAAACTGGGATTGGCTACGGCAGACAAGAAAGATAGCCAGGGCATCTGCTTCGTCGGCAAGGTCGGCATCAAAGAATTTCTGGTACATGAACTTGGTCCACAGAAACCCGGCGACATCGTTGATCAGCATGGCAAAACGATTGGGCAACACGACGGAGCAATTTTCTACACCCTCGGCCAACGCCATGGTCTGGACGTCGGCGGCGGGTTGCCTTACTACGTGATCCAAAAAGACATGGCTAAAAACCAAGTCTACGTTACCACCGACCTCTCCGACAAAACCCTCTGGAAGAAATCCCTAACCCTAACCGACCCCCATTGGATCAACGGTCCCCTTGCACAAGAACGGACCCTGTGCATCAGGACGCGCTATCGGGCGCCTCTGGTAGAAGGTAAAATTACTGAAATCAGTGATGATAGCATGATTGTGGAACTGGTTGAGGAAGTCCGAGCGGTGACGCCTGGTCAATCAGCAGTAATCTATGATGGTGACCGAGTTGTCGGCGGCGGAATCGTAATCTGATACAATTAACAGATATGAATGCTCAGGAAATCAGGAAGGCGTACTTAAAA
>CAZARM010000008.1:0-38839 GCA_964487615.1 uncultured Candidatus Saccharibacteria bacterium | reverse complement strand
AAATCGCCCAACTAATAGAGTAAGCTCAACACAGTGCTCAGGGTCCAACCCTGAGTAAAATGAAGATTCTGATCTGTTGCTCAGGGTTGGACCCTGAGTTAAGCGTAAGAGTATTGGATAGTAGGGAGGGCAAAACGCGGAATGTCTGGTATAAATAATGCATGGGGAACCATCTAAGCAAGCTCAAAGAGTTCCAGGCCATATTAGCTAATTACCATATCGCACCAGCCGGCAGAGCCACGTTACAAAAGAGCAAACTGGCACTCATGATTGGCCCCACCGCTTCCGGGCGCGACACGATTAACGCAGAATTACTTAAAACTGGTGAATTTTATTTCATGGTTTCTAATACCACGCGGCAGCCACGGGTAAACAATGGTGTGCCCGAGCGTAACGGTGTGGAATACTGGTTCAAGAGTGAAAAGGCCATGCTAAGCGATCTAAAAACTGGCAGGCTACTAGAAGCAGAAATTATTCACGATCAGCAAGTATCTGGCATCAGCATTAGTGAACTAGAAAAAGCCAATCAGAAGAATAAAATAGCCATTACCAATGTTGAACTAAACATTGGCACCATAGTTAAAGCCAAACCAGACACTATGGCTTTTCTAGTCTTACCACCTAGTTTTGAAGAATGGCTGAGTAGACTTAATAAACGCGGTAAAATGCCGAAAGAGGAGAAGCGTCGTCGCTTAGAAACAGCAATCAAAATATTTGCCGCTGGGTTAGAACGTAGGTATTTTAATTTTGTGGTTAACGATGATTTAGATGAAGCGGTTGAGCAGATTTATATCCGCACTGTCCTTGGCTTCAAAGACCTCATAATCGAAGTTCGCGGTCGTCGTTTGTGCGAGCAACTATATCTCGAAACCAAGAATTACCTGGAGACTCTTTAGAAACTGTGACTGGCACTCTTGACTTGAGAGTGCCAGAAGTAGTAAACTAGCACTGTTAAATGGTAAGTGCTATGACAGACAGACAGCAAAAGATTTTGAGTGCCATTGTAGAGCAGTATGCCGAGGTAGCCAGCCCGGTGGGCTCTAGTTTGCTGGCCAAAGTTTTTGGCGTGTCTTCGGCCACTATTCGGGCTGAAATGGCTCAACTAGAAGAGCTTGGGTTCATAAAACAGCCCCACACCTCTGCCGGCCGTATCCCGACCGATAAAGGCTACAGATACTACGTAAACAACATGGCTGATCAGGCCATTACTGCTGGTGAAGACCGGGCCCAAAAAGCTCTGTCAACCCGTGTTGGTCACGGTGGCGTACCAGAACGGATGATTCGCAATGCGGTTGATACATTGGTAGAGCTGACACATAACTTAGGCATTGCTACCATCGGCAACCAGTTGTACATGAGTGGCTTGTCCAATCTATTTGGTCAACCAGAGTTTATTGGCGGTCGTCAGGTCCAACAAATCGCTCAGTTACTGGATAATCTAGAGCCCTGGTTGCGTGAAGCTGCGCCAAATGAACCGCTGAGCGTCTACATAGGCCAGGAAAATCCAATCGGTCGCAGCGCTGGCGCTAGCTTGATAATTAGCCGCTTCCACAGCCCGTACTCTGATCACAGCTACATCGGTGTGTTAGGGCCGACTCGTCAGCAGTACCGCGATGTTATGAACCTAGTCCAGCATACCGGCAAGACACTAGAGGAGGTGCTTTATGAGTAGTAATAATCCTGAGCTAGAAGAAACATTGAGCTTCCCACTTTGTGAGTCATCGGCGGACGAGTTACGGCAACTACTCGGGCTCAAGGGCGAAGAGGAGCTATACGACAAAACAGCCCCAGTCGATATTGTGGAGGAAGAATCATGAAAGAATCCAAAAACAAGTCTGCAAAAGTAACAACGGAGTTCCTGCAAGCTCAGATTGCCGAGCTGACTGAGGCCCTGCAGCGTGAACGAGCTGATTCGGCAAACATCCGCCGTCGTCACGACGAGCAAATCGGCAGCCTAAAAGACATGGTCAGGGCCAGTGTTGTCCGCGAGCTGCTACCGGTGATTGACAACTTCGAGCGAGCACTGCAGCACTTGCCTGAACAGAATGAAGAATCAGGAATCAAGAATAAAGAATGGCTCAAAGGTATTGAAAGTATCAAGTCCCAGTTTGACAAGACACTTGAAAAAATGGGTGTTCAGAGAATCAAAACATTGGGAGAAGTATTTGACCCTCGATTGCACGAGGCAGTTTCTATGGAAGAGAGTGATGGCACGATTGAAGTTGTAAGCGAAGAACTTCAAGCCGGCTACACCCTTGGTGATGAGGTCATCCGTCACGCCATGGTTAGAGTCAAAAGGGAGAAAGCTAAATGAGTTATCCAGAGTACCAGAGTCTAGACATTACTGCACCTAACTATCAAAATGTTTGCAATTCTATATGTGCGATTGATAAACCCAATGGTACGGCAGACTTTTATGGTGAAAAGGTTATGAGACGAACGATGTTTGAAGTTTTTCGTGACGCAGCCGGTATCCACGTGGCTATTAGGAAAACCATTGGCTCGCCCGATCTGACTGAAGAACTAGGGGAATTGTATTCAACTGCCTCAGGATGTGTTGATAGAATTGCGTCCGGTGATTGCAGTAAGTTTCTAATGAATACAGGTCAGATACCGGGTAGCAAGCTAGGCGTAGTACCATATGAAGTTGCTCAAGAATTTTTAAATGATTTAGATAAGGAGGAATAGAGATGGGAAAGATAATTGGAATTGATCTAGGAACAACTAACTCAGCAATGGCAGTTATGCAGGCTGGTAAGGCAGAGATTGTTGCTAATAGTGAGGGTGCACGTACTACGCCTAGTGTCGTAGCTGTTAATAAAAACGGTGAGCGTTTAGTGGGCCAAGTTGCTCGCCGCCAACAGGTAACAAATTCCGCCAACACTATTTATGAAGTGAAACGTCTGATTGGCCGCAAGTTTGATGATAAAGAAGTCCAGCGTGACATCAAGCTAATGGGCTATGAAATGGTCAAATCTGGCAATGGCGTAAAGGTCAAAATGGGCGACAAAGAGTACAGCCCAGAAGAAGTCAGCGCCATGATCCTGGGCAAGCTGAAGGCGGACGCCGAAAGCTTCTTGGGCGAGCCAGTCACTGAAGCGGTCATTACTGTACCTGCTTATTTTGACGATTCTCAGCGCCAAGCAACCAAAGACGCCGGTAAGATCGCCGGGCTAGAAGTTAAGCGCATCATCAACGAACCAACTGCCGCGGCGTTAGCTTATGGTCTAGATAAGGCAGACAAGAAAGACGAGAAAATCGCTGTCTACGACCTTGGCGGCGGAACCTTTGACGTATCTATTCTGGAACTTGGCGATGGTGTATTTGAAGTTAAATCCACTAACGGCGACACACATCTTGGTGGTGCCGACTTTGACCGCGTACTGGTTAACTACTTTGCCGATGAGTTCAAAAAAGAACACGGCATAAATGTTGCCGACGACAAAGCCGCTATGCAGAGGCTGCGTGACGAAGCGGAAAAGGCCAAGATCGAACTATCTACCACCAACGAAGTCGACATTAACCTGCCATTCCTAACTGCAGATGCGGACGGTCCTAAGCACTTTGAGACCAAGCTGACCCGTGCCAAGTTAGAGAGTCTAGTCGGCGAACTGATAGACAAAACTGCTCAGCCATGCGAAAAAGCCCTAAAAGACGCTGGTATCAAAGCCAGTGATATTGATGCCATCGTACTGGTTGGTGGCATGACCCGTATGCCTTCAGTGATTTCCAAGGTCAAAGCAATATTTGGAAAAGAGCCAATGAAAGGGGTAAACCCCGACGAAGTTGTAGCTGTTGGTGCCGCCATTCAAGGTGGGGTACTGCAAGGCGATGTCAAAGACGTATTGCTACTGGACGTAACGCCACTGTCATTAGGTATTGAAACCTTGGGCGGTGTAGCAACCAAGCTGATCGAGCGAAACACCACTATTCCAACAAGCAAATCAGAAACGTTTTCTACCGCTGCTGACAATCAGCCGCAAGTGGAAATTCACGTGGTTCAGGGTGAGCGAGAAATGGTTGCTGACAACAAGTCACTGGGACGATTCGTGCTAGACGGCATTCCATCAGCTCCACGCGGCGTGCCTCAGATTGAGGTTACCTTTAATCTTGATGCTAACGGCATTTTGAACGTGACCGCCAAGGACAAAGGTTCTGGCAAAGAGCAGAGCATTACCATCCAAAACAGCGGTAACTTGGACAAAACCGAAGTTGAGAAAATGGCCAAAGAAGCCGAAGCCCACGCCGAAGAAGACAAGGCCAAGCGTGAAGTCATTGATGCCCGCAACATTCTAGACAGTGCCGTCTACCAGGCAGAGAAAATGAAGACAGACAATAAGGACAAGTTATCCGAGGAAGATGTAAAAACTTTGGATGAAGCTGCTGAGACGGCCAAGAAAGTTGTAGCTGACGAGAAAGCCGACAAAGATGCGCTAGAAGCCGCCGCCAAAGAATTGTCAGAAAAAATCATGCCAATTGGGGCTAAAATGTACGAGGATAAGAGTGAAGAGGCTGGAGACCAGAGTTCTGAAGAAGACAAAAAGTCTGACAAGGACGAACCAGTCGAAGGCGAAGTCGTGGACGAAAAGGAGGAAAAATAATGCCAGATCCACAAGAGGGCCTGGATCCGTGGCTAACAGAAGCGATTGACCCAGATCTACACCAGGATCGTGTAGAAGCGAGGATCAACGCCATCCAAATATGGGCAGAGCTTAGTCTTCCCATTGACCAAGTTCGCAAAGAGGCTGAGAAAGGTGCCAATTTTCTTGAGGGTCTAGCGCGAAACATTCTGGAGCGCAGGCATCGGCACGATAGAAATATTGGCGGCATAGTAGGCAGTTAGTAATGCCCAAACAAAGCTGGAGGTCTATGAGGATACCGCAGACTCGACGTTTTGAAGTAATGTTATTTCCCGCCTCATATTGTTGGGAAACACCAGAGCCTCGGAATCCAGTCCCACAAAGGCGTCCTCAGGTCGTAGAGCCCCTGGGGGATGCCGCCCTAGAAGAGCAGATCTATGTAGAATTCAAAGATATTTCTGAGCCTGGTGAAAAGACGTAAATGTATAATCAGGTGACAATACTAAGGAGCTAAGATAATGTCTACCCGAGTGTTAAGTAATGACTAAGCGTGATTACTACGAAGTTTTAGGAATAGGCAAGAATGCTTCTGCTGATGAGGTCAAAAAAGCTTTTCGGAAACTAGCCATTGAGCACCACCCGGACCGTGGTGGCGACGAGACCAAGTTCAAGGAAGTCAATGAGGCCTACGAAGTATTGAAGGACGACAAAAAACGCCAGCGTTACGATCAGTTTGGCCACGCAGGTGTAGGCAGTAGTGCAGCCAGCGACGGCAATCCCTTCGCTGGTTTTGGTGGCCAGGGCCAGAATATCAACTTTGATTTTGGTGACCTGGGACTCGGTGATATCTTTGGCAGTTTCTTTGGCGGCGGTCAGCAGCGAGGCCACCAGCAGCCATCCAAAGGCCGCGATGTTGAAACGGCAGTGGATATTAGTTTTGAGCAAGCTGTGTTTGGTACAGAGATTGATCTGAATCTAACCTTAGAAGACACCTGCGAGCATTGCAAAGGTACTACCGTCGAACCTGGGCATGAGCTCAAAACTTGTGATACCTGCAATGGTTCCGGACAAGTCGTGAGCGTCACGCGAACGATATTTGGCAACATTCAGCAGGCCAACATCTGCCCCAAGTGTCACGGCAAGGGCAAAGTGCCAGAAAAAGTCTGTTCTGTCTGTCACGGCAAGGGTACCAAGGCCAAATCCCAATCCATAGGGCTCAAAATCCCAGCCGGTATAGATGACGGCGCCACGATTCGTCTACGTGAACATGGCGAAGCTATAGCCAATGGTCCCAAAGGGGATCTGTACGTACACCTCCGCGTCAAACCACACAAGGAATTCACCCGTGAAGGCGACCTCATCTTGTCAGAAGAGACTATTGGCATGGCTGATGCGGCTTTGGGCACCGAAATAGACGTAGAAACAGTGGACGGCAAAGTTAAGATGAAAGTTCCGGCTGGGACCCAGAGTGGCACAGACTTCAAATTATCCAATCATGGCGTGCCTCACCTGAAGCGCGACACTCGTGGTGCGCATATTGTGACCATCAATGTAGAGACCCCAACCAAACTCAGCAAGCGGGGGCGTGAATTGCTGGAAGAATTACGAGACCAGCAGGGCAACAAAAAATCTCGCTGGTGATACAATGAACGCTAAAGATGAAGCTAATACAAAAACCCAAAATTCTGATTTTACCTCTTGCAACTCTATGTCTAGTTGCTGGACTATATATCCTAATACTGGTAGCTTCACCTCAGATTAGGTTCATTGCCTCGCCTTACAGCAGATCGACCCTAGAATCTACTCCACAAGATCCACTTCCGGAAGAAAATTACCTATATATTCCAAAATTAGGATTGTTGGTGCCGTTCAATGCCGGTGATAAGTCAGCTCTCGACAAGGGTGCATGGTGGCGCTTTCCAGAACGTGGTGATCCAGAGAAGGGTGGTAACTTCATCCTAAGTGGCCATAGGTTTAAGCTAGGCTGGACACCACAACATACCAAGAAGCAATCACCGTTTTATCATGTTGACCAGTTAGTAGTGGGTGATGAAATAACTGTGCACTTTAATGGCAAGGACTATCACTATCAAGTAAAACGCGAATATTCCGTCAAGCCTAACGACACCGATATTGAAGCTCCCAGCTCTACCCCTAAACTAACTATTTATACTTGCACTCTCAAAGGTTCGGCCGATGGCCGAACCATCATTGAAGCCGAACCACTTGCCAGATCCTAGTCGCTAACACCGTATAGCCCGAGTAGTGCGGCCATATATCTCAATAAATATTCAATAATAGGGGTGTTTTTGTGTTACAAGAAGTAATATTATAACAATAACATGAAAAAGCTTATGACTAACGAACAGGGGTTTATCCCACTGATGTTGACTATTATCGTGATAGTTCTGATCCTGATAGCAGTGGCATACACCCGTGTAAAGTCTGCAGGATAGCAACATTGACTAAATTAAGCATGAGTGATATAATATCGCCGTTACTTGATTTGTAAAATCAAAACCAGTAGATCATTATTAACAGATTGGCTAGTGAGGCAATTATGAAGAAACCTGCACTTATAACCATCGGCCGTGCCGAAAAGATTAATTTTCCAGAACTAAATCTCTCGGGCGTGCCTGCACGGGTTGATACTGGGGCTAAAACTTCAGCTGTCTGGGCTACTAAGGTCAAAGAGGAAGAGGGGACGTTGAGCTTTAGGCTATTTGGCCCCTCAAGTGAACTATATAAGCCCAAATCCATCAAAACCCGGCAGTTTTCCCGGCGTATCATAGCTAGTTCCATTGGCGCCAGTCAGGAGCGCTATGTGGTTAAGTTACTGATTAGTGTTGGTGATAAGAACATTCGAGCGTCGTTTACACTAGCCAATCGATCGGCCCAAGTTTATCCGATTTTGCTGGGTCGTAACGTATTACGTGGTAAATTTATTGTGGACGTTCGCCGTGGTAAACCGCTAGTGACTCGTGAACAGGCGCGTTCCAAAGCTCTCCAAGCCAGAAAGGCCAAGGTCTAAATATTATGAAAATCGCTATTTTGTCCAAAGGCGCTGCCAACTACTCCACACGACGGCTCAAAGAAGAAGCACTGGCTCGTGGCCACGATGTTATTATCGTGGACTACAGCAAATGCTACGCCACCATCGAGAAGAGCAACCCTGTGGTGACCTACAAAGGTAAACACCTGACTGACATTGATGTCATCGTACCTAGAATTGCTAGCAGTTACACTCGCTACGGCGCTGCTATTGTAAGGCAATTTGAAATGCAGGGCGTCTTTACGACCACTAGTTCCATCGCGTTGGTTCGATCCCGGGACAAACTGCGCAGTATGCAACTTCTAGCCCGGGCTGACGTCGGCATCCCCAAAACTGTTTTCTCTCGTGGTATGACATCTGACGTTGATGATCTTATCGAAGACATTGGCGGTACGCCAGTTATTATCAAGCTGGCTCGTGGCACACATGGTAACGGCGTGGTACTGGCCGAAACCAAGAAGGCTGCCAAATCAGTACTTCAAGCGTTCTACGTCATGGATGAGGATGGTACCAACATCTTGTTGCAAGAATTTGTAGAAGAGAGTGCCGGTACCGACATCCGTGCGTTCGTAGTTAACGGCAAGGTTGTGGCTAGCATGCAACGCAAGAGCCTGGATGATGATTTCCGGTCTAATCTGCACCAAGGAGGTGAAGGAACTGCGGTAAAATTGACAGATGAGGAACGCAAAGTTGCTCAGAAAGCCGCCAAAGCCATGGGCCTGACCATCTGCGGTGTCGATATGATGCGCTCCAGCAAGGGTCCGTTGGTACTGGAAGTAAACTCCAGCCCTGGTTTTGGAATAGAGAAAGTCACCAACCGCAACGTCGCCGAACATATACTGGATTACATCGAACAAAACGCCAAAGGCAAGCGCCGCCGTGACCGCGTCGGTGCCTAGGCGGCCCAGCATTAATATTTGGCAACTTTGTGCTGGATTGTTTGTAATTGTCGCATTTGTTGTGGGTATTTTCACCACTTTAGATATTGCAACAAAAGACAGATGTGTCATTGTACTGCCTAGTCAATGTATTTCCTTAGAGCATGTAGATACACCAGCTGATAGAGAGTTGGGCCTATCGGGTCGTGTTGATATGCCAGAGGGCAAGGGGATGTTGTTCGTCTTTGACCAACCGACCAAAGCTTGTATGTGGATGAAGGACATGCAGTTTCCATTAGACATGGTGTGGCTAAACCAAGACGAAAAGATTATTAAAATTCAACGGGCTATTACACCAGAAACATATCCTGAGTCATTCTGCGCCAACAACTCTCTCTACGTTATTGAACTGAACAGCGGCATTGCTGATAAAGCGGGGTTAAGAGTCGGCCAGCAACTAAATCTCTAGTAGTACCGCTTATGGTAGACTAATTGCATGACCGGCAATATTATCCTCGGCGTAGTGCTAGGTTTGCCACTAGTTCTAGGACTGCTGTTGCGTGTCAACACTTCCTATTTGTTTTTGAGCATGCTAGCTGGCGATCTGTTAGCTCGCTACTTTGCTGATGACGCTCAGTTGGCACTACGCACTATGACTCGCAACCACGAGGTGCTGGCGTACGCAGGTGTTGCTGTCTTGCTATTGCCGCTACTACTAACGGCATTATTTCTCCGACATTCATTGTCTATGGGCAAGGTCGTATTTCATATTATTCCGTACGCAGTTATGGGCATTGTTCTAGCAGCTTTTGTGTTCCCGTTGTTGCCAGGAGATGTTAAGACACAAGTGGAAACTACCCGAGTAGGCAGTCAGCTACTCCACAGCAGCGACGCTATCGTTGGTGCTGTTGTATTATTGCAGTTAATCACTCTTTGGGTATCAGGTCATTCTGAAAAGGGCAGTAGTAAAAAGAAACATTAATTATTTGCAATTACATTTTGGTTATGCTAAGTTGTATGACAATGCATAGAAATAGGATACTCCGGACATGAAACCGGAAACCTATTTTCCGATATACAGCCCTAAGGGGCTGTTTTTTTATGCATTCCGTTTATCCCCGCATCAGGGCTGGTGCGGGGATAAGCTTGGATCAATAAACTTAAATAAAGGGAGGAACAAATGGTAACTAATTATAAGGGCGTGGAGGACACGCTCGCATTTAGCAAAGTCGTGAACAAGCTTCGCGACTTTTGTCTTAAAAAGGGGTTTGTGGAAGTCAGCACCCAAGATCGCTTAAGCATCCTGGCGGCTTGCGAGGATCCAGACACAGTAGCGACATATAACTACATGGGGGAGGTCTGGCCGCTGCCGCAGACCGGGCAAATGTGGCTGGAGTACGAGCTACTAACACAGCCGGATTTGCCAGGGGTCTTCTGTGTCAGTACTAGTTATCGGAATGAGCCCAATCCGGTGCCAGGCCGACACAAGCTGATATTCCCGATGTTCGAATTCGAAATCAAAGGCGGCATAAAAGATCTGATCATGTTCGAAACAGAATTACTTGAGTACTTAGGCTTTGGCAGTCGGGGTAACTTCTACTACAAAAAATACGATGAATTAAAAAAGCACTACAACACACGCGAACTGACGCATAAGCACGAGAACCAAATGGAAACTCACTTTGGTCCAGTAGTGTTTTGTCACGACTTTCCTACCTACACCTCGCCGTTCTGGAACATGAAGAAAAAGGGTGCCAATCACGCGCACAAGATCGATGTCATATTGCATGGCAATGAAACCATCGGCAGCGCCGAACGCAGCAGCAATAAAGAGCAAATGACCAAAGAATTCTACAGTATCAGCGGCGGTGGCTACGCTCAAAAATTATTCGACCTATTCAGTCGTGAGCGGGTGGAGAAGGAATTACACGAGTTTCTGGAGCTGAAGTTCATCCCTCGCTGCGGCGGCGGCATCGGACTGACGCGGCTGATTAGCGCAATGCAGAAAGGAGGCATCATGAACAACCTAAACAACTAAACTTAAAACAAAGAACTCCCGACCAGGGAGTTCTTTGTTTTAAGCAATTAACTAGCTCTTTAAAATATTCGACACTCTTTCTAGCAGCGCTTCAAATTTGGTGTAGCCGGCTCTAGCGTTAAAGTGTCCAGCGTGAGGAATAAATATAAGCTCTACGCCTAGTTGTTTTGCTAATTCTTTGCCGTTCCCCAAATCTACATATGGGTCATCATCGGACTGATAAACGGCAAACTGAGTCGCGTTATTTTTGATGACAGGCCAATTAAAGCCAAAGCCGCTAAAGCTACTGTCCCTGTCGTAGTTAAGTATTGGTCGCACTCCTACCGGCGCGCCAACAAACACGGCAGCTTTAATTGGCTGCTTGAGTGTTTCAAGAACGCGCAATGTAAAGACACCCCCCAAGCTATGACCAACGATTACGGTATTCTCATCAATAAATTTCTCGTAATTCTTTAAAACATCAAACCACTCAGAAACCTTGGCGGGCACAACCGGCGGTGTGGGGAATTGTGGTACGATAACGTTGCAATTTTGTTCTTCAAGGTTCTGTTTTAACCAAGGAAACCAATTTTCTTGTGGGTGGCCCTCGGTACCGTGAAATATAAACACAGTAGTCTTCATGCAATTATAGTATCAAAAAATCCTACGATAGTTGCCGAAACAGGGGTGATACCGTATAATCACCGGAGTTAAGCCTCTTGTAGCCAAACCAAATTCACGATAGGATTCGTGAATTTGTGAGGAGACGGCATAGTTAGATAGGCGCTTTTGTCGAGCAAACTTGTTTTGTCGACAAATTGGCTATCCAACTATCACACGTTGATGAGGGCCCATAGCTCAGCCGGTTAGAGCACCTGCCTTTTAAGCAGGGTGTCGTGGGTTCGAGTCCCACTGGGCCCTCCAATAAAAGTAGTTCTGCCTGACAAGGTAGGACTATTTTTATTTGGCTGGGTAGTGGGACTCGAACGGGAGCACTCCCCGGCACCCTTGCTGTATTTCGATGCCAGGGGCATCAAATACAGTGATTTCTAGCAAAAGTATCTTTCTTTTGCGGGAATCAAGCGAGTCCCACGGGGCCCTATACAAACATATTCGGGAAAATGTACACACATCTTATATAAGTTTACCCAGGTTGCTTGGTTAATTTTCAAAATGATATGCTTAAATGAATAAATGAATAACACAAAAATTGAAGCTACTGCAGTTTGGTGGGTTATCGTACTCTATACAATTGGATCGCTCGTATCTATAGCATTTGCAATTGGCTATATACTTCTCGTTTATGCCTTCATTAGGTCGCTAGTGGTGAGTAATGTAGCGTTCGATGGAACGGTCCTGGCATTAATTATGATTATTGGAATAATGCTTTATATAATGGCAAACTTTATTCGGCTGCCACTTAAAACTTCACTCAAAGGCACGACAATTAGTACATACAATATTCTTGGTAAACGCAGTATTAATCTTACTGAAATTGTGGCTATGAAACGGGTAAATATTTTTCAAACTCCCTCTCATAGAGGTACGGACACGCGGATTTATGGCATAAGGCTAACAACGCGTAATGGTAAATCATTAGTATTGCATCTTGGGTCAATTGAGGATGCTCGTAGAAGGGAAATTTATAAAAATGTTTTACCATTTGTTGCCCAAAATGGTGTTGCCCAAAATTCTGATGCACGGGTAGCATTTAGCCACTGGGCGAGTTGATTCAATTTTTATATCTCAGCCTTGCTAGTTTAGTTGCAATAGTTTGCACTTTGCTCCTCTAGTAACGACTAGTTATGCAAGCTAATGAATCGAAATCGTTATTACTTCCCCAGATCACGAGAGTCAACTGCCATCGAATCCTCAAGCCGCAACGCAATTAACGCTAAATCACCCGGATCACCATCATAGGCAATGTAATTGCTCTTCCATTCCGGTTCAAATTTATTCTTAAATTGCTCTAGACCAGCGGCCGAGAAACGGTTTGCTCCGAGTTTGCGAACAGTATTTGTTAATTTGCCCCGCATGCGAGCCAGAGGCACAAAGCCCATGTCAAAGAATTGGTACTTTTTCTCTTCTTCCAATCCGTGCAGCAAGCAATAAAGTAGGTAGTTGTTGGCATTGGGTGCGTCGTTAACAAACCGGATCAAATCAATCGTTGTCATATTGCCGTCGTGAAAGACAGGCAGTTCATTTACAAAAGCAACAATCCTGCCAATCTCATTCTTCAGTACGTGCACTCGGCAACGCTGCAAGTACTCGGTATTGAAATAGCCTAGCGCAAAACCTTCTTCTTGATGGCCACCACGCTGCAGCCATTCATCGGATACATCTCGCAAGTTTTGCATTAAAGAATTAGCATGCGGTGGACTCATGAGTTCGTATGTATAATTCATCTTTCTGCCTTTGTTACGTTGCCATCGCCACCATTTGTTTCGGGCTGTTTCTGAGACATACTTTTCGATGTCGATTACCGCGCTGGCTCCAATTTTCAAGCTTTTGAGCCCAACTTTGTTGTACAAGGGCAATGATTTTTCACTAACCAGCAAGAAACATGCCCGCCAGCCATGTAGCTGGCAATGAGTCACAAACTCGTCCAGTACTTTTTTGCGCAAGTAATCGCTTTTTGCTATTGGGTCGGCAAGGGCAAAGGCAACAGGGCCTACCAGCTTATAAGCTACGAAGCCGTCACGTCGTTTTGACCAAAAATACTCCTTGTCGAGCGGCCACAGCTTAAAGAAATCTTCAGTTGAGTTAGAGCCAAGCCTGAGTAAGAGTTGGGCTTCCTCGATTTCCTGAGCACTGGGTTGTAGTCGGGTACGTGAGGCAGGCCTAAATAAGGTCCAAAGAATGAACACTCCTGCAGACAGTATCAGCGTTACCGCTGCGCGTGAAAAATCAGCACTTCCCGTGCCGTGTGTAATTGCGCGTATAACGCTGGCTAGGCTAGCAGCTAAAATTACCGCACAGATTATAATACCGACGTCGTAGGCTTTAGACCGCCAAGTCGTAGCCTGCATGCCACGATTGAAGAAATCCTTAGCAATAAATATGAGTACAAAACCTGCCAAATACAAAGTAAGGAAAAATGGCTGCGGCAACAGGACCGAATACTTCAAAGCTTCTAACCCAATCAAAAGCATCAAAACTTGCCAAGCACGGCGCTCACCGCGGGCGATGTGACGGCTTAAGTAAAGAAAGGCTACGCCTATCACCAGGCTGTGATGAGCAAAAAGTATTGCCTGACTGTTAAAGTAGGTATTGCCCAGGGAAAATTCAAAATTGGTGGTGCCAATCAAAATGGTGACAATGCCCTGTAGCCCAACAAAAATAGCCAGGAGCTGATTCACACGACTCCGACGAAGCCTATAGGTTTTCTGTTCTCCTTCAAGTTCCCCACTAACAAACCAAGTAATCCAAACAACCACGCCCGCTTGATAAAAGAACTGCAGCAGGGTATCAAGCTCCAGTTCGTGTACCCAGCTGGCTAACAGGACTATCCCTACAAGGATCTGCAAAATAAAGAACACTTGGGATGGTGTCCGTTTGTTTCTCCAGGCATCCCAAGCGGTCAGAGCTAGCAACGCAACCGAAACAACTATTGTCTCAAGCATATGGACGACTGCTTCCGCACCCGCTATTTCTTGACACACGCCATTTGAAATAAAGCAGGTTGTTGGCACGATCAGATCAATAAGTGCACCTATGCCTATGATGCTCAGGAGTAGGATCGGCAGGGTCAGCTTTTGCGATCTTGCGTACAAGCCGACAACGACAATCAGCAGCAGAGCCGCCGCTATAAACTCACAAATCCGAAAAAACCAGGCGTAAGGCATGCCGGGTATCATAAATTGGCTGATTGATGTTGCTCGGTCAGACAAATTGCCGTTTAGATAAGGCGCGAACAGCCAACTGGTAGCAAAGAGCAGATAGGCCACTTGCCAAAGGCTTACGCAGTTCCTCCTAAGAAAAGACATGGGCTTATTGTAAGGCTACTGCACCCTAAGCCAAACTATTCTGTTCTTGACCCCAAATTTATCGAAGAGCTAGATGGATATTTTTTGCTATACTGCTAGGCACTAATTATGAGGCGACACCTAGTTCGGCGCACGACTGTAATTATGGTGGGCCTGGTTGGCTTTTTGGCTGGAATCGGTCTGGGCAAAAAATATGCATTCGTCAACGGAGTGATTGTATTAATTAGTGTCGCTGCACTATTGCTAACTGCCAGAAATTTGAATCTCACTACGTTGGCAGCATGTTTAATCTTTGGGTTACTTTGTGGTTTGTTACGTGGTGGGATGTACGCCAAGCAGTTAGCCCCCTATCAGAGCTTCTATGGTAAAAATGCGGTAGTTGAGCTAACTGCCACTACTGACGGCACCTATAATCAAACAGGGCAGTTGAGTTTTGACGCCGACAACTTGGATTTCAAGCAACCAGTTACTGGTCGCATGCTTGGCAAAATCAAAGTCGAAACGATCGGCTTAACGGCAGTGTTCCGTGGTGACCGGCTGCAAGCGAGCGGGAAGATCTATCCTAGCGGCGGTGCCAGGCAAGGAGCGATCAAATTTGCTAGTGCCCGGGTGCTCAATCGTGACACTGGCTGGATTAACAAAATGCGTTTAACGTTTGTTTCCGGTATGCAGAATGCTTTGCCGGAACCACACGCTTCATTTGGCTTGGGTCTTCTAATTGGCCAGCGAAGTACATTGTCGGAAGATGTGACAACTCAACTTTCGGTAGTAGGATTGACTCATATTATCGCGGTATCTGGCTACAACCTAACAATTATCGTAGACTTTGTACGTAACAAACTAGGCAAACGTTCTAAGTTTCAAATTCTGGTTTTGTCATTATCACTGATCGTCTCGTTCCTGCTAATCACTGGTTTTAGCGCCTCAATCGTTAGGGCTGCAATTGTCAGCGGACTCGGCTTAGGAGCTTGGTACTACGGGCGGACGTTCAGGCCATTATTGTTGCTGCTACTAGTTGCAGCTCTAACAGCTGGTTGGTATCCGGTCTATCTATGGTCTGATGTCGGCTGGTACCTCTCATTTCTAGCGTTTTACGGTGTGCTGATCCTGGCGCCGCTAGTCATCAAACGCTTTTGGAGGCGGGAGCCAAGGGGCATCATGCCGATTGTTATTGAAAGCGCTTGTGCGTTGATTATGACTGCGCCGCTGGTACTATATATATTTCAGCAGGCATCACTCATTGCACTTCCGGCCAACATGCTCATTGTGCCGCTGGTGCCGTTTGCTATGTTTTTTGTATTTGTTTCTGGCGTCTCTGGAATGCTTGTTCCCAGATTAGCTGGTTGGCTAGCTTGGCCGGCAAAACTACTACTAGGTTATATACTGGAACTAGTGGAACTATTATCTCGCGTGCCACACGCCTTAGTGAAAGCATCTTTGTCATTGCCTGCAATGATTGCGATTTACGGTTGTGTGGCTGGAGTATGCGGGCTATTGTGGGTGAAAACAAAACAGAGGTACGGTATAATTACAGATACCAAAACGGAGTAGACATATGTCCGGACATTCCAAGTGGTCAACCATCAAGCGACAAAAGGGCGCCAAAGACGCAGCCCGCGGTGCTGTATTTACCAAGCTTGGCAATGCTATTGCCATTGCGGCTCGTGGTGGTGATGACCCATCTACTAACTTTTCGTTGCGGCTAGCGATTGATAAAGCCAAAGCAGCCAACATGCCGCTAGCAAATATTCAGCGCTCTGTTGACCGAGGATCCGGCAAGCTTGGCGGTGACCAAATTCAGGAAGTCCTATATGAAGGCTACGGTCCTGGCGGAGTGGCCATAATGGTGGAGGCGGCCACTGACAACATCAACCGTACCTATCCGGAAGTGAAACTGGCGTTTTCCAAACACGGTGGCAATATTGCTGAAAAAGGCGCCGTGGCTTTTCAGTTTGATCACAAAGGTATGATTAGAGTACTCGGTACAGGCGATGACTTAATGCTGCAAGCTCTGGATGCCGGAGCCGAAGATGTACAGGAAGAAGACCAAGAATCAGTTATCTATAGCGACCCTAAACAACTAGCCAAAGTTCGAGATGCGCTCAAAGAGGCTGGATTGGAAATATCAGAAGCCGAGCTGACTTACGTACCAAACAATACTGTAAAAGTGAAGGACGAAGCTACCGCCGGCAAGATCATGCGGCTGATGGACGCCCTGGAAGAACTCGATGACGTTAGCGCCACGCACGTAAATTTTGAGATTTCTGACGATCTGTTAAACCGCTAATGCTTGTGATTTTTATCGCAAACTAGACAATTACCATCGATTAGCATGTAGCCTCATGTGGAGGCGATTGGTCATTGTGATCATGAGTGGGGTAGTCGTGTTTGGCACGTTACTCTCCGCGCCTGCAGCCGCCCAAGATCCGAATGTTGTAATTAGCACTATCAAGACCGACGGCGCCAACACCTCCACTTCACCTGACAAAGAATACTTGGAGCTAATCAATATTGGCAGCCAAGATGTTGATCTAGAGGGTTGGCGCATTGACTATGCCAAGCCCGTGGCGGCTGGGATTGAAAATTGCCGGACAGCTGATTGGGGCGATGAGGCAACCAGTCTAGGCCTAAGCGGTAGCGTTCAATCTGGGCAAACCGTCCGGTTTGGGGTGCGCATGTTAGACGACAAAAGTGGTGCTGTTCGTCTCAGCGATTCTGGGTCAACCACACAGGATTTGGTAGGCTGGGGGTCTGAAGCCACCTGCTCCGAGGGTGAATCAGCGGTTATTCCTGGTGACGACCAAATGCTGCAGCGATGTAACGTCGATTCTCTACCTCAGGACACAGACAACAATGCCGCAGATTTTGTTCGGACATCAGATGCTGCAGACGCTCCCTCGTGTGCGGAAGACACTCCACTGCCTCAAGGCCCTACGCCCACCTTAGATTATCCTACGGTGCTGATTACAGAACTCCTGCCTGATCCGGCTTCCCCTAAATCGGACGCCGACGATGAGTTTATCGAACTCTACAACCCCCAGGCTTCCACAGTTAATCTTAAGGATTATGCGATTTACACCGGCAGCAGCAACGCCACGCATAAGTACGTCTTACCAGATGTAACTCTCCAGCCTGGCGAGTATCGAGCATTATACTCAAGTGAAACCAAACTAGTCTTAGTTAACTCAACTGGATATGCGTGGCTTACCGACCCCAACGGCGAAACATTAAGTGAAACGCCGTGGTATTCAGAGCTCGGTACTGATAATTCATGGGCTCAAATCGACACTGCCTGGCTGGTCACAAATAATCCAACACCCTCGTCCGCTAATCAGCCTGCTAGTGTGGGCGGGCAGGGGGTTGAAGACGAGGAAAGCGTAGCTGTTACGGCTTGCATAGAAGGTAAATTCAGGAATCCAGCCACTAATCGCTGTAAAACAATCCAAACAGCCATAGCAGCATTGGCTGCTTGCAAAATAGGTCAACAGCGCAACCCAGAAACTAACCGTTGTCGAGCCAGCACTGCTGCTGGTTCAGTGCTTGCTGCCTGTAAGGCTGATCAACAGCGTAATCTTGCTACCAATCGCTGCCGGAAGGTAGCTGGTGCTAGTATTACGACAGATTGCCAACCAGGACAAAAGCGTAATGCTGATACAAACCGTTGTCGTAAAGTTAGTTCTGGTTTGAGCGGTACAGGGACAGCTGCAGGTTCAGCATCGAGCACCGTCAAGAAATTGAACTATGCAGTTCTGGGGCTAGTTTCTGCCGCAGCTCTCGGTTACGGCATTTATGAGTACCGTAATGACGCCCTACTTACTCTTCAGCGTATCCGCAGTCGTCTGATTCGCCTCCGCTTGCTAAAATAAGCCTATATGAGAATACTCGGGATTGATCCCGGAACCGGAATATTAGGCTTTGGAGTTATTGATGTGGATTCTCGGGGCAAAGTCACACTAGTTGATGCCGGCGTCATCCTAACACCAGTTAAACAAGCGGACAGCGAACGACTATTTACGATTTATGACGAGCTAACCCAGATCATCAAAGAACTACAACCGAGCATTATGTCAGTAGAGAAACTATTCTTTGCCCAAAACGTCACTACCGCCATGAGCGTGTCGCAGGCTAGGGGAGTTGTACTGCTTTGCGGGAAACAACATGACCTAGAGCTGCACGAATATACCCCGCAGCAGATCAAACTAGCAATAACCGGCCACGGTCGCGCCGACAAAAAACAAATGCAAGAGATGGTCCGTGTCATCCTAGGCCTAAAAGAAGTCCCCAAACCCGACGACTGTGCCGACGCTCTAGCCGCCGCCCTCTGCTGCGCTCAATCCCGCAGCCCCCAATAGCGACCACTTTGCTTATGCGTAGCTAGGTAGCTCAGGGTTGGACCCTGAGCTACCTGAGCTAAGCATAAGCGACATTAGCTATTAGCTAGACCCCACTGAAGATCATCCAAAGTCTCTTTGTAGTCCTCATAATCTTTGAGAAATTCAAGATATTGTTCATTCGTCGGGAACATTTCTAAAATCATATTAGGAGTTAACCATTCTGCCCGAGCCTCACCTGTGTAGTACTTTAGGCTGGAATATGGGTAAGCCGCCCACTCCTGTGGATTTAAGTGGATGTACCTGGATATATGATCCAGGTAATTATCCCGATCTATCAGACTTGCACGGTAATTGCTTTGGAAAACGGGCCCAACCCGTTTATATTTTCGATTAAAGTACATCCCGTAACTGGTCATCAAACAGCGCATAAGTTCTGTCATAGCAGTCTGATCATACTGATAGATCAACATATGAACGTGGTTTGGCATTAAGCAGTAGGCCAAGAGCTTAAGTCTTGAACCGAAATGAGGGTAATAACCATGACTGGGCTGTTGAGCAGGCTCTAAAGATAAGTAACGTTTCAATAAACCAAGAAATGTAGCGAAATCCTGGGCATCTTTAAACACTACTTGTTTAGCTACCCCTCTTGAATAAACGTGGTAGTACTGGTTAGCGGCATATTGTTTAATGATGTTTTTCCCAGGCATTCCCTCATTATGGCTCAGGGTCCAACCCTGAGCAAATCGAAATTTTAACAGACATGACTCAGGGTTGGACCCTGAGCAGAAAGAGGTGTGGGATAATGAGGGGATGATTGCTACGCTTCGGGGAGAAGTTAGGGAAAAAGTGGGAGATGTGGTGGTGCTGGACGTGGGGGGCGTAGGGTATGGGTTGTTGATGGCAGCTGAAGATTTTGGAAAGCTGGCGGTTGATCAAGAGGCTCAGGTGTACGTGTACGAGCATATCCGCGAAAATGCCCATGATTTGTTTGGGTTCACGAGCATCGAAGCTAAGAATTTATTTGAGCTGCTACTTAGCGTAAACGGTGTAGGGCCTAAGATGGCACTTAGTATATTGAGCGTCGGCCATTCGGCAGCGGTGCGATCGGCAATTGCCGGTGGTGATACTAAATTTATCCAGGCCGCCAGTGGAGTTGGCAAGCGAGTAGCCGAAAGAGTAGTGGTAGATTTGAAAGACAAAGTTGGCTTGCCGGGAGTTGATTTGACCGGCACGGGGCTACTGCAGACAGACGGTGTGTTAACTCAAGACGAAGCGGTGGAAGCCTTAGTAGCCCTCGGTTACAGTCCACAGGACGCTGCCAAGGCCTTGCACCACATCGATGCCAGCTTGCCAACTGAGCAGCGAGTTAAACAAGCTTTGAAGGGAATAGTTTAGCGTGGCGATCGAAAGAATCATTAACTCTAGCGATGACGCTGTGCCAGAAGAAGTTGAGCTAGAGATAACATTGCGGCCACGAGACTTTGTAAATTACATAGGCCAAGCTCGGCTGAAACAAAACTTACAACTGGCGATTACGGCCGCCCAAAAACGCGGCGAGCCACTGGACCATATCTTGCTCTACGGCCCGCCGGGGCTGGGCAAAACGACCATGGCAACGGTCATTGCTCACGAGATGGGGGCCAATATTCGAATTACCAGTGGACCGGCAATCGAACGAGCTGGCGATTTGGCGAGCTTGCTAACTAACTTGGCTGATGGGGACATCCTGTTCATTGACGAGATTCACCGACTACATCGTTCAATCGAAGAAGTCCTATATAGCGCCATGGAAGATTTCAAGCTTGATATCATGCTTGGCAAAGGCCCTAGTGCTCGTAGCTTGCGTCTGGACCTGCCGAAGTTTACGATCATCGGTGCGACCACCCGGGCTGGTGCACTAGCAGCGCCACTTCGTGACCGTTTCGGTATGGTGCACCGCTTGGAATTCTATAAACCGGATGAGATCAAGAAAATCATCGAGCGAGCCGCTGGAATTTTGAATGTCAAGATTAACTCTGAAGCAGCTGACCAACTGGCTAGCCGGGCGCGTTTGACGCCGCGCATTGCTAATCGGTTACTGAAAAGAGTCCGGGATTACGCTGACGTTAATGGCGACGGCATCATTGATACCGTTATCAGCCGCCAGGCTTTGGAGCTACTGGAAATTGACGTCTTAGGGCTTGACCCCGCTGACCGCATGCTGCTCCTGGCAATCATTGACAACTACAGGGGTGGACCGGTGGGTGTCGAAACGCTAGCTGCTTTGACTGCAGAAGAGCGCATGACCATCGAAGACACCATTGAGCCCTACCTGATGCAGATTGGTCTACTAGAACGGACTCCCCGAGGACGCAAAGTCACACCTAAGGCCTATAAACATTTAGGCAAAAAAGTCGACAACGGCGACCAGGCTTCACTGATATAATAAACTAATGCCACCTCAAGTCCCGCCACTACCAAAACCTAACGAGACATCACCACCAGTGCCGCCTCAAACACCAGCTTCAGTCCCACCTGACAACTCATCTTCCGGGACGCCCAACCGCGACGCTGCCCAGCAGAGGCTGAGTACCATGGGCCGACGATTCTTTAAGTTCATTGAGTTTGATGAGGGCGAAGAACTTGTATGGGAGATCCATAAACATCCTATTGGGCTGGTCGGTATTTATCTGACCGGGATTTTCATGACATTGGTAATTATGGGTGTTGTCATTGCGATCAGTTATTTCTTGCGTGACCAAGATCTGGTTGAGCTAAGCGTTATTCGCCCGGTTTTAGTAATTGTCGGAGGTTTACTATCCCTAGGTTCGTTAGGGATGACAGCCATCGGCGGTTACTTATATAGGAGCAACGTGGTGTTTGTAACGTCTGAGAAAATTGCCCAGGTTTTATATAAAAATATCTTAGACCGTAAAGTTTCGCAGCTCAGCATTGGTGATGTTCAGGATGTCACTATGTCGCAAACCGGCTTGTTTTCCCGGCTTTTTCACTACGGCACGATGGTGATTGAAACTGCTGGTGAGCAGCAAAACTACACCTTTACATTTGTGCCTTATCCATATGAGTGCTCCCGAGCGATTGTTGGGGCTCACGAATCTAACCTAAGGAAGTATGGGAACTGAACCCTGGCCGCTATGCACTACTCTGAAAAAGGGTTGCTGCGGGCGTTGTTAAACAGGGTTTTGACCTGGACGTTTTGGTCTTCCAACTGTTCTAGCTTGTTGGCGGTGGCTTGGTCGATTTTGGGCCTGGGTGTGGCCTTTAGCTTTTCGGTAACGGCTTCATCACTTGGTTCCGATTGAGCTAGTTGGTTAGTGCGGACGATCAAGAAGGCGTATAAAACACTTACCACAATGACGAAAATAACTACCACATACTGGCGAGCGCCGCGAATAAGCGGACTTAATTTGGCAGGAACATCATTGAGCTTGGGCAATTTCATGGCTTTATGTATACCGTTATTCCTAGATTAAATGTTAAACGTGAGCCAGAGCGGGTCGTCTGCAATGGTTTAATGGCTATGTCGCTCACTTGGGATGTCCGACGGTTTTGCTCCAATCTATCAAGGAACTTGATCAACTGCGAATAGCTAATAGCCGAAGTAGCTCCCGTCTGAATGGCGATATCAAGCTGATACACTCCGTTGATACCGGTCACAGGCTTAACCTGACTCAAGGGCGGGACTGCTGGTGCAGCAGGAGCCGGTGTAGAGTTATCGCCATTGGTCGTTGGCGCTGTGGAAGGCGCGGTCGGTTTAGTACCTAGGTTAGATGACGGGAAGCTAATACTAGAAATCGTTACCCCCGAGGCACTAGCAATTTTGATCAATTCTCGTACGGTTTTGGCTTGGTCCTTATCTTGGGGGACAACACTTTTGGCGATCTTTACCAGTTCTTCGTAACGATCAATGTCTTTTTTGGCTTGGCCAATAGAGGCCTGTTGGTTCTCGATGACTTTGTTTTCCAGTTTGAGATCGGTCAAATGCGTGGCTTTGTTTTTCAACACCGAGCTAGCTAGTAGGGTGCTGCCGATCAGCCCCAGGCTGAGTATGATGACAATGCCACTCATGACAAAGAAAAAGCGTTTGGAATTCATTGTCCCGCTCCGGTACTTTTGGGTATAAAGGTGAAGTTGTTGTTGTCGGCAAACTGGGCACGAACTGCAATAGCACAAGGATAGGCCGCTTCGGGGTCTTGATTGCCACAAGTGATATTCAATATGTCAGCTTTAGAGAAAATCTTGTTGGCTGGGTCCTGAAGATTTAGTTGTACTTGGGTAGCTGTTTGGTAATCTACGGCGCCGGCTTTGAGGTCTATACCGCCCTCAACTTTGGTGATGCTCAAATCAGTTAAGGCCGCCCCGGATGGCATAGCGGCGCCAATCTGCTGGAGCAGTTTGGAAAACAAGACTTGCCTGGAGAGTACGGACAGCGATAGTTTCAGGCTGCTACTTATATCTTCCACTTGGGCTTGGGTCTCGGCCAGTTTTTGGGTCTGCAGCTCGGCATTGCCTTGGTCAACTTGAGCCTGCAAGTTATGGCTGACGTTGCTTAAGTAAAATTGCCCGAGCACTACAATTACGGCAATACCGCCCATGGCCACCCCTAGCGCTATGATCCAGCCGCGCAACTTGGTATTACGCCGGGCGTAGAGGAAATTGCTTTTGGTATCTGGTGGCAGGAGATTGATCACGGCTTGCTCCAATCAATGATCATGTGAAAATCTCCTCGGGTTGGATCAAAGCTAGCCCAGCCACCGTGACGTACATCGATTTTTCAGCAATATTCGGTGGTTGCAAACCAGCAAAGTCTAAGTGCTGCCAGGGATCACACATCCGAACTGGCAAACGCAGTAGATTGGTCATGTGCTCTGATAGACCAGGCATGTTGGCGCCACCACCCATAGTGACAACCTGAGAAATCTTGGACTTAGAGCCGGAACGCTCATCGTAATAGCGAATCATGCGTTTGATTTCTTTTAGTAGCACGTCAAGTACTGGGGTTAGAGCGGCTAGGATTTCCTTTTGTTTTTTGCTGACCGTCAGACCGTACTTGGTTTTTATAATATTGGCTTCCTGATGAGTGACACCCAAAGCGTCGGCAATATGAGTGGTGAAATTATCACCACCACTAGCGGTTGTACCAGTCACAACTAGGGTTTTGTCATAAATAGTGATGTCCGACGTCATCGATCCAAAATCTATTAAAATAGTTGGCACATCGTTGCGCTCAGCATGGACAAACAAACGGCTAGCTGAGCTGATGGTAGTTTCAACTGCTACCGGCTCTAGCCCCAGAAGTCGGGTGAAGTCCATGTGAGAGTCGACAATCTTTTTGGGAGTAGCCACGGCCAAGACTTCGGTTTCTTTCTCGGTCTCCCGAGTGATGCCATAGTCCATGTAGAGGTCGTCAATGGCTACTGGTATGTACTGTTCGGCCTCTAGACGAATAGCTTCTGTGAGCTCTTTTCTGTTAGATAATTTAGGTAGCGTCACCGTTCTAGTGAAGCTATGTGAGGTAGGGATGGTAAGGGACAGGCGACGGGTATTAATATTGCCGATAATACTATTGCTGAAAAGCTGATGAGCAACTTTGGCTAATGACTCGACGTCCATGATAACTCCATTTTGAATCCAGGCCGGGTCAAAAGTAGCAACCCCATAGCCGGTCACTCGGTGCCGTTTGCCGCTGACATCAATTTGCATGACTTTCAGACTACCGTAGCCGATATCTAAGCCAAACACCGGTTTGTCGTGGTAGAAAAGTGTGTTATTCATTGTTTATATGCTGCCCATCTAAGCATAAGATCTTAGCATCACTATAGCATATTCCCCTGTTTCACTCTATCTTATTCACCCATTTGCGCCGCCAGACAACGATGGCGTGAGATGCTCTAACATAAATCGGAGTATTAAGTACCAGCGCTTAGTTTTGACTGTTTTTAATAGTTCTACTAATGAGTTACTTGGTAATATTTGGCATACCAGGTGGTCGCACCGTCGCCACCGACTGAATAGCCAAACGTGATGTTGCCGTTGTTCTGCAACTGAATGGTTTGTCCATTGATGCCACCCACAGAACCGTTATTGTTGACAAAGACTTTTGACCAGCGAGCGTAAAACAAAGTATTAGCTCCTAGGCCGGAATTTTGCATGGTGAGGGTTTGAACCCCTTGTGAATTAGCTAAGTCGGCACCAGTAACGGTTGTACAGTCTGGAGAGCAGGCCGCCTTACTATAAAAAGTGATGAACTTGAACCCCCAGCCGGCGGCATTGGATGTAATCACGGAATTGTTATCAAATTTGCCGCCCGCACTGCCATCAATCATGATGACTGGGGCGCGAGTCATGGCATTATCGACTTTCATGTTGCCGTTGTTCTGAATCGTGAAATTACCATCAATCCAGACATCGCCTTGGACGGTCAGCGTGCAGCTGTTATTGATCAATACATTGCCACCGGTGATATGGGTATTGGCACTCCAGGTTTTGCTGCCACTTGAGCAACTTGCCGCTGCGGCCGTTATGGTCGTGGCGACGGCGGCTTTTTGGGGAGCTCGGCCATAACTAGGCAAGGCCAGGTAGGGGACACCGCTGGAGGCTACTAAACCACTGTTGGTCATGCCAGTGCCAGTAGTTTGATTATTGGCGCTGACACTACCGTAAATGTGGGCTGAATTAGTGAGGCTGATCGGTTCACCACTGGTACAGGCTCTGGGGTATGTGCTGTCAGCCGGTGAAGGGCAGTTGTAATACGCGGCCGAGACGGTGGCCGGGTTCGTGGCGCTGCCGATAATCGAGTTATTTGACATGGTGATTTTGCCGTTGGTATAGACGACCCCGCCGATAATGGCGTTGTTGCTTAAAATTAAGCCACCGACACCACCAATGACAGCATAGCCAGAACCTTGTTTGCCGGTGACCGTAATGCTGACTTTACGGGTGAAGGAGGGCTGTGTGGCTGAAGCCGGTACGTACACCTTACCAGTAGAAGTCACAATCTTCTCCAAGCTGTTGCTGCCAGCAGATACAACGGTGCTGAAAGTTGATTTATAGCCAGTCGTAGCGATGACCGTCAGATCGCTGCCGCCGGTGCCCGTATAGCTGGTGTTGCCACCATTTAATGTAGCGATGGCCGAATCAGCACCGGACTCTGCACTATATTGGGCCTGCAATAGATATATCCGCTGTTTAGCTCGGACCAGGTTACTGTTGGCCAGCACCAACAGGGCAAATATGAGGGTGGTTAAGAATAAGGTTGTAATCAAGATAGAAACGATCACCGATCCCTGTTGTGACTGTTTGTGTGGTCGCATAACTCAGATATTCCTTAAGGCTACCCGAATGACGGTATCATTCCGGGTAGAGTTAGTTGTTTGCAAAAAGGTCTTCTCAGCGATGTGCAGGGTCAGCTCTACTACTTCCACGGCTTGAAAATCGTAACCGGTACAACCGGTATATGTTCCACCATACTGTCCCTCGGTACCGCCAGAGCACGGGTTAACGCCGTCATTCGTCGCCGTGAAGTCAATTGCAGCATCAAATCGTGAGAAGTACTTACGATCTATCGAAGACAGATTATTAGCAATTACTTTATCGGCAGGGCAGCTAGCTGTAGCTTGGGCCGGCGGACAGCTAGTCTTCAGAACATTACCTGTCGCGGCAGGGTTGGCCAGAGTGCGTACCATTAGCTGTTTGGTGACACGATTGATATACAAGATGTATTCGTCTTCGTAAGGGCTCCCCCCGTTCATTATGTATGCACCGCTGGAGTTAGTCGCTTGTCGCTTGAAGTACATGAATGGAGCGGTACCAGTGCCAGTCGCCAGGGTGTTACCTGGCACGGAGTGCAAAGGAATCCAATAGTTACTGCCTAGAACCGGGTCGGTATTCATGGCGTGGGTGTCTGCCAAGCTGTTCTGGTTAATCAAGCCGGAAGTCGTGCCAAGTTTGTCACGCAAGTAGTCATTGGCATCAAGTCGCGTTACCAGGGTATCGGTGTCGGCTTCCAGTAGCGAACTGTAGCGCCAGTAACTAAACCCAAAATATAGGATAAGCGATGCAAAGAACCCCGTCAGAATAATTGTCATCAGCAATTCAGCTATGGTAAAACCATCCTGCCGGTTCTTTAGGGAAATCATTGTTGGGCAATTCCGTTGCGGGTAATCAAGACTCTCAGGCCTAAGGGAGGCGCACTACTGTGGAGGTAGCCAACACTGACATCGATCACCTTGGAGTCTGGAAACGTGCGTAAGGCATCTGTAGCCGGTAAGTCCGTAGTGTTTGTCACGGTCATTGTTGGGCTGTAGGTGTATTGGATACCGCTATTACCCTCAGCATTGAAAGTATTGTTCGGATAACAATTACTAGTACTGGTCAGCGAAATAAACTGGATGCCGCGATCTAATTCTGGGCAGGCGCTCAAAACAGCGTAGATTTCATTCAATTGCTTAGCCGTGGTATAGCTTTTGCGCACTGCGTCAAAACTATTGGAAATGCCGACGACGATAATCGGGAAGATGACACATGCCAAAACAATTTCTACAAGCGTAAAGCCGCTCTGGCTAGTGGATAGAAGTTTCATGCTTATGGTTATTATACCTCAAGCCAAACTAAAAAGACCCCAGAGGTAACGCCCCTGGGGTCTAATTATTGACCGATTAAAGTATTAGTTTAAGTTAGTCTTGGTGAAGTTTGTCGTGCTGCTTTCTAGATCAGCAGACAGAGTGTAGCCAGTACAGTCAGCTGCTGCTGTGGTACATGTACTAGGTGTAACCGTGTAGCCGTAAGCTGTTGAGCTGACACTCGATGCAAGAGTAGCGGCGCTGCCTTTAGGATCTTTCAAAGCTTCAGTGTCTAAGCCCTTCATGTTAGTTGAGCGCCAGGTGGCGTCGTTAACCTCAGCTAATGCTGGGTATGAACCGTTTTGCGCGTAGTAGGCTTCTAGCTGTCCGTGGATAGCTTTGATGTCTGTTTGGCGCTCAGTGTCCCGAGCTTTTTGTTGAATACCTGTGAACGTTGTCACGACGAGAGCGGCCAATATACCGATTACGACGATGACGATTAAAAGTTCCACAATGGTGAAACCTTCTTGTTTACGATGGAGTGTCATAGAGACCCACCCTCCTTACGACGTTATTAATTGTTGTTTAATATTTCGATCTCCAGCGACACTGCGTAACAGAGTCGGTGAAAGTATCTGGAAATGATTATAACCATTAGCATCGTAGAGTCAAGCATAGGCCCCGCTTCGCTTGCCCATTGGCCGTGATTGCCTGGGAATAGTTTAATCAACATTAAGTCCGATCTTTATGTCGGACTTAATGTTTCCTATTTGGGAGAGGAGAGCCAAAGAAATCTTCGATTTCATTGCGCGATGAGGGGAGGAGTCACCTTCCCTCATGAGCAAGCGAAGCGTGGCTTAATTATTCCCGATGTTTTTGCTGAGGGAAGCGATGGGACCCATTACGCTGGCGGCAATGAGGCCGACAATACCACCCAAGACTACAATCATGATGGGCTCAATAATGGAGCTTAGACCATCAATGGTAGTTGTGACCTCTTCTTCGTAGAAATCAGCCACCTTGACCAAGATCGTGTCAATTTGCCCAGTCTCTTCGCCGATGGCTAGCATCTGTCCGACAATTGGCGGAAAATGGGCGCTAGCACTAAGTGGCACGCTGAGCTGCTTGCCGTTTCTGACTGCTTTAGCAGCTTCTTTCAGCTCCCCTTCGATAACTTTATTGCCGATCGCCCCGCCGGTTACTTCCAGCGCGTCAAGCACTGCTACACCAGAACTCATCAGTGATGCAAAAGTCCGAGCAAACCGGGCTACAGCCACCTTGACCAAAATAGTTTTTAGCACTGGGATTCTTAGTAGCAAACTATGAAATTTGTACTTGCCATTTGGGGTATTGATATAACGGCGCAACACGATCAGGCCTACAAACATGGCGATGACTATAAAAATTACATTGGGCACGCGGTGTATTATTGTGGCGCTGGTCAGGAAACCACTGATATTCAATAGAACTTGGGTATAGATAGGCAGTTTGGCATTAGGGCCGCCGAGGTCGGTTAAAATTTTGCCAATTTTGGGGATCACAAACGTCATAATGCCGAAGAAGGCGATGATCGTGATGGTTAAGATTACCATCGGGTAGGTCATGGCGCTTTTGACTTTTTTGCGCATGCTGGAATCCTGTTCTACTTGGGAGGCTAATCGCTTGAGGATTTCGTCCAGGATTCCGCCCGCTTCACCAGCTCGTACCATATTGACATAGACTTCTGAGAAGACGTTGGGGTACTTAGCAAAAGCATCGCCCAAAGAGATGCCGCCTTCAATGTCTTTGGTCACACCGCCTACCACCGTCTTGAAGTATTTGCTGTCGGTTTGAGTTTGCATAGTGGCCAGCGCCCGCGTTAGAGGAACGCCGGCAGACACCATCGTGGACAGCTGCCTGGTAAATATGACCAAGTCCTTAAGCTTAACTTTCTTAGTGCGTTTAAAAAATCCAGCCTTCTTCTCGGCGTTTGCAATCTTTATACTAATTGGCCTTAGGCCTTGGCGGTTTAGGCTAGCGATCAACTCTTCACGGCTAGCAGCCTCACTGTTGCCAGTTTGAGTGTTACCTTCTTTGTTAACAACTTTGTATTTAAAAAACATAGTCTTACTTATTTCTCGGCCGTAACGCGCAATATTTCTTCTATGGTAGTCTGACCACGCAAGGCCTTAACTAGGCCGTCTACCTGCATAGTAATCATACCTTCTTTGACGGCTTGGTCCTGAATATTTTCTGACGTTGAGTTAGCCACAATCAGCCGTTGTACAGCACTAGAATTAGACAATACTTCATATATCCCCATTCGGCCCTTGTAGCCTACGTGATTGCATTGATCGCAGCCGCCATCGTGAACGCGCCAGAGTTTTTTAATTGCAGTGTCGGTAGTGCCAATTGCAATAGCTTCTTTCTCTACCTTACCCGTGCTAATCGCTTTGCCAATACCACCAGTTGCAGCGAGCTCGTCTAACTCGTGCAGACGCTTCATAGCTGCCGGATCCTTGATACTAAATATAGATTCAATTTGCTTGAGCCTAGCGGCATCAGGCTCGTAGATTTCCCGGCAGTCCACGCACAGACGCCTAACCAAGCGTTGACCAACTACCGCACGCACCGTACTGGCAATCAGGAAGGGCTCAATCTTCATATCCAGTAAGCGTGGCAAGCAAGTGGCGGCATTATTGGTGTGCAGTGTTGCGAACACCAAGTGCCCAGTCAGCGCGGCTTGAACGGCCAGGTCAGCAGTCTCTGAGTCACGGATCTCACCTACCATAATGATGTTAGGATCTTGACGTAGCAGGGCGCGCAATCCTGAGGCAAAAGTCATACCGGCTTTAGGATTAACCTGAGTCTGGTTGGCACCAGGAATCTTGTACTCGACCGGATCCTCAACAGTAGAGATGTTGACAGTGGGCTTATTCAGCAAGCTCAAGATACTGAACAAGCTAGTCGACTTACCTGAGCCAGTCGGGCCAGTTACCAGGATCATGCCGTGAGGTTGTTTGATAGCTTTATTGACATTGTCCAGGGCTGAGCCCCAGTAGCCTAACTCCTCAAGGGTAGCGGCTTTAGACGATTCGCTCAGAATACGCATTACAACTTTTTCGCCCTCAGCGATCGGCAGGGTAGATACCCGCAGGGCATACACTTCCGAACCAATCTGGATCTTGAAGCGGCCGTCTTGCGGTGCGCGTCGTTCGTCGATCTTTAGGTTGCTTAATATTTTGATACGGGAAACCAGAGCACCGTGGACTTTCTTGGGCAGTTTGTTGGCTTCACGCAGGATACCGTCTACCCGGTAGCGGACTATGATGTAGTTCTCTCTAGGCTCAATATGGATGTCGCTAGCGTTAGAACGTATAGCATATTCGATTAGTAAATTAACAGTCTGGGCAATTGGCGAATCTTCGGCTAGATCTTCTTCACTGATTTCTTCTTCAGCTTCTTCATCAGCGGAATCAGCAGCCACAACCTTGGTCAGTTCATTACCTATATTACCTCGGTACTGATCCAGAGCGCCCTGGATGTTGCTGGCTGTAGCGACATTGATTTTAACCTCAGTACCTAGCTGCTTCTGCAGGAAGTTAATAGCCTGGATGTCATCAGGATCCTCGAGTGCCAGCATCTTGTTGCCTTTTTCGTCTACGCCAAATACCACAGCGGCGTACTGGCGGGCAACACGCTCCGGAATAAGTTTTAAGACCTCCCGCTTGATTTCTTTAGGATTGAGTTCTACAAACGGAATATCAATTTCCAACGCGTACAGCTTAGTCAGATCTTTCTCACTTATAAGGCTGTTTTGAATGACCAAATCCTGCAGTGGTTTTTTCTCGGCTTTTTCTTGTTCACGCAGGCTCGTCAACTGTTCAGGCGTAATTTTGCCTGCGCCCTCTAACAGCTTCTCCACCAACGAATCTGATATACGCATAGTTTTCCCTCATTATAAAGAAGACGTAAGCATTTTAAAACCACGCTATTCCACCATCGGCCCAATGTTACAGATTCTGCTAATGCTTAGCTCAGGGTCCAACCCTGAGCTAACCCTGAGCTACAACCCTGAGCTAAAGAGGTGAAAGGGCAAAGATAAAGCGTTAGCAGCATAGTAATAAAACGTTTTGTCAAATTTTGCTATACTAATAGTACTGACATTTCAAGCGAGGGAGCAATGCATATGGCTGACAAAGATACCAAAAAAACTGAAAAACCTGTGGCCACCGAAGCCCAAACTACTGGCAAGTCTAAGGCGCTAGGCCTGGCACTAGAAAGTATTGAAAAGCAATTTGGTAAAGGCTCGATTATGAAGTTGGGGGAGGGTCACCGGGCTCATGTAGAGACAATCCCAACTGGATCACTCAGCCTTGATCTAGCCCTGGGCGGCGGCTTACCTAAAGGCCGCGTCGTAGAAATTTATGGACCTGAGAGCTCTGGCAAGACTACGCTAACGCTGCATGCCATTGCGGCTGCTCAGCGAGCCGGCGGCACGGCGGCCTTTATTGATGCCGAACACGCCCTCGACCCAGCATACGCCAAGCGCATCGGGGTAGATGTTGAGAATTTATTACTTTCACAGCCCGATAATGGCGAGCAAGCCCTAGAAATTACTGAAACATTAGTGCGCTCTAATGCCGTCGATATTATTGTTATTGACTCTGTAGCAGCGCTAGTACCGCGGGCTGAAATCGAAGGCGACATGGGCGACAGCCTGCCGGGTCTCCAGGCTCGTTTGATGAGCCAGGCTTTGCGTAAATTGACGGGTGTCATTAGCCGCTCGCACGCCACAGTGATCTTCATTAACCAGATTCGTATGAAGATTGGCGTCATGTTTGGCAATCCGGAAACCACTACTGGCGGTAACGCGCTGAAGTTCTACGCCAGTGTGCGCATGGACATTCGACGCATCGGCCAAATCAAGCAGGGCGACAATGTCATTGGCAACCAAACGCGTGTCAAGGTAGTCAAGAACAAGGTTGCGCCACCATTCCGTCAAGCCGAATTCGACATCATGTATAACGAAGGCATTTCTCGCTCCGGCGACGTGCTGGATCTGGCCACTAAGTACGGCGTGGTAGAAAAAGCCGGCGCCTGGTTTAGTTACAAAGGCAACAAAATCAGCCAAGGCCGCGAAGCAGGCAAAAAATACTTGGAAGACAACCCCAAAATTATGGAAGAAATAGCCACGAGTGTCACAGAAGCAGCCGCTAAGGAGGCGTAAAATGGTAGAGTTCAATGAACTTCGAAGCCTAGCTTTTGAAAGGCCCGCGACCCCACTTCCAGAAGGAACGAGAGATGAAGCAATATCTGATAGTGAAACCCAGCCGGCTCCTGAGAGCTCTGAGTCAAAAAATATTTGGGCTAGGCAAAATCATAGATTCAAACTCCTCATAGAAGGAATTGACTACCTCTCAAACCAGTGATTATGAAAATCACGGCGATCAAGCAACAGGTTAAGCGAGCGGATCGATACTCGATTTATTTGGATGACAAATACGTCTTTAGTTTGAGTGAGGCCGAGCTGCTGGCGACTGGAATAAAGAAAAACCAGGAATTTACTGAGAGTAAGCTAGAAGAGCTAAGGGCCAGGGCGGTTATTGAAAAGGGCTATGACCGGGCACTGAATTTGATATCACATCGTCCGCGGAGTGAGTGGGAACTGCGCAATTATCTGAAACGTAAGGAATACGATGCGGATAGTAGCGAAGCGATCCTGGATAAATTACGAGAACGTGGCTGGATAAATGACCAAGACTTCGCCGAGCGCTGGGTGGCCACGCGGCGGTTACTTAAATCCGCTAGCAAACGCCGTCTGACGCAGGAACTGAGACAGAAAAGGATTGAAGACGAAATCATCCAAGAAGTTTTGGAAAATGACGACACCGACGAGCGCCAAGTACTGCGCGATTTGATTGAACGTAAACGCCAGCAAACCAAGTACCAAGACAATCTCAAACTGATGCAATATCTCTCACGACAGGGCTATAACTACGATGACATTAAGAGCGTCTTGAACGGGGAGAGTTAACCTGCTGGCATAGTGGCAGGTGACCCGGCTTTAACTCCTTGCAACGGATCATTGATGACTATTTTGCGATTGGTTATTTCGACAATTTGATTGCGGTCGACACTTAACTGGCCTCCAGTTAGTGACTTCAGGAGCGACTGGCCGACGTATAGTTTCTGGATGAACAGGCTCTCTGAATCGGCAGCGTAATCGTTGATTTTGCCCAAGCGCTTTTTGTTCACAGTTATCACCGGCTTGTCCATGATTTGAAAGTTAAGTTCCAACACGTCCTTAAGCCGAACTAGCTCATCGGCTGTGGTAAGAACATCATGATCGTTGACGACTAATCCTTGGGGGATCATGTCCCTAATATCTTGGGCCAACAGAATCAACGGATCTTTAGAGAACTTATCAACGCAGTAGAAGCCTTCGATTTTGAGGTTGTTGGGATTAATAATTGGGCTTACGGCAGTTGCAACTATGCCGCCAGTGCGTAACGACAATACAGGACGATTCAAAAGCGACTTACTCAACTGCAACATATATAACCAAGTATAGCGCACGTGCTTGTGGGCAATGGCGGAAATAGCTACTATTAACTGATGAAATCTACACTGAGGACTAAAACGCCAGGAGAGACCGAAGACCTTGCTGCTAATATTGGTAAAAATCTGAAGGGCGGGGAAGTCATAGAACTAGTCAGCGATTTGGGCGGTGGCAAGACCACTTTTGTGCGTGGCTTGGCTAGGGGTATGGGCAGTCTAGACCGCGTCGCCAGCCCAACTTTTACAGTTAGCAAATTGTACAAAGCTGGTGACAAAGATCTTCATCACTTTGATTTCTATAGGCTCGCAGACGCCGGATTAATGGCGCACGAGCTGCACGACTTACTGAACGATCCCTTCGTAGTAGTTGTAATTGAATGGGCCGAAGCCGTACATCACGTGCTGCCCGAGGCTCGACTAAGTGTGCGTCTCAGTAGTGTGGGTGATCAGAGCCGCGAACTAACCATACATGCACCCGCAAATCTTGAATATGTTCTGGAGGGAGTATGTTGATCCTCAGCATTCGCACCGACAAACCAGAGTCAGAAGTCGGACTGTTCCAGGACGACAAGAGATTGGTTCACAAAACCTGGCAAGCTCACCGTCAGCTAGCCGAAACGTTGCACGCAGAAATTGCAAAACTTCTAAAGTCCGCAGGCAAAGACTGGCATGATATTGAGGGTATTACATTGTTCCAGGGGCCGGGCAGCTACACGGGCCTAAGAATCGGGGCAAGTGTCGCTAACGCTCTGGCTGGCGGCTTGGAAATTCCAATCATAGGTGGGCAAGGGCAGGCATGGCAGGTCGGGGCGCTCCAGAGGCTACTGACTGGGGAAAGTGACGGCCAGGTCATCCCAGAGTATGGAGCGCCAGCCTTTACGACCAAGCCAAAAACCTGAGATTTCTTGTGATTTGGCGCACAAAATCGTATAGTTTAGCCTAGGATTACCCGCGAGTTTTGGGACAAAATCCGAATTTTCTTATTAATTTTTGAATTCCTGAAGTTTTCAAGCCAAGTGGCTAATGAAGTGATAGTGATTGCCCTCGGCCGACTTCGGACAGCTTAGAAAGAGGTAGCTATGGATCCAATTTCCCTACTGTTTATAGTAGTTGGGGCCGCTGCGGGCTTTGGCGTAAACCGCGCCGTAACAAAGAAAAAACTCGGCAGTGCCGAGGAGGCCGCTGACCGTGAACTAAAAAAAGCCAAAAAAGAAGCCGAGAAGGCTTTATCTGAAGCCCGCGAAGAGGCCGGCCAGCTGGCAGACCAGGCGCGCAAAGAAGAAACCACTAGGCGCAAAGAAATCAAAGAAATCGAACAGCGCTTACTAGACCGCGAAGTAACGCTAGACAAGAAGCTTGACGATCTAGATAAGCGTAACGAGAACTTGCGAAAAGGCGAAGACGAAGTCGAAGAACTCAAGAACGAGATTCGGGCTATTCGCACGAAGCAACAAGACAAGCTGGAAAAAATCGCCAAGCTAACTAAATCAGAAGCATCCGAAAAACTGTTGAAGATGACCGAACGCGACATCCGGGAAGACTTAGTCGGGCTGGTAACCAAACTGCAGAATGAAGCCAAAGAAATGGCCGAGGAAAAGGCCAGTACCGTAATTGTGGAAGCTATGGAACGAATGGCCAGTGAAGTAACGGCTGAGCGCACCGTGTCTGCCGTGAAGCTGGAAGACGAAGAAATGAAGGGCCGAATTATCGGCAAAGAAGGCCGCAATATCCAGGCACTGCAGCGAGCCACCGGCGTTGACATTATGGTCGACGACACACCAGGCATGATTATTTTGTCTAGCTTTGATCCTGTGCGCCGGGAAGTTGCTCGCCAGGCTCTTGAAATGCTACTTAAAGACGGCAGGGTCCACCCCGGACGGATCGAAGAAGTCGTTGAAAAAGCCCAAAAGAACGTTCAGAAAGAAGTTGTACGTGCCGGCGAGGACGCTGCCCGAGAAGTCGGCATCATCGGCATCCCTCGTGAGGTCCTGGAACTACTGGGAGAGCTGAAGTTCCGTACCTCGTATGGCCAAAACGTTCTGAAGCACTCTACTGAAATGGCCCATATAGCTGGCATCATTGCCGAAGAAGTCGGGGCTAACGTCAAGACTACTAAGTACGCCGCCCTAGTCCACGACCTGGGCAAAGCCCTAACGCACAAAATGGAAGGCAAGCATCACCACATTAGTGGTGAGATGTTGCGCAAATACGGTGCGCCAGAGGAAGTTGCCTTGGCTGCCGAGCAGCACCATGATGACGTCGAGGCCACCACTACCGAAGCGCTGATTGTCCGCGTTGTTGATGCCATTAGTGCCTCTCGCCCAGGAGCCCGCAACATTAGTGCAGAGAACTTTGCAGAGCGCATGAAGGATCTAGAGAACGTCGCCAATGGATTCCCCGGTATCGAGAAATCTTATGCCATCAGTGCTGGTCGGGAAATCCGCGTCTTTGTCACTCCTACGGACATCGATGACCTCGGTGCTATCAAGCTAGCGCGGGATATTGCTACCAAGATTGAATCTAGCCTGCAATATCCTGGAACCATCAAGGTCAACGTCATCCGCGAAACAAGAGCGATCGAATTCGCTAAATAACATGCCTAAAGATTTGCTACCAGCCCACGAGTGGTTCAATGCACTGCCTGCTAAGCGAATGGCGGCCAGTGTATTGCTACGCAACAAAGATGGGCAGGTTCTGGTGGTTAAGCCCACCTATCGGGATGGCTGGAATTTGCCAGGTGGTATTGTTGATGAGGGTGAATCGCCACTTACTGCAGCTGCTCGGGAGGTTATGGAGGAATTGGGCTTGAAGTTTCAGACGCAAGACTTACGCCTAGCCGTCCTGGCCTACCGGCCGGGGGACAGTGGGTTCAAGGACTCACTATTCTTCACTTTTGACGGCGGCACCTTATTAGCAGAACAAGTCGCTGCCATCAAGCTAGAAGAAGACGAACTGACGGATTACAAATTTGTTGACCTACGGTCCCTGAGCAATTTCCTCAGTGTCGCCAAAGCTACCTATGTCCAAACGGCAATCGAAAACCCCACCCAAATCTGCTATCTCGAAGGCAACAAGCCCGTTCGGTTACAATAAGGCCATGAATATTCTCTATGTCGGGGACATTATGGGAGAGCCTGGTATCAAAGTGGTTGGCCAGTTGTTGCCGGCTTTGAGAAAAGAAAACAATATTGATCTAGTAATTGCCCAGGGAGAAAATGTGACTGACGGCAAGGGCATGTCACTCACTGATATGCAGCGGCTGCAATCTTTTGGAGTTGATTTCTTCAGTGGTGGAAACCATAGCATGAAACGCGAAGAAACTCTGGCCACAAACCTTACCACTCGTCCTGCAAATTATCCTGGCGAAAAGCCAGGAAAGGGCTGGAGGCTGATCAAAACCCCGAAGGGGCAGGTATTAGTTGTAAGCTTGCTGGGTGCAATTGTAGGCAAGCACGCCAATGAACCGACTGACAATCCACTCAAAGTTATTGACACTATCCTGGAAGAAACCAAAGACGAACCAAAAGTTGCCACGATTGTTAACTTCCACGGCGACTACAGTAGCGAAAAGCGCATCATCGGCTACTACCTTGACGGCCGGGTAAGTGCGGTGATTGGTGACCATTGGCACGTACCAACCGCAGATGCCATGATATTACCCAAGGGTACCGCTCACATGACAGACGTAGGCATGTGCGGCACGCTGCACTCTTCGTTGGGTGTGAGGCTGGACAGTGTAATCCCTCGCTGGCGTGATGGAGTAATCAACAAAAACGAATTAGAAACCGAAGGTCCCTTGCAGTTCAACGCCGCTTTGATAATTGTGAATGACCAGGGTTTGGCAACCGGCATCAAACCAATCAACCGGATCACTAGTTAAAGTTGTCAGGGAAGATAGTTGTCGTCTCTGCGGTTGTTCGTCGCCGTCGCTTGCTGGCCAGAATGATCAACATTAAGCAGAGTAGTAGTCCGCCCAACCCGGCCACAATCCAACTTATCCATCCACGTGGGATGCCAGCTGCCACTATCTCGGGCACAACTGACGGAGACACAGTTACGGTCTTAGGAGATTCAGTAGGAGCGGTTGATTCTTCGGTAGTTGTGCCAGTACTAGCCTCGCTATTTGAGCTGGAACCAGCTCCAGGAACCTTCTTTCTAGCTGAACTTGATGACAAAGTTGTACTACTCACCACCGGATTACACGAACTAGGATTAAAGCTCCAGCCAGTGTTATCGCCACTATCCGTACTATTGCAAGCTACCAGTGTGGCACCATTCATGTTCTTACTGTCAGTCACGCCTAAGTAGCTTAGGCTTCTACCACCTTGAGCGTCTATTTGCCATTGAGAACCAGGGGAAGCCGACGCCAGACTGAGTATCTGTCCACTAGCCCCGGACAGCGTTAGCGAACCCTGAATAGTTTCGGTTACACCAACCGGCAAAGTTAAAGTTGAGGCCGAGCTTACTTGCTTCGTGAGGTTATGGAAAGTAGTACTGCCTATTATGGTTTGGTCGGTACCGTCTAGGACTACTGTGCCCGCATTAGGATTAAAAGTAGCAGAATTACTAAAGCTTCCAGCTACGGTCATAGTGCCGGTAGGTGCGGTGAAGACTGCGCCATTCTGTAGGGTAAGATGATTATTGACGTCAACCACTGTGTAACTAGTCAAGTCTAAAGTAGCCCCGTCAACGGTTAAGTTATTTCCAATTACTAAGCCGTTAAATCCGGAAAGTACTCCTGTCGATTCCATAGCTAAACCTTTAGGTGTAAATATCAGGGTTCCTGATCCCGTCAGCGTTCCATATAAGAATAGCCCGCCGCTGCCGGTTGACGCAGTGGGGTTACTGCCTAAGGGCAAGCTGCAGCCGCTATTTATTGTCAAATTTGCAG
>CAZARM010000007.1:0-39543 GCA_964487615.1 uncultured Candidatus Saccharibacteria bacterium | reverse complement strand
GGACATACCGGGACATTAGACCCGCTGGCTACTGGTTTGTTGGTGCTGACGATCGGTTCCTACTGCAAACGGGCGTCGGAATTCTCCAAACTGGATAAAAACTACGAAGTAACCATGAAATTGGGCCAAACCAGCACGACTGGGGACGAGGAGGGTGAGAAGACTCAGGTATCGGATGAAAAGCCGCCTCTGGAAGCCATAACAGCAGTTTTAAAGGGTTTTGTCGGAGAAATCGACCAAGTACCCCCGATCTACTCGGCCATCAAAGTAGACGGCCAGAGAGCGTACAAATTGGCAAGGGCAGGTAAAGAAGTGAAACTAGAACCCCGGAAGGTAACAATTTACGAAATAACAGATGTAATCTACGCTTATCCCAGCATAAAATTCACTGCCAAAGTTTCATCAGGCACCTACGTCCGCTCCTTGGTAGAGGATATCGGTCGAAAGCTTACCACGGGAGCATACATGACAGACTTAAAACGCACTACTGTTGGCAAATTTCGACTTGCCGACGCTAGTATTGTTGCTGAATTGCAAACCGACACTGTTAAGGAGGACCTGACGCTTGCTTAACAGGGGAGAGTGTGCTAGAATAGCGGCAACGCCATCAGTAATCTCTAATGTAAGTTATAAGGAAGTGCATGATCTCAACAGAGAAGAAGACTAAAATTGTCGCGGATTTGCAGAGGGATAAGAAAGACACTGGTTCACCAGCTGTCCAGGTAGGTATTTTGACCGAGCGGGTGCGTGAATTAACGGCTCATCTACAGACTCACAAGCATGATTTCATGGCCCGCCGTGGCTTGTTGCAGGCTGTTGGTAAGCGCAAACGACTGCTTAAATACATTGCCGAACAAGATGGTCAAGAATACTTGAGCTTAATCAAGAAACTCGGCATTCGCCGCTAAGGTTTGACTCCTTAGTTCTGGATATTTCTCTGGAATTATCCGGAACCAGAGAGTCAATAGGCCCTCGTAAATTAAGAGGAATTAGATACGTGGTAGAGCACAGTTATACGAACTTTGACGTATATCTGAACCCTGCGACGTATCTGTCAGGAAAGGAAAGTATGGGACAAACAACTAACCCATTAGGCAAAGACATTATTAAAGTAGAGACCGATTTTTGCGGTCGTAAGCTCAGTTTAGAAGTTGGCCGTGTTGGATTCCGTACCTCGGCATCTGTAATTGTGCGCTACGGTGACACAGTGGTGCTCGGTACCGCTATGGTCTCAGAGCGTAGTGTTCAAGGCATGGATTACTTCCCGCTGTCGATTGATTACGAAGAAAAAATGTATGCAGCTGGCAAGATTAGCGGCTCTAGATTCATTAAGCGAGAGGGCCGTCCGAGCGACGATGCCATATTGATTGGCCGATTGATTGACCGACCCATCCGACCACTGTGGCCAAAGGGCTACCGCCAAGAAGTCCAGGGCGTCGCTACTGTGCTAAGCATGGATCCAGGATTCCGGCCAGACATGATCGCCATGATCGCCATGAGCGCGGCTTTCTGTCTAACTGGAGCGCCGTTTGACGGTCCAGTGGCCGGCGTACGCGTCGGCATGAAGGATGATAAATTCGAAGCCTTCCTACCAGCCAAAGAATTAGACGAGGGCAAACTAGACCTCGTGGTAGCTGGCACCAAGGACGGCATCATGATGGTAGAAGCCGGCGCTAGCGAAGTTTCCGAGGAAGAAATCACTGCGGCCCTAGAGTTCGCTCAAAAAGCTATGGAGCCAGCTATCAAGCTACAGCAACAGCTGGCAGATAAAATTGGTGCTACAAAAATGGAGTACGAGCTGGTTTTACCTGACGACTCTATTCAGAGCAAGGTAGACGAGTGGGTAGCGGGTAAACTGGGCGACAAAGTCCGCGCACCTTATCCGGAGCGCAATGAGCTGATCAATCAACTAAGGCGTGAGTTCCATGATTTCTTTGCCGAGCAGTTTGAAGACGAGTACGTCGCCCTGCGTCCTGAATATGACGAAGCTCTAACCATGGCCGTTCACAAAGACGTCCGCAAGGGCATAGTCGAAGAAAGCATCCGACCTGATGGCCGCAAACTGACCGAAATTCGACCACTGTCCAGCGAAGTTGGACTGCTACCGCGAGTTCATGGCTCTAGCTTATTCACTCGCGGGTTAACCCAAGCTCTGAATATCGTGACCTTGGCTCCTATGTCCTATGTCCAGCTAGTCGATACTATGGAAAAAGAAGGTGAGCGCCGCTACTTACACCACTACAATGCCCCTGGTTACACGGTTGGTGAAGTTAAGCGTCTAGGATCTCCCGGTCGCCGCGAAATTGGCCACGGCTACCTGGCCGAGCGAGCCCTAACAGCAGTATTGCCCTCCGAAGCTGACTTCCCATACATGATTCGCTCTGTTACCGAGATCATGAGCCAAAATGGCTCCACATCAATGGCAGCCACCTGTTCCAGCTGCCTAGCACTCATGGATGCCGGTGTTCCTCTTAAACGCGCCGTCAGTGGTATTGCTATGGGTCTGATGATGGACGGTGATAAACCCTACATCCTCAGCGACATCGCCGACGCTGAAGATTTTGCCGGTGACATGGACTTTAAGGTCACTGGAACTAGCGAGGGCATTACTGCGCTGCAGATGGATATGAAAGTCCACGGGTTGCCAATCAAGGTGTTGAAGCAAGCGCTGGACCAAGGCAAGGCCGGTCGTGCCCATATCCTGGAGCATATGCTGAGCGTGATGCCTGAAGCTCGGAAAGACCTGAGTGAATACGCGCCGCGTGTTGAATCAATGCAGATTAACCCAGAGAAGATTCGTGAAGTCATCGGCAAGGGCGGTGAAACGATCAACAAAATTATTGCCGAGACTGGTGCCGAGATCGACATCAAAGATGACGGTACAATCTTCCTGGCCAGCCCTGACAAGAAATCAATCGAGGCTGCTCGCACCTACATTAGCCAGCTGGTAGCCGAGCCGGAAGTGGGCAAAATTTACAAGGATGTTCCAGTGGCAACGGTCATGGACTTTGGCGCCTTTGTCACCATCATGCCGGGCAAAGACGGCTTGGTGCACGTCAGTGAAATGAGCGAAGAGCGGGTCAACAAGCCTAGCGACGTAGTCAAAGAAGGCGACCTGGTTACTGTAAAGCTGGTTGCGATTGATGATCGTGGGCGCCTAAACTTAAGCATGAAGGAAGCAGCTCGCGAATTGAAAGGTCAAAAGTAACATGCCAGACCAAAGTAATAAAAGTATCCTAGCGACAATACTTCTTAAACTTGGCAGAAATCCGGACCGATCATATTTCTGGTTCCAAGCTGCTTTGTTTATCCTGCTGGCCTACATATTTGCTTCCTGGGCGATTGACTCTGGCAGCTATTGGCACTACCTACTCGCTCTGCTATTTTTTAGCGGAGCTGGCTACAACTTTTTGAAACTCATTAGATTACATGGCAAAAAATAAGCACGATAAGCTCAATCAACTGAAAGCCCAGATCGTCAAAGACAATGTCTGCGAAGATCTGGCCAAGCAAGCCACCCAGCTGGTGTTTGGCGATGGCAATATTGATGCTGACATGGTGTTCATCGGCGAAGCGCCAGGCAAGAACGAAGATATCCAAGGCGTACCCTTCGTCGGCGCGGCCGGTAAGTTTCTAAATGAAATGCTAGGGCTAATTAACCTTAAACGTGAGGATATTTACATAACCAACATCGTTAAGTACCGGCCGCCCAACAACCGCGACCCGCTGCCAGAAGAAAAGGCTGCGTTCCTACCGTACCTAAAACAGCAGCTCGACCTAATCAAACCAAAACTAATCGTGACGCTGGGACGGCATAGCATGGATAGCTTGCTCCCTGGCCTCAAGATTAGCCAAGTGCATGGCCAACCCAAACGCTACCAGAGCAGGGTATATCTGCCTTTATTCCACCCCGCAGCCGCACTTTATAACGGGTCCATGAGACAGACATTAATTGATGACTTCATGGCCATCCCGCTTATCTTAGAAAAGATCTAACACTTCGAAATTAGAAAGGAAGTAAATGAACAACAATCAACCTAATCAAAACCCGAGGCAGAACAATGGCTCGGGTAATCGACCGCCTCGTCCGCCAAGACAGGACGGCCAAGCAAGGCGTCCCGGAGCCCAAGGCTCAGGCGCGCCCAGAGGCAAAAGTGGAGCACCTAAGTCCAAGATGGTCAGCACACTCAAAAACTCTAGCCGCGGCGCGGCTATCCGCGCCCAACGTCGGAACCACGACGATGCTAACAAACTACTCAGCCAGTATTCGGATGCCTCGGCAATCCGACCGGAAGAGCGCCCACGCGCCAACGTTATCGATAACAATCCTCGACTGAGAGTAATTGGCTTGGGCGGCATGGACGGTGGTGGTTCCAAAAACATGATCCTCGTCGAATACAAGAACGACGCCGTTGTGATTGATGCCGGTAATGACCTTGGCGTCGACCTGCCGGGCATCAACTACGGCATCGCCGACACTGCTTACTTAGAATCCATCAGGCATAAGATGCGAGCTTACATCATGACCCATGGACACCTGGACCACATTGGTGGCTTGCCGCACATTGTGCCGCGCTTTCCAGCACCAATTTATGGCTCCAAGTTTACAATTGGCCGCGTAGAAGAAATCTTCCAGAACTTCGGCCTGCCAATGCCAGATGGCTTTGAGCTGCACACCGTGACCATGAATGAAGACACCCACGAACGACTAAAAATTGGTGAATTCTTCCTAGAACTAGTACGCGTCACGCACTCTATACCCGGGTCAACGGTGGTTGTCCTGGACACTCCAGTAGGCCGGCTTATAAACACTGGCGACTTTAAGTTTGACCCGAAGCCTCTCGACCAAGAGTTAACTGACTATGACCGACTAAAAGAACTTGGTAACGAGGGCGTGCTGGCACTGCTAAGTGAGAGCACGACTTCTGATCGCCCAGGACGAACGCCGTCGGAGAGCATTATTGAGCCGACCATCATTAATATTATGGATCAAGCTCCTGGCCGAATCTTTGTGGCTCTGTTTTCGACAAACATGAAGCGTGTCCAGATGATCGTCAATGCCGCCGTACACCACAACAAAAAAGTTGCCATGGATGGCCGGAGTATGGTCAGTACATTAGAAATGGCTGTTCGCCATGGGTTCATGAAAATACCCAAAGGCACCTTTGTGCCAATCGCTAGTGCTGCGTCTTTTAAAGACGATGAACTAGTGGTTGTCTGTACCGGTTCCCAGGGGGAGCCCAGCTCGGCCCTGCAGCGCATGGCCAGTGGCGACCACAAGCACATTAAGCTCAAAGAACAGGACACGGTCATTCTGTCCAGTTCGCCGATTCCTGAGTCAGGCAACGATGCTTTGATTGGGAAAATGGTCGATGGTTTGGTGCGCAAAGGCGTACACGTCTATGAACACCGCAACGCCGAACTTGATCATATTGGTCCGCTCCACACCTCTGGCCACGCCAGCTGGGAAGAGTATGCCGAAATGATCGCCATGACCAGACCGAAGTTTTTTGTACCTATTTACGGCGCTTATCGCAGCAAGCAACGTCACATTGATATAGCTGTAGAGCAGGGGGTACCACGCAAAAACTGCGTCAACGCCGAAAACGGCGAAGTCATCGAGTTTACCCCGGATCAAATGGAAATTACCGGCAGTGTACCAGTAGGTACCTTACTGGTTGACCAAACCGGCGCTTTAGTCAGCAATATTGTGGTTAAAGACCGCGTGCTGCTTGCCGAAGAAGGTCTGGTAGCGGTCATCCTAACGGTTGATAAGAAATCAGGCCAGTTGCTAACTAGCCCTGATATTATCAGTCGGGGGTTCATATATATGAGAGATAGTGAAGAACTGATGAATGACTTCCGTGTGGAGTTACGTCGGGCAGTTGCTCAGCGTTTCAAGCGTGTTGATCTGGATCGCTTCAAGCAAGAGATCAGGGAGCATGTTACCCACTTCCTTTACGAATACACCCAACGTTCACCGATTGTCATTCCGGTGGTCAATATCATTGGCGGCAAGGTAGAAGCCAAGACCGTTCATGCCAACAAGGCAGTGCAATCACCAGAAGACATCGCTGTGCAGCAACAGAAACGCTTTGAAGAAATGCGAGCTAAGTTGCTTGGCCAAGACGCTCGTACCGACTAGGGGTCAATAAGCACGAGCACCATTGACAAATGATGTAATTTTTGCTATAGTTTTGGCATGACTACATCTCAGCCAGACGGCGCTCCGCGCTACCATGATCCAGCCTTGCAAACCGAAGCAGGTATACCGAGAGATCCTAATGACCCGCGTGTCCGTCAGTGGGGAGCTGCCCTAACACGCAACAGCCTAATGGCAGACAAGTCAGAGTACCCCGAGGATCGCTCTCTAGATAGAGCAATCAATATATGGGACAACAGAATTGACATGTTAAATGATAGGGGTGCAAAGCCAGAACCTCCAACTACTCCCCCAAGCGAAACTTAAGTAGTATAATCAGGGCAAGCTGATGGCAAAAAGAAAAAAACAAACTAGAAAGAAGAAAGACGAAGTCAAAGAACGCTCCGTGTTTTTGCCTTTGGCCGGAGCGATCTCCCTGATTATTGTAGGATTCTTCCTGCTGCTGGGTGGCTTTAATACCGGAGGCCCGTTGCCGGTTAACTTATTCCACGCCGCCTATGCGACAGCCGGCTGGGCAGCCTACCTAACGCCGCTCGCCTTGGTGTTGTTTGGGGCTTGGAAGTTCAAAAGCGAAGACTACCAAGTTCCCTTGCAAAGTACTCTTAGCATCGTAGCTTTTCTAGTAGTCGCGGCTACCTGGCTGCATGTCGGGTTTGTGGTGAAGGATGAACTGACCGGCCAATATGTCGGCGGCCACGGCGGAGCCGTGGGCCGAGTCATTGGTGGTGTGGCGCTGAGCGCGCTGGATAAAGTGCCGGCAGCAATTGTGTTCTTTGTGCTTACAGTACTAATGTTCTTCCTACTGTTTGGAATCTCACCCAAAGTGCTTTTAAAGCTACTGGATCTGTTCAAGCGACCGGAAAGCGATGACACTGATCTGAGTGAACTCAAGGCTAAAGCTCATGACTCTGGCTTCCAGTTAAATGAGGGCGTACCCGTAGAGCACTATTCCGCTAGCTCCAGGATGGCGACGCTTAAGAACACCGCCCAAAAGTTGGCGCCGAGTGAAGACCACGCTGCGCTTACGGCTGTTAGCGATCCTAACTGGCAGTTCCCATCGATCGAACTCTTGAGCAAGAAGCAAGATAAGGCCGACGCTGGTGACGTGGAAGGCAATGCAGACACGATCCGCGAAACTTTCGCTAACTTTAATATCGAAGTCGAGATGGAAGGTGCCAATATTGGCCCCCGTGTCACCCAATTTACCCTGAAGCCACCAACTGGCGTTAAATTAACCAAAATGACGGCTCTAGAAAATAACCTGGCCCTTGACCTAGCCGCCCACTCCATCCGCATGGAAGCGCCAATTCCTGGCAAACGTGCCGTTGGCATAGAAGTGCCCAACATTAAATCGGCAACAGTCCGGATTGCCTCGCTGTTCCAGTCTCGAGAGTGGGCAGAAATGAGTGGTCCATTGAGCTTTGTGATTGGTAAGGACATTGCTGGCACGCCGATTGTCGGCGATTTGGCCAAAATGCCACACTTGTTAGTAGCCGGACAGACCGGATCGGGTAAATCAGTCATGATCAACACCATACTCACCAGCTTGCTCTATCGTAATAGCCCGTCGGATTTGAAACTTATTTTGGTAGATCCCAAGCAGGTTGAGCTAAAACCCTACGATGGCATCCCGCACCTCCTAACCCCAGTTATTACCGAACCAGAAAAATGTATTAGTGCATTGAAATGGACCGTCGCGGAAATGGAGCGCCGTTATAAGGCACTTAGTGAGGTCAACCGTCGCAATATCGCCGAGTACAACAACCTCAAAAAAGAAGAGGGCATGCCGTACATTGTGGTGGTCATTGACGAGTTGGCAGATCTAATGATGATGGCCGCCCGTGATGTCGAAGCCTTGATAGTTCGTATTGCCCAAAAAGCCCGGGCTGTCGGTATCCACCTGGTGCTAGCTACTCAGCGCCCCTCAGTCGATGTTATCACCGGACTAATCAAAGCCAATGTTCCAGCCCGAATCGCCTTTACTACCACTAGTCAGGTAGACTCTCGTACTATAATTGACCAAATGGGTGCAGAGAAGCTGCTTGGGGCCGGTGATATGCTGCTATTAACAGCCGATATGCCCAAACCCAAGCGTGTTCAGGGCGCCTTTATTGACGACCCGGAGACCAACAAGGTCACCGACTTTATTCGAGACCAGCGACCTCCACAATACGATGACGAGATTATCTCGCAACCAGTTCAGCTCAATGGGAAGGGTGGTATTGTAGCTGATTACGGTGGTCAAGATGCCGATGACGACATGTGGAAGGACGCTATTAAAGTAGTCATTGAAGGCGGCAAAGCTAGCACCAGCTTGCTGCAGCGCCGTCTGCGTATCGGCTATGGCCGGGCCGCCCGACTGATAGAAACTATGGAAGAGCAGGGTATTGTGGGGCCGGCGGACGGTAGCCGCCCGCGCGAAGTATTGATCCATTCACTAGATGAGGTATTCGGCGCCCCGGCTGCTGAAACTGTGCCGGACGAAATTTATGCCGAAAACTTCCCCGAAGACACCGCCTAAAACACCACCTAAAAAAATGGTACAATCTGAAGCATAATCAGATTGACCAATTATGTTTAAATCAAGACAAAAAGTCTCCCACGACGCCCAATACCACAAGCCGTCTTTTCGGACCTGGATTCGTTATACCAATGAAGCCAAGCCCGTACTTATGCTGGCGTTTGTGATAATGTTTGGATGCGTTGGCTATGCCATGATTAACGGCTCCTCGGCTGCTTCGTGTAGTGGTGCCAATATACCGGTGTCCGGTTTGCCAGAAACGAATGCCACGTTTCATATTTACCTAAACGGTGCCGATCTGGGCTCACAGAAGACACCGGACTGTCTCACTTCTACTGGCAGTTATCGACTGGTATTTGAATCGTCTAACAACGCTAATTACGACTTCAGTTTCTGGCGCCTATACAAGGACAATACCACCGTAACTAGTACACAAGTTACTTTTTCTGGCAGTGCGTATGCCAATTCATCAATAGCGTTAGGCCTGAAAGCTAAGTCCAGCTCCAAGCAGCCTATTGTTAACATCTGGCCAAGCAACTCAAGGGTGACCCAAAACAGCGCCTTGACCATTAACTGGGTTACTAGTGATGCTCAGAGTTGTACAGCATCAGGCACCTGGCAGGGGCAGAGTACACCGCCTGCTGGCAAAAGCGCTAATCGAACACAAGACACAGCGACCACAGGGACGAAGACCTACACCTTAACTTGTTATAATGGGCAATTATCGACAACCAAATCTACTACAGTTACCGTTGTTAGTGCTCCGAGCGGTAATAGCCCTCAGGAACAACCTTCCTCGTCTCCCACAAGCCAGCCACCGGTAACATCGACTCCTGGGACAACCACCACTAGCGGATCATCAAGCTCTTCCGGTTCGACCGGCGGCTCAGGCAGTGGATCGTCCTCGACCAAGAAGCCTGGGACAGGCCCGACAGCCACCAAGCCAGGAGCATCAGCCGATTCCCAGGCAATACCAGCCGCCCCAGTGGACACTTCTGACTCTACCGCGCCAGATGCACCGACTCAATTTACTGCCGTAGCTGATCAAGCCACAGGCTTTGTTAGCCTCAGTTGGCTGCAAGCCACGGATAACGTGGGTATCGGCCATTACGTGTTAGAGCGGTCAGTTGACCAAACAAATTGGGAGACCGTAAACGATCAACTAATAGATACTGTGTACAGCGATAACAAAGTAAATTTCCTGACTAAGTACTTCTACCGTGTTAAAGCAGTGGATACCAATGGTAATCAATCAACTTACGTTACAGCCGAGGTAACAACTACCAGTTTCGTTGCTAACGTAACGGTGACCGCTGGCGGTACTTTTAGTGCCGCTGACGGTTGGATGACCGTAAAAGTACCCGCTGGCGCGGTTTCGAAGGATGCTTTATGTGCGATTCGCGACGACAGTGTTTTACCGCCAGTGGAAAAGAACTATTCGTTATTTGCTGGACCATATGCACTCAGCTGCCGAGCAGAAGATAACACCTTAATCGACAGCTTTAGCAGCCCGGCAGTCGTAACAATGCAGTTAGAACCCAGCGTTGGCAAGCAGTACAATGACCGTCGATTCTATACGGGTACTGGTGGCAGCTGGAAACAGTCCAAGGCCCAAGTCAAAGGCGACACCGTGAGTTTTGAAGTTAAGGATGGGCTGCAAATTGTAGGCTTGGGTCGCAAAAAGAGTTCTATCATCTCATTAATCTTGAAGATACTGGTAATCATACTTGGAATAGGAGCATGTTTGGGTCTGGTGGTGGGGCTGCTGTATTTGCGCTATAAGAGGCAGCAGTCGGCGTTGTATGACGACTACTATAAGCAACAATACGGGCTTTAAAACTGGGGAGGGGGACACCCCCTCCCCACGCGCAGGCAAAATGGAATACATTTTGTCTGGCTCTCTCCCCCGAAGACACCGGCATATTAGGCGTATCTTTAATTAGGTTGACTAACAGGGGTGGATGAGGTAGAATGTGGGGAGCTGAAAAACTCAGCTTCAGGTTACGGCCAACTTTAGAGCGCGTAGCCCGTAAGACCAACAGAAGGAGTTAAATCTTGAACCAATACGAAATTGCCGTATTGTATCACCCCGACCTCGAGGTCGACCTGTCAAAGGCCGAAGAAAAGGTAGCCAAAATCATCACTGATAACGGCGGCAAAGTGATATCAACCGACAACTGGGGCAAGCGCAAGCTAGCCTATGCTATCAAGCGACAGGAACATGCCATCTACGTCTTCTACACCGCGGAATTACCCGGTGAGAGCGTGCGCAAGGTAGAGTCTGCGCTCAACATCGTGGACGAGGTGATCCGTTATTTGATCACCCGGCCAGATCTAAAGGCCATCGCCAAAGCCGAAGAAGCCAAAGCCGACAAAGCTAAAAAAGCTGAAGCCCGTGGCGCCCGCGCCGATGACCGTGAAGACAAAGAAGACGCGACGGAAGAGTAACAAAACGCTCATGCTTGACACCATAGCCAACTCAAGCGTAATGTGAAAATACTTAACAATTAACTCACAGAACTTTGAGCTTGAGGTAAGTTTTGGTGAAACTGCGAGGAACGTTAGTGAACCGTACTAAATAGGTACGGTGAGTGCGTACCGGAACAGTTACGCCGAAAATTAACCAAGATCATAGGGCTGGAAGACATAGTTCTTTTAAGGAGGATAATATGGCTCGATCTTTTAACCAAGTAATTTTGATGGGGAACCTGACGCGGGATCCGGAGCTCAGACAAATTCCAAGTGGACAATCCGTATGTAGCTTTAGTTTGGCACTAAACCGCAGCTATAAGGCTGCAGACGGCAGCTGGACAGAAGCCACTGACTATATTGACATCGTTGCCTGGGGTCCGTTAGGCGAGCGTGTGGCGCAGTACCTGACCAAAGGTCGCCCTTGCTTAGTTAACGGACGACTGCAATCTCGCAGCTGGGAGCAGGATGGACAGAAGCGCAGCAAGGTAGAAGTTAACGCCCAAGACGTAACCTTCCTTGGTGGCCCGGGTGGCGGCAATAGCGATGGTGGTGGCAGTGCCCGCGGTGGTGGCGGTGAATTTGACCAGACGCCTAAAGGCGAAGCTTCAGCCCCGAAGAAGAAAGATGATGTTGTCATAGAAGATATTGGCGACGAACCCATTAATTTGGATGATATACCTTTTTAAGGAGAGATAATGGGCGTTGAAGATATGAGTGTAGAGGATTTACTAAAAGCCGGATTCCAGAGGCAAGGCCTAGAAATAAGTATGCAAGGAGTCTTTGACGAGTACGCAGCGGGTGTGGATGCCCTCAAAAGCAATGACTTATGGGAGCAATTAACTACGGGTGACGGTTTTGTATATGAATCGAGAATAATTGCTCGCTTGATAGCAGAAATAGACCCTACAATATTCTAATAAGGAGAATTTTATGGCAAAGATATTTAAGAATAGAACGGACGTAGCTTATTTTGACTACAAGGACTTTAAGACCTTGCAGCGCTATGTAAACCAGTACGGACAGATTGAAACCCGCAAGAAAACCGGCCTCAAAGAGCACGAACAGCGCCGTTTGAGCGCCGCTATCAAACGCGCTCGCCACATCGCCTTACTGCCATTTGTAGCATCTAACTAGCAGGAGAATTCATGGCGTTTGGACCGACGGATCTTAAGAAAGGGCAGATATTCCAGTTAGACGGTACTCCGTACCGGGTGGTGGAGTATGCCCAAAAAGTTATGGGTCGGGGTGGTTCCATTGTGAACGTTAAGATTAAGAGTCTGATGGACGGCAAAGTCCTGGACAAGACCTTCAAGGGCAATGAGTCCATCGAACCAGCCGACGTGACGACAAAAAGTGTTCAATTCTTGTACTCTGACACAGCCTTTCACTTCATGGATCAAAATACTTACGAGCAGTTTGAGTTGCTCGCTGCCGATATGGTTGACCAGGCAGGCTATATAAAAGAAGGTGACCAAGTCCAAGCCCAACTTTTCGACGGGCGAGTAATCAGCATTGAACTGCCCAAAAACGTGCCGCTCAAAGTCACCTATGCCGAAGACGCAGTTAAAGGCGACACTAGTTCGGCTATAACTAAAAACGCCAAACTAGAAACTGGTATATCCGTAAAAGTTCCCGCTTTTGTTAAAACCGGTGATTTGATATCAGTTGATACGACAACCGGCGCGTACCGCGAACGTGTAAAATAAGCATTATGAAGTCCAACCGCGGCAAACGTCCGCGCCGTCGCAAGAAATTACTTATAGTTGTCGGCCTGGTGCTAATCGCTGCTGGAACTGTTGCATGGTTCAAACACCATAAATCCGTTACTAATTATGACTCTAGTAATTCACCCATAGCTGTTAAAGGTCATGACCTAATGGCGGAGAAAAAACCCGTGGTGACTGACCAGGTTCAAAAAGCTGTCGATAGTTGGGTAGCCACCCGGCAACCACAGACATGGGGTATTTACGTTGAAGACCTAGACAATAATCAGAAATTAGCTAGCCATAATCCTGATAAAAAACTCGGCGTCGCCAGTGTTTACAAACTTTTCTTGCTTCAGCCGCTGGCGGAGAAGGTTCCGGTCAGTACTTGGCCCACAGCCATCGTTAATGGCCATACCTATGACGAGTGTGTTGATCTAATGTTTCGCCTATCTGACAATGCCTGCGCCGAAGCCATCGCCAATAAATTTGGCTGGCAAACCTTGGACAAGAAGATTGCTGCCGAGGGCTACAAGGGTACGATTACTAACGCTAGCCCGGCACTTGGCACGGCTGCTGACACGGCATTGGTATTGAAACGGTTGCAACATCGCGAACTAGGCCTAAATGACGCCACTTACAAATTAGCATTTAACTCTCTGGCAGTGCCTAAGAATCCTGAAGGTATTCGTCAGGGCTGCACTGGCTGTAGCAATGTCTGGAACAAAGTTGGCTACTTTGCCGGAGCTATTAATGATGTAGCCATCGTTGAAAAGAATGGTCACAAATATTCAATCGTCATTTTTTCTAGCAGCAGCTGGGGCCAAATCACTGATTTGACAAAAGTTATTACGGACGCACTGTGAGTTTTAGGACAAAATACCCTGTAATCTTTTGATATCCGTTACGATAATGCTTTGCTGAGTGTTCTTGATCAAACCTTCACGCTCCAGGCGGGATAGTTCGCGGCTGGTAGTCTCTCTAGTGGCATTTATAGAACTGGCAATATCCTGATGACGCAAGCTTACCTCTATCCGGATACCCTCCTCGGTGGCTTTGCCAAAGCGGTTGGCCATGCTGAGCAAGAAAGAAATCGTGCGTTCCCGCACGGTGCGGTACTCCAGGTTAATGATTCGCTCACTGTGAATACGGTACATCTCTGTCACCATATCAAGCAGGGGGCGGAGCAGGTTAGCGTCGGACTTGAGGGCATGCACATACTCTTCGCGACCCATCCGCCAGACCACGACGTCGCCCATGGTTTGGTAAATGATGTCGCGTTCCATGCCAGTAATGGCCGAGATTAGCGGGAATATCTCACGGTCTTTCCGGATAATTAGTAGGTTTTCTTCGCCATATTTGGAGATGTCAAAAGCCTTGACCAGGCCTTGTTCAATATAAAACACATGAGAAGAAGTTTCCCCAGGCCGGATGATATATTCGCCTTTACGATATGTCAGCTTGGTACCCTGGTGAAATAAGTCGATGAGTGCGCTAACTTGCGACTTATTTGCAAGCATAGAAACATTGTTTCACAGATTAATAGATAGAGCTAGGGCAGGGAGAGAATTCTATCACAATGCGTGTGATAAAGATCATTACGCCCAAGTGAAAAGGATTACGGAAAATGACTAAAAATAAGCGCATTATGAAGGTACAAACTTGAAAGTAAGGAGGTAGCCAAGATGGTACACATCAACCATGTTAAGGCTCAGCTGAAAAACATTGGAGTGACCGTGAAAAGCTGGGGCGCCGCCGAAATGCATGAATTACCGCATATCCTTATGCCCAACGAGCAGATTACCAACCTCATCCATGGTTGGTACGAAAACGGTTTTGCCACCCTTGTGACTACCGACTTGCGCCTGCTTCTGGTCGATAAAAAGATGTTTAATCTAACACTTGAAGACATCCGATACGATATGGTGGCTGAAGTAGAATTCAAAGCTAGCGTTCTGGATTCCACCATGTGCATCACTACCATCAATAAGAAGCTGAAGTTTAGCAGCTTCAAGCAAAAGCAGCTACGTGATCTAACTACCTACGTTCAGCAAAGGGTTATGGAACTACGCCAGCCCAACTCATGGGCCCAATTTGAAGAAATACCGGTTCCGGAAGTCAATCCCGAACTGCAATCCTATTTTGTTCCACAGCCTGATGCCCAGGCTGTGCCTGGCCGTCCGCTGGTTCCCATACTCAATAAGCTAACCCCGCGGAATACTTATCCTAAGGCGAGTTTTACGACCAAACATAACACCTTCCTGCCACGAGTTCCGCGCCGCTTCCGCCCCACAATCGAGACGCAGGTTTAATGACTTCGCCGCTACACGTTGAATCGGAATTCGACGACGTCGTCGGGTTGCATAACGTAGGTCTTGCCTTCGGTGCGAACTTTGCCGGCGGCACGAGCGGCGGCTTCTGAGCCGGCAGCGACTAGATCGTCATAGTCTATAACTTGGGCAGCAATAAAGCCACGTTCAAAGTCACCATGAATCACGCCAGCGGCTTGCGGTGCAGTGGAGCCATGCGGGATTGTCCAAGCCCGAACTTCTTTTTCTCCAGCCGTTAGGTAACTTTGTAAGCCCAAGCTGGTGTAGGCAGCATGAACCAGCTGATCTAACCCAGAACTTGTGACATGGTAGCTGAGCAGCAGCTCCTGGCGGTCTGCCTGGTCCAAGCTTTGAAGTTCGTTCTCTAGTTTGGCGCAGACAAAGATGGCTTCTGAACCCGTCACTAGCTCATTCAATTGCTTTTTTTTAACTTCATCCCCAAGCGTCGACTCATCAACATTAAAGACATAAATAACCGACTTCATAGTCAGAAGCTGCAATTCTTTTTGAAGCCAATCCCACGATTCATGATTCTTGGGTTCAGGTTCACTAAATAGAGGTTTACCCGCATCTAAAAGCTGACGAACTTGTTCTAAGGCTTCTACCTGGGCTTTCAGCTTAGGATTGGCTTTGGCTTCCTTTTGAAGCTGGGGGAGTCGCCGATCAACAGTCTGCAGGTCGGCCAGCACTAGTTCAGTGTTGATGACATCGATGTCCTTTTTAGGGTCGTGGGCGGCGTCGACGTGTTGGACATCAGGGTCATCAAAAGCCCGCACCACATGGACAATGGCGTTACAAGTGCGGATGTTGGCTAGAAACTGATTACCCAATCCTTCGCCAGTGCTAGCGCCTGCCACCAAGCCAGCAATGTCTACAAATGTCACAGTAGCCGGAACTATCTTTTGCGTTTTATACAGTTCAGCAAGCCTACTCAGTCGTTCATCAGGAATTGGCACAATGCCAGTATTAGGCTCAATCGTGGCAAAAGGATAATTAGCCGCCAGAATATTACTGTCTGTCAGTGCATTAAATAAAGTCGATTTCCCGACATTAGGCAATCCGACTATGCCTATAGATAAACTCATCAGTGTATATTAACAGAGGTAGGCCAGATCGTACAGCGCATGTTAAACTGATGAGTAATGAGTTCGCAATATTTTAAGAGTAGGGCAGAGGCCGGGCGGATACTAGCCGACAAGCTGGTCCATTATGCCAATGAACCATGTTACATCGTGGCACTGAGCGAGGGTTCAGTGATTGTGGCGGCCCAGATAGCCATGAAGGTTCATGCCACGATTGGCTTGCTACTTACCGGCGACCAGTCACAAGCTGGTAATATCAATGCCCTGAGCAGTCTGGGCAGTGAGAGGGTATTTAATTACAATATGCGCCCAGCCGGCAGCTTTGAATTTGATCAAACTGATGATGGTGGTGTATCTAGGCCGGCGCGGGGAAGAGCTCACAATTATAATGCGCTACTCGGGCATGATGGTGATATCCATCGTAAACTACTGCATCAGCATGTTGTGATAGTAGTTTCCGATGGTTTCAACTCCGGCGAATCTCTAGAGATTGCCGGCGAATTTTTGCAGTCCACGGTGCTCAAGAGGCTAATTGTTGCCACACCGGTGGCTAGTTTTGAGGCGCTCAACCGGATTCATGTGATGGCCGATGAGGTAATTTGCCTGAGGACGGAGGAAATTTTTCAGGGGACCGATCACTACTTTGAAGATAACACGATCCCGCCGCTGGCTGACTTGTTTGAAATGGTATCCCGGATTTCACTAGCCTGGAAACGTTAAATTTTGATTGATACATTATCTGTTAACTAGTATTATGATTACTAAAGCGTAAGGACAATAGTGATCAAGCCAACATTGCCATTTAAGAAGTTTTCACCTAGCGTCGTTAAAAGGTGGTTCAGTAACTTTTGGCTTAGTCTATCCAAGCGACAACGGGTTGTTTACTTGGTCGCAAGCCTATGTGTGGTCAGTATTTTGGCCGCTGCTACTGTTTGGAAGGTGATAGATAATCGGAACAAACATAAGCCAGTGACGGCTACAGTTGCCCTGGGTAGCCAAGCTGTCTTAAAAGACCCCCAGAAGTTCATATCTATTCAAAAAGAAAATATTGCCAACCAGCGTGTTAGCGATGCTGACAAGTTGCGACAGAGAATTGATGCCGCCAACTATTACTCAAATACTTACCAGTTCGACAAACTATTATCCGAACTACAAGTAATCAGTCAGGAGTTTAACGGTACAGATAAAGATCAGTACTTTCTGACGAGTTCGTTTATTGCCTACCAGCACCTAGGCAAAGAAGAGGACGCTCACCGCACCGCTAAGCAAATTGTGGAGTTAGAGAAACAAGGAGTTAAAGCGGGTGATTATTTGTTTCCGGCCTTAAGAGAAGTGGTAGAAAACTATGCGCGCTAGGATTCCAAAATACCTCAGTAGAATGACTAGCTGGCTGGTAATAATGATTATGTCTTTCTCGTTGTCAATCTCAGTGCTTAGTCAAACCGCTTTGGCTAGTCAGGGCAACCCCGGACCGCCAGTTAGCCCCTATTTCCCACCTAATTATAACTGGGAGCCACCTAACTCGGCCGGCAGTTATGTGGTGCCGTCAAATTTCTACTATCCTCCAGCTGGTGGGGCGATTTCCACACTATGCTCGAGCACAAATAAAGTCCTTGTACCTAACCACTCGGCATTCTTGCGTACCGGTTCTGGCACGGATTTAACACAAACCGGACCTTACGAATACCAAACCAGTGCCGGGGGAGTTAGCATGGAGATCTGGGCCTCTGTTTATATTTGCCCTGGTCAGACTACATCAACGGAATCAATCTCCAACGTTACTTTCCAGGTAACTGACAATGGCATTGTAAGATCCTCCGGTACCATACCTAATGCCAGTGACACAGATATAGGTGGTAATGGCGGTACCTGGGTAAAGGCTGTGGGTGCCTACGCCGGGACCTGGGGCTCCCCTTCCTCTGGTCCTGTGACACATAATATTTGTTATACCATCTCCGGATCAATCTCTGAGTCACCCGGAACATTTTCTAATTTGGGCTTCTGTCAGACAGTTACCCAGTTAAAGAAAACCTCTGTCACTCCTAGCGGTAATCAACTTAAGGTAGGTCTTGAGTATGTTAATCCCAATTCAAGCCTGCATGGACCCAGCCTCGGCGCTGGCGGCAACAATTATATAAACATCAATAACCAAGGTAGCTGTTCTAGCTCGGGACCTGTTCAGGGCACCAACAATCCTCATACCTTCACATTGCCTAGCGGTTGTACCACTCAACTTTCTGTACCTTATTGGACACTCGATAGTTCGACATGGATGCCGCTACTATACTATCTAAAATGTCCGGGTATTTATTCGAGTATTGTGGCGCCCAGTGACAGCATCAACTGTATCAGAAAAGATTTTGACGTATCTGCCTGGCCAAATCATGTATACGGCTGCTGTAATGTTTATAGTGATCCCAAATTTCCAGGCGTAGATACTGGTGTCCGTGTTGATCCTGGTTGGAGCTGGTACTTCTACTATGGTTTTTACGACACTTCGGCCCCGGAGAATATATCTTGTAGCGCTAATCCATCTAGCGCAAATCCGGGACAGAATGTAACCTTTACCGCATCAGGAGGTAGCGGCCCCTACGATTGGTCTGGTGGTGGCTCACCAGCAACGGGCTCTGGAGCCACTTTTACGAGTTCTTTCAGTACTACGGGTACTAAAACTGTAAGGGCCACAAGTGGACGCTCCATTGCTAGTTGTGAAGTCAATATCTCTACTCCACCTCCACCTGCTGCTGAGCTTCCATACTTCCGAGTTTATGGAGGTGACGCCGCCGCCGGCATTGGCTTTGGCTCTAGCTGTACCCCTAGTCCTAGCGCTGGCATACGAGCTTTCACTAACGGCGCAAATAATGGCGGAGCAGGGGCTCAACTAGCAGCATTAGCTGCTGGCGCGATAGATCGTTTTATAAGTGCCCAACGCAGTTCCAGTCCCTCACCACCCAAAGGCTTAAGCTTGAGTAATACCAACGGGACCTACGGCGGTAACCTAGGAACCACTTCCTGCGTTCCAGATTATTTCAGTCTCAAGGCCGGGGCAACCGATATTGATCTATCAAGCGGTACATTAACTGGTACCGACCTAAGCCAAAATCCAAATCCTGGTAAATATAGGAGCTATCTCTATACTCAAAGTAGTGCCAGCTCAGCACTAGTCATAACACAGAATTCCGCTCAGCGGGTAACGGGGCGGCACGTTGTATATGTTGACGGTAACGCGGTCATTACTACGAATTTAGCTTATCAAGACGGCAGTTGGGATACCGATACCAGTCCTAGTCTATGGTTAATCGTCAAGGGCAATATATATATAAAATCTGGGGTTACGTCCATAGAAGGCGTCTTCATTGCTCAGCCTGAAGACGATGGTAGCGGTGGTAAAATTTATACATGCACCAACGCCGCGGGCAATGGACCGCCAACAACAGCGTCGGATTGGAGTAGTTGTGGGTATTAAATCGAACATTCGTTACTTTGGTATGGGACTTGCTGGCATTTTGGTTATAACCTTGGTTGTAATATTTGGGAATAATCCCCAAGTAGCCGGGCAATCCACATCATATACCCTCCGGTCGGCACTGCAATACGTTAACTGGAATCCCAAATCAAACCCAACCGTACAACCTAGCAATAACTTCCTTGATATCTACCATTTCGGCAACTGTTCAACATACCCTCAATACCCCGACAGTAGCGTGACAGAAGGAAGCTCTAACCCTTTTAGTATGGATCTTCCTGTATTGTCGGGATGTACAGCGTTTGATCATACTGTGAAGGTGCCATACTATGCCTACGAACCAGGCTTCAGCAATAATAGATTTCCGTTGCAATACTATTTATCGTGTCCTCTGAGTGTAGAACCACCGACTAATGGAACTGGAACACCAACCGGATGTACGCGCGTGGATGTGGACGTTCCGATTTCCGCAGATCCAGGTGTTCGTTACACATTTCCCAGCCCTCCAGGCACGTACAATTATTTTGAAATACATCCAAATGTTCCTGCGGAAGGCAAAGCTATTTACTGGTATTACGGTACTGAGCCACCCGTCACAGACGTTTGTCCTAACATAGCAGGGAGCCAAGCTACCATACCCCAGGGTATGGTAAAAGATAGCTCGGGCAACTGTGTCAGTTCAAACCCACCAGCTAGCCCAGGTACCAACCCCCATCTAACTGTCCGAGGTGCTCTAATCGGTCAGACTATTGGACTATATCGGGCAAATGGTGATGCCAATGCTGCCATCTCCAGTGAAGCTTATAGTGGTACTAACATGGCAGAATCGGTCATTTATAATCCTAGCATCTGGATTAATTCTCCGTTTACTGGTTACTCTAGCCAGAAGCTCCAATATGATTACATAACATCCTTGCCACCGGTATTATAGAAATGCTCAAGTACTTAATTAACACAGAACAATACGGGGTCATGAGTAATAAGACAAACATAGAACCCGGCAGTTTCCGCAACAATCAAACCGGATTGGTGTCAATTGTAGTCACAATGGTAATGATGATTGTTATCAGTTTGATAGTGTTGTCGTTCGCCAGTCTTAGCCGTCGTGAGCAGCGCCAAAGCTTAGACCGGCAGTTAGCTACCCAGGCTCTATACGCCGCCGAAAGTGGAATCAACGATACTTTCAAAGCCATCACTAGCCCAAATGCCACCGTGCAAGCCGGCTTGGCTGCTGGTGCATATGCTAGCAATTGCCAGTCGTTCGTGAATGATGCTGGGCTAAACCAAACCTTAGACACGTCTACTAATACCAGCTATAGCTGCGTCCAGGTAAACATTAATCCTGGTGATTTGCAGTACAAAGACGTTGACACTAATTCTCGTGTTGTTTCTCTGCAATTAACTAGCGGTACTATCCCGGAGTTGACAATCTATTGGGATGGTTCGAACGGTCAAGAAGACTGCACGCGTGCAGTGGGCGCCGTCAACACTTTTCCAGTCTCAGCTTCTTGGGGTTGTGACATGGGCTTACTGCGCCTAGACATCATTGCCGTTAATGCTGATGGTTCATTACCTAATGCCGATGGCCGCACTTATCTGACAGACAATACAGCAACTTTCTTCTTGTCCCCAGTAAGCGGCGGCACAAATACGACGGCTTATCCCAATAGCGTGGGATTCTTAAAGCAAGGCACGATTGTTCCTGGCAATTGTAGCCCTAACAACTCACCAAGGGCTTGCAGTGTCAAGATTACAGGTATGAACGGCAGCCGTTATTACGTTAGACTCAAATCACTGTATCGTAACTCTGACGTAACCATCAGCCCCACTGGTGGAGCCAGTGGTACCACACTGCAATTCGCCAATGCCCAAGCAGTAATAGATGTCACCGGCAAGGCTCAAGATGTACTAAAACGACTCCAAGTCCGTGTACCGCTGCAGCCAACCATCGGCTCAGTACCAGAGTTTGGTGTCCAGTCTGCCACTACTCTCTGCAAAAAATTGGAGTTCACTGCCAGCACACCTTCAATAACTGATACAGATCCGGCCTGCCAGTAACAGCAGAATTATCATTGTTGTCGATATTGTGGAATAAGGGTTATGGTAAATATTGAATAAAGCTAAGCTTCAAAGAAGGAAACTGCTATGGATAGATATCAAGCTTATGCTATAATTCACGAAAGCGGCCGTAGCCCCCTATCTGATCAATGCGGGACTAGTAATGCAAAGAAAGAATCAAGCTAGAAGTGATGGGCATCATACAAACAAAACAACAGTCCTCAGCTAAAAGTCCACAGTCCAGAGCGGTTAGCTTTAAGCTTTTAACTTTCAGCTGGGACGACCAAGGAGAGCAACTATGAGCCTTCTGACTGGTGTAGGGGATTTCTTTGGTTTAGATATTGGTACTAGTGCTGTGCGTCTAGTGCAATTACACGGCACAGGACCGATAAAGTCGCTGGTTAAATTCGCCGAAGTCCCAATAAGTGATCAACTGGTTTTAAGCGACGCCAAGGCAGACCACCAAAAATTAGCCCAAGTAATTCATGACATGCTCAGCAAAGCTCAAATTGCTACCAAAAATGTAGCAGTCAACATACCATCCCAGAAAGTCTTTACGGCTGTAGTTGATCTGGACCACCTAGCTCCAGCGGAGCTGAGCAAATCAATACGCTTTCAAGCTGATTCACTGATTCCTACGCCCCTAGCAGAGTCCAAAATTGACTGGGCTTTGCTTGGTGATTCACCCAAAGACAAAACCAAAGTCGAAGTTTTATTAACCAGTGTTAGTAATAGTTTCGTGGAAGCCCGCCTAGATATGCTGGAATCTATCGGACTTAATATAATCGCCTTTGAACCAGACAACTTGGCGATCGTTCGCGCATTAGTACCAGGTGAAAACACCGGCACTCAAATGATTGTCGACATCGGTGCCTTGAACACCGATATGGTTATTGCTCTGAATGGTGCTCCGCGGTTAACGCGCTCTATCCCGTCTGGCACGCGAGCCTTTGTCAATGCGGCCGTCCAGAATCTAAACATTGAAGCTGCTCAAGCCGAGCAATTTGTTTTTAAATTTGGGCTGGGCAAAGATAAGCTAGAAGGCCAGATCTACCAAGCTATTATCGGTACCGTCGATATTTTGATTTCCGAAGTCGACAAGTCCATCAAGTTTTTCACAACGCGTTACCCAGAGGCTAAGATTGACCGGATTATAGTCACCGGCGGCGCTTCAACACTTCCAGAGTTTCCTAATTACCTGGCCAATAAAAGCGGTTTATCTGTTGAGATAGGCAACTCCTGGCGCAACGTGGCCTTTTCAGCTGATCGCCAAAACGAACTGCTTAGTGTTTCTAACCATTTTGCCGTAGCGGCTGGCCTGGCGGAGAGAAAAGAATGACTTTAGTGCAGTTCAATCTATTACCCGACGTTAAACTGGCTTACATTAAGGCTAGGCGGACTAAACGGATAGTGATGTTGATCGCCGTCGGTGCTGGCGGTGTGGCGTTTGCAGCCCTGGTGTTGCTATTTATGGTGGTCAATGTGCTTCAAAAACAGCACTTAAGCAATCTGAACAAAGACATTAAACGGGATAGTGCTACTCTGCAGGGGACTGAAGATATCAATAAAATCTTAACAGTTCAGAATCAGCTAGTAAGCTTGCCAGTTTTGCATGCTGCCAAGCCAGCTACTACCCGACTGGGGACATACTTGAAGCAAATCGTACCGGCCCAAGTCAGCATTTCGAAACTAGATGTAGATTTTCCAAACACCAAGTTTAACTTTAGTGGCTCGGCAGATTCGCTAGGTACTATTAATAAATTTGTTGATACTCTGAAATTTACCGATTATCAGTTGGACGGGGTTAAACAACGGGCTTTTTCCGAAGTTGTCTTAACTTCTTTTGGTAGGTCTGATAACGGAGCTAATTACCAAATTGACCTAAAGTTTGATAGCAGTATTTTTGACCAGAACAAGTCGGTAACCCTAGAAGTTCCAAACATCATCTCTTCACGTTCGGAGACCGAAAAACCAGCTGAACTATTTCAGCCCCAAAGCAACCAGGAGTCACAGTAATGGCAACGCGCGTATCAATCAAACATTTGCAGATCGACAAGGCTAACCGCTCCTTGGTGATAACTAGTGCACTGTGTGCAGTTGTATTCTCATTCTCGGTAGTTGGCTGTCGGGCACTATTGTCACAGCGTAGCTACCAAACACGAGTCATAAAAGAGAAGACCACGGCCGCCAAGCAACTCAAGGCTAATGTTGAAACCAGTCAAAAATTGGCCACTGCCTATAAGGCATTTGTCAGCACTCCGGAAAATGTAATAGGCGGTACTACGGCTGGTCAGGGGCAACGTGATGGCGATAATGCCAAAATTGTCCTTGACGCATTACCGAGCCGTTATGACTTTCCAGCACTTGCTACTAGTTTGGAAAAAATATTGTCCGAGGGTGGTTATCGTATCAACGGTATAACGGGTATAGATGATGAGTTGAATCAAGCTGCCGCCACCTCTAATGGAGCACCAGTTGATATACCCTTTCAGGTTAGTGTGTCTGGTAACTATGACGCCACATTGAAGCTGCTTGATATCTTGGATCGATCAATCCGTCCTTTCCAGGTAGAGACAATTGGCCTTAGTGGCACTACTAGTTCGATTACTATGGTTGTCGCTGCCAAGACTTTTTATCAGCCAGAGAAGACGCTGTTGATCAAAACACAGGAGGTCAAGTGATGAAACGTAAGGACATCGCCTTAATCATAGCTGTAGCTGGGATAAGTGCTGTAGCGGCTTTTGTGGTGTCGGGAACTTTCATCACATCGCCCAAGAACCGCAATACTAAGGTTGAAGTCGTAGACGCCATCACTGATGAATTCAAAGTTCCGCCTAACTCCAAGTACTTCAACCCTAATTCAATTAATCCGACCCAAGTTATTCATATTGGTGATCAATCGAATTCTAATCCATTCGCAGGCCAATAGAAAGGAGCGACATACTTGGCGCATTTTGCCCAGAAAGCTCCGCTCCACACTCACCGTACCGAAAAATACGGCTTGCTCCCGGTGCTCGCTTTCCGAACAAACTGCACTCGCTTGCAGCACTCCTTAGACTTGTCCCTACCTTATAGTTTCTACTGTATAATCTCTACTAACTTCGCCGGAGGCGAATCGTGAGTGTGTTGTCCAACACGGTCCAAAAACAGGTTGAAGACAAATTGGTTGGTGATGGTTTGTTTGATGTCAAAAAACTACGCGACCTTAAGTCAAAGGCAGAGGCCGAAGGAACGCCTTTGTTTAGTTATTTAGTACACGGCAATTACTTATCTAGTGAAGTCCTGACTAAAATGATATCCCACGCCAACAAAGTTCCTTATGTCAATCTAACAAATGCGCGAATTGACCCGACGATCCTCAATTTGATTCCAGCCGATGTAGCTGAACGCTATATGGCTGTTCCATTGGGTGAAATGCAGCACCGTATCGTGGTAGCGATGCTTGATGCTGACAACGTCCAGGCAGCTGATTTCCTGGCCAATAAAGTCGGCCGACCACTAAAAGTTTATGCCGCCTCCGAGGAGGGTATTAAGGGGGTTCTAAAACAGTACGGAGCTCAAATCTCGGACACCATGGCCAAGGCCTTTGATGACGCCCCTGAGATCGAAGAATTAACCAAAAAACGTGAAGAAAATAATATCGAGAATCAGGTTCAAGATTCACCAATCAGCAAAGCCTTGTCAACCATCCTGGACTACGCTGCTCGCAACCGAGCCAGCGATGTGCACATTGAGCCATTAGAAAAAGAGATTAAAGTTCGTTGCCGAATTGACGGTGTGTTGCGTGAAATCATGAAACTGCCCAAGAGCACAGAAGCACCACTGGTATCACGCATCAAGATCTTATCCAATTTGAAGATTGACGAACACCGAGTGCCCCAGGACGGACAGTTTACTATTCATTTGGGGCCTAAGGATATTGACTTACGTATTGCTATCTCGCCCACGGTTTGGGGTGAACAAGTGGTTATCCGTCTGCTGGATAAGACTGGCACAAGCCTACATCTAGAAGACATGGGCTTTCGTGGCCGTGCGCTTAGGACGATTCGCAAAGGTTTGACAAGACCTAACGGCATGATTTTAACTTCCGGACCTACCGGCTCTGGTAAGTCGACTTCTCTGTATGCATTACTACAGGAAATAAAAAGCGACACCGTCAACATCGTTACCCTCGAGGACCCGGTTGAATACAAGATGGAAGGGATCAATCAGATCCAGGTTAATCCTGAAGTTGGGCTGACATTTGCGACGGGTTTGCGTTCCATATTACGCCAAGACCCCGATATTGTTATGGTGGGAGAAATTAGGGATAAGGAGACCGCCCAGTTGGCCGTTCAGGCAGCCCTGACCGGGCACTTGGTATTCAGTACGCTGCACACCAACTCTGCCGCTGGTATACTGCCACGTTTGCTGGATATGGGGATTGAGCCGTTCTTGATCGCCAGTACTGTGCACACGGTCATCGGTCAAAGGTTAGTCCGACGGATTCCAGAGGATGGGTCTGAGAAATTTCAGTCAAATGTTGCCGAAACCGGGGCAATCTTGCAAACTGTCAACCATTTATTACCGAAGAGTGAAGCTGAACGCAAAGTTGTGGAGCAAGACCTAGGCTTCAAAAACTTGCCTCTGAAAGACCAAAAAGCTTATACTTTAACCAAGGGCAAAGATAGGCCTGATGCCCCAGGGGGCTATAAAGGCCGAATGGGACTCTACGAGGTCTTTGAAGTAAACGAGATGATTCAACAAATGATCATGAAACGCACCAGTGCTGGAGAGATAAATAAAGCTGCTTTAGCAGGTGGCATGCTGACCATGCGTCAAGATGGTTACCTCAAGGCTCTGGATGGCCAGACCAGTTTGGCCGAAATTGACCGAGTAACAGCTGAAAATTCAGCGTAAAGAAAGTGGGCAATACACATGAGTGATACACCAAAAATTGAAGTCCTACTAGAGGAAGTAATCAAGAAAAAAGCTTCCGATCTGCACCTCCAGGTTGGTTTGCCACCTATGCTTCGGATTGATGGCGCGCTGACACCAATTACTGGTGCCGATGTTCTGAGTGAAGAGAGTGTTGAAGCCTTGGTATTCGCCATTTTGGATGAAGATCAAAAGCAGATTCTACTCAAGGACAAAGAATTTGACTTCAGTTTCGCGTTCGGGGACCTGGGACGCTTCCGTGTTAATGCCTTCCACGAAAAAGGTAATATTGCCGCCGCTATGCGACTGATCCCTAACCAAATACTTAGTGTTGAACAGCTAGGATTACCAGTGGTGGTCAAAAAATTTGCGGATTATCCCCGTGGACTAGTATTAATAACCGGACCTACAGGCTCCGGCAAATCTACTACTCTAGCGGCGTTGATTCACAAAATAAACGAGGAACGTCCGGCCCACATAATTACGATCGAAGACCCTATTGAATTCACTCATAAGAATCAAAAATCAGTCATTGCCCAACGCGAAGTTCACTATGACACCTATTCGTTCTCCGCCGCCCTACGCTCAAGTCTGCGACAGGATCCAGACGTAGTGCTGATTGGTGAAATGCGCGACCTGGAAACTATTGCCGCCGCCATCACGATAGCCGAGACTGGTCACTTGGTCTTGGCCACGCTGCATACTAACTCTGCGGCGCAGAGTATTGATCGTATTATTGACGTCTTCCCGCCGCATCAACAACCCCAAATACGCTCTCAACTGGGTAATATCTTGATGGCTATCTGCTCTCAGCGACTAGTGCCATCCATTGGTGGTGGCCGTGTCGCAGCAGCCGAAATATTGGTGGCTACCCCAGCCGTTCGCAACATTATTCGCGAAGGCAAAAATCACCAGTTAGACGCCGTAATTCAAACTGGTGCCGAGTTTGGCATGCAGTCCATGGACAAAACACTCATTAACCTCATCCATGCTGGAACAATCAGCTATGAGGAGGCTACGAACTATGCCGTTGATCTTGAAGAACTCGATCGACTGATGAGGAGCTAAGGGAATGAGCAGTAAGTATAAGGTAGAAAGTGGAAGGTATACCGGCAAAAGAACCGTCCACCTCCTGCAGCCCACCTCCTCCCTGCGATCGGAGTTCGCGCCGTGCTGAGTTACAAATACACTGCTCGTAATACAACGAGTGGTGAAAAAGTCAGTGCTGAAGTCCAAGCTGAAAATGAACAAGCCGTCGCTCGTCTGCTAAAAGAGCAGGGCCTAGCTCCGCTGGAAATTGAAGTAGCCACAACCAGCAGTCCGGGCCTGCGGCGAATCTTTAAACACATCAAGTCAAAAAATAAAGTGCTGTTTTCGCGCCAATTAGCGACATTGATTAACGCTGGTCTGCCTCTGTCTCAAAGTCTCCATAATGTTTCGGCTCAGACTAGTGACAAGCAGCTTAAAGTCATCATCAATCAGATTATTACGGATGTTGAGAGCGGCCAGGCGCTATCAGTGGCAATGGGCAAACATCCCGAAGCTTTTAACAAAGTTTATGTCAGTCTGATCGCTGCTGGCGAGACTTCCGGCACGCTTGACAAAGCCCTGGAACGGCTAGCCATGCAACAAGAAAAAGATGCAGAACTGGTCAGTAAAGTCCGCGGAGCTATGGTCTATCCAATTATTGTTATCTTTGTGATGATGCTAGTCGTGGGCTTCATGATTGTAAAAGTTTTGCCACAAGTTGAGGTATTGTACAAAAGCCTGCCGGGTGCCAAGCTGCCGTTTTTGACAGTGGCCTTATTGGCGGTGTCACGCTTTATTATTCACTTTTGGTCATTTTTGATAATTGGAGCCATAGCTATTGGGATTTTGGGCTCGCGCTGGACCCGTACTCTGGGCGGTAAGCGGGTAGTCGACAAGCTCAAAATGAAGATCTGGCCAGTAGGACCATTGTTCATGAAAATGTACATGGCTCGGTTTGCCCGAACGGCCACTACCCTGGTAGCCAGTGGTGTGCCGCTGATCCAAATGCTCCAAGTCACCTCTGAGGCAGTAGATAACTATTACATCGAAAAGTCCCTAAAAGTTGCCACCGATAAGGTCAAAAACGGCAAATCCTTGTCCGACACCCTAAAAGGCGACCCTAATTTTCTGGATCTAGTGCCAGATATGCTAAAAATTGGTGAACAATCAGGCTCTATGGAGCAAATGCTTGAGAAGACCGCTGATTACTATGAAAAAGAAGTTGATAATCAGATCAAAACCGTCTCGACTATCATTGAACCAGTCTTGATGATATTGCTGGGAATTTTCGCCTTTATAATTGTTGCGGCCGTACTGATACCAATTTATGGTCTAGCTGGTCAGGGCGTAATCAGTAAATAACTATTGCATTTTTGTAATCACTGAAGTAATCTCATAAGCATAAGTATAATTAAGCTAGTAAAAGGGGCACCGGTACTATGTTAAGAAAAATTAGAAAATTAAGTCAAGGCTTCACAATCATCGAAGTATTGATCGTTCTGGCTATTGCTGGACTGATTATGGTCGTTGTATTCCTGGCCGTACCAGCCTTGCAGCGTAACCAACGTAATCAAGCACAGCGTACAGAAGCCAATAACTTGTTGGCCGCTTACCAGGAAATCTCCAACAATAAAGGTGGTGCTATCTTAGCGGTTAGTGACAGCTCAACGGCTGGCTCTAACGCCGCTGATGTACTAGCCGCCGCTGGTACGCAAAACATTACTGCCGTGAGCATTACTGCTTACGTAGCTGGTTCCATAACCTCTATCTCCAGTGGTGTGCCAACCGCGACTCAGATTAGCCCATCCAAGGCTATCATTCGCTTGGGATCTAAGTGTACGGCAGCCGACAGTGGTGTCGCCCTGGCTGGACAGCCACGACAGGTTGCAGTTTACAGCTACGCCGAAAAAGGTGACGGTTCTGCCGGCCTTTACTGCGCCAATAGCTAGATAGATTTAACAATCTCCAAAATAGACCCGGGATAATCGCCCGGGTCTATTTAATTTATGCTAGGATAAGCAGTAATGATATATGTTGTGTTGGGTGTTTTGGGGCTGATATTCGGCAGTTTTATTAATGCCTATACCTGGAGAATCCATGAACAGGAGGAGAGCAGGGGTAAAGAATTAAGGGCTAAGAGTAAAAAACAGAAGGAACTGGACCTATCGATCTTGCACGGGCGGTCAATGTGCGTAGATTGTAAGCACGAACTTGCGCCCAAAGATCTCATACCCCTCCTCAGTTGGCTCAGCTTAGGCGGGAAATGTCGATACTGTAAAGCGCCCATTAGTTGGCAGTATCCGGCGGTAGAAGCGGTAACCAGTTTGTTATTCGTCCTCTCATACAGCATTTGGCCGTATGCCTGGAGCGGGCGAATGATCAGTTTGTTTATAGTGTGGTTGGCTACGCTTATTGTCTTGATTTCTTTGTTCGTCTACGATCTACGCTGGATGCTGCTGCCAAATCGTATCGTGGTTTGGCTATGGGGGCTAGTTGGTGTTCAGGTTTTGCTGCAGTGTATCTTTTTTGGAGGCTTTCAGCCACTGGCGACGGCTTTTTGGGGGTTGCTGGCGTTAGGCGGTCTATTCTACGCGTTGTTTCAAATTTCTGGAGGTCGCTGGATTGGGGGCGGGGATGTCAAACTGGGCTTTGGTTTAGGTGTGTTGGTCGGTGGCCCACTGCCGGCTTTTATGGTGCTGTTTCTGGCCTCTGTCTTGGGCACTGTGGTGTCAATACCGCTGATGGCTTCTAGTCGCCTCAAGGTGACAAGCAGAATTCCGTTTGGACCTTTTTTGATTGCGGCAGCTATCGTCGTCTACCTATTTGGCAAAGTGTGGGTTGCCTGGACGGTAGGCCATTTGCTCGTCTTCTGAACCGTGCTTAGAAGAGGCATCAATTCTAGTGTCAGACGCGCTTATGCTATATACTTTTGACTATGAAAACAGGGCTCAACCATGAGCTAGGCTTTACCATTATCGAGACTATTATTTTTTTGGCAGTTTCAAGCGCTCTAGTGATGACTGCCATAGCTACTTTGTCAGGTCAACAGCGTAAGACTGAGTTTAACCAAGGGATTCGTGATATTGAATCGCAACTCAGAGATGTTGTAAATGATGTTTCTACCGGTCTATACGAGAATGGAGTCGGGTTTAGTTGTTCTGTTCCGCCCTCTGGACGTCCGACTTTCACATCAACTAGCGCCCCGCAGGGCTCAAACTCAGGCTGCTTGATCATTGGCCGGGTGGTGCAATTTGCGCCTGGTGGGGATAAGGCAAAATTTGTAACTTATAATGTGGCTGGTCGACAGAAAACTAGCACAATACCCATTCGTGATGTACAAGGTTATAGCGAAGCGTTTCCAACAGCTATCGCGCCCAGCACGACTAGTCCAATCCCCGGCAACCCTATACCTGACACTTCGGTAACCTTTGATTTACCTTATGGGATAACCATGGAAAAGATGTGTTATACGTCAGCTACTTGCGTAACCGCCGAATCAACGGCATTCGGCATTTTTAGTGGCTTTGGTTCTAGTAGCGGTGGCAACTTGCTTTCTGGTATCGCTGGCTTTAACTTACTGCCACTTAGCTCGACCACGCCTAGTGAAACTAAGCTTCAGATGGTGGATAGCATCAATGCTATAACTGACACTAATAATGCCGACCAAAACCCTAGCAATGGTGTAATTTTATGCTTCAAAAGCGGTGGGACTAACCAGTACGGCAAAATTACTATCGGCGGTAATAGTCGCCAGGAAAGCCTGACTTTAGATATCCTAGGAGGGACTTGCCAATGATAGATCTTCGTAACCAAAGTGGCGATACTATCATCGAGGTGTTAATCGTGATCGCGGTTATAAGCTTGGTTCTAGCCGGAGCTTACAATTCTTCTGGGCGTAGTCTGGGCGCTACGCGTACTTCGCAGGAGCGGAGTGAAGCTACTCAGCTAGTAGAAGGTCAACTAGAGCGGCTAAGAATTGCTGCCGTAGACCCAGATAGTGGGGTGTTTACTAACACTAATTTTTGTTTAACTGAAAACCAAACAGTAGTCGCCAATACAGATCCTCAATGTCAACGCACGCCTGCCGGCGTAACCTATGCCTTGAGTATAACCAGACCAACTAATGGCAATGACGAAACATTTACTGCCAGAGCCCAATGGGACAAGGCTGGTGGAGGGACGAGCAATAACGTGGCAATAATTTATCGGATAAGAAAATAATATGACAGATCACTCCAACAAAAACCAGGCAGGCTTTACAATCATTGAATTGATGATTGCCACCCTGATTTTCTCCGTCATTCTGTTGCTGATTTCTTATGCAGTATTGCAAATTGGCCGGACTTACTCCAAGGGTCTTGTCCAAAGTCGAGTGCAAGAGACCGCCAGGTCTGTAATAACTCAATTTTCTGAATCGATTCAATTTGGTGGTAGCAATATTGTGACTCCGGCCACACCATTTGGCGCGACACCAACGACATTCTGTATTAACAACTACCGCTATACATATGTCTTGGACAAGATGGTCGTTAGCGCACCCCCCAACTCCACGCAGCATGAATCCTATCACGCCTTGGTCGTGGATAATCAACCCGGTAACTGTGGTACGGCCCATGATTTTTCAACACCGATCGTTGCCAATGCCAGGGAACTGCTTAGCCCCAATATGCGACTTGCCGAACTAGACATTAGCCAGATAGGTAGTGGACTATACAGCATTACCATTAGGGTGGTTGCAGGCGGTGATGATGTGCTCAGTAGTGATCGTCAGAGCTGTACGTCGGACCGTAGTGGCAGCCAATTCTGTGCCTTCTCAGAGCTGACCACTACTGTCCAAAAACGCATCGGTAATACTAGCACGGCTGCTGTCACGCCACCATCAGGGGCGCTGAGTATTGATTTGCAAGCGCCAGCCAATGTTACTCAAAATAGTCCAATTACACTCACTTGGTCAGTTACCAATGGCGTGCAATCTACCAATTGCACAGCCAGCGGTGCCTGGACAGGCCCCAAGGCCTTAAATGGTCCAGAGACACGTTCAGGCGATTCAGGCACCATAGGCGTCAAAACTTACACACTGACTTGTATAAACGGTACTGACGCGACTAGTCAGGTAAGCAAGAGTGTGTCGGTGAACGTTTATGCCCAGGGAAATGGTTAGCCACCAAGCCGTGTCACTTGTGCACGTCCGGTGACTCTACCCCAAAACTGCACCACAGGTCACTCTGAGTGTCTATGAAACTTCTGATGTACAGATTTTAGGTGAGGGTCGGTGACATGGGTGTAGATCTGTGTTGTGGAGATATTGCTGTGCCCCAATAAGGCCTGGACACTCCTTAGATCGGCGCCGTTCATTAGCAAGTCAGTTGCAAATGAGTGCCGTAGGGTGTGTGGGCTGACGTGCTTGGTAATGCCCGCGAGTCGGGCATCACGGGCTACCATGCGCTGCACACTTCGGGCAGTTAGGCGGTGGAAATTGCCGCTGGTGTCGACTTTTTTGCTTCCGCTGTAGCGTACAAATAGCGGTTTGGTTGTATCTTGACGTTTGTCCAGATAAGCAGCCAGCCAGGTAGCTGCCGCTTCGCTGATAAAAATCGGTCGGTCTTTTTGGCCCTTACCCCTAACGGTGAATTCACGGCGTTTGAGGTTGATGTGATCCCTGTCCAAACCAACAAGCTCCGATACTCGCAAACCACTAGAGAAGAGTAGCTCCAAAATGGCCCGATCACGCAGGCCTGGCATCGTTTCTAGTTTCGGCACGGCAAACAGACGGCCTAGCTCCTCTTCATTCAGAAACGTCACTTGTTTACGGACAGTATGGGCAAGCTCAATCTTATCAGCCGTCAGGGCAGGAATGTCTCGCTTGGCGCAGAACTTTAGAAAACTTCGGAGGGCAATCAGGTGGTAGTTTTGGGTTGACTTTTGCAGTTCGTCACTAGTGTTGGTGCCTAAGCGATTCAACCACAATCGCCATTTTCTAATCAGTTCCGGGTCAATGTCACTGACACTGATATCGCCGGCATAATCAAGCAAGCGAGTCAGGTAGTGATCATAATTACGAATCGTTCGCTGCGATCGGTTTTGCTCAATCTCCAAATATTCCAAAAAATCCGTCTTAGCTTTAGTAAATAGCATAACTGTATTGTACGACACTTTCAGGGGTAAATCTGCTATAATTAAGTGAAGTAAACGAAAGGATCCTGTATTTTGGAATTGGAACGAACATTGATAATCATCAAACCTGATGCCGTTCAAAGAGGCATCGTAGGAGATATAATTTCACGCTTTGAAAAAGTCGGCCTCAAGTTTGTTGGTATAAAAATGATAGTCCCAGAAGACGCCAGACTGGCTAAGCACTATCCGACTGAGCGCCGAGAATTTATAGAAGGTATGGGCAACAAAACACTAGATAATTATAAAGATCTGAACATGGACGCGACTGAAGTATTTGGTCATGCTGACGCTTACAAAATCGGCCTCCAGGTGAGGGAGTGGTTGATTGAATTCATGAAATCCGGCCCCGTTATAGCGGCGGTGCTGGAAGGCCCACATGCGGTAGAGATTGTGCGTAAGATCCGCGGCTTCACCCTCCCATCAGCAGCCCAACCTGGAACTATTACGGGGGATTATTCGTTTGACTCCTCGGCTCTTGCAAATGCCAGCAAACGAACGATCAAAAACCTCGTCCACGCCTCTGGGAATGCCGAGGAGGCCGAGCACGAAATCCCTATCTGGTTTAAGGCCGATGAGTTACACAGCTATCCAACGATTCACCAACACCACATGACATCCTGAAATGCCGTACCAAAAGCATAACAAGCTACATATCCTATCAGTAGTGGCCGTAATCAGGCGTGAAGATGGTCGTATTCTGGTGCTACGGCGGAGCAAGGACGAGACAGTTTATCCTGATCTGTTTACATTTCCTGGAGGTAAAGTAGAAAATAACGATACGGTTCAAGAGACTCTAGTAAAGGAAGTGCGTGAAGAATGCGGGCTGGAATTAGAGCCAGGCTTTATTTTAATCAAAGAAAAATCAATAGGGCGTCCCGATGGCCAGACATCTAAGTCTCTATCATTCTTGTGCAGCGTCAAAGATACATCTCGGGTGGTGCTAGACGATCATGATTTTAGCGAATACAAATGGGTAAACCGGCAAGAGTTAAATGATCTAAAACATGTGGGGATTGAAGCCGAGTTCGATAAGGTTGAACAGATTATCAATTCTGGCAGCCGCCTAGAACCTTTCTTTACGGACACCGACAAAGTAGACTTTAGGTCTTCATAGGTTAGGGCAGTCCTGGGGTACAATAGATACGCTGATTGCCCTTGTCTAGATAGGCAGAAACCATCGCTCGTATACTCTAAATATACAAATACATTTCCAGTATACTTCACCCTAGGCCCCTGTAGTTCAATGGATAAAACAATTCCGTCCTAAGGAAAAGCTCCAGGTTCGAGTCCTGGCGGGGGCACCAAACATAGCTTTTGTATAGCGGTAAAGGTAAAATAGAGTCAACCATGGCAGAACAGCCAAAACAGACGACTAAATACTTTGCCGACCAGCTTGATGATGAAGAAGTGCTATATGTGTTCCGTAAACATCCGATTGTGATGCGTAAGGGCCTGATTCTTGGTATGGGTGCGTGGCTGATCGGGCCCCTTTACACCGTGCTTCTTACCTATCTGAGGCCTAATAACTATCCGTCAATGACCTTCTTCTTCCTTAGCTTGCTCCTGAGTATTGGCGTCGGTATGATCATCCTCTTCCCATACTGGATCAGTTGGTATTTCAGCGTTTTTATAATTACTGATCAGCGCTTCATCCAGGTGACCCAAAAAGGGTTGTTTAATAAAAGCATAGTTGACCTCAGTCTTAAACAGATCCAAAGCCTTAATTACGAGATCAAAGGCATCCAGGAAACCCTTCTCGGTTATGGTACAATACTGATGCAAACTTACATGGGAGATCTGGTTATTCATAACCTGCATCATCCTGGCCATATATACAAGAAACTACTGACTATCCTTCGCGACCTCGGCGTTACTCCCACAACCATGGCCGATGAACCAAATCAATCGAATGAAAAAATTACGTAACCTAAGACCAAAACGATTTCGCAAAGCGACAAACGAGGAAGGCAGTGAGGGCCTGCCGCGGATTACCAATGAAACTGTCGCCGTTCACCGTGAAGAAGTCTTGCACAGTGCTCGCAAATACATCTACCCTCTGCAACACTCCAAGCACCGTATCATTTTAGTGACCACAGGGCTGCTCATTACCACGGTAGTGGCGTTCTTTACTTACTGCGCAGTGGCTCTATATAGACTGCAAACCACCTCGACCTTCCTATACAGAGTCACCCAGGTTATTCCATTTCCTATCGCTCGTAGTGGTGGCCAATTTGTGGCCTATGAAAATTATTTGTTTGAACTGCGCCACTACATGCATTACTACGAAAACCAACAGCAGCTGGATTTCAATTCAGAAGCTGGCCGCCAACAACTAGCAGAGTTCAAAAATCGGGCGCTAGAAAAAGTCGTCAATGACGCCTATGTTAAACGACTGGCCACCGAACATAATGTATCTGTAAGTAGTAAGGAAATAGATGAACAGATTGAAGTTGTGCGGGGCCAGAACCGACTAGGTGGCAGCGAACGGGTTTTTGAGGATGTTTTGAAAGATTACTGGGGATGGTCGATAGATGACTTTCGGCGTAGCCTGCATGACCAATTGTTAGCTCAGAAAGTAGCTGCCACGCTGGATACCGACACCCAAACCAGGTCTCAAGCTGCTCTGGCTGAAATCAAAGCCGGCACCGACTTTGCGGTGGTCGCCAAGAAATACTCCGATGACTCGGCCACCAAAGACGCCGGAGGTGACTTTGGCATCCAAGTCGACCGCGCCAACCGGGATCTATCAGCTGAAACCACCAGAACACTGTTTAGCCTAGAGCCCGGGCAGGTATCAGACATTATCAACGTCGGCTACGGTCTAGAAATTATCAAAAGTACGGAGAAAACTGGCGAGCGGGCTCGCGGTGCCCATATCTTATTCAACTTCAAAGACACCACCACCTATATAAATGACCGCAAAGAAAAACAGCCGGTCAGGTTGTATCTAAAACTTCCGGCCTCGACAGCCGAAACCAGCGACCAAGTATCGCCCTAAGAACACAAAATGTGTTCACAATACTATGATAACCACACCTGTTAATAGGAGGTGTGGCCTATTCTGGGACAGTATTTGGGGAGCCCAAATAGGTGTTACCGAATACTCTGAGTCGCTCATGTAATTCTGGGTCAGGAGCGACAACGTTCAGAGGGATTCTATATAGAACCTCAGGCAAAGTCTGCGGATCGTCTGGAGTTAAGTTAAATCTCTCTACTTCTTCCAGAGTCGTGTGTAGACGGGTCGCCAGGCGACTAAATGCGCCTAGGCTTCGGGGATTGTCGGCTTCGATGCTGGTTGTCAGGGCGAGGGCTCCATAATCTCGGGCAACTTCAATAACGCGGTCTTGTAACCTATCAATCAGGCCAGTACCCCGATAGTCAGGCAGAATTCCAGCCTGCCATATAAACCATTCTTTTGGGGATGTGGTTGTTGGATGGCTGGTGATAAATCCCACTGGCCGGTCTTGGTCCTCGGCGATAAAACAGGCATTACCGAAGTTTCTGAACAAGTTCCAATAGGTGTAACGGGTGTGGGGCGTGAGCGGGTGAATATCACGAACTAAATCGTGTATCGAGTTAGCGTCCTGTTCCTGACTGCGACGGATGGGAGCAGTAACAATCATAAAACAAATAATACCACAAAAAGTGGTATTAGTCTACCTATGTATCGTAGTGGAACAGGTCTGGAATTATTTCATCAATGCTAGTGGCTCTTCATGTCACGCAAGCTAGCGCCTAACACTCGGACGAGATCATCGCTGATATGATCCTGCCTCTCGCGGTTACCCTCACTCTTGGCTGGGTCGATACCCCACCATGTGAGTATTGAGTTAGTCCCTGGGAAGGGGTTTATCTCTAGCAAATGATGTATTCCATCCTTATCTTGCAAGAAGTCTATCCCCATAAGAATTGAAAACTCGGGACCCACTCCCTTACCAATGGCTTCAGAGGCTTTCAAAATATCGGCCGGGGTTTCTTGGTCAATAATTCCGTGCGACTTCAGAACCTCTTTCTGCTTGTCGGTTAGTTTTGCGTCTGTACCAAGTTCTCCAGCGATTTTAAGCGGGACTATACTTCCACCAGTTGAGACGTTTGAGGTTACGGCATCAGCACCAAGGAACCACTCACTTTCGCGATCCGCAAAACTATGCCAACCATCCTTGTTATCTCTGCGCGTGTAAGGCGTAAAGGGCATGCCACGGTCAATGTGTTCTTCCTCAAAGGGGACCTCGGCCTTTTTACCTTCCTCTCTAGGCTGGTACAGCAATGCGCTAGCGATAACTAGACCGGTTGAGGTTACTACGACACGATAGGAACTGTTGACACCACCCGGTGTTTCTATATACGGCTCAGTCGACCAGGTATCAAGCATGAAACTACCGTATTTATCGGCGTATCTTTGGAGTACGTCTATTTGATCGGAGCGATTGATAAGGTATTTATCTACCCCACGGGCACCATGTACTTCTTTAAGAACAAAGGGCAAGGTTCGGTTGTTCGATAGGGCCTCGGACAGAGTAGTTTTTTCAACTATCTCAAGCTCTGGTGCAACCTCGTGGGTTATTGCAATCGGGTTGATGTCATTGCGTCTTGCCAAGACGATAAATTTGCCATTTTCATAGCCTAAATCATCAGGGGTTCGGTCGACACTAACTAAATCAATCCCACTTTCGGCCAGCACCCCACGTAATCGGTCTCTTTGGGCTTCCGCATCGACCACAAATCCACCCAGATGGCCGCGATGTTGCTGGTTAGCAGCTATAGCCGAGCTGACTTGAGTTTCGAATACGACGGGTGATTGGTGATGTGTTTGTTGCTCGGTCATTTAATTTTTCATTAATATAAAAATACTACCATAAAAGTAGCATTTAGTCAACTGACGGGGTATAGAGTCAGAATTCCAAGCTTTAGCTATCTGAGTTTGCGGGCGTGGAACTACTGGGCTTCGGGGACGGCGATCCAAACAACACCCGAAGCTCCATTGAAATCAGGTAGCCGCCTGGTTATGTGTTCTGCTGCTTCAGCAAGTGTCATTCCTTGACTGCGCTCTGGATATTCAAATGCTAGCCCTGTGCCATCTTCTCTGAGGCTTAAGTCTATGCCTGGTCCGATAGAAAACACTTCTTCATCATGATCTTGAAGCCGTGGATTCTCTAAAAGGGTGACGATATAACCATCCTCCTTGTTATAGGTGATGCTGAGAGTTATTTCTTCGCCTGGCGTATGTAGTCTATTGAGTTCGATCTGGGAATACTTAACATCAGGTGGTAGTCCACTCCTGAGCAGTGCTTCTGCTGCTACAAGACTAATGCCTACAAACAGTTCTTGCTCTACTGCGGCGTGCTCTCCAAATTCGGGTGTTGGCATAAAACAAAAAGTACCACTATTAAGGGTACTTTGCATATTGCTTATGATTGACGAGCACGACCGACTAAAGCACATCTGCACTCTTTCTCGAAGCAAGCTTCTGCGAGAGAGTTTGATGACCGAACCGGCCCTCTGGGCAATCCGGTTCGAATCGCTGGGGCTCCAGCAGAAAACAAAAACCGTCCCAGGTGGACGGTATTTTATTTTCTGGCGGGCCCGACCGGATTCGAACCGGCGATCTTCTCCGTGACAGGGAGACGT
>CAZARM010000006.1:40608-64440 GCA_964487615.1 uncultured Candidatus Saccharibacteria bacterium | reverse complement strand
CAACTTCTCCACTTCCATAATTGCTGTTCCCCGGTATATCTGAGCTATTGATTATCCCTGGTGTAACTACTTCTGACATTTTGATTTCTCCTTTATTTGTTATTTGTGTTAGCGGCTGAATTTGTGCCTGTCGTCATCATGGTCCTGGTGAGGGGGTGTTTTGGTTAACGCGTTAGCGTGAATTTCAAAGACTTTTACAACTCCACCGAGGATTTTATCAACCACTTTTTCCACACGTGGGAAACGCGACTCAGGGCCATCTTTAGCAACTGTTGTTCGACGATCAGAAATTTCAATAAATTTACGCACTGCTGCTTTTGTTCTGTCAGCTGCTTCCTGTTGTGTTGGCGAACTCACTGGAACAGTTTCATCATGAGTGGGGGCAACCACAGGGGTTTCTTCATAAACGAGAGAGTCGTCCTCAGTTTGGTGCGTTAAAGCACGCTCATGAACTGCACGAGCTTCTAGTTCTGGTAGGCCGACGTGTGCTAATGACATGATTTTACTCTAGCATAAGAGCTATGATTTGTCAACTAGCACAGGTTCTTCTACCGGTTCTAGAACAATTGCCTCGCCATCGTCTTCAAGTTCTAGAGGAACCCATCCGTTAGTCGCAGTAGTTCTATACTCAGTGTGTCCGTTATTCAAAAACTTTATGATGACACCGCCAATAGCCACCCCCATGCCCAACAGAATTAAGCGCCTAGCTGTTACGCACAGATCTAAACCACTCCGCGGGTCTAGTTGCTCGGCTGACATGAAGTGCTCACATTCCTAAATGCTGTTTGATACGGGCCACCACATCCGCGATTACAACTTGCGATTTTACTAAATAATCGTCAACACCGAGCGTTTTAGCCCGCTCTTTGTCACTGTCTTGGCTCAGCGCTGTCAGCATAATAACCTTCACATTGGTTGTCTCTGGCGTGTTACGCAGTATATCCAGCACATCAAAGCCACTAACTTTGGGCATCATCACATCTAGCAACATAAGGTCTGGTTTGTATTCTAACGTAGCAGCCAGGGCGTCCTCGCCATTGGGAACTCGTTGGACTTGAAAGCCCTCGGCTTGCAGACGCGTCAGATAGACACTGGCTAGCGAGTCATCGTCCTCGACCAGCAAAATTTTCTTAGGGTGACTGGGGTCAGGAGGCGCAGACGGAGCAACGGCTGGAGTAGTTGGTTGAGGTAAGGGAGGCGTGGGTGACGGTGTTACTGGTTGTGGTTGTTCTTGATCCATTGATTAAATGTACCTTTGTCTACTGTGCTTTGCAAGCTTTAATGAAGCCGTCGAACATAGGGTGGGCGCGGTTGGGTCTGGATTTGAATTCTGGATGGAACTGGCTGGCTACCATGTAAGGGTGGTCAATGGCTTCAATGACTTCTACCAGGTTATTTTCTGGGTTTATGCCAACTGGCTTAATCCCCCATGATTCATACTGGTCACGATAGTCATTGTTGGCCTCGAAACGATGGCGGTGGCGTTCAACAATCTTTGTAGTGCCGTAAGCCTTGGCCGCCACACTGCCCTTTTCCAACACACAATCGTAATCGCCCAGTCGCATGGTGCCCCCAGTCATCTCTTTGCCATGCTGGCCTTCCATGGTGTTGATTACTAAGTTGGAGCTTTCGGGGTCAAGCTCAGCGCTAGAAGCATCGGCTAGGCCGGCGTTGCGAGCTGCGGCAATGACTGCCATCTGCAGACCCAAACAGAGACCTAAATACGGCAACTTCTCGATTAAAGCGTACTGCGCGGCGTGAATTTTGCCCTCTAATCCCCTAGTCCCAAAACCACCTGGTACAACAATACCGTCAAGTCCTTTGACGGCCGCTTTGACGTGGGCATCTGGCTTAGCCAGGGCTTCGGCATCTATCCATTTGATTTCAATATTGACACTGTTCCACCAGGCGGCTGACTTCAAGGCTTCAAACACCGACATGTAGGTGTCGGTATTGTCCATGTACTTGGCGACTACACCAACGACTACTTTGCGGTCAAAGTCAGTGGTCGTACGTTTCACTACGTCGCGCCACTCTTTGAGTGCGGGTTTAGAAACCTTAAGATTTAACTGCTTGGCAATAACATCGGCGATCCCGGTATCTTCCAGTGTCAGAGGTACTTCGTAAATGCTCGAGGCATTTGGCAACAGGGCAATGGCTTCTTTGGCTACACCGCTAAACAAATTTAGCTTGTTCTTGACCGTTTCCGGCGCTGGTTTTTCGCTCCTGACTACCAAGATATCTGGTGAAATTCCTAGTCCCCGTAGTTCGCGCACAGAATTTTGAGCCGGTTTAGTCTTGAACTCCTCGCTCGCGCCCAAGTACGGCATGTAAACAACATGAACGTATAGGCAGTTCTCCCGACCAACACGCAGCGCAAACTCACGGATAGCTTCAATAAAACTAAGTGATTCGTAATCGCCGACCGTGCCGCCGATTTCGACGATGTGGACATCAAAACCTTGACCGGCTTGTTCGATGTAGTTTTGAATAGCTCCAGTAAGGTGTGGAATTATTTGTACATCATCGCCCTCATACTTACCGGCTCGCTCATCTTGAATAACTTTTAGTAACACCCGTCCGCTCATGAGCGAGCTGGTAGTGGTAAGTTCTTCGTCCAGGAACCGCTCATAGTGGCCAAGGTCTAGGTCAGTCTCGGCTCCGTCTTTGGTCACAAAGCATTCACCGTGCTCGCGGGGATTCAGCGTACCAGCGTCGACATTCAAATATGGGTCACATTTTTGGAGATTAACAGATAGTCTGCGAGCTTTCAGTAGGTTGCCGATGGAGGAGGCCGTAATACCCTTTCCCAAGCCCGAAAGCACACCACCTGTCACAAACACGAACTTAGTCGGTTTTTTGGCCACTCACATATCCCCTTTATGCCTCCGAGTCTACCACAGTAAATTCAAAAGCTAAAGTGTTTTATAGGAGTTATTTCTTCAAAAACGTAATGGCGGCGTCTTTTTGGGGATCGCGATTCGCAGCGTAGTCTTCATCTGTACGATCAACCTTTTGGTCTGGCTCGATGCCTGCTTTGTCGATGTTTTTGCCATTTGGCGTATACCAGCGGGCAATGGTGACTTTGAGCACACTGCCACCCGCTAGATTCTCTAATTGTTGCACGCTGCCCTTGCCATAGGACTTTTGGCCTATCAAGGTAGCAGCACCGTTATCCTTGAGCGCTCCGGCGGTGATTTCGCTGGCGCTGGCGCTACCTTCGTTGATGAGCACCACGGTTGGGGTTCCGGCTAGTACGGCATTACCTTTGGCCTTGTAGGTACGCACTACTACGTCATCGCGCTTTTCTTGTAACACAGTCTTGCCGCTTGGAAGCCACAAACTAGACAGGTCTACAGCGGCGTCTAGTAGTCCGCCGGGGTTACCACGGACGTCCAAGATAACGCTCTTGACGCCTGCTGCTTTGAATTTATCGGCTGCCTGACGGCTTAGGCCAGATGTATCCTCACCAAAACGGCTGATCTTCATGTAGCCGATGTTGCCGTCCAGGATTTCTGACGTCACACTAGGGATGGTGATCTGGTCACGCTCTATCTCAAACTCTAGTTCTTTGCTTTTATCCCGCACGATAGTTAGTTTGACCTTGGTGCCCTTGGGTCCACGGATCTTGTTTACAGCATCAGATATAGACAAATTAAAGGACGGCTCACCGTCAATCTTGCTGATAACGTCCTGTGGCCGCAAACCAGCCTTGTCTGCCGGGAAGCCGGCTATAGGGGATACCACAACTAGTAGATCGTCCTGTTTACCAAGTTCCGCACCAATGCCCGTAAACGAGCCGTTAAGGTCGGAGTCAAATTCTTTGGCTTTGTCACTGTTTAGATACTCGGTGTATTGATCGCCGGTGGCCTCAGCTAGGCCTTTTTTCAGGCCATCCAGCAACTGTTGGGCGTCGAGTTTGCCGTCGTAGCTAGATTTTAGCGAATCGTAGACTTGCTCAACAGAGGAGTAGTCCAGATCAGCCGGCAATTGATGATTTTGGCTGCCATTGTGGAAAATTCGATTGTCGCCTAAGCGTACTCGACCGCTACCGACTGCTATTCCTAAGTAAAAGACAAACATGCCAGCAACCACACCAATAGCAGTTCGTTTGACACTAAACGAGTATCTCTGCTTTTTCACTTTTTCCTCGGCCACTCTTTCCTCCCTGTTAACACTTTTCAACAATATTCAAAGACCCCGCTATTATCTCACAGATTAGTAGCTATAAGATCAGCAAATCGGAATTAGTCTCTGCTGACATTCAGGGTTGCGTACGTGAGTGCAGTTTGTTCATATAAAGAGCACCGTAAAGGAGGCGTACTTTGAGGTACGCCGAATGCGGAGCGCATTTATAGGGGCAAAATGTGCCACGTACGCAACGCTGAATCAGGGGAAGTGGATGAAGACTAGTGCGCCTTTATTAATAACGGCCTCGGTATATGTACCCGTCCAGTTGGCGTTGTATTGGCTAATTAACAGTCGTCCGTCCTCATAGACGTGCTCCACATACATCACATGTCCGTAGTAGCCAGCATTGCTAACCGCAACATCGCCTTCACGAGGGTTGCCATCTACCGGTATACCGGCGGCCCGAGCGTTATCATCCCATTCATTAGCGTTACCGTGACCACCCCAGTACGGCATGTGGCGTCCAGAAGCGGCAACCTTAAACGCAGTGTAGCTGACACATTCACGGTTAAACATGCCCCAGTTGTCAACATTGTTATCGAGAGCGTAGTTGCAGCCCCATTTGCCCCATGGCCCGTTGGTACTGCCGGGGTAACCACCGCCACAAGCTGGGCCAGTGCCCGGGCTGACACCAAAGAGCTTGGCGTTTTCGATGGCTTGTTGACGCCGCAACTCCGAGATTTGGGCATTATTAGCCTTGATCTGAGAGTCTAGGGTTGCTCGTTCACCGGCATTGAGATTTAGTAGACGAGCTTGTTCGGCTCGCTGAGCGTCTATTTGGGCTTGACGGTCTTCTTGATCTTTTTTCTGGGCATCCAAACGTTCTTTTTCAGCCTTTAATTCGCCCTTCAGGGCAGTAACCTTGTCTAAAGTATCTTTGATCTTATCCCTAACACTCGAGCGGTATTGCTGCTTGTCCACAAATTCACTTAGGTCTTTACTAGAAGCAAGCATTTCTAGGGTGCTAATCTGCCCTTCCAGGTACATGGCCTTGATGTTTTGGGCCAGAAGGTCCTTTTGCCGGGCTAATTCGGCTTCGGCTTCGCTGATTTTGGTAACCGTCTGGTCAATGGCCGCGTTACTTTCATCAATCTGGACTTGCAAGCCGTTAATTTGGCCCTGCAAAGCATTTATTGTCCCCTGCAAATCAGCGGCTTGGACTTGTAAAACTTGTCGTTGCTGGGATTTCACGCCGTTGTCAGCGTTGAGTTGCTGGATTTGCGTAGAGAATTTGTCGGCTTGAACCAGAGGCGCCACAACAAAGCCGGCACTGACGACAATGGCCAACAAGGCTGCCACGAACCGGTGTTTAGGACTAATTTTGGCTGGTTTTTTCATGTTTTTGTCTTGTTTAGACATAAACACGATAGCACGCCGATCAAATAGTTTCAACCCTCTCATAGTCTCTCTATTCTAATGGTAAGCAGCTGCCAGATCTATGTAAAATTTACTTACTTCGAGGATTTAAACTTTAGATAACGCCGTGTGGCAATAAATGAAGAAGCAGCTCCAATAAAGATACCGATGGCCAGCTGCAATCCCAAAATTACCCAGAAGTTGTCAGCAAAGTATTGATTGGCATAACCAATGTCCAGAAGCCCCAAAGAACTAGCCTCAAAGGTCGACGAAGCGATGACGAACAAGGCGTTACACACGGCGACCGAGATAATTGCCGACACTATGCCATAATAGACCGTTTCAAAGATGAACGGCCCGCGGATGAACCAGGTACTAGCCCCCAGTAAGCGCATAATCGTCAGCTCGTCACGCCTATTGAAAATGGCCATCTGAATAGTATTAAAGATGATCAGCATGCAAACGATGGCAAAGACGATAATACCGATAAATCCGATACGCTTAATTAAGCGAGTGGCACTGGTGATGTTGTCGACCGCTTGTTTGCGCGTACCCGAATATGATGTTTGGGCAGCTTGAAGCTGCTTAATATCATCGCGCTCCACAAAGTCTTTGAGTTCTTGGATTTTGCCCGGATCATAGACTTTGACCTTCAGGCTAGCTGGCAATGGGTTGTCGATCTGGACGACGGCTTGCAACTGGTCGGGGCTGTCTTTTTTGAATTGTTCCAGGGCTTCTTCCTTGGTTACCTGCTGGACATCACGGACGTTGGAGAATTGCTTGATGTCAGAGATCAGCTTGGACTTTTGGTCGGGCGTTACTTCGTCTTTTAGGTAAATTGAAACGTCGATTCGATCGTTGATGTCCTGGATGGTGTGGTTAAACGTGGCGCTGGCAATCACCGAAAACAACACGATGCCTAGTGTAATTACCATGACTGCCATGGCGGCAATCGACAACCAGGCGTTGCGGATGAAGTTTTGGGCTGCCGTTTTGATGATTCGGACTTGGGTGTTTAACCAATGATTCATAGGGCAACCTCTGGTGGTGGTAGAACGTATAAAGTAGAACGTACAAAGTATGGGCTGCTCTGGGCTCCCAAACTACTTCCTAGCGTCTGCCTACTACTCCCCACTACTGTTTCCCTTTCGTCTGGTTGTATTCAGCGTTGGCGCGGTCAGAGACGACTTGGCCGTCTTTAATGGTAATTACTCGGCGCTTCAGTTTGTTGACGATATCTTGGTTGTGGGTGGTCAACAGAACGGTGGTGCCATAGCGGTTAATCTTCTCTAATACTTTGATGACGTCCCAGGCGTGCTTGGGGTCTAAGTTCCCTGTTGGCTCGTCAGCAATTAGGATCTTGGGCTGACGGACGATTGCCCGGGCAATGGCTACACGTTGGCGCTCACCACCAGACAATTCATTGGGCATCCGCTTTTCCTTACCCTTTAATCCCACTATATCTAGCACGCGCGGTACGGTATGTTTGATTTCGCGATTACCAAAGCCCACTACTTCCAGCGCAAAAGCCACGTTTTCAAACACTGTCTTGCCCGGTAGCAACTTAAAATCCTGGAAAACCACCCCAATTTTCCGCCTGAGTAGCGGAATATTCTTGTCCTTTAATTTGTCGTAATCAATGCCACCAACAATAATCTTACCGCTGGTTTGGCGTTCCTCGCGGGTTAGTAGCTTTAGTATTGTGGATTTACCAGCACCACTGGTACCGATAATAATCACAAACTCTTTCGGCTCCACGTGTATGGAAACCCGATCCAGTGCCGTGCTGGTGCGGTTATAAACCTTGGTTACCCTATCAAGAAGAATCATTACCATTAGTATAACAAACGCAGGTCGTCCTTAAGCTAAAAGTCCTCAGCTCGGAGTAATTGGCTAAGGACTTAAGGACTCAGGATTGTTTATTCTAGGCGTCTTGCTTGGCGCCGTCTTGAAGAACCGCATTGAAGTGGTCTTCAATAGCAATCAAATGCTTGCCAGCTTGTTCACTGACATTTGATAGCTTTTGAGTTTTGTCAGAAATATTGCCTGTCAGGCTGATTGCGGTATCAACTAAACGTTCAATCTCTTCACGATAAGCGTTGAGGGTTGGAGACGCAATTGCGTCTTCGTGGACGGCCAATTTGTCCTGCAGGCTCTTGAAAGCTGAGGAAATTTCTGCCAAATCGCGCAGTTGGGCACGAATGTCAGTGTTAGCACCGGCTAAGCTTTGCTTGGAAACTTTATAGGTGATCATTCTTACTCCTTATATGGAGGTATAGTACCAGAAGCTTTTGTTTTTGTAAACTAACTTGTGTAACTGTAAATGCTTACGCTTGATCGGCTAGTGTGTGTTCTAAATATGCATCAATAAAGGGGTTCAGCTTACCGTCAAGCACAGCTTCTGGGTCGCTGGTTTCATACTTGGTGCGCAAGTCTTTGACTTGCTTGTAAGGGTGGAGCACGTATGAGCGGATTTGGTTGCCCCAAGCGGCCTGTTCATTCTCCCCTTTCAGCTCGGAAACTTTCTCGGCGTGCTGTTCCAGTTGCAACTGCGCCAATCGAGATCGCAAAATTGTCATGGCTGTTTCTTTGTTTTGCAATTGGGATCGTTCGTTCTGGATGGCTACCACGATACCGGTTGGCAGGTGGGTCACCCGGACTGCCGAGTCAGTCGTATTAACGGACTGGCCGCCATGGCCACCACTGCGGTAGACGTCAATCTTCAGTTCCTTATCATCAATACTCACAATGTCGGGCTGGTCAATTTTGGGCATAACCTCGACTTTGGCAAAGCTGGTTTGGCGCAAAGAATCCGCATTGAATGGGCTCAATCGTACCAATCGGTGTACGCCGTGTTCGCTTTTTAATCGCCCGTAGGCAAAGCTGCCGTTGACCTCAAACGTTGCGCTCTTCAGCCCAGCTTCTTCCCCGGCTGACTCATCGATCATCGTTAGCTTCATATCATTTTGCTCGGCCCATCGCACATACATCCGCATCAGCATCTGTGTCCAGTCCTGGGCATCCGTGCCACCTGCGCCGGCATGCAAACTGATAATCGCATCGAAGTCATCATATTGTCCGTTTAGTCGAAGATCCGCTTTGAGCGATTCAAATTTAGATACCAATTCTTGATACTGAGTCGCTAGTTCTGTTTCCAGGCTCGAGTCACCTAATTTGGCTAATTCCACAGTCTCGTTTATACCGTGCTGTAAAGTACGCCAAGGCAGCGTGCGGCCCTCTAGTTTACTAATCTGCTTTACCGCTGTTTGAGCAGCTAAATTATCGGACCAGAAGTTCGGCTCTTGGCTTTTTTTCTGTAAATCAGCCAGTTCTTTTTCGTGTCGAGCAATGTCCAATCGCGTAATAGCTTCCTGGACTTGCGATTGCAGTTCAGAAATTTGTTTGCTTAGATCCTCCATGGTCTACGCCTTCCAGAGCACTTTGACCTGATTGTGGATATCTTCTACAAACTTGTCACCAGCGTTGCCTAAGATGCCTAGTCCCCAAATTTTCTCTTCAAACATGGCTTCTGTAACGGCTATGATACGGTTGCGCGACACGGCCCGGATACGCTCTGGAACTTTGTAGTAATCATCAATCTCGTCGTCAAAGAAGTAGCGGTGACTGTAGCCGGCAGCTGTGCCGCCAATTGTCTGGCCACTGCGCTGGAAGCGGCCAAGGGCGTACTGCTTGGCCGATGTGATGTCTTCCTCATTTAACTCGCCGCGAAACACCGCCAGCAATTCACGCACCATGATGTCAAACAGCGCATGGGCGTTTTTGGGCAGTACTTGGGCACCGAACCACCAGTTGCTGGAATCTTTGGTTTGGCCAAAGCCGGAGCTCATACTATAAACCAGGCCTTTTTCACGGGCACTGCCCAAAATTCGGGAATAGAGGGTTTCAGTAAGCATAGTGTTGATCAGGCTCAGGGCATCGAGTTCGGGGTCGCGCATCCGCCGTTGCATAAAACTGTCGACGTAGAAGTATAGGTTGTCCACGGTGGCGTTATGAATGTAGAGGGGGTGACCCAGTTGCAGTGGTCGTTCATGTGGTAGCTCCAGGCGACCTTCGCCCTTTTCTAGTTCTACAGCCCCTAGTAAATCTTTGATGATCTTGCGCCGCTCGGGGGGGATCTTGCCGGCGATTACAAAGCGCATGTTGCTAGCGGTATGTGTGTTATGGTAGTGCGCCTTTAGATCTTCCAGCTTGACGTTATCCATCAGCTTTAAGCGTTCTTGATCAGTTAATACAGAAAATCCGTAGGCTTCGCGCAGTGCAAGGCTTAAATGCCGGAAATGGTTGTTAGAACGAGCCGTTAACTCTTCGCGAACGTTGCCAAACTCGGCATCAAACTCTTCGGCTAGAAATAGCGGCTTAGTAATAGCGATTAGAAGCAAATCTAGTACCCTGTCCCACTCAAAGTCGGCACACTCTGCCTCATAGGTTATGTCGTAGGTGCCGGTGCTAGCATTAGAATAAGCGCCGTTTTTTTCAAACTCAGCCTGAAAAGTCCGGGCTTTGGGCACCAGTTCGTTAGCACCCAGCAGCACATGTTCCATAAGGTGCGGCGTTTCCCACTTTTTCTTTTCCACCAGGTACTCCCCCGCCCGAAAATTAACCTCAAATGTCATAACCGTAGCATCAGGTGAATGGATCAACAGACCACGGGCGCCGTTAGGCAGGACAATCTCATTAACGGAGTGCTTCATAGTATATTACTTTCGCCTGCGAGCTTTAGATTTAGCCTTGCGTTGGCGCTCGGCTTTGCGGGCTTTTTTGAGCTTGGCATGTTTGGCAGCTTCGGCAGCTTGTTCTAACTTAGAGGGCTTAAAGTCAGCCTCTTCAAACTCTTCGGCATTCAAGATCCGATCGGCATTGGCGATTGACTGCCGAGCGGCACGCGTCAGTTCAGTTTCAGTTGGTTCATCCAGCTCATCTGCAGCAACTGGTTGGGCATGGAACAGTGCCCGCAGCACATCATGGCGCAACGTGGCCTGCATTTCATCAAACAACAGCTGTCCCTGGCGACGATATTCCACTAGCGGGTCACGCTGACCGACAGATATCCAGTGGATGCCTTCACGCAAATGATCCATGTTCTCTAGGTGCTGCATCCAGAGGTTGTCGAGCACCTGCAGGTAAATGTCCCGCTCCACCTTGCGCATAATGTCAGGCGTAAAGGCCGCTTCACGAGCTGCGTAAAGTTCATAAGCTTCAGTTTCTAAAACTTTGCCGAACTTGTCGGCCTCGGCGTCAAACAATCTATCCAGAGTGGCTTCGTCAAATGGGAAGACCTCGCTAACGATTGATTCAAATTTGTCACTGGTCAGCAGCGGCGAGCTAGCCAGCAAGCGGGCCTCATCCTCTATAAACAGCTTGACGCGTTTGCCGATCTGGATCTGCTGCAGTATTTCGCGGCGCATAATATACGTCGCTTTGCGGTGGCGGTTCATGACATCATCGTACTGAACAACGTTTTTGCGCATATCAAAGTTAAAGCCTTCGACTTTTTTCTGAGCCCCTTCTAGAGATTTACTTATAATCCGGTTTTCAATCGGCGTGTCCTCGTCAACTTTGAGTCGGTCCATGAGACCGGCGATTCGTTCACCGCCAAATACCCTCATTAGATCATCCTCGGTACTGACGTAGAACTGTGTGATGCCAGGGTCGCCCTGACGGCCGGCACGGCCACGGAACTGATTGTCGACACGTCGAGATTCATTGCGCTCAGAACCAATGACATACAGACCACCCAACTCTTTGACGCCCTTGCCTAGCACAATGTCGGTACCACGTCCGGCGATGTTGGTAGCAAGCGTTACAGCGCCCTTTTCCCCGGCCTTGGCTACAATCGCAGCTTCCCGTTCATTGTTTTTGGCATTCAATAATTGGTGTGGAACTTTGGCTTTTTTGAGCAAGCCACTGACTAGTTCGTTCTTTTCAATAGAAGATGTGCCCAGTAGTACCGGTTGGCCTTTGGCGTGTAGCTGTTTGACTTCATCGGCGATAGCTTTGAACTTGCCAGCTTCAGAACGATAAATACGATCCGATTTGTCCTCACGGATGACTGGACGATTGGATGGAATCTCTACGACATCAAGGGTATAGATCTGATGGAACTCCTCGGCTTCAGTCGTTGCTGTACCAGTCATGCCTCCGAGCTTTTCGTACAGGCGGAAGTAGTTCTGGAAGGATATTGTGGCTAGGGTCATGGACTCTTCCTGGACCTCTACGCCTTCCTTGGCTTCGATGGCTTGATGGAGACCTTCGTTATAACGCCTTCCCTTCAGCAAACGTCCGGTGAATTCGTCGACAATCACGACTTCGCCTTCGGTGGTTACCACATAGTCTTTGTCGCGCTTGAACAGCGCTTGGGCCTTCAAAGCTTGCTCTAAGTGGTAAATAGTCCGGATATTGGCCGTACCGTAGAGATTATCGATACCCAGGATCTTCTGCACATGTTCGACGCCCTCGTCGGTCAGAACTACTGAGCGATGTTTTTCATCAACTTCGTAATCGTCATCCTTTTTGAGGTTTCGCACGACTTTGGTGAACTGCGCATAAGCATTACCGCTGGTAACGCTAGGGGCAGAGATAATTAGTGGCGTACGAGCTTCATCAATCAGGATGGAGTCTACTTCGTCGACGATGGCATAATGCAGTTCGCGCTGGCGTAGTTGATCGACTTCCCTGACCATATTGTCGCGCAGGTAGTCAAAGCCTAACTCGTTGTTGGTGCTGTAGGTGATGTCGGCAGCATAGGCATCCTGCCGTGTAGCTGGTTTCAAGTGCTTAAAGCGTGGATCGTCGTGACTGTCGTCATTAAACTTTGCGTCATAAACAAACGAGTGGTCCGGGATGATGACGCCGACGCTGAGTCCTAAGAAATCATAAACCGGGCCCATCCAGCCAGCACCAATCCGAGCCAGGTATTCGTTGACTGTCACCAAGTGAGCACCCTTGCCTGTCAGAGCGTTCAGGTAGAGCGGCAACGTAGCCACCAACGTCTTACCTTCACCAGTCTTCATTTCGGCCACGTTACCTTCATGCAGTACCATGCCGCCGATTAGCTGCACGTCAAAGGGCCGCTGTTTAAGCGTGCGGTGAGCTGCTTCTCGCACCAGCGCAAAGGCATCGGGTAGTAACTTGTCCAAAGATTCCTTTTTCAGGCGCTTCTTCAGTACATCAGTCTGTTCCCTTAGCTTTTTGTCAGTCATTTTCTGGTACTTGGGCTCCAGCGCGTTAACTTCTTTTACACGCTTGCGCAAACGCTTAACCGTCTTAGCCTGCGGGTCGCCGAGAATTTTCTTGAATACCTTTTTCACGTTTTAGATACACTCCTTATATCACAGTCAAAATCAGTCCAATGCAATAGCAGACATTGTACCCTAAAAACAGAGCTGATGGTATAGGTTGCAGAAGCGTGCTTAGGTGTTATTCGCTTTCAGGTTCTTCAAAATCGGTTAGAACTTGCTGGAGGTGATCCACGTCTTCTTGAGTGAGTTTACGTGTTTTAGTGGTCACATGCTCATCGCACAAGAAAGTAACTCGGCCATCGCTGAAAGTCCTGTTGAAATGTTTTAGGAATTCTTCCTTCGAAGCTTAGCAAACATACGGCGGTGGAGCTGGGCACTGTGGTGAGTGTCTTTGTACTTCTTGATCAAGTTTTTCAGCTTAGTTTCCACGATGTCGACAGCAGCGAACATATTGATCGTCGTTTCTTTGGTGGTGATGGTGTCTTTGGGCAGGTGTAGGACAACCTCGCAGGTGCATTCCTTCTTGGTCTTGATCATTTTTTCTTTCAGAAATACTTCGGCGTGGACGGAGTCTCGGACTTTGCGGCTCATATAGTGATCCAGGCGGCCAATCTTCTTCACTACGTAGTCGTGGAGCTTCTTGTCCACATCAGCATGTATACCATTGATTTCTAGTTTCTTAATCAAATTGACTCCTGCCCACCCATAAAGGGTTGTAACGCATTAGGAACCTTTACTTTTCCGTCTTTGTCTTGGTGATTCTCAAGTATTGCTATTGGAGTTCGGCTCAAAGCAAACGCTGTGGCATCATTGGTGTGTATGAGCTCAACAGAGCCGTCTTCTCTACGAACGCGCGTCTTAAGTCGACGGGCTTGATAATCCGTCATGTAGTCGGCAGTATGTGTTTCCCGATACTTGTCCTGCCCTGGCAGCCACGCTTCAATATCAACTCCACGTGCATTTGGTTTGCCAATGTCGGCAGTGCATTTCATTAGCACCTGATACGGCAAATCAAGCTGCGTCATTAAATATTCCTGAATAGCGATCAGAAATAGGTGTTCCTGCAAGCCATCTTTGGCAGTAGTGAAGCTCTCCATCTCCAGCTTGTCGAATTGATGCATACGAAACAGGCCTTCCATATCTTTGCCATAGGTGCCTGCTTCCCTGCGAAAGCTTGTCGCGTAGCCGATGTATCTGAGCGGTAAGTCTTTCTCCTCGAATATTTCATCGGCATGCATACTACCCAACACATGCTCAGCGCTACCTTGCAACCATAAGTCTTCGTCTTCCAATTTGTAGCGGTCGTCGCGCGGTTCCAAGCGGTCCATGGCGTCGTAAAGGTCTGTCCGAATCATCAATGGGGGGAGTATTGGTATAAAAGCTTTGGGGGTCACCTTCAGCCCTGCATCATCAGCAATTTTTTTTAAAACTGCTTCGTCCGTCAACGTGCTCAAAACAAACTGGATGATAGCGAACTGCAGCTTTACTAAGTCCCCTTTTATGTACGCAAAACGGCTGCCTGCTACCTTGGCAGCCCGTTCCTTGTCCAGCCAGCCTTTGGCTTCTGCTAATTCAGCATGATTTTTTGGCTCAAAATCAAACTTCTTGGGCTCGCCAACTTTTTTGGCTACCACATTTTCTTGTTCACTTGCACCTACTGGCACATCTTCTAGGGGCACATTGGGTACTTGTTTTAATAATTGGGTGAACTGTGATTCTATTTTTTTTAGATTTTCAGTCAGTTCATGAATCATTTGCTTCTGATGCCTAAATGCATCTCGATTGCTTTGGTCTATATTGCCTGCACTAAAAGCCTTGCCCGCTTGATTCTGATCATGACGAAGTTTCTCAACTTCCTGAAGAAGATCTCTTCGTTGTCCATCTAGCTCGAGGAGCTGTTTAATGTCAACGTCTAGTCCCTTATTCTTAGAGCTGTCTTGGACCAAGTCGGCATTGTCACGGATAAACTGAATATCTAGCATTGTTCCATTATATCTATTTATGCTTGGTTTGGAGAGACTTTAGCGTTAATTGGGTTCTGGATCGAGCATAACTGCAGAATTCGCACTCACCGCCCATGGCGGCGGTGCCGACGTTCGGCATCTCACCTTCCAAGCATTTCTTCATTTCCTTTAAGGTCGGTTCCACCCAAGAGTCGTCGCCAGTATATGGAATAACTTTGGTTACAAACTCTAAACGATCACTAAATCCGTCCAGGTCTATTCGCGCATTGGTGTAGACGAAGTACCCTGTGTCATTAACATCAAAGCCGTTGGCTCGCAACAGCCACTGGTAGACTTCCATTTGGCGCTTGTAGCTAATCTGCCAATCAGAGTCGATGCTTACACCAGAGGCCTTGGACGTGGCCTTATAATCCACCACAATTAGCTCACCATTATCATTTACCCAGACATCATCCACCGCACCGAAGACGTGCAGATTTGTTGGCTCGTGAAGCGTCGAAACCCCAGTAAAGTTGGCCCGCCAGGTGTCCAGATCGGCGTGCTGATATGGTACCGCCTTAATCTGATTGTCACTCATCATGGGGTGCGGCTCGCCCTTGGCGCGGTAGACATCAAACTCTTTCTTGAATAATTCGTCGATGGCTTTGTTGATGTTGAACGGTGGGCTGCTGGGACGTTTGATCTTGAGCCGGGCATCCAGCCAAAAGCAGCGCGGACACTGCATGAACAGTTCTATTTTACTGCGGCTAACCTTGAACAAAGCCGCTTGGCCAGGCTCATACGGCTGGGCTCGGCTATACCCCATAAAGAATCCTCTCTTTATGGTGACCCCGGGACTGTCTCCATTTGTCTGCCATGTCCCACTATTGTAGCAGTTGGTGCCTACCTTCTACTTCATTAACCCGATGATCAGAATGACTGCAAAAGCTGACTTTGTCAGCATGTTGATCAACAGGTAGTTCCGCTCCACGATGGCATAGTCTGTCCAGGCCTTGTAGCGACGATGCTGGTTAAACTGGTTCCAAGCAAGTAGCAAGAAGCCAAGCAAAGTCGTGATGCAAGCCGCGTAGACGTACCACGGGCTGCGGACTGAACCGTATAACAGCGTTCCGGCCTTAGCAACGCCAATTGCTACCCAAGGCATCACTCCGGTAAAAATACTGATCGTATAGGCACTCCACTCTGGTGTTCGGCCTGACTGGTTTTGGCGTTCGGCCAGCCAACCTAGAGCACAAGTGGCTCCAATCAAAGCTCCCATCATCTTCAGCGTCATCAGGTCATTAATACCGCACATTAGCGCGATGATCTCTACCATTAAGGCACTTGAAACGGCCATGCTGATCCAGCGGGCACCGATGACACGGCGTTTGGTAAGCGCAGTTGCATAGTACGTCTTGAGTTTAGTCAGGTATAACAAAGGCACAACAGCCGATAGCAACAGAATCCCAACCAGTGCCCAGCGCAACTGCAGATCCATAAGGGGCTTATAAGCAGTGACGAAGGTGGTACCGTCTTGGCTGAGCAATAGGTCACTAGTCAGGTGTGTGATGTTGATGGTGACAGTTCTGGAGCTCATAAAGATTGCGGCTAAGATGGCTAAGCCAACGGAAAATACAATATCCCAACCAAGTAGCTTACCGGTGATTCTTGCCTCTCGTTTAACCAACGCTACTTTTTCGGACTGAGCTGCTGCTTTGTTGCTGCGGGTTGCTGCAGTTTTGGTGGTGCGTTTGGTAGTTTTGGTCTTTGCCTTGGTAGTAGTTTTTCGTGTAGCCATACGCAGGAGTATATCAGTTTGGTGGTAATTTGGCACGGGGTTACACTAGGGTCATGAAATCCATCGCAACATTGGGAGCTGGTTGTTTCTGGTGCATAGACGCCATACTGCGGGAAGTTAAAGGTGTTGAGTCAGTTGTATCTGGTTATTCTGGTGATGCTTCCGAGCGTCCTACTTACGAGCAGATACACAACAGCCCTGCTGGCAACGCCGAAGTGGTCCAAGTTACGTTTGATGACAGCGTTCTCAGCTACGAGGACCTGTTAAAGATCTTTTACGCCACCCACGACCCAACCACCCTAAACCGTCAGAATTACGACATCGGCGAGGAATACCGTTCCATCATTTTTTATCACGATGATACGCAAAAAGAAATTGCCGAAAAAGTTACCAAAGAATTTGCTCCAACTATCTGGAGTAAACCAATAGTCACGCAAATTGAACCGTTCAACGCTTTCTGGCCGGCCGAAGATTATCATCAAGATTTCTACAATCAAAACCCCAACGTTGGCTACTGCCAGGTAATCATTAACCCCAAACTACGAAAATTCCGCCAAGAATTCGCCAGCAAATTAAAGTCTTAGTCTAGCCAGGCAACAAAGTCCCTGGCCTGTTCGATGTCAGTAAACTGCATGGTGACACTATCTAATTGCTTGCCAATTACTCTGTATCTGTAACTACTGGCTTCTGGCGGAAAAGGCATCCAGCGTTTACACGGCATGCTCATGTAGAAAGACTGGAACGAACTTGTAGGAAAGGTAGAGTCTATGTTTAATACCGTACTCGGCACCTCTCCAAATGCTACTGTTGTCTCAGGAGTACCCGGTTTATCTAGTTGCCATTTTCCTTGATTAAGTCTGATTGTGCGTGGGATAACACCACGAGAACTTTTACCCTCTGAACTATTCAATAAACGATCGTAATCAACTAGCTGCTGACGCAGTAATTGTTTCATTCGCTCTGGAACTTTGGACTGAAGTCCTTCATGTGTTTTAAGTAACTCCGGACCATAATCCCTGTAAAGAATTGCCAGCGCACTCGTGCGGACTTCGGGCGCCGCTTGATCCATCAGCTCAGACAGTGAGACGATCTTGCACATGGCATGGCCTCGAAACATTGGAAAGCCATTGGCATCAGTGTATGGTGTCCAATCACCGCTAGCAGAAGCTTTTAGGTAGTCCCCAAAGCCTGGACTGTAGGCAGGGATACTGCCCCAGATATCCTTCGCTGGGTTCTTCCATCTGTCAGAGTCCGTAATCCTTTTAGGCAACGGCACGTTTGCTAACACTACACGCTCGTCAGACTGTTGACGTAAAGTGTCATTAAGTAGCAAGCTTAGCTCGGTCTGGCTACCCATCTCAATGCGTTCAACTTTGGTTACTGGTTCAGCGGCCCGAGGGTCGCCAAAGACACCAACGTGCATAAATTTAGTACTTTGCGGGAAAAATTTCTCCCCTTTTGCCATGTCATGCTTAGCGACTATAAAATAAGGTTCACCGGGACGAAAGAAAGATTCGGCTAATTTCTGAGTTTCAACAGCAACATCTCTATTTTCTAGATATTCTTCTGTAAATCTACCTTTTGTTGCTACTAGGCTAACGTCACTGACAACACCAATGTCATCTGCGTGATTCTCTATAGCAGTAACTGCTTCTCCTATCATTCGTGGTGAACGCAGCGGCTCAATGCCATATCTCAAATATGCATCATGTTCAGCATAAACAGAATCCAACGCAGGATCACGCTCTGCTGTGTTGGCTACTAGTGTTGAGGCCGTGACTGACATGGATATACATTAGCATTATATAGCTAATTTGTCAACCACTAGCAGCGATTTGTTTGTAGAGGAACCTGTATCGTAAATTGCTATTGGTTAGCTTGAAGTTTCGCCGGTCAGTGCCTTGAACCAGCCACGTCGAATTTTCCCGGCCTTTCGTAGTTTTTCCTGATCATCGTGTATGTCTCTGCCACCGGTAAATGCTTTTGCCCAAGCTCCCAGTGCAAATCTTGCCGCCAAAACAAACTTGTCACGTGAATAAGGAGAGATCAGATCTGTGATATCGGCTACCTCTTCAAGGCGTCTTGTAGTTCTTGGCGTAACGTTGCTCGTTATTGCTCCGTGATCAATGGCCAACACTAAATCTTCGTGACTTCCTCTAACATCAAGCAGTCTGGGGTTAGCTAGCGCCCGGTAGCGTTCTACAACAGCAGGCAAGCAACTCCTGTCCACCCGCATGCCTACCAGCGCCCCCACCCTGAGTCCTCTATAAGTAGCTAAAGTGTGTGGAGTGTCTCTGCCGTCGTCACCGAAATTGGGGTAAGCTTGTCGGGCAATTTCGAGCATTTGGTAGTTAAGTATGTACAGGGGTCTTTCTAAATGTACCGCTTTGCTATATTTGGTTATGTCTTGATGAGCTTCAACACCCCTAGCAATTGTTTCTAGTCTAAGTTCGGCATTTTCGTAAAAAAGGCTATCAGCAGCGCCACTGTCTTGGGCAGTATACATAAATCGTACCTCATGAGGTTATCAGACAGAGATTATATAATATTATACTTGGCATGTCTAATTAGAGCTGTGAGTTATTTGTAAAGATCAGGATAGATTGATTTGGTTGTTTCATCTACTTCCGCACGGAGTTGCGGGAATGGAACGCCCTCGCGAGCCGTGGCATCCTCAAAGAACCAAAAGTTGCGTTCGGAGTGGCCATAACCACAAGCTGGGGGCATGCCATATTCCAGCATTTCAACGTAATCAATGTCCAGCATTTGAGCTTCCTCGTCACCTTCATCGCGCATCGATTGCTGCTCTACAAACCGGTTTAGCTGGTCAACCGGATCGTTCAGCTCTGAATAGCCGTTACCTAACTCTGAACCCGCGATTATGGGGTGAAAATGCTGAACTCGCTCCGGGTGCTCGGGATCAGTTTTGGCAAGTGGCTTCAAGTGGACTGGCATGTTCACCAAAAATGCCGGGCCGGGCAACGTGGCACGAACTTTCTTCCATAGTTTGTCTATACCACGAGCGATATTTTCTGATTTCTCTACCTCGAGCTTATGTTCTGCTAACCTAGCCTTGACTTGGTCTAAGGTGCAGCTAAATACATCCAAATCATAATGCCTGTTTATAATTTCCGCGTAATCTATTTCTTCCCAGTCTTTGCTTAGATCAACATCAAAACCCCGGATGTGAAACTTCAGAGTTCCATAGACTTGTTGGTATACGTAGCGGAAAAGGTCAATCGTAAATTTTTTGCCCTCAGTAGCGCTGGCGTATGCCCAGTACCATTCCATGGCGATGTGCTCAGGTAGATGTTCATCAGAGTAATTCTCATTCCTAAATCGGGGACCTATGTCGTAGACTTTCTCAAATCCCCCGCCAAGCAGTCGCTTCAGAGGTAACTCCTGGCTAATTCGCAAATAGAAGTTTTGGTCTAGAGCGTCCATGTGCGTAACAAACGGATTGGCGTCTGCACCACCAGTGGTATGCTCTAGGATCGGGGTGTTGATTTCTATAAACCCGTTCTTGTCCAAAAACTCCCGAGTCGCCTGCCAGAACTTACTACGACGAACAAAGCGCGCATAGACATCCTTGTTGACGTTCATGTCTATGTAACGGCGACGTAGGCGTTCTTCTTTATTGGTGAACCCTTCTTGCTCGGTGGGCATAGGTCTCAGAGATTTGGTGAGCAGTCTAAGCTTTTCTACCTCTACAGATACTTCGCCAGTTTGGGTTTTGATAACTTTACCGGTGACTTCAATAAAATCACCTGGATCCAGCAAATTAATGTGTTCAAAGCCTAGCTGGCTATCCTTGGCGTTTAGGCCTTGGACAACATCGTGTTTCAAAAACAGCTGTACTTGCCCACTAGCGTCTTTCAGAACAAAAAAAGCTATCTTGCCAAACTTGCGGGTGCTCAAGATACGGCCAGTGAGCGATACTTGTTTGCCTTCGAGCTTGGCAAAGTCTTTGGATATGTCAGCGGCCACATGAGTGCGCGTGGAATTAGCGGGGTAAGCATTGACCCCCAGTCCTTTTAATTCTTCCAGTTTCCGTAACCGCTCGTCACGGAGTTCTTTTAGTGTTGCCATTGTCGTTTAGTATAGATCACCAAGCAAATGTTAACCAATAGAAACGTCATATTTGACACAAGTTCTGTAGCAAAGTGTGGCGAAGTCGGCGTTTTTAGCGGCGGCGCTGTTTGAGAAAGCGTAGACTCACATTTGCACAAAAGACAGCAAGGCTCAGGAACACCACCATGCCGATGAATAATATTAGTAACAGTAAAAACTTCTCAAATATGGCTCCCACTAGTGCTCCTAACTGATATCTACGATTTTATATTTTGATGTCTCAGCAGGTGTTTTGATTTCAACTTCTTCACCCTCTTTGCGACCCAACAGCGCTTGGCCGATTGGAGATTCATCAGAGATCTTGCCCTTTAATGGGTCGGCTTCTACCGTACCGACAACTTGGAATTCTTTGGCCTTACCGCCACCGTTTTTGAGCTTTACGAATGAGCCTAGCTGGACTAGGCGGCCACCACGGGGCTTCTTGATAATTTCAACATTAAGCAGTATGTTCTCGATTTCAGCTATGCGGCCTTCGACGCGTTCTTGCTCTTGACGAGCAGACGAATATTCAGCATTCTCAGACAAATCGCCAAACTCACGTGCGGTTTTAATACGCTCGGCAATCGGGGCACGCAGCGCAGTCAGCTGAGCTAGCTCGGTCTTTAGCTCATCCACCCCCTCTTGGGTTAAGTAAAACTGCTTCTTCACTTTGAATGGCTCCTTTCATCATCTGTCCGGACGTTTTGGTCTCACCGTCTGGAGGCATTATACCAAGCCTGTTTACAAATCTACCAGCTTTTTCACTATTTCGTCGGCGTTTAGGTGAGATTCTGCTTCCCCTACCCGCGATTTAAGTTCGTGGGAGCCGGATTCTACAGTTTTATCACTAACAACGAGTCGATATGGGATACCTAAGAGGTCAGCATCAGCAAATTTTTCGCCGGCGCGTGCGTCTCGGTCATCATATAGTACACCCACCCCAGCGTCAGTCAAGCGTTTGTAAAGATCATCAGCAACTGCAATAGTTGCAGCGCCACCCAGGACCACTAAGTAGACCTTCATGGGCGCCACATTCACTGGCCAGCTAATGCCTTTATCATCATGGTGGGCTTCTACAACCGCTGCCATGGTCCTGCCTATGCCTATGCCATAGCAACCCATGTAGTAAGGTTTGCGCCGACCTTCTTCATCAGTATACTCAGCGCCGTGCATAAGGTTTGTATAGTGGTAACCCAGCTGGAAGATATTACCCACCTCGATACCACGCTTCCCAATCAATTTCTGACCATTTAATGCCTCATACCCTTCCTTGGCCATGGCAATATCATGAAACTGTTTGGGCTGGGGATAATCGCGTCCAAAATTCACATTTATGGAGTGATAATTAGTGCGATTAGCACCAACTTCAAAGTTTTTTCTACCTTTAAGTGAATCGTCGAGAACAACTTCTACATGATCCGGCAGATTTAAGAAACCAGCATAACCCACATTCGCTCCAGTAACTTTTTTGACAGTTTCAGCACTTGCCAGCTGCAAAGGGGAACCACCAACTACGTGTTGAAGTTTGGTTTCGTTAATATCGTACAGCCCATTAACGGCTGCCGCCACAACTCGACCATCTATGTCTTCAAACAATATAGTTTTAGTGGTTTTCTCTACTGGTATGTGTAGGTACTTAGCTAGTTCATCAACACCGATTATGCCTTTGCCCTCTACTTCCTCCATGGGCAGCATGGCTTCGTCGCTTGAACCATCGTGTTTTTTAAACTTCGCTACATCTTCATGGGCAGCGTAGTCGCCGTCTTTTGTGACAAAATACCTACTTTCGCCCACTTCACTAGGTGTCACAAATTCGTGACAATATTCCCCACCTATATAGCCATTATCAGCATCCACCACATCAACTCCTAGCCCAATTTCATTAAAAATATCTGTGTAGACATCTCTCATCTGGTGGTACAGCTTCTTGAACTGTTCTTCTGTACTAAAGCTGTAGGCATCTTTCATGACAAATTCACGAACACGCAGTAGCCCACCACGAGCTCGCATTTCGTCACGAAACTTCATGCTGAACTGGTAGATATTAAACGGTAGATCTTTGTAGCTAATGTTAAATTTGCGCACTAGATCTACGGCCATTTCCTCTGCCGTACCACCGAGAGCAAACTGCGCTTCTCGCCGATCTTTAATCGTCATCAGCTCAAATCCAGTGGTTTTTGTACGGTTAGTCTCTTGCCATAGCTCAAGTGGATGCAGTACAGGCATGACTACTTCTTGAGCGTTGGCTTTGTCCATGTGTTTACGCACGATTTGCGTAATGTTTTCGTGTACTTTCAGTCCAAGTGGCAGCAAGTAATAGCGCCCAGCTGACGACTCTCTGATAAAACCAGCTTGCGTCAGTAACCTGTGGGAGGTTATTTTGTAATCGGTACCTTCTGTTTTGGATGTTCTGCCAAATAAGTTAGATAATCTCACGGTATTGTCTCCTAAATTAGTAAAAAGAATCCTGGAAAAATAACTACGGACGCGGGGCCGGAATCTGTGGAGACCATTTGGTGATAATTTTTCTCATCTTCAGATAATTGTAACTTAAGCCAACTTAAAAACGAAGAGCGCTAGAAAGGCCACCAGGTTCTTAATGACGTGCAGTCCTATGGAAGCCCAGAGACGGCCAGATTTCTCCCGCAAGTAACACAAAACTAGGGACAGCACGAAAGTGTCTATTGCGGCGACCCATAGTAGCGGCGTATTACTGCCCCACTGCAAGTGAGCCGCCGCAAATAATCCGCTGGTGATCAGAGCAGCCCCGACAGGCTTAAGTTTGGTCCGCAGACCGCCATACAGAAAGCCCCGGCATAAAATTTCTTCTACAAATGGCGGCAAGATAACCAAGCTCAGGAATACCGGTATCAACTCCACACCGCGCAGCGCCGTATCAAAGCCTAGTTCCTGCTGTTGTTCCAGATTAAGAGCCGGCAACACCGCCTTAGCAACCGTGATGACCATAAAATAGAGGGTGAAGTAGCCGGCAAACCCGGCCAGTGAGCGGAGAATATCAAAAGCCTGAAAGTTCTTGAGCCCTAGTGTGCGCAGAGAGGCACCGCGACTGCGAAGGTACAAAAGTATGATAAGCAGCGTAGCGACCTCGACTGCCAGAATGCTTAGGAACTGATACCAGCTCCCCATATCCGTATTGGCCAGCCGATTAAACACG
>CAZARM010000006.1:0-40508 GCA_964487615.1 uncultured Candidatus Saccharibacteria bacterium | reverse complement strand
GCTTAGGAACTGATACCAGCTCCCCATATCCGTATTGGCCAGCCGATTAAACACGACCTCCACCCCCGAACCGCTAAATAGTGCCACAACAGCCACCAGCACCAGTATGCCAATGATTTGGCCGCCAAAAAACGCCAGTAGTGTCATTAGGATGGCCGAGATTGGACCCCAGGTAATGGTGTCCGGTGTCTCAGGCAAAGTATCGTTTACTTTTTCTGTCATATATTCTTCTTCAAAAGTATTGTAGCTGACTCAGGGTTTAGGGTATAGCGTTTTGCCCTGTTGTCCCCTAAGTCTTTAGAAGAACCTTTTAACATCTACGACGCTCACCAGGATAAACAGCAGCATCAGTGACGCAAACCCAACACCGTGGATTTTGTCTTCCGTGGATTTGTGCAGTGGCTTATGAAGGACCCTAAACAGCAGTGTTACAAATAGTCGGCCGCCATCCAAAGCTGGAATTGGCAAAGCATTCATGATGGCTAGTGTCAGCGAAATAATGGCAATGATAAACAGCACAAATTCTGGACCCAGCAAACTACCATCACGAAGTAATACAAAAATACCGATTGGCCCAGAGACTTGGGCAGTGGCTTTGGCCGTATCACCCTGGAAAAGCCCGCTTATTGCCGAGCCCAATCCTTTGAATGTTTCTGTCGTGAACTGCTTCATCAATCCCAGGGCGACAATTGGCGCCGACCAGGTAGAACGCTGCAGCGTAAATTCGGTCGGCGCAATACCGAGGTAGCCTTTGGGGTCACTGGTGCTCTTGCTAGACTCGACTTCATCGTGCGTGCGCAAGGTGACAAAGGCATACTGTTCCCGCCCTTCACGCTCCACGGTTATCTGAACGCTGGAACCAGCTAGATCTTTGGTAAGGTTTGGTAGATCGTCGGCATTGGTTATTTTTTCTGTCTGGCTGTCGTGAGTGATGCTGACCAGCTTGTCCTTGACGCGTATGCCAGCTTGCTCGGCCGGTGATTTGGGCTCGACGTAGCCAATGAACACTTCTTGGCGCGCAATCCTAGTGTCACGCCCAATTGTAAACTGGTTTTGCAAAAGCTTTGGCAACCCCATGAGTGCCCCTATAGTCAGCAACACAAAAGCAGTCAACAGGTTCATGCCTACTCCGGCCATCATAATTTTAGACTTGGCTTTTAAGGATGCTGCGCCGAAACTACCAACTTCTTTCGATTCATCATTTTCGCCCTTTAGGCGCACAAAGCCACCCAGCGGCAACCAGTTTAGGCTATAGGTAGTTCCCTTTTTATTGGCCAACACTTTGGCTCGCGGCGGAAATCCTACGCCAAATTCCTCTACATCAACACCGTTGCGCCGGGCCGCTATGAAGTGACCAAACTCATGAACTACTACTAATGCTACAAACAATATTAACCCAACGATGAGTAAAAATAGGGCCATTAGTTACCAAACCTCCGGTTACGTTGTTTGTATTCAAGTAATGTTGAATCTAAATCTTTAATAGTAAAATCTGGCCACAACGTGTCTGTAAACAGCAGCTCGGCATAGGCCGCTCGCCATAACATAAAGTTACTGATACGCTTTTCCCCGCCAGTCCTGATCAACAGGTCAATATCGGGGATATTCGGTGCATATAAAGCCTCCTGAATCGTTTCAGGAGTCACTTCTTTCTCAGTAATTCCCTGGTGGATTAGCCGGCGAACGGCGTGGGTGATCTCCTGTTTGCCGCCGTAGCCAAAGCACAGTCCTAGCGTGCCCTTGGTGTTTTTGGCTGTTTTTTCTTCGGCTTGCTCGACAGTTTCTAGCACTTTGTCGTCCAGATCATTCCGCTCCCCTAGTACTAAGATTCTGATGCCTTGTTCATGAAATTTGTCTAAATAAGTTTCAAACGCCTTGAGCACCAAAGTCATCAAATAGCCTACTTCTTCTTGGGTTCGTGACCAGTTTTCGGAAGAGAATATATAGCCGGAAACAAATTCTACTCCTCTATCAAAGGCAGCCAGTGAAATCTCTCTGAACACTTCTGCCCCCCGCCGATGACCCTCAAGAGTTGGCAGGCCTTGAGCAGTAGCCCATCGACGATTACCGTCCAGGATGAAACCGATGTGGCGAGGTATAGAAGCACTTTCAGACATGTGTAGATATTGTACCCGAGAGCGAGCCTTAAACTGTCATTATTTCAGATTCTTTGGCTTTGGATGCCGCTTCGACGTCATTTTTGGCTTTGGACATTTCTTCGTCGACTTGTTTTTGTAGGCGCTTGGCGTCGTCTTCGCCGATGTCTTTGTCTTTTTTGGCTTGATCAATGATTTTAATGGCATCATGCCTAGCATTACGCAAGCTAACCATGCAATCCTCTACTTTGCTGCTAACTAGTTTGACGTACTCCCGGCGGCGCTCTTCTGTCAGCGGCGGGATTGGTATACGCACTACGCGGCCGTCATCACTGGGGTTAAGCCCAAGTGATGGGTTATCGCGTATCGCGGCAGAGATAGCTTGGATATTGCTCGGATCAAACGGGGTTATCTGCAACAACTGGCCTTCTGGAGCCGTGACGGTCCCAACTTGAATCAGCGGCATCTGTACGCCGTAAGTTTCTATCATAACTCCGTCTAGCATGCTGGGGTGGGCTCGTCCCGTTCGGACTTTTTTGAGCTCTTCCTGAAAGTGCTCAACTGCCGTGCCAAATTTAACTTTAGCTTGATCAACAATGCTCTGTGGATTCATGAGTTCTATTCTACACTAGCTGACTTCGCCAAGGGCGATTCTGGAGAATCTACGGACAATGATGTTTTCGCCAAGGCGGGCGTTGGCTTCCTTGACTATGTCACCGACTGTTTGGTCGGGGTTTTTGACAAAAGGTTGTTCCAATAATATTCGTTCAGCAAAAAATTTATGGACCATGCCACCGGCAATGTTTTCCAGCATATTGTCAGGCTTGCCTTCGGTTTTGGCTTTATCTTTAAACTCAGTCATTTTGGCATCATGAACATCTTGAGGTACGTCTTCCTTGGATACAAATTCGGGGTTGCTAGCGGCAATGTGCATAGCTAGATCTTTGACAAGGTCAGTGAAGATTTCGTTCCGGGCTACAAAATCCGTTTCGCAGTTTACCTCTACCAAGACGCCGATCCGGCCGTCGTGGTTATAGGTGCCTACTACTCCGGCACGCGCCTCGCGCTCACCGCGTTTGTCGGCTTTGGTCAGGCCTTTTTTGCGCATGGCTTCTAAGGCCTTGTCAAAATCACCGTTAGTTTCTTTCAGCGCCGCTTTGGCATCTGTCAGGCCCACGCCTGTTAGGTTTTTGAGTCGTTTAATATCTTCGATTGCAATGGCCATACTTTCTCCTATGTACTAGTTTACACCTGTTATTTAGCTATAGTGTTACCGGTTAACTTGAGGCCGAAGGTCAACTTTTTCGGCTGGTTCAGTTTTTTCTGTGTCGGCCGAAGCTTTTTCAACCTTAGCTTTCGCAACCGGAGCTTCGTCTTTGTCGGCGGCTTTTTCTACCTTCTTGGTGTGCTTGTTCTGGCCGGCTTCGACGGCCAATTTGACGTAGCTAACAATCAAGTCAATTGTCTTGATGGCATCATCATTAGCTGGAATCGCGTAATCAACCAGGCTGGGATCAGCGTTAGTGTCCACGATAGCTACGATTGGCACATTCAGTTTGCGGGCCTCACGGACGGCGTTGGCCTCGTGAATCACGTCCACAATGAACATCACTCCGACTTTGGCAGCCATGTCCTTGATGCCGCCATACATGAAGTTCATCTCATCAATTTCTTCCTGGTATCGTTGAACCTCTAGCTTATTGTACTTGGCTGCTAGTTGGCCATTTTCCATGCGGGCTTCCAGGTCCTTCAGGTGCTTGATACGGCCCTGTATGGTATTCCGGTTAGTCAACATGCCGCCGAGCCAGCGCTCAACAACATATGGCATGTGCAGCTCTTCAGCAGTTTTCTTGATAACGTCGTGGGCTTGGCGCTTGGTGCCTACTAGCAAAATCTGTTTGCCTTCAGCAACCGTGTCTTCAATAAACTTCAACGCAATCTCTAGCTGAGATACGGTGTTGGTAAGGTCAATTATGTGAGCGCCACCGCGCTTGGAGTGAATGTACTGGCCCATTTTGGGATGCCAGCGACTGGTCTTATGGCCAAAGTGTGCTCCGGCCTCTAATAATTTCTTGATGTCTACGTCCACAGTAGCCATATAATAGATCCTTCCTTTGATTCTTGACCTTCATTTGGGTGCTCCAGCTGCCCTACATGGGTGATAGCCAGGGAGAATCATTTCCCAAACTGCTTTAATTTATGACTCCGCAATTGTAACAGATGTCTAACAGATTGACAAGCACCCCAATTTGATATAAAGTTATCCGGTCATAAAGCGGACTGCAGTGAGGCTCCCCTGCTAACCCTGCTAGCAAGTTTTAATATTTTGATGAAGTGCTAGGAAGAAGCGAAGCCCGCAAGCGAGCTGTATCTGAAAATACAGTGAGTGCGGACTGGAGCTTCTGACAACGCAATTCGCGAAATGGAAAAGTTGCGTTCAACTAATGAGCCAAAGGATTTATACAATGAAAAAAGGATTACACCCGGACAACTACCGCCCCGTAGTGTTTCAGGACCTCAATAACAACTGGTCATTTCTGACCAAATCTACCGTCGCCACTGACGACACCGTCAAATGGGAAGACGGCAATGAATACCCACTGGTTAAAGTTCACATCTCTAGCTCATCTCACCCGTTCTTCACGGGCCAGGAGAAGCTGCTTGATATCGAAGGCCGTGTAGACAAGTTTAAGGCTCGCCAGGAGGCTGCTAAAGCCCGAGCTGAGGCTATGAAGTCCAAGGCCACCAAGTCCCGCACCAAGGCCGCCAAAGATGAAGTCGTAGAAACGCAGAAAATCGGCTCCCTTAAGACCAATCAATAGCTAAACCGCCTACGTGACCACCTTCCGATTACCGGAGGGTGGTTTTTAGATATATACTGGAGTAAACCGCTATGGATCAAAAGGAACAATCATTAAGAAACGAGTACAAGGAGCTGCAGGAGCAACTGCAGGATCCTAGTATTTTCAGCGACCCAAAATATCCTAAGCTTGCCAGGCGACAGAAGCACCTTGAGGACACACTTGACGTGTTCGACGAAGTCGCAGATCTCCGTTCTCAGATCACACAAGCTGAAAAGATGAAAGACGATGCTGACCCACAGATTGCTGAATTAGCTTCGGTCGAATTAACGGAACTGCGCGACAAAATCCAAGTTCTCAGCTCGAAACTTGAAAATCTCTTAACACCGAAAGACCCCAATGATGAGAAGGATGTGATTATAGAAATCCGGGCAGCCGCGGGCGGCGATGAAGCCAGTCTGTTTGCTGGCGAACTTTACCGCATGTACATCCGTTGGGCAGAACTACACAACTACAAAACGGAGCTAGTTAGCGAAAGCCCTTCTGAGGCCGGCGGATTCAAAGAAATTATCTTTGGCATCCGCGGTGACGATGCCTACCGGATGTTGAAATTTGAAGCCGGTGTCCACCGCGTTCAGCGCGTGCCAGTAACCGAATCTCAAGGACGCATCCACACCAGCACTGTGACCGTTGCCGTCATGCCAGAAGCCGAAGAAACCGATGTCGAAATCAAAGACTCGGATCTGCGCATAGACGTTTTCCGTTCTGGAGGTCACGGCGGCCAATCCGTGAACACCACCGATTCAGCGGTACGCATCACCCACATCCCCTCCGGCCTAGTCGTCGCCAACCAGGACGAGAAATCTCAGATCAAAAACAAGGCCAAAGCCATGAGTGTTCTGCGCTCACGTTTACTCCAAATGAAGATCGACGCTGAGCAGCAGCAACTATCCGACTCCCGAAAGAAGCTCATAGGCTCCGGTGACCGTTCGGAAAAGATTCGCACCTATAACTTCCCTCAAGACCGCATTACCGACCACCGCATTGGCTATTCGCGCTCCAATATCCCCGCCGCCTTGGCCGGTGACATCGACGATCTTATTGAAAAACTCCACGCCTATGAGCGAGAACTAATCAACCAAGAATAATGAGCACTCGATTCGGCACTCAAACATCAGCAAATTTTGAGCAGCTTTTACTCGAAGTTGCTCGCGAAGCATTATGGGAGTCCAAAGGTGCTGACTGGTGCTCTGGCATGAATTGTAACGATCGACCCCTGGGCGAGACGAAGCTGCTTTTTACGGAGTTCATGGGAGAGGCTGGTTCCCCGTATACACTTAGGGATGAGTTCTGTAATCCAAGAAAAAAGCTAACTATCATATCCCTGGTATCTATTCGGCACCCAGAGCTTGAAGATGCAACAGAAGACGACCCTAACCTTCATTACTTTGTAGACTTGGGCGGTGTAGTCCTGCTTCAAACCGTACCTTATCCACACGGATTGCGTACTATAAGTGATGAAGAAGTTGGCAAACTAGCCGCTCAACTCGCTACATTATGACAGTTGAAATCTGGTTAAAAAAAGCTTATCGAAAACTAGCTGAAACTGGCATCAGCACCGCACGGCTGGATTGTTTAGTTCTGCTGGAGGACTTAACGGGTAAGGATCGTACTCATTTGCTCGCCCACCCCGACCTAGAACTCAGTGTTGAACAAATAAAAATACTAAACGAACGCCTTAAACGCCGAACAAATCACGAACCTCTAGCCTACATCCGCGGCAAGACCGAATTCTACGCCCGTGAATTCCTAATCGATCACCGCGTCTTAGAACCCCGTCCCGAATCCGAAACCATGATCACCCTCCTAAAACAACACATCCCCCTTATGCTTAGCTCAGGGTTTAGCTCAGGGTTTAGCTCAGGGTTGGACCCTGAGCTAAGCATAAGCAGTATTAAAGTGGTTGATGTGGGGTGTGGGAGTGGGGCGTTGGGGTTGACGGCGGCGATGGAGATTCCTGGGAGTACAGTGACACTGATTGATATTGATCTGGGTTGTCTGAAAGTTGCCCGAGCTAACGCCAAAAAACACAAAGTAACCACCACAATTTTGCAGGGTAATCTCCTAGAACCTATCTTAGGCTTTGGCCCTTCACCCTTAGCACTGCTATGCAACTTGCCCTATGTTCCAGACAGCCACACAATTAACGAAGCCGCCATGCAAGAACCCATGCTGGCTATTTTTGGGGGCCCGGATGGATTAGACCTGTACCGTGAATTATTCCAGCAGCTGGAAAATTCTAAACTTGACGTTCGATATGTTTTGACCGAGAGCTTGCCTTTCCAGCACCTAGAGCTACGAAAGATCGCTAAAACCCATGGCTTCACCGAAACTGTCGAAAATGATTTCATCCAGGCTTTTGAAAAGTCGAGTTACCTAGCTCTGGGGCATTGTGGCTAGTTTGGCCTTGACGCTGATCTCCTTGCCGTCTCGGATAACGGTCAAGGTTACTTCCTCATCCACCTTGTGACGGCCCAGGAGGGAGATGAGACTGTTTTTCTCATCGATTGGTTGATTGTTGACCTTGGTGATGACGTCTTTTTCCTTGAGCCCGGCTTTGGCAGCGGGGCTATCGGGGGCAATGGAGACTTGACCTTGCGTTGCTGGAGGAATGTAAGCACCACGTTTTACGTCCAGATTATACTGGTAAGCGTAGTCGTCGGTTAGTGCCACGTAACGCACACCCAGGTAAGGTCGTAGCAGTTTACCAGTATCTAACACACTGGCGATCAAGCCCTTGATGTCATTAATCGGAATTGCGAAGCCGATGTTTTCGGCCTCACCGGCGATCGCGGTATTCATGCCTATGACTTCGCCGTTGATGTTAACTAAGGGGCCTCCAGAATTGCCGGGGTTAATAGCCGCGTCGGTCTGAAACAGGTTTTGTAAGCTTTCCGAACTGGTTTCATCACCGGCTACGATACTGCGACCAAAGCCAGATATAATCCCAGCTGTAACGCTGTTTTCAAACTGCCCCAGGGCGTTGCCGATAGCGATGACCTTATCACCCACGATAACTTTGCCTGAATCGCCAAGCTTGGCTGGCTGGAGCGTTTTGCCCTTCTTGTCCTTGACCTTCAGAAAAGCCACATCCAGGGGATCGGCATCATTGGTCTGCCCGATGACTTCTACACTGTCGAGCTTGGTCCCATCTGATAATGTTACCGTGACACCAGTGCTGCCGGCGGGCACAACGTGCCGGTTAGTGATAATTATCCCGTCACTGTTCAGAATGATGCCGGTGCCAGCGCTGGCCGTGTCATAAGTCGATGGTGACCCAAAGAAGTTGCCCGAAGCTGTGTGCTGGGAAGTCACATTAACTGAAACAACACTCTCCCCAACCGCCTTGGCTACGTCGCTGATTAACTGACTCTCATTTAATACCACTTGCTGACTGGCATTGGTACTATTTCCAGTCCGGCTGTGGCTCTTGGCACCCAGCCAACCACCAACAAACCCAGCACTGGTGCTCAGTAGCAAGATAAATGCCACGGCGACTAGCCTAGCCCGCGGCGGCAATGTAATTACTTTGTGCTCATTTGTATCCACTTCGTGTGCCATGCTACCCTCCTCTGCTGAATTTAAACTGAGCGTATTCGCCTAAATTGTCTTATCACCCCAATTAGAGAAAACCAATATAATGACTACTACGGCAATCATTAGGAATACAAACTGGCGTCTTAATAACAGCGATAAACGATCTCGTTGATCCAGGTAGTAGATAGTGGCCAAGCCGTAGCCAATTACCGTTAAAAGTAGTGTTGGCTGAGCCACGGCGCCATAGAATAACAACCAGTGCCCCAGTACCCACGCCAGTGCTGCGCCAAAGTATCCCCAGGTGTGAGAATAAAGCGCAGTGTATGGCTCGTCAAAACTTGTGAAGAAATGCCTGGCGGCCACGTAGCAAATTACTCCAGTGGCCAGCACTAACCCACCTAATGGCGCATCCTGCCAGCCAAGAAACAATGCCATTAGTCCGCATAGCTGACCGACCATGGCCTGCAGTGAGACGCTGAACACATCGTAGCGTGGTTTGAGCACTAACAACCAAACTCCGTACAACACCGCCCACAGCAGCTGCCAGGAGGGCGAGAAACTATGCGTCATGAATGTCAGGAAGCTTAAGCCCACGATAATATCCACGGCGTTGGCCCGGATATTTGGCCACCAGTGCCGCGGCCGTACCGCCAGCATGCGCCATTTGGCAAGCAGGACTAAGGCCAGAGCAAGCTGCTCGAAGTCAATACGCACAAAGATAAACATCAAGGCCGGCAATAGAGCCGTCAGCACTAAGTGAAGGATATGTGCTACCCCGCTTTTGGGTTTTATCTTAGAAACAATCTTTAGCATGATTGCCGCTCAACCCTAGTCCTGTAACCGAGTAACTTCATTGGTACCCAGTATTATAACAAAATCAGCTGTCCCGGGTGTTATGCCGCTATTGGCCGGTAACTGTGTAACAGCCGTGACCTTCAGGCGCTGTTCTAGGTAGTGCAGAGTGTATTTCTTTTGTCCGCCACGCAGATCAACCAGAATTGTATCTTTGTTGCCTTTATTAGGCGAGTCGGCTACGGCCGTAATATTGTAGCCATATGATTTAAGATCATCGGCTGTGCGCGCTGCCAGACCAGTTACTGACGTGCCGTTGTAAACACCAATCGCAGCATCCTCTTTCCTCAGGAAGCCATCCCGAAGCTTATTGTGCAGATAGCTCTGGATCTCTTTGAAATTATCGACACCGGCAGTGGGCACAACTACCGACTGCCCACCAATGTTTCCGGTTTTTACAAAGTTATTGGGTGGGTCAGCCAGGCCAATGGATTCGACTTTGCTACCATCAATCTGCTTGCCAATATCGTACAGTCGCATCAGTTCATCAATCTTCATGTTAGACGAGATGTGGCTACCAAATGCATTGATCAGCTCGTTGATTTTCAGAGGGTTGCTAAATGTTCCCAAGCTAAACACTTTGTCTTTCAGCCCCATTAATATTAGGCGCTGGCGCTCGGCGCGGTCAAAGTCTCCACGTGAACTGGTGTAACGTGAACGAGAGTAGGCCAGTGCCCGAAAGCCATCAAAATGCTGCTGGCCAGGCTGGACATTGAGGGTGTATTTCCGGCCATCGATACTCATCACTTCGTAGACCGATGAGGTAACGCGAATATCAACCCCGCCAACGGCGTCAATCGCTTGTTTGAATCCAGAAAAATCTACCATCGCATGGTAGTGGATTGGTAGACCAAAGTCGGTTTCTATAACTTGTTCAATAGCGGCGAGGCCAGCATCTTCGGCCTTCTGCTTTTGGTTGTCTATCTTTTTGCCAGAAAGCACTTTGCTCTTGGCCGTTGCATACACGGCGTTAATTTTGGAGTAACCACCGCCTGGATTCTTTACCCACAAATCGCGTGGGATGCTCAGCACAGCGGCTTCTTTATGAATCGGGTCAATGCTGGCCACCAGAATGGTATCCGTTAAGTCAGGGGCGGTATGACCATCGCCGCCTTTGCCCAACATCAGGATGTTGACCCGCCCGTCACCTTCGCCGTTCAGTTTGGTTGGATCAACGTTTTCGTCCAGCGATGGCGCGCCACCCCCGCCGGCCAGGATATGCCGAGCTTTCAAATAGCCGTTGATAGAAATGTAGCCGGTCCCAATTAAGGCGACAGCAAATAAGGCAATGGCGCTGCGCTTGACTATCAAACGCCAGTTGCGCCGTTTCTTTAGTTTTGGCGAGTCTTCACCTGCCAGTTGAATCCGGCCCTGGGCATCACGTTGCGGCTGCCGGCCACTGCGACGCTTAGTTACATCACCAAATCCCATGCTGCTTTGCTGCTTGGCGTTGAAACCATCGGCTTGATCAAAGTTACCAATTTTAGAGCGAGAACGTCCGTTGATCGGTGACACGGACTTGCCGGCCACAAAGCCATCTACCGAAGCAGCTGGGGCTCGTTTTTTTCTGAGTTTACGAAAATTATCCATGCGTATTGGTCATGAGTTCCCGCCAAGTATACCGTTTATGGTCGACCCGCGTAAACCGTTAAATGCTCTAACTTAACAACTTCGTGCAAGTTCCAGGCTTTTCGGTTATAGTGGTGATCTGGAACAGCAGATGCCTAATATATCACAACCCTCCGCCCAACAACAGGACAATCCCGGGATCACCAAGAAACCCGAGAGTGAAGGTTGGCGCAGTATTGCGTCGACTATTGGGCTACTGATTGCTGCTCCACTGATTGCGCTGTTTCTAACAGCTTTTATCTTCCAGTCCTACCAAGTTGAGGGGCAAAGCATGGAAACTACACTGCAGAATAGCGATCGCTTAATCGTGATCAAGACCGGCAAGACCTGGTCTCGTGTTACCCATAAGATATTCGTACCAAAACGCGGTGACATCATCGTCTTTAACAAGCACGGACTGCTTGAATTTGGCCAAGTTAATGACAAACAACTCATCAAACGCGTCATAGGTTTGCCCGGTGAACGAGTAGTGGTACATGACGGCAAAATTACCGTTTACAACCATCAATTCCCTGGTGGTTTTGAACCGGACGCAATTGCCAGCTATGGCGATGTCATTACGACCACACCAGGCAACACCGATATTACGGTACCGGCCGGGCAAGTATTCGTCTGTGGCGACAATCGCACCAACTCTCTTGATTCTCGAAGCTTTGGGCCGATTGAAACCAAAGATATCGTGGGGAGTTTATCACTGCGCATCTTCCCCTTGGATAAGTTAAATTCTTACTAGAGTTGATCTAACAGTTTATCAAGCTCGTCGTCGTCACGGAAATGGATCTCCAATCGGCCACCCCTGGCGGTACGACGGATAGAGATAGGCGTCTTGAGTCGTTTGCTGAGTTTCTCGGTTTCCGGCGTAGTGGTAGCTTGGCGGGGTCCAGCTGCCGCCATTGGCGCCTTACCTTCCCGAACGGAGACTACAAACTGCTCTGCCTGGCGTACTGACCAACTTTTTTCGATAATCAGTTTAAGCAGCTGGGTTTGGGCGCTAGGATTTGTTTTCAGAGCTAATATAGCCCGAGCGTGGCCTTCAGAGATTTGATTGTTTTGCAGAGCCTCGACAGCCTTTTTTGGTAGCTGTAACAGACGTACCGTGTTATTGATAGTCGGTATGGCTTTGCCCAGCCTGCCTGCTATATCGCTATAGTTCATATTGAACTGTGTATGGAGCTTTTCTATGGATACAGCTTGTTCCATAGGTGATAAATCAACTCTTTGGACGTTTTCAATAAGTGCTATCTCCAGTTGCTCCAGTTCTTCTTCCTGTCTTGCAATGGCCGGAACTTTTTCTAACCCAGCAAGTGTGGCCGCCCGCCAGCGTCTTTCGCCAGCCACTAATATATAGCCGTCACCCAGCGGCGAAACAATCAAGGGCTGCAATATCCCATATCGTTTTATAGAAGCTGCCAGCTCACTCAGCCCCTGAGCGTCAAAATGTCGCCGTGGCTGCTTGGGATTAGGCTGAATGTCTTTTATGAACAATTTTTGTACTCGATCATGACTGTCTAATAACAGAGACGGGTCAAAATCAGTTGGAATTAATGTGTCGAAGCCTTTGCCTAGTCCTTTGGGTGAACTCATGTCTAACCCCTCTTCCCTTCAACAGCTTTTAGAAATTCTTTAGTGAATTGCTTATAAGCCCTCGCGCCTTTGGACCATTTGTCATGCTCTACTATGGCTTTGCCGTAACTAGGAGCTTCGGCTAGCCGAACGTTTCGCGGAATAATGGTAGCAAACAATTTGTCACCAAAATGTTTCTGCAGCTCTTTGTATACCTGGTCGGACAAGGACGTGCGCGTATCAAACATGGTAACCACCAAACCTAGTAGTTCCAGCCTAGTGTTCAACCCAGCTCGAACTTGCTGCACAACAGCCAATAATTGACTCAAGCCTTCCAGTGCGTAGTACTCAGCCTGCACCGGGATTAATAACCAATTAGCGGCACTGAGGGCATTGATGGTCAACAGCCCCAATGATGGCGGGCAATCAATAATGATAAAATCGTAGGCTAAGTTATCCAAGGCTGCCTTTAATTGCAACTCCCTCTGTGGCTTATTGACTAGTTCGATTTCGGCCGTAGCAAGTGACGGGTTAGCAGGCATGACAAAGAGTCCAGGCATTGAGGCCTCGCGTACCGCTTTGTCGGCACTAATTTTGCCAAACAATACCTCAAGTGTGGTGGCACTGCCAGTTTTATCTAGCCCCAAGCCACTTGTAGCATTGCCTTGAGGGTCAAAGTCCACCAACAATACTGACTTACCAGTCTTTACAAGATATGCGGATAGATTGATGGCGGTGGTTGTCTTGCCCACGCCGCCCTTTTGATTCAGTATCGCAATGGTCTGTGCCATATTTATTTTGCCCTCGTCATGCTAAGACCTAGCGTAACATCATTCGCTAGAGGAGTAAATGGCTCGAAACAGCCGATTAAGCACAGCCCAACATTCATCTAGCAGCTTAAATTGCCATGTCGTAAAATATAGCATCGGTCTAACGGCCGTTTTGGATACTCTAGGAAAAAATTCTGTTTCAATAACAACTTAGTGCTGGCATAGCAGCGGAACTTCAGTTCATAATTTAACCAGATGGTAAAGACTGATCTATTTTCCTGGCAGTCCATCAATGGCTTTAGATACCTGTTGCTTTTGCTAGGAAATCCGTAAGCATGCATACCAAAAAGCACAGTTACGTGAAATAGACGTAACTGTGCTTGATGCTTTGTAGTTTTAAAACCGTTTGTTTCGATGTTTTGGATGTGACTTGTTGATGTTTGTGTGAAACTTTGATTGTTAATTATTGCTGGAAACCTTTTGCCCTACTCCAATAGTAGCGTTATTGCCATGTCAGATGATAGGGTAGCTTTTAGCTTTTTACAGTTTCGAGGCTTGTCAAAAACCTAAGTCCATTTTCTCTCTTTAACAGAGGTATCACAAGCACTTTCGCACAAAAAAGTAACTCATGCTTGAAAGTCATACTTTAGCTTAAATTACCTGATTTATGTAGCTATTTATACTACGTGAGTCAGTTTTTGAGCTGACAAAGCAAGAAGTATTACTTACAATGGTTCTATAAAAAGTGCTGAATGCGTTGTTCAATTAATAACGATGATCTGTAAACAGCAGTAACAGGCTTATGTTTTCCACAGGCTCTCAGTGTTATATCTTAGAACTGGCCAGCTGGCAGGTTTTATTAGGTAATCTTGGTAACTTTGATCAGCGTGTGCCGTTGGCGGTGGCCACGGACTTTATGAACGCGCTTTTTGGCTTTGTAACGAATAGAGGTAACTTTGTCGGATTTAATTTCTGTCTCGACGATGTCAGCGGATACGCTAGCTCCCGAAATTTCTGGATTACCAACAGTCGTTTTATCGCCATCAATTATCAGCAAGGGAACAAAATTAGTTGTTTTGCCCGGGTCTTTTAACAGTTCAATTTCTAGGCTTTCACCTTCGGTCACGAGATACTGTTTGCCACCGGTGGTAATTACAGCTTTTTTCATAAGACCAACAGATAGTACCAGAGATGGTTATCTCTGTCAAAGGGCTAGTCAGCTTTTTGCAGCGAGATGTCCAGTTTAGAACCTTCTATCTCAACGGTGCTAGAGAACGACCCGTCCAGATGCTCTTGTAGGGATATGGCTAGAGTTTCTTGAGTAATGACTTCTCTGTTCTCAGATATAGCTTTCCGCATTTCCGGATTAGCGCTACTTAGGCTTAGCTGTACACGGTCGTCCACCTGTAACCCAGCTTGTTTGCGAGCACTCTGAACTTGGCGAATAACTTCTCTTGCTAAGCCTTCCCTCTTGAGTTCAGGGCTCAAACTTAGGTCCAGCTTAATCTGAGACTGTTCTCCCACCTTACAGACTACGTGCTTGACGTTTACCTCTTCCGCCAAGATATTCTTCAGCTCTTCACTCCCTGGTTTAGTAATATCAAAAGGCAGAACCACTTCGGCCTTGCTCAAAGGCTGGCGCACTTTAATGCCTGCTTCGGCTCTCTGGGCTAAGCCTTGAGTAATAAGTTCGCGCAGACTAGCCATCTCTGTTATTACCGTTTCGTTAACATGCCCCGTCTCAGGCCATCCCAGTAAGTGCACTGATTCTCCATCAGTGAGATTACGGTACAGCTCCTCGCTCAAAAACGGGGTAAACGGAGCCATAACAGTAGCCAATTGCACCAGTGTATAGTGCAATGTACGGTAAGCTGTAGTTTTATCCACATCGTTATCACTTTTCCAAAAACGCTTCCTGGATCGCCTGACATACCAGTTGCTCATGTCATCTATAAGGGGTAAGAGGAGCTTTGTTGCATTTGGTACATCATATTTTTGCATATGTATGTCTACCTGCTGCATGGTTTGATGCAAGCGCGATACTATCCACTGGTCCAATGGATTTGTTATATCATTTGCCGGATCAGATAGTTTGCCGTCCCAATCCCAGCCATCGACACTGGCATACATGGTAAAGAAATCATACATGTTCCAAACCATGGCTAGCTTGCGAGCCACATCGGCAACTTCTTTGTCCTGGAGCGCAAAATCCTCACCATTAAGTAGCGGTGATGACAGATACACAAACCTTAACGCGTCTGCGCTATAAATGTCCATTAGCTCCTTGGGGTCCGTGTAGTTGCCGTACTGTTTGCTCATCTTACGACCATCATTACCAGCAATAGTTCCGGTTACAATAACGTTTGTATATGAGTTCTTGCCGAATAAGCCCGTAGAAACAGCGTGCAGATAGTAAAACCAGGCTCGTACTTGACCGACGTACTCAGCAATAAAGTCGCCTGGGAAGTTTTGTTCAAATTTTTCCACGTTTTCGAACGGATAGTGGAATTGGGCAAACGGCATAGAGCCTGCTTCAAACCAGGAATCCATAACTTTGTCTATCCTCTTGTAGGTGACGTCTTCTATAGTAAATGTTACATCATCTATCCAGGGGCGATGATAATCTTCCAGTTCAACTCCCGATAGCTGCTTAAGTTCTTCGTAGCTGCCTACAACTTTGACATGCTCCACCCCCTCCTTATCTATTCCTTTCCAGACAGGCATAGCAGTAGCCCAGAAACGGTCACGACTGAGGTTCCAATCAGGGGCACTCTGGACTGTTTTTTCAAATCGGCCGTGCTTGATGTGAGCAGGAAACCAGTTAATATTGCCGTTTTGCTCCAACATTTCAGTACGTTGGCCATCAATATCCATAAACCAACTGGGGTGAGCTCGGTACATTAGCTTCGTGCCACAGCGGTGGCAATGAGGGTAACTGTGCCTTATATACTCAACTTTCCAGACTTTGCCCTGTTCATGGAGCGTTTTAGCAATTTCCTTGTTCACCTCCCAGATATTTTGACCTTTCCACTTACCAGAGGTGTAGTAGCCATTTTCATCAGTATTCATCACCCACGGGAAGCCAATCTGTTTGCTAAGTAGGTAGTCCTCTTCACCATACGCCGGGGACTCGTGGGCAATGCCAGTTCCTTCCTGTGCATGAACAAAATCAGCATGCCAGACCTTGAAAGCCTTTGCACCTAGGTCTTTGTACGTATCAAACAGGGGTTGGTATGATTTACCAATTAGTTCCTTGCCCTTAAATGTACGAACAACTTTATGGTCTAGTGGTTGATGTTTTTCATCCGTTAGGGCTGTGTCAACTAAATCTTTAGCCAGAATCAATTTCTGACCCTCCAGTTCTACCTCTACATAATCTAAGTGTTCGTTTACGGCTACGGCACTGTTAGATGGTAGCGTCCAGGGGGTGGTAGTCCAGGCTAACAGATAGGAATCTTCATCTTCCAGTTTGAACTTCACATATACCGAGGGGTCGGTATCATCCTGATAAGAATTATCCATAGCAACTTCGGCCTTAGAAAGCGGTGTAGCGTCCCTTGTGCAGTAAAGTAGTACCTTTTCCCCTTCATAGATCTTTCCGCGCTTATACAGCTCCGAAAACGCCCACCAGACCGATTCCATGTAGGGTTTGTCCATGGTTTTGTAGGCGCCCTTGAAATCTACCCAACGACCGATACGATCAATAGTGTCTTCCCATAGGTTACCCGTCTGGACCATGTTCTCTCTACAGGTTGTGATGTAATCCTCTAGACTAACCTTCGTGCCGATGTCCCGACGATCGTGGATACCCAACTTCTTCTCTGTAAATACTTCGGCGGGCAGACCATGGCAGTCCCAACCCCATACCCGCTCGACACGCTTGCCTTTCATTGCCCAGTAGCGCGGTACAGCGTCTTTAACGACCGAACTGAGCAATGTACCATGATGTGGTACCCCTGTTATGAAAGGTGGACCATCGTAAAAAACATAGGCATCATCAACTGGCCGTTGCTCTACTGACTTCTCAAAAGTGCGGTTTTGCTTCCAATAGCCAATTAGGTCTTTTTCATACTCAATGGGTTTGCGGCGAGTGCCGTGTTTGAATTTCATACCTGGTTTTGGCCTCTTTAAATTACAAAAAACCCCGGATTACACAGGAGCTCCGCTACACAAGCGGATCGGTACCATCCTGTTTGGGGCTTAATTAACAGCGCTTACGGGCTTACCCGGTGGGTTCTACTTTCTAGCTCATGTAGATTTCTTCCCACTCCTCGCGGTTGATTGCCGCTTCAACGGATTAATTTTATCTTACTCTATTCGCAATTTGCAATCAACTGTCTAGCCACGAGCGTAGGCGGCCACCCCATCCATTAGTGGTAATTGCTTACCCTGCCAGAGCTGTACAACTGAGCCGTCGTCGCGCATGACCATAATTGCCGGGTGATCCAAAATATCGTACAGAGTAGAGGTGGCAGAGCCTTCCCTGGTGTCTACACTTACAGTCTCTATCTTGATACCGGGATGCCGATGTTCAAATTCGCGGACGAATTCCTCTATCGGACGAGCAAATTCGGAATTAGGTCGATAGAGGATAAGTACTTTCATAACAAGAGCACTATACCAGTTCCCAACACACGTCGTAAACCCTTACCGCTTCTCCCCATGTCTCCCCTGCATTAACAGCTAATTGAATAAACATCGCGATCGCGTAAAATATTAATCCAGACTTATTTGTTGTTTCAACCTGGCGTTGGTAATAAAATTCGCGATCGCGTAAACTATTTACATATGGGAAGGAATCTGCAAACAGAAGCGTTAGTTGACGGACTGCTAAGAATAATTGCAGGTGGTGGTGTTTTACTAACGGGGATGGTGACACCCAATTCCCTAACGTTCCTGGATAAGCCATTACGTGGCTTTTTTAAAGAACTTGATGAAGCAGCAAGCGAGCGCGAGCTATTGCGGCTTGTTAATTATATGCGTCGCCAGGGACTGGTATCGAACAAGAGTGAGGATTACGAACACGGGCTGCTGATAACTAAAGCTGGCCGTCGCCGCTTGCTCAAGCATGACTTTACTAAACTCAAGATTTCTCAGCCTCCTTTTTGGGATCAACAATGGCGCATGGTGTTTTTTGATATTCCAGAAACTCATAAGAGAGGCCGTCAGGCCCTAACCATGAAATTAAAGGCTCTGGGCTTTCAGCAGTTGCAGCGTAGCGTCTGGATCCATCCTTTTCCCGCTCGTCAAGAAATTGAGAAAATATGTGAGGTTTTTGAAGTCACCAAGTACGTAAGCTACATTGAGACCACTTCAATAGATCATGCCGAGCTTTTACGCGAACGTTTTTCTTCTGTTCTGCGTGGAATTCCTACACGTGCTCGCCCCTATCACTGATACTGACCTAAATAACTCTTGCGATCGCAAGAGTTATTTAATTTGTATCCCATTATCTGGATAAATCTAAAAGCGAGACATTAGAAACTGTCCCACTTTTAGAGTTTGGTTAGGGCTTATGGAACTGCTTACTACTAGCTGCAGCCAGTTGTTGAGCCACAGGAGGTGCAGACGTAACAGCTGCCGGCCTTCTGTGTCTGGTTGCCACAGTTGTAGCACATCGGTGCAGTGTCGTCCCGCTTAACTGATGACGATGGCTTCTCAACGATTTGTTCAAGTTGCGGCAGATCAGCAACCTTCGTTTCGACTACTTTTTGGGCTAAAGCTGGCGCGTCGGCCACAACTTCTTCCAGCAAACTGGTTTGCGATGCTTCATCAGGCATATCGTCAAACGATGCCAGACCCAGCTCCAAGCGGTCATCAAACGACAAGTAGCTGAGGGCTAGGCGTTTGAATATGTAGTCTACGATAGAGGAAGCAGTGCGGATTTCGTCGTCGTCGGTAATGCCAGCCGGTGCGAAGGTCATGCTAGTCAGGGCATGGACGTAGCTCTTAAGCGGTACACCGTACTGGAGACCATAGCTAACGGAGATGGCTAAGGCATCCATAACTCCGGCCAAGGTAGAGCCCTGTTTGGCTATCTTGAGCCACAACTCTCCCGGGGTACCGTCTTCAAATTCGCCGACGGTGATAAAGCCCTTGCTACCGGCCACCTTAAACTCATAGGTCTTGGAGTTGCGGACTTTGGGTATTTCCCGTCGTACAGCGCCACGCAAGATGAACTTATCGGTTACGACTTCCGTTGATTCGATTTTACTATCGGTGTGTCCGTCTTTTTTGGCCATTGATAGCGGTTGGGCAACTTTACAGTTGTCTCGATAAATCGCTACGGCCTTAAGCCCTAACTTCCAAGCTTCCATGTGTAACTGTTCAACATCTTCGATGGTTGCCTCTTCTGGCATGTTGACAGTTTTACTGATGGCTCCAGAAATAAATGGTTGTACTGCTGACATCATCTTTACGTGACCCATGTAGTGGATGGAATTGTCTCCCATGGAGCAGGCGAACACCGGCTCATGACTTTTCTTGAGGTGGGGTGCACCAAGTATTGTTTTCTCTACATCAATGTAATTTATGATATCGTCAATATGACTCTTCTTGTAGCCGAGGGCTTTTAGAGCTCGAGGCACGGTTTGATTAACTATACTCATGGTACCGCCACCGACTAGTTTCTTGACCTTGACTAGTCCCAGGTCGGGCTCGATACCTGTGGTATCACAGTCCATCATCAGTCCGATGGTACCGGTGGGGGCCAATACTGAGGCCTGGGAGTTTCGTACACCATAGAGACTACCTAACTCGACGGCTTCATCCCATGCGTTGGCCGCCGCACTCAATAGTTCCTCTGGTACGTAGCTGGCGTCAATCTTGGAGACTTCTTCGCGGTGCATCTTGAGCACATTCAACATTCCTTCGCGGTCTTTATGAAAACCAGCAAATGGTCCAACTCGGTTAGCAATTTTGGCGCTCGTAGCGTAGGCCTGGCCGGTTAGTAGTGCTGTAATGCTCGCAGCTAAAGCTCGACCCTCGTCACTGTCGTAGGGCAGACCTAGAGCCATCAGCAGAGCACCCAGGTTAGCGTAGCCAATGCCAAGCTCTCGATATGCCCGAGCATTTTTGGCAATACTATCTGTTGGGTATTCACTGTAGCCAACTAAAATCTCCTGGGCCGTAAAGATTAACTCCACGGTGTGGATGAAGGCTTTAATATCAAAAGTAGCATCTTCGCGCAAGAATTTCAGCAAGTTTAGGGAAGCGAGATTACAAGCAGAATTATCCAGATGCATGTACTCCGAACAGGGGTTGCTGCCATTGATGCGACCAGCATTTGGAGCAGTGTGCCACTTATTAATCGTAGTATCAAATTGCATGCCCGGATCAGCACATTCCCAGGCTGATTCGGAAATCTGACGGAAGAGATCACGGGCTTTGACAGTTTTAACGGTTTTGCCAGTTACTACTGCCTTCAGGTCCCAATTATCGTCATTTTTGACCGCTTCCATAAAATCATCGGTCACTCGGATGGAGTTATTAGCGTTTTGGAACTGAACGGAGTGGATATCTTTGCCGTCAAGACTCATATCCCAGCCTGCTGCCTGCAGATCGCGAGCCTTGCGCTCCTCCAGTGCTTTGCACCAGATAAAATCTTCTACGTCAGGATGGTCGACATTCAGAATTACCATTTTAGCGGCGCGGCGAGTCTTGCCACCACTCTTAATGGCTCCAGCAGAGGCGTCAGCCCCACGCATGAATGACAACGGGCCCGAAGCTGTACCGGCACTCTTGCCTAGTTGCTCTACACTGGAACGTATAGAGCTGATGTTGATACCCGAACCGGAACCACCTTTGAAGATCATGCCTTCTTCTTTGTACCAGTTAAGTATGGCCGGCATGGTGTCTTCGACGGCTAAGATAAAGCAGGCACTGGCTTGTTGGGAACGACTAGCCGCACCGATGTTAAACCAGACCGGGGAGTTAAACGCTGCCCGTTGGGTAGCTAGTACAAACTTTAGCTCCTCACGGTAATCTTCGGCTTCTTCTTCGGTTTCAAAATAGCCTTCTTGCAAACCTTGGCGGGTAATTGTGTCGGCAACCCGGTCGATTAGATGTTTAAGTGATGCTTCCCGTCCGTCTGTACCGGGGGTACCAGTAAAATACTTCTGGGCTACAATATTAATGGCGTTTAGCGACCAGCCCTCCGGGAATTCGACGTCTTTTTGCTCAAACACTGGCTTGGAAGTCATTGGATTGGTGATTATTGAATCACGTTTAGCCCATTTTAACTGATCGTAGGCCTTGGAACCTTGCGGCGTAAACAGTCGCCGGCGCTCCAGAATTGATGTCTGTCCCATAATTTTTTACCCTCACTTGTTTAGTTATTATATTTAGTATTTTTGTTTAGAGTCCTATAAACCGCTCCTCTCAATTAGCGCTCTATAGCTTAGCTCCCTGGACCCTTCAACTGATCAAAATGATCTTTTAAGGAGTCGAGGGAGCCCTTTAGAGATCTCTATTCCCTAAAGTGCCTAGGTGTGAAGTACTATTACTTTTTGGGTAACCCTGTCTTCTTCTCACGGATCTGCAGTAGCTCGCGTTCGAAGCCGGCAATATCCTTGAAGCGGCGATACACGCTGGCAAAACGCACGTAGGCTACTTCATTTAGCTGCGACAATCCATCCATAACTAGCTCACCAACTTTGGACGACGGGATCTCTGATTCATCACACTCGTGGAGACGTAGCTCAATATCAGAGACCAGGCGTTCCAGCTGGACACTGGTTACAGGAGTCTTTTCGCAGGCTCGGTGTAAGCCCGCCAGCAGTTTGTTACGATCGAACAGTTCACGGTTGCCGTCGTTTTTGATGACGATGAGCTGGGGTCGTTCAATCCGTTCATATGTCGTAAAGCGGTGACTGCATTTGATGCACTCTCGACGGCGCCGAATAGCGTCTCCCTCTGAGACATCTCTAGATTCGATAACTTTACTGTCCTGACAGGCACATTGGCTGCATTTCATTCGGTCTTTACCTCCATGCCTTTCTCATACACCTTTATGTATTCGATTAAACGTGCTGACCACTATATATTTAGTTCTATATATAGCGCCTATGGTTCTTAGCATAGCTCTACCTATAGCGCTTTGCAAGCATAAATACGGTGTATTATTTACCCCGAAATAGGTCTTTTAACTGGGGTGAATTGTTTTTCTGTCCAGAGCTGAATGCCAGCACTAGGTATTTTAGTCTGACTTTGGCGTCTTTTCGGTGGCACTATCGTCAGACTTGTCCTGTTGCTGGCGGCGTTTGGTAAGACGTCGTAAGAAGGAAGGCTTCTCTAGCTCTTCTTCTTCAGTCTCTTGGAACAGCGGTGTAATCTTATGGTCATCTTCTACAATGGGATTCGAGTTGCTGTCGGCTATTTCTGCTTTGTCGTCTTCAGGGTGATCGAGTGTCCAAATATTAGGCATCGGTTGATCGCTATTGAAGTGATCGTCCTTTTCCTTACTGTCAAGGTCCATGTCTATGCCATGAATATCTGGTTCTTCAGTTTTCTCTTCTGGCTTCTCCTCGAGCAACGCCGCAGTGTCGGCTGCCCGGCTATTGAAGTAAGCGGCGTCGAACCCGGTAGCTACCACTGTAATAATGACCTCCCCGTCTAAGTCAGGGTTGATGGTAGCCCCAAAGATAATGTTAGCGTCCGGATCAGCTGCCGCTGTGATTGTCTCGGCGGCACTGTTAATTTCGTGCATCGACATATCTGATCCACCAATGACGTTGAACAGGATACCGCGCGCACCGTCGATAGATACCTCTAGTAGCGGCGACTCTACGGCCTGCTGGGCGGCTTGGATGGCTCGGTTCTCACCGGACGCACGTCCAATACCCATGAGGGCCGACCCGGCCTTGCTCATGACCGTCTTGACATCAGCAAAGTCGAGATTGATCAGACCGTGAACAGTAATCAAGTCTGAAATGCCTTGTACGCCTTGGCGCAGCACATCATCAGCTACCTTAAAGGCTTCTAGTAGTGGTGTTTGACGGTCAATGGTTTGCAGCAAACGGTCGTTAGGAATAACAATCAAAGTATCGACGGAGCTACGCAAGTTATCAATGGCCGTATCGGCGTTGCGCCGGCGTTTCTCGCCCTCAAAGGCAAAAGGCTTGGTTGCAAAGCCAATAACCAAAGCTCCGGCTTCCTGAGCGGCCTTGGCCACAATATAGCCAGCCCCGCTGCCCGTGCCGCCACCTGCCCCGATTGTAATAAAGACCATGTCGGCTCCAGCAACAGCAGCCTTGATATCTTCTAAAGATTCTTGAGCGGCTTTTTCTCCGATTGCCGGATCAGCACCGGCTCCAAGGCCTCTAGTGGCATCTTGGCCGATGTGAATCTTTTTTTGGGCTTTGGAATGGTGTAAGGCTTGCGCGTCGGTGTTAATGGCGACGAATTCGACGTTTTCTACGCCAGCATCAACCATACGGTTGATAGCTGCGCCACCCGCGCCTCCAACTCCAATTACTTTTATACGTGCGAACGTCTCAATGGCTGGTGCAACTTGTGGCATGTTTATAACAACCTCTTACCCTTTTGCTCTCTTGCTAATACTCTGTAAGGAGGAGTATATCACATGAACAAATGTCGTGTGTGCTGATTATCACATAGCTCGCGAATGTCGCCTTTTGTGAGACTTAATGAACCAGGCCGATTGCTGGCTGAGTACTATTTTGATCTACTGCGCTTAAGCTTATGCCAAAAGTCTTCTACGGCCCCAAACACTTTAGAGTTGGGTTCGCCACCAAAGTGAGTACCGTGACCACTGGGAGGCGGCATCAGGAGCATGTCGAGCATCATCAGTCCTACGGCTGTAAAATAACCAGGATCCTGGACAGCATCAATTATGCCACCAAGGGGTTGAATCTGCCCCAGTCGGGCAGCCAGCTGCAATTTGTCTTTAGTGAATTCTGCCAAACCCGGCAGTTTAGAGGTTCCCCCGGTTAGCACTACGCCACCCGGCAGCTTCCGAGACCTATGAACCCGCTTTAGCTCCTTATCTACCATTTCCATGAGCTCCTCAACCCGAGCTTCGGTAATCATAGCGACCTCTTCAACTTCAAACATGTGACTGTGCTTGTCCTGCTCTACCTTTACCATCTTAAGCCCGCGCTTCTGTTCACCCAGTGTTGAGTGCTCAAGCTTAACTTTCTCGGCGATGTCTAGGTCGGTCTTTAGTCCAATGGCCAAGTCATTGGTTATATTGATGCCACCGACTGGGATAACGGCGATGTGCTGCACTTCACCGTCTTCAATAACAACCATGTTGGTGGTCCCAGCGCCAATATCCAGCAGCAGTGTCCCGGCCTCTTTTTGTTGGCGGCTTAGGACTGCTTCGGCGGCCGCTAGACTGGAAACTGTGTGGTGCATAGCCCTAATATTGGCTTTTTCTAGCACTAAGTCGAGACTACGCAAGTTAGGGGCCACCGCCGTCACGATGTGAGTATCTACTTCTAGCCGAACACCGTGCATGCCAAGCGGATCTTTGATGTTGTCCTGGCCATCGAGGCGATAATTCTTGGCGAACACTTGCAGGATCTCGCGATTAGCGGGCAGCTGGACGATGGTAGCTGCTTCTTCGACGCGCATTCGTTCCTCGGGGCCAATCTCGTGATTAGAGGTGCTGACTGCAATTACACCACGAGAATTCATACCAGCTACATGTGCACCATTAACATTTACTGTGGCGCTGTGAATTTGAAAGCCGGATAGCCGCTCGGCTTCTGTTACGGCCTGAACAACCGCCTCTGTAACGTCATCGACGTGGACGATGGCGCCTTTGCGCATGCCATTATTGGTGGCACTGCCGTGGCCCACCACCGAAAGTCGGGTGGAGTCATTTTGATCAACTATGCCAACGACACAGCGAACTTTTTGAGTCCCGATATCGAGCCCAACGTAATAGGGTTGCGATTGTTCGCGCATGGCCAAAGTATAGCATAAGAGCTGTTGGGCACAGTGGCTAAGCGTGGGTGAGTATTTCGGCGCCGTCTTTGGTGACTAGTATAGTGTGCTCGAACTGGGCTGACCAGCTGCCGTCAGTCGACCACAGGGTCCAGCCATCACGATCACCGACTATACCTGGCTTGCCTAGAGTAGCGATAGGTTCTATGGCAATGGTCATCCCGTTAAGTAGTGTTGGACCAACACCAGCTTTGCCGTAGTTAGGAATATTCGGCTCTTCGTGGAGGAAGTGCCCGACGCCGTGGCCGACAAGTTCTCTCACAATGCCCAGGCGATGGGCTCTTAAAACTTTTTCAATCGCTGCTGAGATATCACCTACTCGGACGCCATCGCGCACTATGGCAATCCCAGCTTCCAGAGCTGCCCTAGTACCGTCCAGCAGCCGTTGGGCATCGCTGCTTACCTTGCCGACGCCAACAGTAATCCCAGCGTCGGTAATCATTCCGTGGTAACGAACCCCGAAATCATAATTAATAACGTCGCCCTCTCTAAACGGCTGGTCACTGGGAATACTGTGCTGAACCTGATTATTAACTGATATACAGATGATATCCGGGAATTTGGTAACGCCCTGGTAGCCCTTAAAGGCTGGCTCACCGCCCAAGCGCTTCAATTCATCGGCCGCCAAGTCGGACATGTCCCGTGGCGTCAGCCCCACTTTGGTTTCGGCCTTCATTAGATCGAGGATTGTAGCTAGTATCTGACCACTCTTGCGCATGGCAGCAATTTCGGCGTCAGTTTTGATACGGGTCATCATTGTCGTTTAGCCTAACGCCGCCAAGATATCATCGTGCACCTGCTGAACGGAGCGGCCACCATCGATGTCACAAACCTTGGCGCCGGCTGATCGGAACTGGTCTAAAATCGGCAGGATGTTTTGGTGATACTCGGTGAAACGGGCGGCAATGGCTTCTTCTGTGTCATCTTGGCGACCGCGCGCCAGTAAACGCTCGCGAACGACATCCTCAGAAGAAGTGAGGTGAATTACTGCCGTTAACGTGAGTTGTCCGTGCTTGACTTGGCTAAGCATCCAGTCGGCTTGGCCAGCGGTACGTGGGAAACCATCCAGGATAAATTCTTCCTCTGTGTTGACCACTGTAAATATCTTTTGCACCAATCGGATAATTTCATCATCGTCTAGCAACTTCCCAGAAACCATATCTTTCCGCGGTTCACCAGATATCAACATGCGCAAAAATTCACCGGTTGATACCCAAGGCAAGCCAAGCTCGTCGGCCAGTGCCCGTCCCTGGGCGCTCTTGCCGGCTCCGGCCACTCCCATAAAAATAATCATGTCAGTTTCTCGCGCACGATACGGGCAATTGCGGCACCATCAGTCCCGGCACCGAGTTCGGCTTTGACCATGCCAATTACTTGACCCATAGCTTGCATACCTGTTGCGCCGGTATCAAACACCATTCGATCAACAACTTTGGCAATCTCTTCATCTGAAGCTTGAGCGGGTAGATACTTTTCGATCAGAGTTTTTTCGGCGAGTTCGGCTTCGGCACGCTCTGCATTTCCACCCTTGGCGTATAGATCAGCGCTCTCCTGACGCTTCTTGGCTTCTTTTTGCAGTGTAGCCATTACTTCATTGTCGCTGAGTCCTGCGTCACGCTTGTTACTAGCAATCTCGACATTCAACACAGCACTTTTCAGCCCACGCAGCGTCGATACCTTGTCCTTGTCACCAGCTAGCATAGCTGTTTTCAAGTCAGCGTCAATTTTCTCTTTCAAACTCATACCCGCCCAGTGTACCAGAGCGAACAGTAATTTTCATCTAAGACTGGGCTGGCTGGTCGACAGGTTCTGAAGGCGCCGACTGGAAGCTCTTTAAGTATTCGAGTGCTGTGTGCCCCACGCCCTCGCATATCCTGCCCTCTTCTGTATTCGGATCAGCATCACAAAACGCCTCTATAGCCAAAGGGCCTAACACCGTTTCTGAAAATGTAGTCGTATAAGGAAAATTGCTTTTCCTATTTATCCAGGGGTCTACCATGATGCGCTTGAAACCGAACCAGCTCATAGGCAGAGCGTCTGCAATTACGTCTTCTTCCACACCATTTTCAACCGTAACCAACAGCTTCCTGTAATTTTTAGGGTGTGGCTGTATGTCCATTACCTAGATTATATAACAACCAGAGTTGTAATTTACTTTATGCCGAGTTTGAGCTTTTTGACTTTGTCAGCTTTACGGGCGCGGCGGACTATGGCTTTGGTGCGCCTGTCACGCTTGCTCATTGGCTTTTCAAAATACTGCCCCTGCTTGGCAACAGCAATAACACCAGATTGCTGTACTTTGCGGGTAAAGCGGCGCAGTACGTTTTCGAGAGACTCTTTGGAATCTTTGCGGGTGACTTGAATCATAGGGTTAAATTCTACCTTAACAGATGGAGATTTGCAATAGCTGGTTATATGCAAACTACCTGTGCCAGAAGTTTAGCTGGCCGAGCCGGGCTTTTTCTGGTTCAGACGTTGTGACTTCAACACTATACTTTGGAGTTCTTTGAAGATGGCAAAGTGTTTGTTGGTGTGGTAAATCTTGGTGTTGCCTTGCTTTTCAGAAATCAGAAAACCGATCTTCTCCAGACGCTTAAGCTCGCGTTGGATGTTGCCGGCGTCTTCCTTAATAAGCTTGGCTAACCCCCGTACATGAGTCTTGAAATCAGGGTACTTAGCATAGACCACAATGATCTTGCGCCTAACTCTCGAAGTAATAAATACGTCCAACATGCTTAACTCTCCGTTCGCTGCTGCTCACTTTAGGCAGGGGACACCCCCTCCTAACGCGCGGGGCGCGGAGTGAATCCGCGTCTCCGGCTTTCTCCCCCGAAAAACAATTCTGGAGCAGAAAGCGCATTAGCTTATTGTTATTAGAACAACGTAACTACGAGTATACCCTACGCCTCGGCAGCTTTTCAACACATTTTACGTTTCGGCACTTATAATGAACGATACATGTATTACTATGAGGTGTTAGTAGCCAGCCAACGCTATCACGGCGACAATGCTTTGACTTATCAGTCCGAGGAAATTCTTGAACTTGGACAAGTAGTGAGCGTACCCTTGCAGCGCCAAGTGATCCTCGGCATCGTTTGCAAAGTCCTAAAGCAGAAACCCTCTTTTACTACCAAAGCCATTATTAAATCCGTCGGCAGCGACACCGTACCAGCCGAGGTCATTCAACTTATCCAGTGGCTCAAGACTTACTATCCAGCTCCGTTGGGTTCCCTGGTCCAGCTCAGTTTACCCGGCAGTCTGCTACAAACTAGCCGCAAGCCGGCTACTGCTACAGCTACGAAGACCACTGCTGCGCCGGAACTAACCCCAGAGCAGCAGCGCGTAGTCAAAGAGATCCAAGCTGCCAGTCCTAAATCGGTTCTGTTGCACGGTGATACTGGAACTGGCAAAACACGGGTCTACTTAGAACTAGCGGCCCAGCAAATCAACCGTGGAAAATCAGTAATGATCCTGACGCCAGAAATCGGCCTGACACCGCAGTTAGCAGCCAGCTTTGAAGCCATATATGGCAACCGGGTGGTGACATTGCACTCCAACCTAACTCCGGCCCAGCGGCGGGACCGCTGGGCAATGGTGCTGGAAGCTAACCAGCCAATCGTTGTTGTCGGGCCACGTTCGGCCTTATTTACACCACTAAAGAACATTGGACTGATTGTTATGGACGAAGCCCACGATAGCGCCTACAAGCAAGAACAGCAGCCCTACTATCAAGCCTCACGGGTGGCTGCCACCCTAGCCAGTCTGCATAAAGCCCAGCTGGTCCTCGGTACAGCTACCCCATTGGTGGCTGATTACTTTGCTTTTAGCGCCAAACAATTACCTATTGTGCGCATGACCCACCCTGCCATTGGCAAACCGGTTACTACCGCTATTTCGCTGATTGAACTCAGTGACCGTAGTAACTTTAGCCGCTCGCCGTATTTGTCTACTGCGTTACTCACTGCCATCCAGACCACCCTGGAGCGCCAGGAGCAGTCACTACTGTTTCTAAACCGACGCGGCAGCGCCCGGCTGATCCTGTGCGAGCAGTGCGGCTGGACGGCCGATTGCCCCAACTGTGACCTATCACTCACTTATCATGCCGACCACCACCGTATGCACTGCCACGTCTGCAACCACACCGAGCCAGCACCTACTCAGTGCCCCAGCTGCGGTCACGCCGACATAGGCTACAAGAGCATTGGTACTAAAACGCTAGTAGAGGAGTTGCAGAGGTTATTCCCAGATGCTCGCATCCAGCGCTTTGACAGCGATCTGGCTAAACACGAACGGCTAGAAGAGTTATACGTAGACGTCAAAGCTGGCGAGGTGGATATACTGGTGGGCACTCAGATGCTAGCTAAGGGCTTGGATTTGCCTAAGCTGAGCTTGGTGGGAATTGTAGTGGCCGATACTAGCTTGTTCGTACCAGACTTTTCAGCCGAAGAGCATACTTACCAGCTGCTGTCTCAGATCATGGGCCGTGTTGGGCGCGGACACCGCAAGGGCTCGGTCATCATCCAAACCTACCACCCGGAGCATACGGCGCTACAGGCCGCTATTAAGCGTGATTACCTGAGTTTCTATGAACAACAGATCACAGAGCGGGAGTTGTTCCGCTTCCCGCCGTACGTCTACCTGATGAAGATTACCCTCAGCCGAGCCAGCAGCAGAGCCGCCCAGACAGCCGCTGAAAGAATTGGACAGCTGATAAGTGAATTACGATTGCCACTAGAGGTAACTGGCCCCAGCCCAAGCTTTTATGGCCGCACGCATGGCAAGTACCATTGGCAGCTCATCCTGCGTTCCCGCAAGCGGCGTCACTTGCTAGAGGTAATTGCTCATTTACCAGCCAATACCACCTACGACATTGACCCGGTCAGTCTACTTTGAATATGAAGCATAGAAACAGCAATTCTTCCAAGATCTAATATCCAAGCTCCAAGATCTATTTCTATCTGTTATACTGTCCGCTAATGGCAGACAAGAACAGTATTATCACGCTTCCCGAGAAGCGCTTACGGCAACGCTCGCAGCGCGTAGGCCTAATTACAGCTGATATTAAACGGCTAGTTACGGATATGGAATCAGCGACTTTGGACTGGGAAGATAGCCGGGAGCATGAGGTTGGAGTCGCATTAGCTGCTATTCAAATCAACCAGCTGCTACGGGTGGTGATTGTCCGCACCAACTCTGATGATAAGAAGGACCGGAGTTTTCGGGTATTTATCAACCCGGAAGTTGTTAAGCGCGAGGGTGAAATAGTAGAAGATTATGAGGGCTGCCTGAGCATCCGGGACATCTACGGCAAAGTACCCCGTCACTCTAAAGTGCGCATCAAAGCCATGAACGAACATGGCAAAGAAGTGCGCTTAACGCTCGAGGGTTTCCTGGCTCGTATCTTCCAGCACGAAATTGATCACACTAACGGCATCCTGTTCATCGACCACATCAAGGACAAGCCTGAGGCCTTCTATCGTCTCAATGAACAAGGCAAATTGGAGGGCTTAGACTATGACAAAGACGTCAAAGACAATGAGGTCTTATGGGGATAATCTTCTTTGGTAACGAGAAGCTTGCGACTGGCATTCCTCAAGTTCAGCCGGTTATCTGTGAGGCTGTAGAGAAGGCTGGCTTTGAAATCGAGAAGGTCGTAACCGGCCCTTTGAGCGAACTAGGTTCTCACAAATCTCAGTTGGCCGTACTTGCTGCCTATGGCCGCCTTCTACCTCAAGCTGTTTTGGACGAGTTCCCTCTAGGTATTATCAATGTCCACCCATCCCTCTTACCTCTTTACCGAGGCACTACACCAATAGAACAGGCTATCTTAGATGGCGTCCCAAAGACCGGGGTTTCGATTATGCGACTAACCGCCGGCATGGACGAAGGTCCGATTTATAAACAAAAAACTGTCCATCTGACTGGCCAAGAGACAAAACAAGAGTTAACCGAGCATTTGCAACTGCTGGGAGCGGAATTACTTGCAGAGGTTTTGCCAGGTATTGCCGATGGATCTTTGAATCCTCACGCCCAGCCCCACCCCGATCGTGCGACCTATTCACGCAAATTGGTCAAAGAAGATGGCCTTATAGACTGGACCAAGCCGGCGGAGCAACTGGCCAGAGAGGTTCGCGCTTACGGAGGTTGGCCCCAAAGCCGAACTCAGTTAGGCAATAAAGAGGTTATTGTCACCGACGCTTACATGGTACCTAGCCAACCAGCAGATTCAAAACCAGGTGATATAGAAGTAGTGAAGCAAGCCGGCATAATTATGGTTTCTACCGGAAATGGTTCACTATGTATCCAAAAACTTAAACCGGTCGGCAAACCAGAAATGTCAGTCAAGGCCTTCCTAGCTGGGCACAAAATCTAGGCTGCAGGAGCCTGAGGAGCTGGCGGCTGGGGAGAAGCACCAGCGCTAGCGGCCACGATTTGTGGCGCAGCGGCTTTAATTTCTACTTTTAGAGCATCTAGTTCATCAGCTACTACTTGTTTGTAGTTCGGGAAGTTTGTTTCTAGCCATTTCAGCGCACCGGCCTCGTCATTGCGATCAATGAAACCTTCAAATTCATCTAGCTGCTCATTGGTCATCTGTTCGGCCAGTTTCATGCCTACGCGCATCTCTAGGGTTTCATAAATGTGGGCCAGCATGCGATTTTTCTCTTCCGCTGGCAGAGTGCCTAGGCCTAGTTCCTTGAGCAAATTGTCGTCTAGTTTAAACATATGGTCTCCATTTTACCTTATCTTACGATTGTTATCACGATTAGAATTGCCACGATTACCAGACCCGTCCAGAAGCCACTGACTGCGGCTTTCTTGTACAGGCCACCGCTGCTGACGACTGATTGCTTATCTTCGGTTGGTGCTGCTTGCAAAGCCTGAGAGAAAGCGGCATGTTGAGTAGTGGTAGTCTTGTGAATGTCAGCTAGGACTGCGCCTACAGATGTGGCGCCTTGGACCTGAGAAGCTAGGCTTTCGTCTTTGACCTCAGAGCGTAGTTCATAGGCAGCTTCCAGGGGGGCATTCTTCTCAGCGGCCGTTTCTACCTCTTGCAAGACCACTATTGGAGCCAGTTCCGGACTGATTTCAGGTAGTGGTGGTGGGAGCTCGGGCGGCTTGTCCTGGATTTCCTGGGTATACTCTGGGTTTTTAGGCTGTGGGGCAGCTTGATTGCGAATTTCAGGTTGGCGCTCTTGTGTTAGCTGAACATACTCCACACGCTCGGGTTGTTGCTCGGCTCGGACCTGGCGCTTCACCGCTTCTATCTGTTGCTTAGCGACTTCAGCGGCTCTTTCCGATTGCATTACCCGCGGTTCAATCCGTTCTTGAGTAGTTTTGGCCTGCTTTTCGAGTTCTTCAATACGACGTTTACTACGTTCAATCGCGCGTTTTTGCTTGCGGTCGCGCCGACGGGCCAACTGGTCAACTACAAATGCCGGTAGCAGCGCGTTACCCTGGTTCACGGCAACAGTTTCTGGAGTCGTTAGCTGGGGTTGCTGTTCTGCTGTCTGGGCGCGCTCGTTGGCCAACTGAGGGGATACCATGTCTTGGGGTAATTCATAGGTCTCCGGAGTAACTGCTTCTTCAAACTCTGCTTGAGGAATATCTTCTGGCTCAGCCTCAGGTGCAGTTACGGCCAAAGAAGCCAACTCTTCAGGTGATGGAGGTTCGGGCGGTTCGGTATCGGCTGGTGCTGCTTCCGGCCATGCTTCTTGTTCGTCTGTCATCTCGGGTTCACTAGGTAGCAATTCATAGGCCGGAATCTGGGCCGGTTGATCTACGGCTTCCAGGGGTGCTGTATCAAACTCTTGTAATGTTTGGGCTTCTTCGGGCTGCCATTCAAGGTCTGGGAACGCCTCTGCCTGCGAACCGGCTTCATCAGCTGAATCTTGATTTTCTACTGAGGCAATTTTTTTGAAAAACCACTTCCAGGCGCGTTCAAAGGGGTTATCTTTTTCACCGTCGGCCTCTGCGGACTCTTTCTGGCTCTCGGGGTCCAGGTACTGGGCTAGGTTGAATAAACCCTCGCCAGCCTTACGCTTTTTGCGAGACTTTGAGGTTGTCTCCTCGTCATCATCCTTTGCCGACTCGGGCGGCACAGGGCTGAATTCACCTGCCATAATCTGTTAATTATAAAACAATTACAAGGAACGAGCAACCGTTTCTCTGGTAAAGGCTTCGATTCGGTCCTCTAGTTGAAGATCAAGCTTGCCTGTTGTTTTGAGGCTCAAGCCACCCATCTCGCCTTCTAGCAGGTCTTTGGCATCTTGTGGCCCACGCTTCAGTTGGGTGATTTCTACTTCGGCTATTACCTCATCGCCTCTGGTAATCTTGGCCAGAGCTGGAACTACTAGTTTGCCTTTGGTCACTTCACCACCACAAATGACCTCTGTCTTAGTCGTTTTAAAAATGCCTTTAACAATCAAACGACCTAGTTCAGTTTCGACAATCTCTGGTGGCAGTAGCTTGGTTAGCTCTTCTTTGACATCATCAATGAGCTCATAGATAACCTTGTACATGCGTACACTTACGCGGTCCCGGCTGGCACGCTGCTTGATATTGGGCGGCATGGAGACATTGAACCCGTAAAGGATGGCTTGGCTGCTATGAGCCAGATGGATGTCATTTTCGTTGATCGCACCGACGCCGGAGCCGACGACTTTCACAGCTACTTCATCAGTATCTAGAGCTTTTAGACTATCGATAACTGAGGTCAGTGAGCCTTGAACGTCGGCCTTAACCACAATGTTGAGTTCGTTAAGTTCGTTGGTACGATTGATAATTCGGATCAGCTCACCGCTGTTCATGTCGTTACGGTTTTGATTAGCCATTTGCGCCTGAGCACCCTGAGCAGCTTGTAATCGAGCGGTTTTCTCATCCTTCGCCGCTACAAACTCATCACCGAACTCTGGCAACATCTTAAATCCGGAAATAATAACGGGCGTGGAGGGGCCGGCTTCCTTGATGGGCTCCCCGGCAGTAGAATCCAAATTACGGATGCGAGCGTAGGCGGCACCGGCTACCACGAAGTCGCCGGGATGAAGTCTACCTGCTTCAATCAGGGCAATTGCCACCGGACCGCGTCCCTGTTCCATGTGTGATTCAATAACGAGGCCAGTAGCTGGTACATCGATGTCGGCTCGGAGATCCTCGACGTCGGATACCAGCAGCACCATATCCAGCAGCTGATCAACGCCTTCTTTGGTCTTGGCCGAAACCGGGACTAGGACGATGTCGCCACCCCATTCCTCGATCAACAGGTCTTGCTCTGATAACTGTTGTTTTACACGGTTGAGGTCGGCGCCCTCTTTGTCGATCTTGTTAATGGCCACAATGATCTTAACGTTGGCTTTTCGGGCAAAACGGATGGCTTCTACGGTTTGGGGTTTGATCCCATCGTCAGCAGCTACCACGATGATAACTACGTCTGTCAGCATAGCGCCATGCTCGCGCAAGGCCGCAAAAGCCTCATGACCAGGGGTGTCCAAGAAAGTAATAGCTCGACCTCCGTGTTCTATCTGGTAGGCAGATATATGTTGAGTAATACCTCCAGCCTCGCCTTTGACGACATCGGCGCCACGAATGGCGTCTAGGAGTGACGTTTTGCCGTGGTCAACGTGGCCCATAACAGCTACCACTGGTGGCCGAGGCTCAGCCTTGTCGCTGGCCGCCTTTTTTTCTCGAACCGGAGTCTCCTCTACTTGAGCTCTCTCGAGCTCAATGTCTAGGTCTAGTTCCCCGACTATGATTTGGGCGGTATCGAAGTCAATTCTTTCATTCACAGTGGCCATCACGCCGTTTTTCATGAGTTCTGTGATGACTCGAGTAACGGGTACCATCAGTTTCTCGGCTAGGGAGCCGACGGTGATGTGGTCTTGGATTTCTACTTTGGTAGCCATGGTCAACTCCTTTCGTCGAGAGTTAAGAACTTACATTACTTGGCGTCTTTGAGGCTTAGAGCGATCTTACGTGAATCGGTATCAATGTCTATGACCTTGAATTTCTTCTTTTCGTTCAATTGGAAGATTTTCTCCGGATCAACGCCTTCGTCATCACTCATTTCAGATACGTGGACCAAGGCTTCAACGCTAGGGCTCAGCTGCACAAAAGCTCCGAATGGGGTAATGCGCGTGACTTTACCTTCAACGACGTCGCCCTTTTTAAAGGCTTTGACTTGTTCAAGCCAGGGGTCATCGGACATCTGCTTGAGGCTTAAGCTAAGGCGGTCTTTGTCTATGGCGATGATCTTGGCTTCTACGGTGTCACCGGTCTTCACATACTTACGCGGATCTTCTACCCGTTCCCAGGAAATTTCCGAGATATGGATGAGGCCTTCGATACCGTCGACGTTTACAAAGGCTCCGAAGTCAATCACACCGGTAATAACACCCTTGACGGCGTCACCAACCTTGAGCTCAGCAAAGCGTGCTTGCATGTCGTCTTTGACAGCTTCTTTCTCAGAGAAGATCAGCTTGTTGTCCTTACGGCTGACGTCCAAAATCCGTACGCGGATAGGTTTGCCGACTAACTGATTGAGCTTTTGTAAGATTTCGTCCTTATCAGCACCGGATACCCTTGGGTAATGGCCAGCAGCCAGTTGTGATACTGGCAAGAAGCCACGGATGCCTTCTAGCTCTACTAGCAAACCACCTCTGTTAGCATCGTATGGAGAAATTTCAATAATATCTTGGGCTTCGTGCTGCTGTTGCAGTTCATCCCAACCCCGGTCCTTGACAGCGCGACGCATAGATAACAAGGCGTGGCCCTCATCCATTTCTGGATCAACTACGCTTGTCACCACCTTTTGGCCCTCTTCCAGCGTCTGGCCATGGGCCACTTCCCGCTTCATAACTACCCCAACGCCGTTAGCGCCTAGGTCAATCCAAACTTCGTGCTTACGCACCGAAGCTACGGTGCCCTCAACAACGTCGCCGGTTTTTAACTCTTTAATATCACTGGACGCTAGTAGCTCGTCCATGGTCATCGTAGAACTCTTCGACATGATGTTTCATGCCTCCCCTGCGTACTGTGGCAACCCTTGGGTTGTAACTCCAGTCAGTCTTGGTATCTATTATATCTGTTGTGCCTCTGTAAGTAAAGACCCCTGCTACGACTACTTTCTACTTGCTTGTTGCTAGTTGCTACTTGTACCATAGGTATATGTATTTGGGGGTAGATATTGGAGGTACAAAGACGCTATTAGCGGTCTTTGATACGCATGGAAAGTGCTTAGAAACATTGAAGTTCCCTACTCCCCAAAACTATAAAGAATTCTTGACCCAACTGGCCGCTAACGTTGCTAAATTGTCTACGACTGATTTTCAGGCGGCAGGTGTCGCTGCGCCAGGGACGATTGACCGCACGAATGGCCACCTCATAAGTGCTGGCAATCTGGGCTGGAAAGATATTTCTCTGCAAGCTGATTTGGAGAAAGTATTGGCCTGCCCTGTGTTGGTTGAAAACGATGCTAAGTTAGCTGGACTTCATGAAGCTAAACTTATCAAGGATGAGTTTAATAAAGTAGTCTATCTCACTATAAGTACTGGGATTGGCATTGCACTTATCGTAAACGGTATAATTGATACAAATTTGGGCGACCGTGGTGGTCGAGCCATTGAGCTAGAGCATGACGGAAAGCTAATGTCATGGGAAGACTTTGCCTCCGGCAAAGCGATAACCAAAAAATACGGCAAAATGGCAAGTGAGATAGAGGACCCTGCTATATGGAAGGCGATAACTCATGATTTAGCAGTCGGTATCATTGACGTAATCGCCCTGTTAGAACCAGAGGTGATCATCATTGGCGGTGGTGTTGGGGCTAACTTCGAGAAATTTGAACAGCCACTGGTTGAGTACCTAAAGAAGTTAGAAACTCCTTTCAACCCCATCCCGCCAATACGCAAAGCACAACATGCGGAAGAAGCTGTGATTTACGGTTGTTTTGAGCTCCTGAAAGGTCACTATGGAAACACTGCTAAGAAGAGTTAAGTCTGACTATCCTAAATTGAAATTAATTAAGGGCTCTGCCTTTAGCTGGTCTCCAGCGACCAATACGATCACCTACAAGTCCGCCACAGATAAGGTGCGCAGCTGGTCGTTACTCCACGAGCTGGCCCACGCCTTGCTTGGTCACAAGAGTTATGGCACTGATCTAGAGTTGTTGCTACTTGAGGTAGCCGCCTGGAATAAGGCCAAGCTATTGGCTGAAGCCTACGATATCCAGATTGACGACAACCACATTCAGGACTGTATAGACACCTACCGTGACTGGTTATACCAGCGCAGCACCTGCCCGCTGTGCAGTAATACTAGTCTGCAACAAGATTCAGTAACTTACCGCTGCTTCAACTGCAACACTTCCTGGACGGTTACAGCCTCTCGTTTCTGCCGCCCATACAGATTGACCTCTAAACAGCAAAAAACGCCGTCCGCGGCTCGTGAAAGCTCTGAAACGACGTTTTTGTAGGGAAAGACAGTGGTTTAAGCTGTCTTTTTTGTGCGACGACTAATTCGTCCACCCTTGGCACCAGCCAAGCGTGCAAGGTCACGGTTAGCATAAAAGCCACCAGTGCGACCTAATTTACCACCTTTAGCACCGATCTTCGCGTAGAAGTCAGAGCCGTACTTTGCTTTGTTAGTAGCAGCCGCGGCGCGGCCACCTGCTTTAGTTCCAGCCATGTGAGGCCTCCCTGAGTTAATAATTACTCTCTCGAGGATATAAAAAGGGCCTCGTCCTAGGACGAAACCCTCTGAATATTCTTTCGAATGCGCTTATGATACCACTAAGACTTGCTTATGTCAATAAACTTACTCATGATTGTCGATGGCTTTTTGGGTGGCAGCTTGAAGAGTTTCAATACCTCTAAAGGAAGGTATTTCTCGGGCTGCATTTCGAGTTTGTGCCAATACCCTGTAAACCGTTCCGTGATCTTTTAAGGCCTTGATTTCGTAGTCGTCAGCACGCGCAACTGATACTGCAAAGCTCCCAACATCGGGACGGGTTGCACCAAACACGTCACTATGAGGACTATCAATATGTTCCGCAAAGTGCTCCTCGACATTTTCGCCGTTAGGATAAGTTTCCAGCGCGTTATGCATTCCAGCTGCCAATTTAATAGCAGCTTCTCGATCTGTGGTCTCAATTGCTACCACATGGCCATGATTGGAAGAATAAGCACTATAAGGAACTACGTTATTCATACTTATATATTAGCATAAGAAGTATGATCTGTCAATCTGTTGGTATGTCTAGTTTATACTGGAGAGATGAAGTATGTGGCACTACTACGGGGGATTGCACCTTCCAACCCTAACATGAAGAATGAGAAACTTAGGGGAGTATTTGAGGAGCTGGGGTTTAGTAATGTCCGGTCTGTTATCTCAAGTGGCAACATTCTTTTTGAATCCGACGAAACAGATACTCCTCACATGGAGGCTCGAATTGAAGCAGCCTTCCCTGAACTTGGATTTAAAAGCACCACCATTATTCGCAGCCAAGAGCAGTTGCAGAAACTGATAAAGACAGACCCGTACCAGAAAACTCCACACAGTTCCAAAAACTATCAGTTAGTCACCTTCTTTAAGCACCCTACCAAGATCGATTTTGCCCTTCCGTACCAACCTCCTGGCAAAGATTATTACCTGATTGGCAAGGACGACCGAACATTATTCAGCATTGTCGACATAACTGTGGCCAAAACCCCCGATCTAATGAGCTGGCTAGAGAGGCAGTTTGGCAAAGAAATAAGTAGCCGCACCTGGAAGACCATCAATCGTATCCTAACTAAGTTTGATTCTTAGACAGAGTATAATTGTAACTACTAATCAGGAGGTATTATGAGCAAAAATCCAGTAGTGCATTTTGAGATGCCATACAAAGATGCAAAACGAGTAACGGCTTTTTATCAGAAAGCCTTTGGCTGGGGGATGAGCGCAGCCGGTGAAGAAATGGGCAATTATATAGTCGCCGTTGCCGCTGATACAGATGAAAACCGCATGGTTAAAACACCAGGAACCATTAACGGTGGTTTTTATGACTTGAGTTTGGCTCAAGCTTCCCCTCAACCTTCGGTAGTCATATCAGTCGCAGATGTCAAACAAGCTATCAAGGACATTGAGGCTGCGGGCGGCAAAATATTAGGTGAGCCCCAGGATATCCCGGGCATTGGCCTATGGGTATCATTCCAAGACTCCGAAGGCAACCGCGTCAGCATCCTTCAGGCCAGCCCGGACATGACCAGCAACAAGTAAAAATATCTTTTCCTTTTTAACAGAGTATAATTACTCACCATGACAGGCCCAGGATTTGAACTTGATCCGTTTACAGGTAGTGCTGAGATGCCTGAAGACCTTCTTGAAAGAGACATTACGGTGCTTCGAAGCAGAATTGCTGATTGTGTAGTTTCTTCGTTGCATGAGCGACCACCAATGGCCGGAGGCACTGGAGCGACATTTGGTGGATATGATGAGACGGGTATGGCTTTAAATAGAAAGCTACGGCGTGAATTAGGTGCCCAGACAGATGAAGAAGCTCTAAAAAATGCTGGTGGAAATTCTACCCGACTATCGGCTGCTACAAGAGCAGCTATGGATAAGATAGCTACAAGGGCTGAAGTAACTGGTGGTCATTTCGTAGACCACCGCAGCATGACCCACATTCCTAACTTCCCCAAATAGGCCTTTGAAAGAGAAAAGAGACTTTATTCGGACTCCTTTACTATAATTTGGCACCGTGAATACACCCCACAAAACAGGTTTTGCGGGGACCCCGTACTTTCCGCATTGGGAAAATAGCACGGTGCCAAAAGAAAAGAGACCCTATTCGGATCTCTATTTCTATAATTTGGCACCGTGCTATTTTCCCAGGGGTGAACCCCAAGTATTGTAACCGCTGCGAGGCTTAACTTCTGTGTTCGGCATGGGAACAGGTGTCTCCCTCGCGCCATGGGCACCAATGAGGCACCGCGAACGTATTCGCCGGGCCTTATTGATGTCCATAACAAATAGCTACGGATATGTATATTCGAGATGTTAAACAAACGTGCTTTGGTGGGTTTGGTACCACCAACAACTAGTCATATAGCACTCCCCCTCACAAAAAGAATATGAATATTCTCTCAGTGAGAGATCATAAAAAGTCAGTGGGACTATTAGTACGCTTCGGCTCAATACGTTGCCGCACTTTCACCTTGCGCCTATCAACCTGATCGTCTTTCAGGGAGGTCATAGGG
>CAZARM010000005.1:0-64473 GCA_964487615.1 uncultured Candidatus Saccharibacteria bacterium | reverse complement strand
GGAGCCAAGCCGTACCAGACTAAGTCAGAACTGTGAAAATGGTTCTGATTTTTTGTATACCCAGACTGGAATTGAAACTGATAATTATTTTTCACACTAGCCGTAGCGTAAATTGATAATCGACATCGGTGCTACAATTTAGGTACATATAAAAGCATGGAGGCTGGCATGTCCAGAAGAATTATACTGCAAGAATTTATTACCTTAGACGGCATCATGCAGGCACCAGGCGGATCTAAAGAAGACGAGGCAGAAGGATTCAGATATGGCGGTTGGACAGCTCCATTTGCTGAGATTGGGTTCAAAGAAGGCGAAGAGTTCATGAAGAGATGGATGGAATCGACCGATATTCTGTTAGGTCAAAAAACTTTTGAAATTTTTGCAGGATACTGGCCCAAACATGAAGATGCGTGGCCAGGCATAAACGATGTTACAAAATACGTTGCTAGTACCACAATGTCACAATCAGACGTAGATGCTTCGGGTTGGGATAACTCTGTATTGCTTAACAATGTTGAGGACATCAAAAAGCTGAAAGAAACAGACGGAGAAGTTATAAAAGTTCACGGAAGTGGTAACCTGGCTCAGTCCTTATTCAAACACGATTTGGTTGATGAAATGTTCCTTATGACATTTCCAATCACTCTCGGTACGGGTAAGCGATTATTTGGTGAAGGGGTAATCCCTGCTGCCTTCAAATTGACAGATAATTTAATTACCTCAAACGGGGTGATATTTGCTTACTATAAGCGCGACGGTGATGTTAAGACTGGTGAAATGGAGTAATAAACGAATAATCTACATACCGGGCATTGGTTCCATATCTAGCTTAATCACAGTTATAACTTCCCCTACCGTGGTGAGCCAATTATAAACGTGCTGTATATCAGCTTAGGCTATTTCTCTTTTGATAAAATAGGATCGTGAGATTAGCGACCTACTTTTTAAGTTGTGCCGTGAAAATGAAGCGATAAAAATATCAACAACCCTCGTTGAACAAAAGCTAGCAGTATGTATCAAACGAAGCAATATAAATTCAATCTACCACTGGGATGGCAAGATTAAGCACGCCTCAGAAGTATTGCTTATGATTGAGTCAGTGGAGGAAAAGTTCGACAAAATAGTCGAGACATTGAACACGACACACAGTGATCCATACTATGTGCTCACCATGATACCTGTATCGAAAACAACCCGGGGTGTACTTGAGTGGATTGAGAAGAAAATAAGATAACTCTTGGGGAAGCTGACGGTTCCCAAAAACCTAAATCAATTTCTAGGACTTTTTCCCGGCGACATTCACCATCCAAAACAGGCCGTACTTGTCTGTGACCATACCAAATGTATCACCCCAGGACTCTTTTTTGAGGGGCGAGACTACGGTGCCACCATCCGCCAGTTTATTAAAGTACCCGCTCAGCTCGGCTTCGTTATCGCCGCTAAGTGAAATACTGATATTTGTACCTACTTTATACTCCATACCACCAACCTCGGGCGCGTCGGAGCCCATGATGGTTATTCCATTGTCGGCTACAAGCATGGCATGCATTAGCTGATTCTCTGTAATTGGGCTCGACGGTACGCCGCCTTCTTTGAAGGTCGTGAGATCGAGCTTGCCGCCAAAAACACTTTTATAGAATTCCATGGCCTCGCGAGCGTTGCCTTTAAAGCTAATGTACGGATTGAGTTTCGTTTGCATGACGTGCTCCCTGTGATTATTGGCTACCCTCAATTATAGCGCTCCTATCTTAAATTCCAGTACGCGCTATGAGGGATGTTTTTTGCTATGATAAAATCATGAAACTAACGGTGCTTGGATCGGGTGTATCAATAACATTCCCTGGAACGGGCTTCCGCTATTCTTCTGCCCACCTGATAGAAGTGGGCAATAGAAAGATTCTGTTTGATGCGGGGATAGGTGTCTTGCCTCAGATTGCTAGGCTAGGTGTCACCTTGCCGGAAATAGACACCATCTGCATCTCTCATTTTCATGCTGACCACTTTGTCTTAGAGCCTATTCTGCAGGCTTACTATTTGCACGCCAAACTACTTGGTCAGAAAATACACTTACGCATTTTGGGTCCGTCGGACATCCAGGCTAGGGTTGAGGCGGCCTACAAAACCAAAGGCTGGACATTTACAGACGATTTACTCACCACCATTGATCTGACTTTTACGTCATATACTGACGGAGAACCTATGCAGCTTAATGAAACGATCAAGTTGACTCCTAATAGAACCCAGCATTACCAACTAGAAGCCTACGCACTCCGTCTAGAAACCTCGGATGGCATACTGGCTTACTCTGGTGACTCCGCACATTCCGAAGGGTTAGAAGCAGCTGCTGCGCACGCCGATATATTTTTGTGTGAGTCATTTATAGCGATTGATAAGCAACCGGACGATGGCCATGTAGGCCCGAAGCAAGCCGGGGAAATTGCCCTGAAGCAGAACTGTAAACAATTGATACTGACCCATTACACTGGCGTAGATAGCGCTGAAGACATGACAACAGCTGCTCAGTCGTCCGGCTACAGCGGACCAATCAGCGTTGCAAAAGACTTAGACACCTATCGGACGTAAGCGCTAGAGTTGTCAGAATTTGACGTCCAGGAATTATTTATTCATAGTATAGTGATCATGGGACTCAACTCTGTCACTCGAATTTTTGTTACTTCTCCTGAGAAAGACGGAACACCACGGGTCTGGGAAATATTTCCAGAGCACCCGCACCCCGCTGATTTTCTAGTCGGCGAGAGGGCAGCCGATGTATTAGGCCGCGGTGATGCCGTCATAACGCGTGACGGTGCTAATCACGTGATTCAAACGACAGACGGCGACGTGCTCACTTACGCGCCAGAAGAGTGGGGCACTATGTACAATGCAGTACTAACTGCTATGCTTGAGAAACACTTAGGCAGAACCGGTTTGACGGTTATTATGGATACTGCCTTGGAGCTGCACCCCTCATCTGAAGTACCATCCTAACACCTTGCTATCACGGTGCGGTCAGATCAGCACCCCTATGCATCTGTACAATTAACGGCGTGTAATTGCTGTTGTGTGCGATTAATCACAGCAATTAAGCGAGATAATTCATTTCGATTTACATCCTTAAGCATTAATCTGTAAGAGTCAACTGAAAGAAGGAGGGATGAGAGATGAACAAATTTGAAGTCATCGTCGATCGCAACGACGCACATCCAAAAACATCAGTATTGACGCGTGAAGACATCACGTGGATACACGATCACTACATTCACTACTAGAAACGTGTAGCTTCGGCATTTGCACATTCATAGAGGCTCCTTAAAAGGGGCCTCTTTTTCTTAACCCTAATATAGACGTAATGCGAGATACTCGGCAGCATCAATAACACAAGCAATGATAGTCTGGTACGGTGAGCGATCACTCATTACAAAACAGTTAAAGAGGAGGGCACTTCATGGGCAAGCATGACGCGACAGGGCACGTACTACACATTCCGAAAGAACAAAAATTTAAACAACCTAAACCACAAACTTTTAGCTTTTCAGGCACCGTCCCGCAAGCCCCCAAGCCCGGCCACTCTAGCCATAACATGTTTAAATAAACACTGTTCGGGGTGTGAAATATATTGCTGTCCGACGAAGGCTTTGCAATTACACTGAACTACTTCACTGCATTAATAAACTAGGAGGAAGACATGGGCATATTGTTATGGATCATCTTTGGAGCGTTGGCCGGTTGGATCGCCTCCTTGATTATGCACACCGATGCACAGCAGGGAGCTTTGGCTAATATAATTATCGGCATCGTCGGTGCTTTTATTGGCGGAGCACTGTCTAGCTTGCTTGGCGGACCGAGCGTTTCTGGGTTTAACCTCATGAGCATCGCTATAGCCGTTGGAGGTGCAGTCGTACTGTTAGGCTTTATGCGTCTGCTCAGCGGCAGCCGTGGCCAGGGAACAGTCTAGCCAAAAATAAGATTGAGAGACCCGTGTGAAGAAAATATCCGCTACCACAGCGGATATTTTTCTGGCGGAGAGAGAGGGATTTGAACCCTCGATGGAGTTGCCCCCATACCGCCTTTCCAAGGCGGCGCACTAGACCACTATGCGACCTCTCCGAGTCGGCCACAGGCCAGGGAAATTATATCTGAAAATTGTATATTTAACACCTTGTACTATCTGTTGGAGAGGTTACACTATTAGGACATGTCCTGGAACTCATCGAATATCTGCAGTCTGTTAAGTGAAAACACTCCTGGTGAGTGCCCTGTGCTAGTTCTTGTGAGGAAGCGTACACCGACGTACGCTGACGAACAAAACTGGTGCAGGGTGCTTGCCAGGAGAGTTTGAGGCTGGACGGGAGTTATGCGATGAGTTCCGTGATTGAGCTGAAAGATGCCAGTAAAGTTTACGGGTTAGGCGATGCCACCACTCTTGCTATTGATGAAGTAAATATCTCGATTGAGCGCGGGGAATTTGTGGCCGTCATGGGGCCTAGCGGCTCTGGTAAGTCGACGCTCATGAACATTATTGGCTTACTAGATCGTCCCTCTCACGGGGATTACTTTTTGAACACTCGACAGGTTGCTAGACTCAATCAAAACCGTCGAGCAAAGTTGCGACGGGACACCATCGGTTTTGTGTTTCAGTCTTTTAATCTGTTACCTAGGCTGTCAGTGCTAGAAAATGTCGCCTTGCCGTTGATGTATAAGGGCGTGGGCCAAGTCCGCCGTCAGAAGCGAGCCGCTACCATGCTAGAGCGTGTAGGCTTGGCCGACCGCGAGTACTTCCTTCCAAAGCAGCTTAGTGGTGGCCAACTGCAACGGGTAGCCATAGCCAGAGCGCTCATTAACGAGCCCAGCATTATCATTGCCGACGAGCCGACTGGTAATTTGGATAGTGGCTCATCGCGGTTGGTTATGGAGCTGCTTAGCGAGCTACACAAAGACGGCAACACTATATTGATGGTCACTCATAATCCGGAGCTCACCAGGTATGCCACTCGCGTAGTCTTCATGCATGACGGCGCCATCATTGCCGACGAAGCATCGGCGATTGGCCAAGTGCCTGATATGGCCCGTCGGCTGTACTTTATCCCCAAGACTACCACCGAGGACGATCTGGCAGGTGTATCGGCTCTGATGCAAGCTTTGCCTGGCAAGCTCAAACCCAAGAAAACAACCCGAAAGCCTCGTAAAACCAAGGCCAAGTCCTACCGTGCTCGGCCCAAGAAGGACAAGAAATGAGGGATTTTAGATTTAAGATTTTAGATTTTAGAAACAGTTCGGGATTTGTTTTTACTCTAACTTCTAGAATCCGTAATCTAACTTCTGCGACCGTAGGGAGCGTGTCATGATTCGCAGTCGAGCTAATGTCAAAATGGCTATGCACTCTATCAGTGGTGCCAAATGGCGTAGCTTCCTGACGAGTTTGGGCATCATTATCGGGGTAGTTTCCGTTATGACAACCGTATCGCTGGGGGAGGGGGTCAAGCAGCAGATTCGTGGCCAGATTCGCCAGCGCGGCGAAGATTTGATCACCGTTTTGCCAGGGCAACGCGTACATCGCGAGCCTAACGGCAACATCAGCGGCTTCAGCCCTTTAGGTAATGGCAGCGTATTTAGTGAGTCAGATTATAAAACAATCCAAACTACCGAGGGCTTAGACAAAAGCGCGCCGTTTGCTCGGGTTACCGGCACCGCTAAAACTGCAACTTCTAGTTACGACGGCCAGATAATCGCCACCACCCAAGATGCCCCCAGCCTACTTAACCAAAAGGTTCAGTACGGCAGTTTTTACGGCGATGATGGCTTGAACAATGACTTTGCCGTGATTGGACCAAAGGTGGCGGAGAAGCTGTTTGGCGAGAACATCCCGATTGGTAAAGATTTTAAGCTACGCGATCACACCTTTGTAGTCCGAGGTATCTTTGAAGAATTTGACACCACTGCACCCGGGTTCTTAAGCGAAGACTACAATTCAGCCATCTTCATCCCTTACGAGGTCGGCAGGCAATTGGTTGGCGGCAATATTCAGGTCCAGCAAGTACTAGCCAGGCCCAAAAATGATGTCAGCCCCACTGAGGCGACTCATCGCATCGAAGCCAACCTCACCGCTTCTCACGGTGGCGAGCAAGACTTTGCCGTGCTTAAGGCTCAGGAAACCCTGGCATTAACCGGCGCTACCCTCAACCTCATCACCGGCTTTATCGCCGGCGTAGCCGCTATTTCGCTGCTGGTGGGCGGAATCGGCATTATGAACATCATGTTAGTGGCCGTTACCGAGCGTACGGCTGAGATTGGTGTCCGCAAAGCAGTGGGCGCTACTAATCGTCAAATCCTCAACCAGTTCCTAACCGAAGCCATGATTCTGAGTGTCTTCGGTGGGATAGTGGGCGTAATCATATCAATTGTGATTAACATTGGGCTAAGAATTTCAACGGACCTAAAACCAGTAATTACTTTCCCGATTATGGGCCTAGCCGTGGGTGCGGCGTTGATAGTCGGCATTATCTTTGGCGTGACCCCCGCACTGCGGGCCGCCCGCAAAGATCCCATTGATGCTCTCCGTTACGAGTAATGGCTTCGCTTGAGTTGGGTACCCACTCCCAACTCAGTCAACGCGGGCTTTACGGTATACTTGTAGGCATGAAGATTTATAGCTGGAACGTGAATGGGATCCGGGCGGTGATTAACAAAGGAGCCTTCCAAGAATTTGTCAAAAAACATCAGCCGGACATTCTGGCCCTGCAAGAAACCAAAGCCATGCAGGGGCAAGCCGTCATAGACATGCCAGGTTATGAAGAATACTGGCATAGCGCCGAGAAAAAGGGCTACTCCGGTACTGCTATTTTTACTCGTATCAAGCCGCTGACGGTGATTAACAGCCTGCCTGACGATATCTGCAAGAAATTTGGGCTAATAGCCGACAGCTACGGAGACCCCAATTCTGAGGGACGAGTGATTGCAGCGGAGTTTGACAACTTTTACTTAGTTAATGTCTACACGGTGAATGCGAAAGATGATCTGTCGCGAGTGCCTATGCGTCACAAGCAGTGGGATCCGGCTTTTTTGGCCTACTGCAAGCAGCTGGAGAAAAAGAAGTCAGTAATCTTTACGGGCGACCTGAATGTCGCCCACACCGAAGACGACCTAGCTAATCCCAAGCCAAATAAAGGCAAGCGGGGCTTTACCGATGAAGAGCGCGAAGGTTTCCAGAATTTCATCGATGCCGGCTTTGTCGACACCTTTCGAATGTTCCACAAGGGCAATGGACATTACAGCTGGTGGAGTCACTTTGCCAACTCCCGGGCTAGAAACGTCGGCTGGCGGATTGACTACTTTCTGGTTTCTGCGGCGCTCAAAAGCAAAGTCAAAACTGCCGATATCCACCCCGAGGTCATGGGTTCCGACCACTGCCCAATCAGTATCACTATAGACTCTTAGCGATGGACTATTGGCAGAAGCAGACTAAAGATGCACCGTTATTCCCAGAACTGCTTTGGAGCCGGCCAGAGCATAAGGCCCAGGCAGGTAAGTTAGCAATTATCGGTGGCAATGCTCATGGCTTCGCTGCAGTAGCAGAGGCCTACCAGGCCGCTCAGCAGGCCGGCGTTGGCACAGCCCGCGTTCTGCTACCGGAAGCGATTAAAAAAGTCGTCGGGCCAGTCTTAACCGAGGGCGAATTTGCACCCAGTAATCCCAGCGGCAGCTTCAGTCAAAAAGCCTTGGCGGAATTGCTTGAATTAAGTCAATGGGCCGACGGGGTACTGGTAGCTGGAGATCTAGGACGCAACTCTGAGACAGCAATTTTATTAGAATCATTTGTCAGCAAATATTCGGGTGCTCTAACGCTGACCCAAGACGCAGTCGACTACTTTACGTCTAAGCCAAGTGTACTGTTGCAACGGAGTGATACAACACTTGTTTTAAGCCTGAGCGAACTACAAAAATTAGTGGCCGCCAGCGGTTTCACTAAACCAATTACATTCGGCATGGACCTCCTAAAGCTGGTCGAGACGTTACGCGAGTTTACTGACATGTACTCGCTAGAGATTATCGTCAAGCATCTAGATAATCTGCTCGTAGCCTTGAGCGGTCGAGTGACCACCACTAAATTAACCAAAGAACTACCCATTTGGCGGGTCAAGACTGCGGCTGCTGCCAGCGTCTGGCGCCTCCAAAACCCCACCAAACCCTTAGAAGCCCTAACCACCTCCCTCCTTCAATCTTGATTCGAATGTCTTCCTCCTAAAGACGAGAGCATTCGGCTTTAGGAAAGTGCAGGAATTGTTGGAGACTGGAAGTAAAACGACTCCCGTCGTTTTACGGAAGTCGGAATACAATTCCAAGCTGGTGCCGCGGGACGGACTTGAACCGTCACGAACTTGCGTTCACAGGATTTTGAGTCCGGCGTGTCTACCAATTCCACCACCGCGGCAAGCATAGGGGTAGAACGTGGCAAATTATACTATAGTTGAGCGTTCCCCGACAGGGGCAACAACTTGCGCGTTCATCATCCACACGCCACTTATAAAATCTTAACTGATGTGGCTCCCAGGTGACATATCAGTTATAATTATCCCTGTTATCGCTAGCATAAGAAATACTCATGGATCCTAATAACCCTACCGGGAACAACCCACTCTTTAATGTGCCGCCCAAATATGAACCAGCGAGTACGGCTTCGCATGCTCCCAAGTCGGTAGAGGGCAATGAAGCAGTGGAACTGATTCGGGGCAAGATCAACGCTTTATACAAGCATGAACCTGAAGCCCGTGAAGAGGCCGCCGAGGCCCAAACAGTGCATCGGCGCTCCAAGCACCAGCAATTTATGTACGATCTAAGTACCTCTGGTAAACCTCTAGCCGAGATCCAAACAGCTTGGCATGCCTACTACGCTAACTTACCCGACCATGAAAAATTTGAGGTTTGGCGAGAATTCTACGCCAACCACGGACGGGCTAGCAAGCTGTCTCAACCCCATGTCCACACTGTTCACCACACTCCACATAAGCAAATGCCTCAGGTGCACCAGCCGACGCCCGCTCATCGCGCTCCGGGAAGTGAACCATTTAACCCCTTGACCACTGCCAAAGATATCAAAGACGAGCTGCTACGCAAAATTAGTGGCCGCGCAAGCGCTAAGCACAAACGACACTTAAAATCGCTAGGGTTTGGGCTCAGTATGGGCCTGCTTACTTTAGTCGTATTGATGTTTGGCTTCTTCAACGAGCGATTCATTGCGCCATTCATCACTCCCAGCCGCAATGTCAGCTCCACTCCCATCATCACTGACAGTACCTCGGCCGTCGGGCCAGAGCCAAAAGTTATTATTCCTAAAATCAACGTAGAGATTCCAGTTATTTACGATGAGCCGTCGGTTGATGAGCACGCTATCCAACGAGCCCTGGAGGGCGGGGTACTGCACTACGCCACCACGTCCAACCCAGGCGAGCAAGGCAACGCCGTGTACTTTGGACACTCCAGCAACAACATCCTGAATAAGGGCAAGTACAAGTTCGCCTTCGTGCTGCTCAGCCGGCTAGAAAACGGCGATACGTTTATGCTGCAGAAAGACGGCAAACGCTACATCTATAAAGTTTTTGAGAAAAAAATTGTCAAACCAGACGACGTATCGGTCCTAGGTAGCTTAGATCGCCCAACGGCCACATTGATTACCTGTGACCCGCCGGGAACGTCGATAAATCGTTTGATCGTTATCGGCGAGCAGATCAGCCCCGATCCCACGACTAACATCGCCAGCAGTGCCAAACAGACCGCCAGCCAGCCCACCGAACTGCCTTCTAACGCCCCAACCCTCTGGGCCCGCTTTTGGTCCTGGATCTCCGGATAACCAAAAAATAATGCCCTCCTCAAAGGGCATCCCTTGGTCCTCTCCACGTCTGGTTCCACCTGACCGGATGTTGTGAGAACCAGGCGGCCTTGGGTGCCTGACTCGTGCTTTTAATAAAGTTGCTGGCAGCAAGTTTAATAAAAGTGCTTGGCAGGCAAGCCTGGTTCTTATCAACCTCCGCAGTGTGGGATCAGTGTGGGCGTTTCTTTGGTTACTTTCTTGTCGCACAAGAAAGTAACATTGAGGTTGCTTCTTGGAAAGAAGACTCTCGCAGCTACTGCGTAACCCGCAACTCTGTCCGAGTAATAGCAAACCGCCCCGGCACCATAACTGATGATGCCACATTAAACAAAGCTTTGTAGTTACCGTCAAATAGTGGCACCGAGCCAGCCACAGCTGGCGATAGAGTCTGCTTGTTCGTACCGTCATAATCAAATACCACGGTTTTGCCCCCAGCCACAGCCATCAGACGGTGACCGTCCATCCAAGTAACCTGCTGGGCAGGGGTGAGTATGAGGCCGCTATCGTAGTTGTATTGGCGGTCGGTTTCGGCATCATAGACAGCGAACTGACTGCCGGCTTGAACGGCTACAAAACGGGCATTTGCTGAAAATGTTATAAACTCTGGGGCTTTGTTTAAATGCAGGACGCCCACTGGCACTGGCTTTACGTCGGGGCGTCGCTTAATGGCGGCTACTGGATTTTTATAGACGTACGCTTTTTGCTCACTGGCAGCACCGGCGGCAAAATACCACGCATTGTCAAAGCGGTTCGCACCTAAAACATAGCTATCGCCCGCTGGGAATTCCCTCAAGCTGTAGCTATCGGTTCCTTCGCGAACCCTGAGTAGTACTTTTCCTTCCTTAGCCTGCGCTGCGGTGACATAAACTACGACGTTATCACCTGATGAGCGGAAGGCCAATACATCGCTCAAATATGGCGTGACCTGGCGGCTCGATAGGGTGGCTGTCTGCAGCGTTTTGGCCGGTTGGTTGAATAAGTAATACAGGTCAAACTTCTTGTCGCGGAGACTAACCTCAGTCAATGGTACATTGAAGGTTTTGTTGATGTTCACACTCCCGGCCGGTGATTCGATATCTACCAGGACGAACTCCTGACCGCCTTCGAAGCTATGTTTCAGTAGCACATGACGATTATCGCTAGCCCAGTCCACCAGTGACAATCCATGAGTTGCCCCTTTAGCCTCTAGTAGTGATGCTGGCAAAGAAACCACCTTGCTTGTCGCTGTTGAACTTTCTAGGTCAAGGACGTCGAAAGTCGTGAACGAGCCAGGCTGACTTACTAGTAACCAGTGACGGTCGGGACTGGTCGTCGCTAGACTAGGAGCATTAGCATATAACTGTACGTCTGAGGTTTTTAAAGTTTCAGGGAACAATAAGGGGTAAACAAATCGCTCGATGCTACCGCCCTCAAGTGTAAAGCTGCGCTTCCAAGTTCGGTAGCCGCTGCGGCTTAGTTCTAGATCATATTGTCCGGATGGTATGTCCAGACGCTGGTCGGTCTGACCCCTGTCTACGCCGTTTAGTTTAACTTGGGCAGCTTCAGGCTGAGCATTGATAAACACCAGGCCGTTCTGCACAACTTCCCCAGTTTTAGGGTCGCGGTGATACCCGTAAGATTGGGAAAACAGGATTCTGGTACCAAACCCCAGAGCAATAGCCATCAGTCCGTAGCCAATGAATAGTTTTATGCGGTGGGCGCGTTTCTTTTTTGGATCAAGAAAATCCATAATGTGTCTTCCAGTATACGCTGCTTATGCGACATCACGAAGCTCTTGCGTCACTCTACCATAAGGGGTAAGATTAGAATCAAACGAATTACCAAAAAAATAGCGAGAGGGAACACATAAACGTGGGCAAGCCACACACTAGCGTCATCGAACTCAATGGAAAGGTCTACGATCTAAAGGCTGGCCACTCCAGCACTCACCATACTTCACTCCCCCAGAATCCAAAGCCTTCAACCAACACTATGCCAAAACCTACACCAACACCCATCCCAATCAGCGACGGAAGCGCAATTGATGGCGTTGCTAAACCCCGTTCTCATGCCCCACACTCTCCAGCTCCAGCGGCAGCTAAAAAAGTTCAGAGGTCCAAAACTTTAATGCGTAGCGCTGTCCACAAACCCACTCATCAAAAACACCAGCCAACTCACGCCATTACCAAGTCAACGATTATTGATGTAGGGCGGGTGGCCCGATCTGCACATATTCCGAAGAGTCATCTGATCAGCCGTTTTGGTCCTCGACATGTCAGTTCGATTGCGCCTCAACTAACACCGCTTAGCGTACAGCCCGAGCCTGACGCGATACCACGTGCACCAGTATTGGACGACCACTTTGAAAAGGCCGTACTCAGCATACCTAAAGGGCACACTGTTAGTCATGCCAACCCGTTTGAGAATGCTCTGGCGACGGCCATCAGTCACACCCAAGTGCAGCCCAAAAAAGCTAGTCGTACCAACCGAACAGCCCGCCATATGAGGGTTTCTCCGAAAGTCGTGAGGGCGGCCGCTGTTCTGATTCTATTACTTGGTATCGGCGGGTTTTTTGTTCATCACAATATACCTAACCTAGCAATGGGCATCGCGGCCAAGCGGGCAGGGGTAGCCGCTCGACTGCCCGGTTATCAGGCTGCTGGTTTTTCACTCAATGGCGCCATTGGCTACAGCCCTGGTCAAATCCAAGTCAGCTACAGGTCAAACAGTGACGACCGCAGCTACACCGTCACTCAAAAATCAACCAATCTGAGTAATGCCTCGTTGCAACCCACCGAGGTACTTGGTCTAAATACATCGTACCAAACTGTAGAACGTGGCGGTAAAACTATATATATTAGCGATCAAAACAAAGCTACATGGGTAGACAACGGTATCCTGTACGAGGTAGATGGCTCTGGCCTTAACAGCGACCAGCTACTGCGAGTGGTGAGTAGTTTTTAGTTGCCACACTACAGAATGCATGTTATAGTACTCGGCTTATGAGTGAAAATTTGTCTATTATTCCTGGGAATGGCCAACCAGATCTGTTTCTGGGGCCAGGTTATGAGGTCACCGCAACCACTGCTGAGATGCCCTACGATACAGTGACGCATAGTGATACCAAAAATATTGAAGGTGGTCAGTATGTGGTAGTGGGGTTAGCTGCTGCGGCAATGGTGGGCTTGTTCGTTGCCGCACACCGCTCTAAGAAAATCTAAAAGTAGCCAACCGGCCTCTGTTTCCCGTACAATAGACCTATATGAACATCGTTCGAACCCGCTTTGCTCCATCACCAACTGGATTGCTACACGTCGGTGGTATTCGCACAGCATTATTCGCATGGCTGGTAGCTAGGCAAAACAACGGTGTTTTTATCTTGCGTCTGGAAGACACTGACCAAAAACGGGAGGTAGAAGGCGCCGGGCAGCACATAGTCGACAGCCTAAATGCCCTAGGCCTCAAGCCTGACGAAGGACCGATACGCCAAAGCGAACGCCTCAGTCTATATAAAACATGGGCTCATAAATTAATCGACAGTGGCCGTGCTTATGCTGATCCATACAGCACACAGGAAGTTCAAAAATTTAGGGACGAAGCCGTGGCAAGTAAGAAGCCTTTTCTGTACCGCAATCATCGACCCCAAGATCTGCCGGCCTGGGATGGTAGTCAGCCGCTACGCTTTAAGTCGGAGCCCAAAGCCTACACCTGGCACGACGAAGTCATGGGCGAGATTTCTACCGGACCTGAAGGGGTAGACGACTTTGTGCTAATCAAATCTGATGGCTACCCGACATATAACTTTTCCCACATCGTCGACGACGCTGACATGAAGATTAGCCATGTCATCCGTGGTCAGGAGTTCTTAGCTAGCACCCCGAACTACCTTAATCTGTACGAGGCATTGGAGCTGAAACCGCCTATTATGGCCACCATGCCCCATATTCTGGGTCCAGACGGGCACAAGAAGCTGTCCAAGCGCGACGGCGCCAAGGACGTACTGGATTATATCCGTGACGGCTACTTGCCAGAGGCCCTGGTTAGCTTTATAGCCACGCTAGGTTGGAACGATGGCACCACCCAAGAGGTCTTTACTACCAATGAGCTAATTCAAAAATTCAGTCTAGATAAAGTACAGAAGAGCGGTGCTCGTTTTGACGAGCAACGGCTACTATGGGTCAACGGCCACTTTATCCGTGGATTACCCCTAGACGATCTATATAAACGCTGCGAGAGCTATTGGCCCGCGGAGGCCAAGGATGCCAGCGAAGCGTACAAGAAAACTGTCCTTGCCCTGGTTCAGGAACGTCTGAAATATTTCGGTGAGCTCGCAAATCTCACCAAGTTTTTCTTTGCTGATCTCCCTGTGAATCCTGAACTGATTACCAATCACAAACAACTCGGGAAATGTGAGAGGACGGACCTCTCACATTGGCTCTGTACGGCCAGGGATAGCTTGGAGCAGAGCGATTTTACACTGGACGATTTACAGGGGCGGTTAAACCAATTGCTAGAAAAAACTGGCCAAAAACCAGCCGTCCTATTCAGCCTAATCCGCATAGCCACCACCCAGAGCCCCTCTAGTCCCGGCTTAGCCGAAACTTTGGCGGTTTTAGGCAAAGAACTTAGCCTACGCCGCCTCGATCGACAAATAGAAGCTCTATAAAGTGTCAGAGATATCGTGTCATGACTGTTTTGGAGCCTGCTGTATAGGGCCACAGACGATGCAACTCAGCTTGCTAGAAAAGGCTAGCCTTGAATCAGCAGGGACAGTATTTCAGTCCATCGCTGAACCCGCTAGCTTTGATCGTGATGACGTGATCTATCCGCAAGCAATGGAAATAGATGCTGACAGAAGAACAATAAAGTGGCTGGTAGATGCCGAAAATCCGTACGAGCCTCTCTCTGCGGGTTTTGGAAGATATATGTTAATCGGGACTTGTGGATGGCTACGAACCACCCCTGATGGTAAACGATATTGTGGAACGTACCCTCGGCGTCCGCAAGCCTGCCAGGATTTTGAAGAAGGCGGAGATAATTGTCAGATCATGCGAGAAACAAAAGTAGATTTTTTGCCCCGTAAGCGTGCGCGTTAGTGCAGTTTTAGTACCGTCTCATCGTCCTTTTGGGTAACGGGAGTTTGGGTTGGTGCTTCGGGGTTTTTCTTGCGACGGGTGCGAGTCCGTTTGCGCTTGGGCTTTTCTGCACCACTCAGGTTCAGAATACTCTTGGCCATTCCTTGTGGTGTGGCTGGCTCCTTCGGCGCCAATGCAGCTGCCTGATCTCCGTCCTCTAAACTCTGAACTCTATTATCTGGCCTCTGCTCCCTAGGTTTGTCATAATGCGCCCGTGGGGTTTGGCCGGAGGTGGCGTTCTTACTAGGTGTCACGTAGCGTTTATTCATGAATTCTTCGATGCCAGCGCGTGGCACAGCGTATTTTTCCCGGCTGTGAGCAATGATCTCGGCGCTATTATCTGGTCCGGCTTCTGGTAGATTCAATGTGGTCGCCGAGAAGGCTTGGGCTTTCTCGCCCTCGATGGTCATCGATAACGCAAAGTGGCGGTTGTGCATGTGGACGATGTCAAAATCGGTAAACTGCGGCTCGAAATACTTCATCATGGTGCGGGCATCGTCAGCGCTAGTACGGAAGGACAGGATCGAGCCGACGTTACCGAAGACAGCGTCCTTAACGGTGTCCATCATCTGGGCGATGTACTGGTTGGCGACCGTCAGGTTGAGAGCGTATTTACGGGCCTCCGACAGGATTGTGGCAAATGAATCGGTGGCAAAGTTTTGGAATTCGTCGACGTAGAGATAGAAGGGCACCCGAGCTTCTTGGTCTTGGTCGGCCCGGCTCATGGCTGCCATCTGGATCTTGGTAACCATCAGGGCGCCTAGCAAAGCGGCGTTGTCTTCGCCTATTAGTCCGCGTGACAGGTTAACAATCAAGATCTTGCGCTCATCCATAATCTGACGGATGTTAAAAGTGCTCTTGGGCTGGCCAATGATATTACGCACCGTCGGGTTAGCGGTGAAGGCCCCGACTTTGTTCAGAACTGGCGCTACAGCTTCGGCGGCAAACTTGTCATTCCAGCTAGCAAACTCAATCTGCCAGAAGTTTCTAACCACCGGATCCTGGACGTAGGTTAGGACGTCTTCACGGAACTTTTTGTCCGTTAGGATTCGGGTAATGTCCAGCATCGTGGCATCGGGGTAGTCAAGCAGTGCCAACAGCGAGTAGCGCAGGATGTATTCCAGTCTAGGACCCCAGGATTCAAACATACGTTTTAATACGCCAATCAGCTCTGAAGCGGTGTGGGTCTTGAGCTTTTCGTCTAAAACTTCCATGGGGTTAAAGGCAATGGGGAAGTCCGTGTCCGCGGGGTTAAAGTACAAGACGTCTTTGGCGCGCTCTGGCGGAATGCGTCGCAGGATATTGAGGGCGTAATCACCGTGTGGGTCTATGACGGCAAAACCGTAGGGACTATAAATATCCGAGATGGTCATCAGCTCCAACAACCCAGATTTACCGGTGCCGGTTTGACCAATGATATATAAGTGCCGACCACGATCTTCGCGGGGCAGTCCAAACATGGTGTTGTGCCCCCGGAAATTAGTCACCGCAATCGGGCTAATAACATCCCGGTTAGCTTCTGAAACTAACGGAACATTGGCTGGCGGTTCGGCTGTTTTGGCATTCGCCCACAGGATGTTAGGCGTCTCGACATTGGTGTGCGGCAGGTGGTAGACGCTGGCGACTTCCTCGATGTTGCACATAAAGCCGCGGCCTTTGAACTCTCGATTACGGTACAAATCCAAGAAGCGTATATCTTCTGTTAAGTAATCCTGCGTGAAGCCGTTGAGATAGGTAGTGTTGAATTGTTTAAAACTGGCCGTAATGGCCTGGATGCGCATCCGGGCATGTGCCGGCGAAGCATTGCCCAAGTAGACAATGCGCAAGCTCACTTCGTAAGCCAGCTTTTGTGCTTTGCTCTCGGCACCACTGGCCCGAGCGGTTTCGTACTCCGCGAGTTTAGCTGCCGTGCTACCACCACTCTTGCCTTCGGGAGGTGCCCATAGAGCCGTGGCCACTCCGAAGCTGCTGCTACCCCCAACGGTTTTGTTGCGGATACTACCGATGTATTTCTCACTCTTTTTGTGCCAATCGCTAGGCGCTGGGCGCATAACTAGTTGCAGCCAAGCTTCTTCATCATCCTCAAATTTTGCCAGAGTGGCGGTGATGGCTGCCAAAGGGTCGACTTCAAAGCTGGGGAAGGTTTTTATCGGCAGGGCATCGTTGCCGATTAGCTTGAGCTCGCCGATGAGCTTAGTCGGATAGGCTTGGGCCTTGTTATCGGTATAATCTTCAACCTCAGAGATGTGAACCGTGGGGTACTGGGCATAGATCTGCTCTTCTACGAAGCTTTTGAGGTGTTGGGGGACCCAGACATAGAAACAGATGCGCTTAGATTGAACAATAATTTCAAAACTAATGCGCTCGTGCACCGGCGCCTTAAAAAACGTCTTGTCAGCGGTGGTCAGCAAGCCATGCAGGCTAGCAAACATTTGCTCGGCGGCCAGCTCTTTTTTCTCGTTGGTGCGGGGGATTTGTAGGAGCAAGACTGCTCCGTCATCAACAGCAGCGGTACTTTGCATTTTTCGGAAAAACATACTGGGGGAAATTATACCTTAAAAGTCGCGTATTTGCAAGAATAACCGTTTTGTGGCAAAACATTTGAACGGTAGCTTTCCTGGAGGTAGGGCCCCAAAGATAGAAGGCACTTTGACTCATTAGCATAAGCGCTGCTAGAATAGTTTTTATATGAATGATGACTTTAAGCCTTCTAAGGCTGTGAAATCTGTACCCGATACTAATAACTTACAAGACTCCTTCCAAACCCCGGATCAGGTAGCCGCCAAAAACAAACCTGGCCGACCCATGAGATTGCTAGCCGCCCCAAAGAAGCTCCACTGGTGGCTCAAGAGTTTAAGTCGTCAAGAGCGCTTTTTGGCACTGATGTGTGCCCTGGCAATATTGGGCGGGGCTGGTTTTGCAGCCTCCAAGATCTGGTTCAGCGACAACGAACCGCCTTCGGAGTCGCAGGCTGTTAAAAAAGCACCTGAACCTGCTCCCTTATCGGCAACCGTACCTTCCCGGATGACCGGCGTACAAGTAGCCCGAGAATTAAACGATCTGCCAGTAACCGCCGTCATGATAGAAAACAGCCCAGACGCCCGCCCACAATCCGGTCTGACCCAAGCTGATACGGTGTTTGAGGCCATAGCCGAGGGCGGCATCACCCGCTTCCTGGTGCTATACCAAGAATCACAACCCGACTACATCGGCCCAGTACGCTCCGTCCGGCCATACTACTTGGATTTCTTGGGTCCGTTTGACGCCGCCGTTGCCCATGCCGGAGGCAGCGCCCCAGCCCTGGCGCTTGTCAAATCCCAAGGTGTCAAAGATTTGGATCAGTTTGCTAATCCTGGTGCCTATCAACGCGTCAGCAGTCGCTACGCGCCGCACAACCTCTACACCTCGCGTGCCAAATTGCTGGATCTGCAAAAACAAAAAGGCTTCACCAGCAGTACCTACACTGGCATCGCCCGCAAGGACGCGGCTACTCCGGCAGCCACGCCGACCGCCAAAACCCTTGATTTCACCATCTCTGGGCCACTCTATAACCCCCACTTCGATTACGACATCAGCACCCACAGCTATAAACGCGTACTGGCCGGCAAGCCCCACGTTGACGAAAAATCCGGTAACCAAATCGCCCCCCAAGTCGTGGTCGGGCTGATAATGAGCCACCACTATGACGGAGTTTATTCGGTCTACGGCACCCTGGGCACCGGCAAAGCCATTATCTTCCAGGACGGCATTTCCATTGAAGCTAACTGGGAGAAGCCTGACCGCAAGAGTCAGTACGTCCTAAAGGACAATAGTGGCAATGTTCTAAAGCTTAATCCCGGACAAACGTGGTACGTAGTAGTAACCGGCTCCGACAAAATTAAGTTCGCGCCCTAAGAATCAAGGCACACACCCATGGACTACTTCCGCAAGCTGCGAGCTCAGGTAGCGCTTAGGATCACGCTAGTCCTGGTGATCACCAACAGTCTAGCCGTACTGTCCTGGTGGGCATTACATGATGTAATCGATCTGCCGGGTTGGCTAAGTGCGCTGGCCACCTTATCTATCGTCGCCGTACTGGCTATCTGCGCGGGGTTGATCATAGCTCCGGGGATACTCGAGCCGTTGCGATTGCTTTGGCAAGCTATCCTGCATGTCAGTCCGGAGAGTCAAGGAACGGCTGCGCCTAATCTAGATGATGTCCGCCTGGGTCGTGAGCTAGTCACTAGCTTGTCACTACAAATCTATCAGCTAGCCAGTAGCCAGGCAGCTGTAGCCGATACCGCCAAGCGCCAGGCGGTGACCCAAGCTACTAATGTCATTGATCATCTGCCAATCCCAATGTTTGTCTGCAATCGCCAGCAGTTTGTTACTAATGCCAGCACCGCGGGGCTGGAGTACTGCGGGATCCAAAGCGCCGACCTGTTTGGTAAGCCCTTGTTCGCTAGTGTTAAGCTAGAGTTCCCGAGTGAACGCACTCTGGAAGTCTGGATGAATGAAGCTCAAAAAACTCGGGTCACCGACAGTGCCTACTGGGAGCGCGTCAGGGTCCGCTGGGGCAGCGACGAATCTAAGTTGCATCAGTGCGACATGGCTGCTTACTACAACCGTGACGACCCAACAGGTACCGAATTCATTATCACGCTGTTTGACCGCACCGAGCACTACAACCAAGATGACAAAGCCATGGGCTTTGTAGCACTAGCCGTACACGAGCTGCGCACCCCATTGACAGTCCTGCGCGGTTATATTGAGGTGTTCGAGGAAGAGCTTGGCGAAACGCTTAATCCCGAACTCAAGGACTTCATGCACAAGATGCAAGTATCGGCCGAGCAGCTGACCGCTTTTGTTAACAATATCCTGAATGTCGCCCGCGTCGACGACGATCAGCTGGTTCTGCAGCTACACGAGGAAGCCTGGCCAGACGTATTGCAAAAGGCCGCCGCCGACACCGAACTCCGAGCTCGTGTACGCGGCAAACATGTTACCTATAAAATCGCCGAGGGCTTACCGACTGTAGCTGTTGACCGGGTCAGCATCTACGAAGTTATTAGCAACCTACTGGATAACGCCATCAAATACTCAGCTAAGAGTCCGGAGATTATTGTCAGCGCAACTTTGGGCAAAGACGGAACGGTCGTGACTACTGTCCAAGACTTTGGCGTCGGTATACCAGAGAGTGTACTGCCCAACTTATTTGAGAAGTTTTACCGCAACCACCGGACTCGTAGCGAGATTGGCGGCACCGGCCTAGGGCTATATTTGAGCAAATCTATCATTAGCGCTCACGGCGGACAAATCTGGGCTCAGAGTAAGGAAGGCCAGGGTAGCACCTTTGGCTTTAGTCTGATACCATTCGATACGTTCAAGCAAAACAAACCAGGCGAGGGCACAGCGGACATCACCCGGACCGCCCACGGCTGGGTAAAGAACCACTCGTTATATAGAAGATAGGATATGGACGAAACCACAAAACCAGTACATACCGGCAAAAAAATACTTTGCATCGAGGATGAGCATTTTATCAGTGAACTATACGTCCGAGCCCTAACCAAGGCCGGCTACGAGGTCAAAGTCGTTGTTGACGGAGCCGAAGGGCTCAAAGAAGCTCAGACTGATGTGTATGACCTGGTGCTGTTGGACATTATGATCCCCAACATGACTGGCACTGAGGTGCTACGCCGCTTGCGTGACCCCCAGGAAACTCCCAAGCTGCACGCCAAAGTTATTATCACTACCAACCTGGAGCAGGGCGAGGAAGGCCGTGCCTCAATCGAGAAACAGGCCGACGGCTACATCATCAAAGCCGAGATCACCCCCCGCCAGCTAGTAGAATTCGTCCAACAACTAAACTTGTAAAATCTACGAAGTTGCTATTGCCAAGCATTAGTAGCTTGGGAGTATACTGTTTATTAGTCATGGGAGCATGACCCCGTCATTTGATAGGGCATAGCACGCAGGCTTTATACACATCTCGGTTAGCACACTTCGGTCCCTGCAAGCCGCATATCTACTCCAAGTTTCCTGTCAGGTAAGACAATCGAACGGTTTGTACTTACGACTCCAGGTCACTTATTTAGGCGCTAAGCCTTAATTAATCCGTTCGCCGCTAAGAAGTATTTCTTTGACGGCCTTTTCTAGTTCTACTTATAAAAATGACAGGAGTATCGATATGACTAAGCAGATCAACCGCCCCGTAGAAGTAACCTCTTACTACTTTGCCAAGGGCCGTACCTTCAAATCTTTCCCAGCCCGTATTACCTTAGATGACCAACAATTCAGCTTCAAATCTGGCTTGCAGCTGCTAGTGCAGAGCGGCCAGCACGCTTTCAAACTATTTAACATGACTGACGGCCTAACCAACTATCGCCTAAAGCAAGAGAACGATCAGTGGACACTGCTCGGTCTTGAGTCCGCATAAGGACCCGGACCATGACTGTATATAGCAGCCCCCAGGGAGTCTCGGTACACGCTGGCTTTCCAAATCCTGGATCAGACACCACTTTGCAGGGGATTGACCTCAACAAATACCTGGTGCAACACTCCATTGGCACGTTCTACATGCGCATAGAAGGCAACACCTGGCGGGAGTTTGGCATTTTCCATAATGACGTCTTGATTATCGACCGCGTGCTGACGCCCCGCAAAAACGATTTGATCATCTGGTGGGAAGGTGACAGCTTTGTCCTGGGGCACAGGGCCAGCTTGCCTAGTGGCAGTCAGTGCTGGGGTGTCGTGACTACTGCCATCCACCAATATGTCAGCCAGGACGCGCCAAATGAAGCAGCCTGACGCCAAACTTACACTTTTAGTCTCTACCTGGGACGCATTTGTTTTGTGGTGCCTGGAGCTAGGGCTCTATAGACCGAGGAAACGATGAAGAAACCACTGTTTGCTCTGATTGACTGCAACAACTTTTTTGTATCCTGCGAGAGGGTCTTTCGGCCTGACCTGGAAGGCCAACCCGTTGTGGTGTTATCTAGTAATGATGGTTGCGCCGTGGCTCGGTCCAATGAGGCTAAGGCCTTGGGTATACGCATGGCGGCGCCGGCTTTCAAGTACCGGCAATTATTCAAAGACTACGGGGTAGTGCAGTTTAGCGCTAACTTCGAGCTGTACGGCGACATATCGCGCCGGATTATCGAACTGCTGACGACCATTACGCCTAGAATTGAAGTTTATTCGGTAGATGAGTGCTTCTTGGATCTCTCGGAGCTACCGATTACTGATTACACCGCTTGGGGGCGCGAGGTCCAGCGCCGGATATTCAAGTGGATAGGTATGCCAGTGTCAATTGGCATCGCGCCCACCAAAACCCTGGCTAAGCTAGCTTCCGACAGGGCCAAAAAAGACCCCGAACTAGACGGCGTCCTCTCTTTTTGTGAGAGGACGGACCTCTCACAAACACCACTACTCACGGCTAGTGTGAGAGGACGGACCTCTCACATGTGGCTGGAGACTACGCCAGTGGAGGAGGTGTGGGGGATTGGGTGGAGGCTGGCGCCAAGATTGCGGGGTGAGGGAATTTCGACAGCTGAGCAACTTTGCCAGCTTTCGCCCCGGCGCGCCCAGAGCTTGATGGGTATCCTGGGTCGTCAGCTAGTGGCTGAGCTCAACGGCGTAAGCTGTCACGCCCTGGAGGTAGAGGGCAAAGTCCGCAAGAGCATTGCCCGCACCCGCACCTTTGGCCACGATACCGGCAACGCCCACGCCGTAGAGGCCGCTCTGGCCACCTTCACCTCCCAGGCCAGTCACCGCCTAAGGGAAAGCCAGCAGTTAACGCGTCGAGCCGGTATATTTGTAACGACTAATAAACATAAGCCTGGCTACCGACGCTGGAGCAAGGAAGTAGTGTTTGACGTACCAACGGCCGATACCGGCTTGATTGCCCAGACCATGAACGATTTATTTAGCCAGTTGTACAATCCAGCGGTCAAATATCACCGGGCAGGCGTACTGCTGTATGATTTCGTGCCAGCAGCAGTGTTACAAACTGATCTGTTCGGCTGCGTGGACGTTCCTGCTCACGGCAAAGCCTCTCGGCGCATGCAAGCCCTGGACCACATCAATGACCGCTTCGGCCGCCGTACCATCCGTTTAGCCGCCGAAGGCCTGGGCGAAGCCTGGAGACCCATCTACAACCTCCGCAGCCCCCTCTACACCACCAACTGGCAGGAACTACCAAAAGTAAAAGCCACTTGAGAAGTGTGGTTACCCAGGAAGCTCACGTAAATCGTAAGTCCAGCCCGGTTGCCATTTCCAGGGTGCAGTAACCGCATTAACTAGAGGTACTCCATTTATCAAGTGCTCAAGTCCGTATTGGGTTGCTCGATGTCCGATAATCATAACCTTCTTATCGTCGTGGGATCGCATCAAGTCTTGCAAAAAGGATAATATGCGCTCGGTAGACTGCTCATAACTCTCCCCGTTTTGAAAGGGAATTGAAATATGCTTGCCCTTCGCCGGTTCCACTTCTGATTTAGAATGCTGGGTGAGTTCACCATAATCGCATTCCCGAAGTCGCCAATCGATAAATAGCTTTTTAGGATCAATATCAAACGCAAGAATTGCGGTTTGGTAAGCTCGCTCCAAATCGGAGGCGAAAATCGCATCAAAATCACTCAGTTCATAGCGCTGGCCCAATTCTTTAGCTTGGCGTTGCCCCAGCTCAGAAAGGGCGATATCATTCCAGCCAGATGCCAGATGCGCCTCGTTGTCGATAGTTGTGGCATGAGGTTCAAATACTATTGTTATCATATAATTAATCAGAATAACAGATTCAAGATCATAGAACTTGAATCTCATAAAGTCATAAAGTTATGGTTGGTGACCTTACCGGGAATCGAACCCGGATTGCCAGGATGAGAACCTGGTGTCCTAACCGTTAGACGATAAGGCCTCGTCAGACCGCAAAATACTACCATAACAGAGATGAACTGTCCATTCAGCCTCTCGTAAAACAGTCAACTTTGAGGTATAATTTACCCTGAATCAAGCATAAGGACAAACGACAAAAAGTAAAAGAATGCAATTTGTTTCTGACCGTTGGTACGAAGGCTACACCCGGGCGGTAACTCTGTTATCCGGTATCTTATTGTTGGGCAGCATTTTGGTGTTAGCTGTGCCAGGTCTCGGCAGCATTGGCGCCCGCTCAGGCTTGTCGTATGTGACCCTATTTTTGGCTGCCTTTGAGCTCGTATACATTCTGGGGGGTTACAAGCTGATCAAAGAGAAGATTGGCCTATTTGGCGCCACCATGATAGTGAACTTCATGTTTATGTTCAATATCGTTATCCTAATCAACGGCACTGGTCGGCTTCATTCCTGGTATAACTTGCTCTGGCTGGTGGTAGTGCTATTTAGTGGGATGTTTAGCGGGTTTGCGACTGCTGGCTTTTGTTTCTTGAGCCTGATGTACCTACTGCTTATTATTACAGAAGTTCCCGGACGGTTTACCTACGAGCCATTCAGTATTGAGGTTACTGTCGGTATTATTGCGCTGGGCATCGTGAGTTACTTCTTTTGGCGCCGGATGTACGTTACACAAGAAAGCTCTAAAATCGCCCAGTTGTCCGGCCAGCTCAAGGGCAACCGCTTGCAGTCAGAGATCCTAATAAACTCAATCTCTGACGGCATCATCCTGATTGGTACTGACGGCAAAATCAACTTGCTGAACCCCGCGGCAGCGGCCATGACAGAGTGGAGTATTGAAGAAGCCACCGGTATAGACGTAGAGACGGTCCTCAAGCTCAACCGTGAGGATGGCAAACCTCTGGATCTCCGCGAGGACCCTATAAAGCAGGTGCTAAATGAGGAGAAGCAAGTCAATATGGTGTTACAGCTGGTCGGCCGCAACCAAAAAACCATGATCGTATCGCTTGTAGTTTCACCGGTAATATTGCCTAAGGCCAAAGCACCTATTGGAGCCGTGGCGGTCATCCGAGATGTTAGCGTTTCTAGGGCCGAGGAGCGCCGCAGTGCTGATTTTATTAGCACTGCTAGTCACGAAATGCGCACCCCAGTGGCAGCCATTGAAGGCTACTTGGCCTTGGCGTTAAACGACCGAGTTAGCCATGTAGATCAAAAAGCCCGCGGCTTCTTAGAGAAGGCCCACTCCAGTACCCAAGCCCTAGGTACGCTCTTCCAGGATCTTCTAACAAGTGCTAAGACAGAAGACGGGCGCCTAGTCAGCCACCCCAGTGTCGTCGAAATGGGCAGTTATTTGGAACAATTGTCCGAAGGCTTGCGATTTGCGGCAGAGAAGAAAGGTTTGCTGGTAGACTTCATGCTGGGTTCCGAGGGTGAGACCAATGCAGTTGGGGGAGGTCGGATGATAAAACCGCTGTACTACACCTACGTTGACCCAGAGCGCATGCGAGAAGTTGTCACCAATCTCTTTGACAACGCTGTTAAGTACACTGAGACGGGCAAGATTACCATAGGCTTGACGGGGAATGCCCAGGTAGTGCAACTGTCGGTTCATGATACTGGCCCTGGTATCCCGGCCGATGACATTCCACATCTTTTCCAAAAGTTCTACCGTGTCGATACATCGGCTACGCGAACGATTGGCGGCACGGGCTTAGGGCTCTTCATCTGCCGCAAAATTGTCGAACTATACAAGGGGCGCATTTGGGTTGAAAGCGTCGTGGGCAAGGGTAGTTCATTCTTCATTAACTTACCGCGACTTGAGACTAAAAAAGCTGAGGCAATGCAAAAAACGAAGGCTGCCGACCCACTGAGTGGCAGTATACCTACCGCGCCAAGCCTGACCCCTAGTGCCGCGGCTAACATTAGTGGCACTCGTGGTACAATATCCAATAACATAAGCACTTCATAAAGGAACCTTCAAGGATACCGACACTATGGCGAAGATAATGCTGGTTGAGGACGACAATAATCTACGGGAGATTTATGAGGCTAGACTACTCGCAGAAGGTTACGAAATTGTCTCCGCCAAAGATGGTGAAGAAGCCTTGGCTCTAGCTGTCAAGGAGAAGCCTGACCTGATTATTTCTGACGTCATGATGCCCAAAATCAGTGGCTTTGATATGCTAGATATCCTACGCAGTACTCCCGAAACCAAAGACACCAAGGTGATCATGATGACCGCACTTTCCCAAGCCGAAGACAAGGCCAGGGCCGAGAAGCTTGGTGCTGATCGTTACTTAGTTAAATCCCAGGTCACCTTGGAGGACGTAGCTAAAGTAACCCGAGAAGTCTTGGGCGATCAAACCACCGGTGGTTCGCCACTTACCGACAGCCCCAAGCCGGCTACCTCTCCGGCGGCTCCCGCTACCGACAGCCCAAAAACTGACAACACAAAGCCAGCTCCGGCCACCATTACGCCCATCCCTGTGTCTACGACACCAGACGAGCCAGTTAGTACTATCAGCACATCGGCAGATGATACTTCCGCACCAGCCCAAACATCGGCCTCCGAGACAGCCAAAGTTGATCAACAAGTAAAGTCATTTGAACGAACCCCAAGCGCCACACCGCTAATAGTTGAGCCTTCCAACGCTGATCTAGACAGGACAAACTCTACAGCCCAGCGCGCCGACAACCTGGCCGGCATGGTCAATGACATTATGGACAAGAAACAAAACACCTCACCAACTGCTTCAGCTCCAGAACCGTCCACCCCTAAAGACGTCGATTCTCATGAATCAAGTGGTGGCTTCAGCTCTGACCGTCGCGTTATCCAGCCACTCAACACGCCTAGCTCCAAGCCCAACTTAAGTGAGCTCCTGGCCAAAGAAGCGGCTAATGAATCCAGCCCCCCACTCAATAGCGGTCAACTTATTAAACCTGACGTAACGCCTCCAGCGGCTACCCCCCGCTAGCCCAGCCCCCAGCGCCGGTCCCAACAGCATCTCCCTATAGGCCAAGTAAAAAGCTGGAAGTATAAAATGATATCGCCTTTATAGTTTGATCTTTACCCTTTAAACTCCTTGTATGCGTCTCAATAAACACCTCGCCCTTACTACCGGTATCAGTCGACGGGCTGCTGATCGCGCCATCCAGGAAGGTCGAGTGCAAATTAACGGCCACTCAGCCGAACTTGGCCAAGAAGTTCAGCCTCAAGATATTGTCAGCTTGAATGGTATTGATCTCAAGCAGGCCACGAGTCTGCACACAATAATGCTCAACAAGCCTGTTGGTTACGTTGTCTCAAGGGACGGGCAGGGCAATAAGACGGTGTATGATTTGCTGCCCCCGGAACTGCATAACCTCAAGCCTGTTGGACGGCTAGACAAACACTCTTCTGGCTTGCTGCTGCTGACCAATGATGGTGACCTGGCTCAGGAGCTAACTCATCCCAGTCACCAGAAATTGAAGCGTTATAAGGTCCGCTTAGACAAAGACTTAAGCCCCAAGGATTTTGTCCACATAACCAGAGATGGGGTGCGCCTGGAAGACGGTGAAAGCCGGTTACAATTGGAGGCAATTAATGATCAACTAATGGAATGGAAAGTGATGATGAGCGAGGGCCGTAACCGCCAAATCCGTCGCACATTTGAATCTTTAGGCTACCACGTCAAAAAACTACACCGCACCCACTTTGGCAACTACGTATTAGGGGTGCTGCCTCTTGCGAAATACAAGGAATTATGATAGAATTAACGACTACTCATGTCTAAAAAGTTACCGATCGTAGCCATCGTCGGACGAGCCAATGTTGGCAAATCGTCTCTGTTTAACGCTATCTTGGAGCGACGTGAGGCGATTGTGGCTCGCGAAGCCGGGACTACCCGTGACGCTATAACCGCCAAGGCCGAGTACAACGGCCAGCACTTCTGGCTAGTAGACACCGCCGGCATAAAAGACGCCGAGGACGACTTTGAGTTTACCATTCAGGAGCAGATCACCCAAGCGGCTGATAGCGCCGACATTATCTGGGTGGTAATTGAAGCCAACACCATTATTACAGAGGAAGACCGCCGGGTAGCCACCATGGCACTCAAATCCCGCAAACCGGTCTACTTGGTTGTGAATAAGCAGGACAAGAAGCCCAAAGCTAGCCCCGAGGACTACCAAAACCTAGGCATTAAACCGATACTACTAACCAGCACCACCCAAAACCGTGGCATTGAAGATCTGCTGGTGCGGTTACTACAAGACATTCCGCGCGCAACGCTACATGCCGATGATGATCGTATCCATGTGGCACTCCTGGGTCGACCTAACGTTGGCAAGTCGGCATTATTTAATTCTCTAGCCAAGAAGCAGCAAGCTATCGTAGCTGATCGCGCGGGCACCACCCGCGACGTCAACCGCGCCATCGTCAAGTACGAGGGCCGCGAGATAGAACTCATGGACACTGCTGGCATCCGTCGGGCTGGTAAAATCGGGCAGGGTATTGAACGCTTTTCTGTTATCCGCTCCCTGGCAGCTATCGAACAGTCCGATGTGGTACTGCTGCTAATGGACGCAAATGAGCTAAACGTTGGTTTGGACCAAAAGATTGCCGGACTGGTCAAAGAAGCCGGCAAGGGCATGGTGTTGGTAGTCAGCAAGTGGGACTCATTAGAAAAAGACGCCTATACCCGTGACGCCATGGCTCCTGAGATTAAACACAACTATGAGTTTGTGCCATGGGCGCCATTAATATTCACCAGTTCCGAAACCGGCCAAAACGTCACCAAGCTATTTGATTTGATCTTGGAGATTGAGAAAAATCGCCAGACACGGGTCAAAACCACCGAACTGAATCGTTGGCTGCACCAGATTACCGATGCTCATCCACCTGCCGGCCTTAAAAACCGCCAGCCCAAACTGAACTATATCGTCCAAGAAGAACAAGAACCGACTAACTTCAAGGTTTACGGTGCTCACACCAAATTTCTGCACTGGAGCTATAAACGCTACATGGAACGCGAGCTGCGCCAATCCTACGGGTTTAGCGGCACGCCCATTCGCTTTTGGTTTTTTGAAAAACACGAGACCCACAAGCACGGTCGCAGCCCCACCAAAGAGAGAAACAAAGAAAACCGCCGCCGCGAACAGGAGGGTACTGCCTACTAGTTTCAGGCAGCGAGTATTTCTTCCACGGAAACAACTCCGGCAACCTGCCAGAAGAGCATTGGCTCATCTAGTTGGGTTGGGTAAGGGTGGATTTCTCTTTCCAAGAGTGGAGCACCTAATTGAATCCCTGTTCGTCTTTTTGATTCCAAGATGTCTTCGGCTTCAGCCAATGCCTCAGCACATTGTAGTGCAGTAGGAAGTTCCTGGAATTCACCGAATATGTGGGCAGCTGGCACTAACTGACCGCTGCCTAGATCAAAATAGGTTCCACGCGATCGCAATACAAACCGTTCTCCAGCTTCTGGTGACAACATATTCTTCTCCCTATTTTTCAGTATACCTTCTGCTTGTCATGAAGTGAAGACTGGTGGACTAGGGGACTGCCGGACTGTTAGACTAAGCATCGTATGGGACTATTCCAGAAGAATCCATTTTTGAGCAGCGAGAAGCGGGCGTTATATTCTTTAGGGCAGGAAAGGACGGTTCTAGTTGTTGGCTTGGGCAACAAGGGCAAGAAATTTGATGGGACCCGCCACAACATTGGCTTTGCTTGTATTGACGCATTCGCCGAGGCCCACGAGTTTGGCAAGTGGTCAGAGAAGAAAGATTTGAAATGCCTGTTGGTATCCAAAACTTTGGGCGGCGCTCGTGTTATTTTGTGCAAACCAACCACCATGATGAATCTGAGCGGTGAAGCCATCCAAGCGATGAGTAACTTCTACAAAATCGCTCAAAGTGACATAGTTGTCGTCCATGATGAACTGGATATACCATTTGGCCAAATCCGTATGCGTCTGGGCGGATCAGCTGCCGGCAACAATGGCTTAAAGTCGTTAATCCAACATCTCGGCGAAGACTTCGGTAGAGTACGCATCGGCATCCAAGCGCCAACCAAAATGGAAGGAGCAGATTTTGTGCTAGCCAAGTTTAATAAGGAAGAGCAGGCTCATCTCAAGGCGCTAAGGGCTGAAGTAGTCAGCATCCTAACCGAATCTCTCTACCAAGGCACCTTAACCCCCGAAACCCGCAGCTTTCTAGTCTAGAAATTAGCATTTACCTCAACGAAAGTACCGTCGACTTCTTCTATTAGAACACGACCATATTTTTGGCGAGCAAGTGCCCATTGCCAACGCAGATATAACGCATTCTCGATGAAATCATCTAGCGTTATACCTAATAATGGCGCCCAATGTCGCATTTTTTCTTCCTGTGCTTCATTCAGCCCTATTTCAACAGCCTCTGGCTGGTCTACTAAAAAAGGATCCACGACTTCAAGATCATCAAGTGAGGTTTGGCCCGACTCCACACGGACTGCTTCTTCAAGAACTAACGGGAACAACCAGCCTTCATAAACATCGGGTTCCATCTCAAAATATATGGCCGTCGTCCTGTCGACTTGCTGATTCAGCACTGCTTGTTCAGCGCAGAATAGCACTATGACGATTCCTTGCTCTAAGTATTCCTCAGGCGTCAGCCCAGCGTGTTCGGCTAGGCCGTCGATTACAGCAGCGTTCGAACCAGGAATTTCTACCACGCGGCCTCTTACAAATTCACTCATAAGCAAAGTATGTTTAACATACTCCTATACCTGATTACAATAATGCCTCCTATTAGCTATCGCCGCCAACAACTATAGTTTCTGTTGCCATGGTCGCGCCAATGCCTCGAGTTATTTTAGATTTCATACGCGCACGTTCTAAATTGGCAGGCAGGCTCGCGCGTTCCTCGTGAGTTAGTTCATCGTCATCAGCTGCTTGCATAGCCTCTAGTCGGTCAATCTCTGTTTCCGCCGCAACTCTCTCTTTGTGTTTATCAAATTCATCAACATCAATGGGGCTAGGGTAGCCTGATAGTATCTGCTCTTGAATCGTCAAATAGACTTTTTTGCCACGTTTTTCCATAAAATCATTACCCTTATCTATTACATGATATAGCATCGTTCCTATAACCAAAAAGAGTCTACAGAGGGCAGAAATGTCCAGTGGACATTTTCTGTAGGCATGAGGTGCCGTCGTTAGTGCAGCTATTTAAAAATTTAAACCAACAACAGACTGGGCACCAATAACACTGAACTACCAAAAAGGACTTCCAGAGGGGGTGGGCACCGCTGGAAGTCCTTTTTGGACTCGAGACAAGCTCAAGCCCCAAAAACACCCTTTAAGCCCACCCGAGCGAAACATCGTGCACTATTGATCCATACGGTGCCGTGTCTCTATCCGCTAGAGCGGATAAAATCTTGGGGATTCGCTACATAAGTGAATGGACCCACCAAAAAACTTTGGGGTAGTCACGCTTTGGCAAACCGCTACGTGAGCTAACTTAAAGGGGTTAGTATGCTTTAGAACGCTTCCGCCTCGGGGACGGTAGCCGGAGCAAGTGGAGGGTAACAACTTGGCCAGCACGCTCTAAAACACTCTAACAATTTGTTAGATTTTGGAGTATCCTAAAACATAAAGTTTCAGAATACGACAATATAAGGTACGAAAATCAGCATATAGCTGACTTCGGATTGCAATTTTAGCAAATTAATGTCGTTGTGTCAATACTAAGATATATCTAATGAACAATGTCAAGAAGCTTACGCTTGATTCGCCCGACTATCCCGAGATACTTCGGATGATCCCTGATCCGCCGAAGGAGCTATATGTCCTGGGTGACCTCAAGACATTACTTCAGAAGCCACGTTTGGCAGTGGTCGGCAGCCGCAAAGTCACTCCTTATGGCAAATTGGTCACCCAGCAGCTAACCCAAGATGTAGCCAATAAAGGCGTGGTGATTATCAGTGGCTTAGCCCTCGGTGTGGACGCCATCGCCCACCAAGCCGCACTGGACATGCATGGTTCCACCATTGCGGTGTTGGGCACTAGCTTAGAGCAACTAGGGCCGGCCACAAATTATCACGTGGCCCGGCGGATTCTAGAGCAGGGCGGAGCCATTGTCAGCGAGTATCCGTCAGGATCTACCACCCAACCCCTCAACTTTATTGCTCGCAACCGAATTGTTTCGGGATTGAGTGACGGCATACTTATAACTGAGGCTGCTGCCAAGAGCGGCACCATCCACACCGCCAACTTTGCCTTAGATCAGGGCAGAACCGTCATGGCCGTACCCGGCAACATTAATTCACCCTTGTCTCAAGGCACCAATAACCTTATTAAATCCGGTGCCATAGCTGTCACGACTTCGGCGGATATTCTGCTAGCCTTGGGGTTAAGAGAGAGCAAACAGCAACAAACTGATCTATTCGGCAGCACCGAGGAAGAAACCCTTATTTTAAAGCTCCTGCAGTCCGGCATTACGGATTCCACCCAGTTACTTAGCAGAAGCAAACTAGAGACCGCCAGTTTTAACCAAACTCTGACCATGCTGGAAATCACCGGCAAAATATACAGTTTAGGCGCAGGCCACTGGGGCATACGTTAAAATAGAGCTATGCCTCTATTTGGAACGCCCAAAAAGAAAACCTGCAACAATAAAGTCCGCTATTCTAGCGATGCGGCCGCACAAGCGGCTATCAAACGTATCAATCCCTCTAAATCGCTAAACAAACCCAGACGAGTATACAAGTGCCCAGATTGCGGCGGCTGGCACCTGTCCTCCAAGCCTGCCAGGTAACCCTGGAAGGCTAACAGTATACAGCTGACAGCTGAAGGTTTTTGGCTATGACTGTTTACTGTTAGCGGTTAGCTGTAAACTACTTGGTATGGAAACTAAAACATATATTTATATTGGCATCTTTATCGGCTCAACCGTCGGCAGCGTCCTTGGCGGTCTGCTAGACAAAGGCAACTTCTTTGGCTTTTGGAGCATTGTTTTAGGAACAGTGGGCGGGGTGATTGGCATCTGGGCCGGATATAAATTGGCTAATCAGTAGTAACAGTACCCCCTGATAAGTAATTATTTGCATTTTCGCGAAAATGAAGTTAGTGTTACTTGCTGTTGCTCATTAAATAGGTAAACTTAAGCTACATGGCGAAAAATTTAGTGATCGTCGAAAGCCCTGCCAAAGCTAAGACGATAGAGAAGTTCCTAGGCAAAGATTACTCGGTTAAGAGTAGTTTTGGCCATATTCGTGACCTGCCTAGCAAGGGCTTAAATATTGATATTGCTAAGGACTTCCAGCCAACATATGCCATCAGCCCTGATAAGAAGAAGGTCGTAGCTGAGCTCAAATCTGCGGCCAAAGCGGCTGAAGTTTGGCTAGCCAGTGATGAAGACCGCGAAGGCGAGGCCATAGCTTGGCACCTCTGTGCCGCACTAGGACTCAAGCCAGAAAACACCAAACGCATTGTCTTCCATGAGATTACCAAGTCGGCTATCGAACACGCTGTTAAAAACCCGCGAACGGTGGATATTAACCTAGTTAATGCCCAGCAAGCCCGGCGTATCCTAGACCGCTTAGTCGGCTATGAGCTAAGTCCGGTGCTCTGGAAGAAAGTCCGGCCTGGATTGTCCGCCGGCCGTGTCCAATCCGTAGCCGTGCGACTGATTGTGGATAGGGAACGGGAGATCAAAGCGTTTGAGGCCGCCAGTAACTACAAAGTCACGGCTATCTTCATAACTGGCAAGAGCGAGCTGCCCGCTGAACTAAATACTCGATTAGAATCTGATAAAACCGCCAATGCGTTCCTAGAGGCCGCCAAGTCAGCCGCCTTTACAGTCAAAGCCATCGACAAGAAGCCCGGTACTCGTAACCCCAGTGTGCCGTTTACGACCAGCAGCCTGCAGCAGGAAGCTGCTCGTCGTCTGGGTTACAGCGTCAAACAGACAATGGTGGTAGCTCAGAAGCTTTACGAGGCTGGCCTGATTACCTATATGCGTACCGACAGCACGACACTGTCTGGTTTAGCGATTAAAGCTGCCGAGGATTACATCAAAAAGGAATTTGGAGCCAATTATCACCAGGTCCGGCAGTTCAAGACCAAGAACGCTTCTGCCCAGGAAGCTCACGAAGCCATCCGGCCAACAGACTTCCGCAAAACTAGCGCAGGCGCTGATGCGGGTGCGAAGAAGTTGTATGAGCTGATCTGGCGACGCGCCCTGGCCAGCCAGATGGCTGCCGCAGTTGTTGACAAGACAGAGATAGTTATCGATATCAGCAATCGTGACGAAACCTTCGTAGCTAAAGGGGAAGTATTAAAATTTGACGGCTTCTTGAAAGTCTACGGTGGCGGCAAGGACGACGTCATACTGCCTGATGTTAAGCAGGGAGAAATTCTGACTATGCAGCAGATTAACGCCGTAGAAACCTATTCCAAGCCGCCAGCTCGTTACTCTGAAGCCTCACTTGTGAAGCAGCTAGAGGACTTGGGCATTGGCCGCCCCAGTACCTACGCCCCCACAATTTCGACTATCCAAAGCCGAGGCTACGTGGAGAAGGGCGACCTGGAGGGCGAAGAGCGGGCGATAAAGGTGTTGAAATTAGAGAAACAACAAATCACCACCAGCGAGGAGCTAGAGCGATTCGGTGCTGATCGCAGCAAACTACTGCCTACCTATACCGCTGATGTGACCACCGATTTTCTGGTTAAACACTTTGGTGCGATTGTCGATTACGACTTTACAGCTACGGTGGAGAAGGAGTTTGACGATATCGCTGACGGCAAAGAGGATTGGGTGAGTATGCTGAAGGGCTTTTATAAAGATTTCCACCCGCTGATCGGCAACGCCGAGAACGTCAGCCGCGAAGAAACCAGCCAAGCCCGCAGTCTTGGCACGGACCCCAAGACCAAACAGCCAATCATCGCCCGTTACGGCCGCTATGGTCCGATGCTACAGCGCGGCGAGACTGAATCAGAGGACAAGCCTGACTTTGCCCCGTTGCCAGAGGGGGTCAAACTAGAAGCCGTTACCCTAGAACAAGCTCTAGAAATGTTCAAGCTACCCCGCACGGTAGGTAAAACCGCCGACGGCGAAGACATGAAAGCCAACATTGGCCGCTTTGGACCCTATGTACAGGTAGGCAAAGTGTTTGTGTCTATTAAACCGCTCGATCCGCTCAAGATTACCGAGGATGAGGCTAGAGAGCTCTACGTAGCCAAACTCAAGAAAGAGGCCGAGAAGCACATTGCTGAGTTCCCAAGTGGCGTTAAGATCCTAAATGGTCCATACGGTCCATACGTCACTGATGGCAAGAAGAATGCCCGGATCCCCAAGACCACCGATGCCAAGAAGCTGACCGAGGCTGAAGCCAAGAAGTTATTAGATGACGCTCCCGCCAAAGGCAAGGGCAGACGTTTCCCTAAACGCAAGAAATAACAATTTGACAGCTAGATGACACCAGAGTATAACGATATTTAACATCGTTAGAGTGAATTCATTCACGATGGCACCTTGACAGGCAGGGAGCCATCAGATGAGCTGCTGATCCTTGGGTGTTCCAAGAGTCGCCATCTCATCTGATGCGAAAGGCAACAGACCACCGGGCAGCGGTGAAACATCAGCAATATCGATGTTTGAGGAAGCAAGGCAGTACCCGTCGCTATCCACGACGGCATCTCGACGAAACGAGCTGAATTGATGCACACCTCCGGACCGCTCACTCGCGGTCGCCCCCAGGCCCAGACGGCCACCAAGGCGACTGTGACAACGACGAAGACCGCTCGAGCGACCCGCCCGACCGGCACCACCAGCTGATCCTCCACGACGGCGAGGCCCCAGCGGTACCTGACGACGAGCTCGTCACCTCCCTCTAGGCAGAACGCCGGGTCACAACCGCGCGTTCCGTGACCGACGGGACCTGGACCTACCGGTCACCACAAGCTCCGAGGTGGAGAGCGACATGGTGATCGGTAGGTTCCAGATGAAGAGGCCAGGGGCTTTAATCGCATGAAAATGCACACCCGCGCCTCCCACGAGCGCCCACCCGCCTTTCCCACCCCTCCTGCCTGTCATATTTCACCCTCGACTCTAGAAGCCCTTGGAAGGGCTTTTTGTATTATAAGAAGCAGTGTTATCCACAATTTGCACAGTGTGCAAGTTGTTTTCTGGTGATATTTCTACACCATATTCTAAGCAGTCGTGTCCAATTTAGTGCTATACTTTATCTGAAGCGTAAAATAGCTTGACTTTTAAAACTTTATGTTTTACAATTATGCTTATAACTTCTTATTACTGTAATTAAAGGAAGTGTCCTGTTATGGCAGATAACCCAAGCACACTAGACGTAGAAAAGGTCATTAATGACATCCTGGGCACTATTGAGCGCGAACGTGAGCGTGAGATTGTAGCCCGTCGTTTTGGTTTGTTTGACCGCAAGGAAACACTGGAACAAATCGGTGAATTGCTGGGTATTACCAGGGAACGCGTCCGTCAGCTAGAAAAAGCCGTTGTAGCCCGGCTTAAGGCTGCAGCAGAGCAGGGGCAATTGCCCCACTTATCAGAGGTAGAAGAGACATTTGTAGACGCCATCAAAGACCTAGGTGGCGTTACTCGTATTACTGACCTTAGCGCCAAGCTGACTAAAGACAACAGCCGGATCGATCAGGCAAGGATAGCGTTCCTAGCCCAACTGTGCCCCAAACTGGCTGTAGTCGATGACAACGACCACTTCCACCACGCCGTTGGCCTAAAATCCATTCACGACGAAAAGAAGATAAAAGACCAGGTCGGCAAGATTATAGAAGCCATCAAAGATATCGCTGCCCCGACTACAGTTGAAAAAGTCGCTGAAAAGGTCAACAACAACGATCCTAAGCATGTTGAGGCCCTAGCCAGCACTTCTAAGCATCTAGCTACTCTAAATGGACGCTGGGGGCTTATAAAATGGCCAATGGTCAACCCCAAGAACATCCGGGACAAAATCTATGTCATTCTGCATGAATCAGGGAAGCACATGCACTTTAACGAAATTGCCAAAGCCATCAAAGATTCTGATTTCAAGCGCAAGGATGTTACTACCCAAGCTATCCACAACGAACTGATTAAAGACAAGCGCTTTGTGCTGATCGGGCGGGGGATTTACGCCCTCAAAGAGTGGGGTTATGAAAAGGGAACTGTGGCCGACATTATAGTAGAAGTACTCAAGAAATCCGGTGAGCCACTGCACCGTGATGAAATTGTAAAGCAGGTTCTAAAGAGCCGCCACGTCAAAGAAACCACAATTCTATTGAACCTTCAAGGCAAACCCCAGTTCAAGCGCGTCGCCAAAGCTACATACGCCTTAGCTGAATAAGATTCTCCTATGACTGCTCCTCACGAAGAACAACTTGACCTAACGGCGTATTTTGACCAAGTGGTTGCCGATAATCGCACCATTGACGTCGAGCCCATTTATGAAGCGGGTCGGGGTGAAGCTGAATTTGAAAGGGCCGTATTTACTGGTATTGACCCGGCAATGCAGTTATACAGAGAACTAGCGGACTATTATGCAGGCCAAGGGTTCAGTGAGCTTGACAGTGACACCTTGAGAGATCTGGACATTCTGCAACGCGCCGTTCATGGTCTTTCCCTAGAACAAGGCATTTGCCATGTAATTAATGCCGCTGTTGAGCGTGCAACGAAAACCCTTGCGTATAAAGGGAGCCGTGATGATGCTGGATTACCTTACTTGGCAGGTGCTGTAGAACGCGCACTCAACGCCAGCCCCAGGCTGATTCATCCAGCACATGATGCCTTGCAGCGCGCTCAATCTGAATTGCCCCTTTTTGGACGACCAATTACTGTTTACACATTGGGTGGAATTACAATGCCCGGTAAAGTCAAGGCATGGGGGTCGATGGCGCCATATGGCCGCCCTGGGTTAGGCATTCAAGCTCAGGTAGAAACAGTTGCGGGGCCTGAACTACGCATCCTAGATGTAGGGCATGATCGTTTTGATCTAACAGTTTAGAAATTTTGAGTGATTGTACAAATTACGAACGCTCAGAATGTAACTTAGAGGTGGAAGAAGGTAAACATGGTTTACCTATTTGTATGCCTGGCAGCAGTGAAGCGTAAAACAAAAATCAAAAACTAATTTAGGAAAGTGCAGAAAAACTAAACATAGAAGACGAAGCAGTGCACACAAAGCGAACATACAATGCAGGTCGCACAATGTGTATTTTGCGACTCTTTATTAATAATCAAAGATGATTAGCATTACCTCTTCTGCAGGGAACAAGATAGTGCCAAACAGCCTAACTGCACATTTATAATAACCTGATGTCTGGTATGTGCTGACATAATGTCCTTTAGCTACTGCCGGCCCTCATGTCGTTGTGCGATTGCTCACAAGTTATCCACACCTGCCGTGAAAACATTTGCTTTTTCACGTTAACTATTATTAAAACTTCCTTTTCCCTGTTTATGGGGTTAACTACTTATATTTGACATTTCCCTACTTTGCTATGTTGGTATAGTTTATTCAATTGAATCAGTTATAGTCAAACATGAACAATTTACGAACTATTAGGGAAGAGTGGAGGAGCATGGGGCTTGGTTAAGGATCCTTTTCAGTTTCGAAACTGTGACTGGTGCCCGTGGGCCGGGCGTCAGGCGAAGGAAGCGTAGCCATTGCTACGTTGAGGAGCGGTATGCCCTGCCCGGGGGCATCGGAAGACGCAAAGATATCCTTGGCCAATACACTACTACTTATAGAATGCTTTTTCTTCTACCCGTACATCGACGTATTCAGCAGGTTTGACCTTGAGTGCGGCCAGCTTGTCTTTAACTGCCAGGTAGGTCCCTGCCTGCCCCCTTGCATCGCCCAGTACATTAAACTTGCTGTAGTAGCCATCTCCCTTTACTCGTACTTGTAGTTCGTTAGGAACGGCCGGCAATGTCATTGCTTCGATCTCTAGACCTTTAGCCACCAGTTGCCCCCGTACAGCGTTAATAAACCGCGTCGTGTCAGAGGGCAGAACAGCCTTGCCAAGCGTAACTGACAAGCCACTGTCATCGGTAACGTGTGGCAAGGAGCGTTCGTAGGCCAGCAGGTTCTGGGTAGCTAGTATAGCTTGGCCGTGGTTATCAATGACGTAATTATCGCTGCCGCTGGTCAGAATGAGTGCCGGAGTCGCTGGTTCAAAGGCTACGATGGGCCGCCGATTAACCAGCGGGATGGTAATTGACACTTCTTGTAGCTCGGGGAAACGATCTTTCAGCCGGCGTTCTAGCTGTTTGGTGTTTACCAGCAGTTTACTATGATTTAAAAGCGAGCTCTTTAACACCTCCCTAGCAGCCGTTTGGTAGGTTTTATCACTTTGCAGTAATGCGGCATCAGCTGGCTGGCTATGTAATATACGTGGGTTCATGTCTATCGTAGAAGCGTATAAAAAGCTGACGACTAAAGCTAGTACCGCAATGTATGTTGGGATCAGGCGCCAATTAAACTTTGGTGAGGGCAGTTGCAGGCGTCCAACAGTGTTCTCACTGCGCGAGCGGCTGGAGTAGTAGGAAAAAACTGGGGTATTATCAGTTCGCTGTTGCACTCGACGGACATTCGAATTTTGGCGGTTTTTATTTTTGAACATTGGCTTATTTTACCCCGTCTGCTGGGTCCCGGTCTCTAGTAATATCAAAGCTAGGCGCTGGGCGGCATCAGGAACGGTGAGTTTACGAAGTGTGGCTCCCAAAGCTTGCCGTTTAAGGCTGTCCTGCAGCAGCTCTTGAATTGCAGTTTGGAGAAACTCTGGGTTGCGGTTAACTTTGGCTTCGTCGACCACTTCTACAGCTTTATGTTGTGATAAATACTCGGCATTCTTGAGCTGGTGCCCCCCTGTTAGTAAGGGGTTTGGCACTACAATGCAGGCCTTGCCCTGCACTCCCAGCTCGGCCAGCGTGTTGGCCCCTGCCCTGGTCACCACAATGTCTGCCGCGCCGGTGTAGGTTGCCAGTGGCTTTAGGAACTCCAGCACTTGTAGGCGATGATGGGTGTACTCACCGTAGGTTTTGCTATTACCCTTCCCTACTTGATGAATAATATGTAGGTCCGAAAACTGCTGTAGTAGCTCTGGAGCAATTTTAACCATGGCTAGGTTTAGCGACCGAGCCCCTAGACTGCCACCAGTTATTAGCAGGACCTTTGAGGCTGGTGAAACGCCTAGGTCAATCCGGTATTGTTTTTGCATAGGAGGTGTCACCGGTCGGTAGTCCTCGACAACCAAAACACCAATGTGCCGAACCGTATTTCTGGGGTAGTTGTAGTACTCAGCCGGCATACCAGTGGCGTGGACTCGCGCCCAACGACTGACCAACCGATTTGCCAACCCTGGTAGAGCGTCCGAGTCATGAGTCACGAAAGGCCGTTTGCCGACCACCGCCGCTAAGCCAATCGGTACGCCGACATAACCACCTTTGAGCAGAATAACGTTCGGTTTGAGGCGACGCAGCAATGCTAGACTCTGTAGAAAGCCAATGCCCACAAACACCGCGTCGCGGAGGTTTAGTAGATTAGTCTTAACGGCGGTAACCCGTGTCAGCCATGATTCGCCGTGGTAGCGTCGGAATTTGCCAGCGAATACGGTGTGGATTTCATCGATGTCGGTTTGGCCTTTTGTTAGATGCGCAAACTTGCCATGGCGCTCACCAACATAAATTATTCGTGACCGAGGTTCTAACTTCTTCAGCTCATGGGCCACGGCTAGCAAGGGTGTGATATGGCCACCGCTACCGCCACCTGTCAGGATGATAGTTCTAGCGGTTGGAGTAACGGACGGCCCGGATGCCTGGTCGGTCATTGGATTTTCCTTCATTTTCGACGTTATTGACCCCATAAGTAGTATACCGGGAAACGTTAAATACTACGCCTACGCTAGCCAAGACAAAGATAATGCTCGTGCCTCCGTAGCTAATGAATGGTAGCGTAATGCCTTTCAGCGGAAGTAGCCCCACCATAGCCCCGATATTGATCAGCGCCTGGGTACTGAGCCAGGCCAAAATTCCGGCCAATATCAGCCTAGTCATCATGTCCGGCGCTCGCTCCATGATGTTTTTCACCCGGGTGAAAAACGCCACAAACAAACCAACAAGTAGACTAACTCCTACAAAACCAAACTTCTCGGCGAATATTGCGAATATTGAGTCGTTGGCGGCCTCTGGTAAGTAGCCGTAAGCTTGCACGCTGTGAGCCAGTCCTTTGCCAAACAAGCCGCCTGACCCGACGGCAATCAGGGCCTGGCAGGCTTGATATCCGTCGTTTTGGCAGTCTTTCTCCGGATTTAGAAACGTAAAGACACGGTCTCTGCGGTACGCTACTGGTAATACTAACAGCAGGACCCCTGTGACGACCACTACACCAATCAATGCTAATCTCTTAAATGGCAGCCCAGCCACGTAAACCATGATGCCCATCATGGCTATCAGCACTCCGGTGGAGCCCAAATCCTTCTGAGCCCACGCCACAATCACTGCCAGGGCTCCCATAATGATCAGTAGCGGTTTAAAGGTCTTCTGGGGATCATCTAGATTACCTTGTCGGATTCTGTCACTCAGAAAGTAAGCCAGCCCTAGGAGCAATGCAAACTTTACCAATTCAACTGATTGCAGCGACAGACCACCAACCCTAATCCAACGGTGGGCTGGATATTCGGCCGTTGCCGGCATAAACAGCGCTACCACAGTGGCCACACCGGCGACTATTACTAATGGCTTCAGTAGCGACTTCCAGCGAGACATGGGTACATTAGCGCACACCCCAAATGCCACGAGGCCAATCAAAACCGCTAACAACTGCTTGCTTACAAAGTAATTTTCAGAGACGTTTTTTTGTTGGCTCAATCCTGGGCTGATGGCATAGACCACAATCAGACCTAGTGCAATTAATACTGTAGAGATGATGACCAGCATGTAATCTGGTCGATGACGTCGCTTGGCACTCGCCTGCCCGACCATGACTGGGCGTCGGCGCGACTGCGGTCTCATGTTGATACGCGTCCCACCAGGAAGACAATCAGGCCCAGTACACTGGCAACCTGGCCGATAACCCAAAAACGCATAGTGACCTTGGTCTCAGGCCAGCCACTGGCTTCAAAGTGGTGATGGATTGGCGAAGACTTAAAGACTTTTTTGCCATGGCGTAGTTTTTTTGACAATCGGTTTATGATAACTGAACCCGTCTCGGCCACATAGACCAATCCAATAAGCGGCAATATGAAGACAGTGTCAGTTTGCATAGCAATAAAACCCAGGGCCGTTCCCATCGCAAACGATCCCACGTCGCCCATGAAAAATCGCGCCGGATAGATGTTAAACCAGGTGTAACTGAGCAGCACCCCAACAAGAGTCAAGCAAAAACCTGCCAAGGAGTACTGCTGTTGCATGACACAGATAACAGCGTAGGTGGCAAATGAAGATACCAGTAGGCCACCAGCTAAACCATCGAGCCCATCAGTTATATTCACTGCATTGGCAGTTGCTACTACCACAAACCAGAACAACACTACCACCAAGATCCCTACCTGGACTTCTCCCGCCACTGGCACATGGATACTAGTGACATCCAACTTGGCAAAGAACCACAAGCCCCCGGCGATAGCCACCAAGCTATGGAGGATAAACTTGATCTTGGGCCTCATGCCAGCGATTCCACCGTTGCCGCCGCGAATGTTGATAATATCGTCAAACAAACCGATAGCCCCCGAACATACCATTCCAGCCAGCGGCAGCCAGGTTTCTCCCCTGTCGAGGTTAAATAGCAAGGTAACGATGCCGGCGGCGACCACAAAAATAATCCCGGCCATCGTCGGGATATTACGCTTATGTTTCTCGGCATGAAGCTTCTGATAGACAGTAGCGATGCCACCAGACCAGGCCGATGAACGTTGCTTCTTCCACCACTCGTACTTATAAGCCAGGGTCGTGTAGATTGGTGTGATCAGCATACTGAAGGCAAAACCGATGAAGCCCAGTAGCAGGATTCTAATAATAGTTTCAGTTTCGACGGAAAGCGATAGTGTTTGTGTCATGGTAATTTAAATATCATTATACCCTAACTCTTGGGTGTTACCCCGAAATTATCAATCATCATGGTCGCTAGGGCGCTAAAGATCGGCCCGGCAGCCTTTGCTCCAGCGTAACCAGCTATCTTTGGCACGTCGACACGGACAATAATAATATACTGGACGTCATCCCCCCCAATAAAGCCCATGAACATACCGTTATAGCGATCTTCGTAGTAGCCGCCGGTAGGTTTGGGAACCTGGGCCGTACCGGTCTTGCCACCAATAGAATATTGAGTCGGCAGCTTTGCTAGGCCATAACCGCGGTAATTCTGAGAAAAGGCGTATTCCATTAACTCGCGTGTTGAGCGACCAGCAGCGGGACTGACAACGTTACGCCGGACAATATCTGGGCCATGGACAACGTCATCAGTTTTGTCCACCAACCGCGGTCGATAGTATGTACCACCATTGACTACCGAGGCGATGGCTGCCCCGAGTTGTAATGGTGTGGCCCTCATGCCCTGACCGAACGCAGTGTTTGCGTACTGGATGTTAAGACCAAAACCGTTAACTGGATCGGGCACAAACCCCCCGTCCTCATAGCCTTGCTCGACTCCAGTTTGCTTGCTAAAACCATAGTGGTCAACCATGTAGTTATGCCAGGCCACCCGGCCTTTTTCATTTATCTCACCGCCCCCCATTTGCATTAGCATCCAGGTAGCCCCCGTGTTTAGGGACTGGCGCAGGATGTCTGCGATACTCTTGGTCCCTGCCCCACCTACTTCCTCAATGTTTGTGACCTTGGCGTCTCCAATCTGCCAAAAACCCGGGTCATAGTACGTCGTGTCTTTCTTGATAACGCCCTGGTCCAGGGCAGCTGCTGTCGTCAGCGGTTTCATGACAGAGCCAATTTCTAGCGGAGAGCTAACTGTGCCGTTAGTGAACACCGATGCATCGTCTATCTTAAAGAATTCACCTGGGTTATAGGTTGGCATGTTGGCCATAGCCTTAATAGCACCAGTTTGAGCCTCAAGTATTAATGCGCCACCACTGGAGGATTTGGCGTTTTCCAGCCCTGTTTTGAGTATGTCTTCTAGTCGTTGCTGCAAGCCCAAATCGATAGTCAGCAAGGTGCGTTCCCCGCTTTTAGGCTCAATACTTACGTTATCTCGATTCGCCGCCAATGGCACACCGCTGGCGTCGGTAATGGCCTTGAGTAAGCCCGGCGTACCGCGCAAGTCTTTATCCATGAACTGCTCAATGCCATATTTCCCCTGCCCTTCGTCATCGACAAAGCCCAGGACTTGCGAGGCCAGTTGTCCTTGTGGATAGGTCCTGTAGGAAACCTCTCTGGTTCCAATACCTTTCCAGAGGTAGGTAGCGTTTGATTGCCCGCGCAGATCCTTGGCTTCGGCGTCGCTAGCTTTATCGATTTGAGTCTTTTGATCTTTGGTTAACTTTTTGGCCAGAACAGCGTAGCGAGTGCTGGCTTTCATGGCCGCTTCGTAGTCATCAGCCTTCCCGCCAATTACAGCTTCCAGGGCCTTAGCCGACTTGGCCGGATCTTTAATAAACTTTGGGTCAGCAAACAGCGTATATTTGACCTCATTGAGTACTAACGGCATCACTTGATCACCGTTGTGGGCTTCTATGATACCCCTTTGGGCCGGTAGTTCATATTCCTTGAGTTGTCCGGACAGCGCTGCCGTTTGGTAGTACTGGTGTTTGATAACCTGCAGATAAAACAGCCGGACGACCACTAACCCACAGAATAGCAATAACACCGCATACCAGATGCGTATGCGGTTCAAGGAACTATGTTGCCTAACAGCAGCGTCTGGGGGCATAATTTTGAATTACCAATTTACAATTTTCGCGTTTAATGTTTAATTTTCAAATCCTAAAACTTATTTTACAATGATTCTCTGATAAATTGAATGAAATTGGAAATTGTGGTTTTGAAAATCAGTTAGCTACGGTGCCAGAGCTAGCTACGGAAACTAAATTTTTGGCAACTTCGCTGTTCTTGATACGCTCTAATGATTGCAAACGCGCTGAAGATACTTCTAGCTCATCATGCTCAGTCTGCAAGCTAGTTTGTTGCTTTTGCAGCTCATTAATCTTGTAGCCGTAGGCATTTGTCTTAGTAACCTGCGTCAAATACAGAAGGCCCAGTACACATGCCAGCACAATCAGCATGATGGTGTTGCTTACGGGTCCCAAGCTTCGTTCTTGGGCCTTAAAGCTCATGGTGTTTTGGTTGCGATTACTGAACCGATTGCGGTTCATCGCCATAGAACTAGAGTACGTCATTTTTGCTTCTTCTTTTATTTTTGTTTTTGGTCCAGCCCCCGTTGCCAGGGGCTGGGTACTTACATCTAAGTCTTAGGGTCTGCTGACGCGGACCTTAACTTTGTAAGCTCGGGAAAGGTTTTTTACCTGGATAGGCATGCCCTTCTCCTTTGTTTATGTTTGTTTTGCTACGGCACGCAATTTTGCACTGCGGGCACGCGGATTGGAAACTAATTCAGCGTTGCCAGCCGTTATGGGCCTTTTAGTCAGTAGCGTAGCCTCGGCGTCATAGCGATTCCCACTGTGGTCTTGGAAGAACTGCTTAACTAAGCGATCCTCCAGACTATGGAAGCTAATAACTACTAAGCGTCCGCCGGGATTAAGCAGCTCTAGCCAGATGGGCAAGGCCGCCTTTAGCTGGCCAAGTTCGTCGTTAACAGCGATTCGAAGTGCTTGAAACGTTCGGGTCGCCGGGTGGACTCTACTTTGGCCGCCCCATGAACGGGCAACGATTTTGGCAAGCTCAGTGGTGGTTTGGACGGGCCGATTAGCAATAATATCGTGGGCTATCTTGCGAGCTTTGGGTTCTTCCCCGTAATCCCGCAAAATACTGACTAGCTGCTCCAGTTCGTAGCTATTTACGATCTCGGCGGCAGTCAGATCACTGCTTTGGTCCATCCGCATGTCCAGCGGGCCTTCTGCCCGTAAACTGAACCCACGGCTTGCGATGTCAAGGTGCGGCGACGAAACTCCCAGATCAGCTAGAATGCAATCAAACTTCTTCTCTTGGACGCGCAATTTTTGTGCGGCGTCTAAGAAATCGGTATGAAGCACTGTTGCCAAACCCTTAAAACGCTTGGTTAGCTCTTGGACCGCCTTCGCGTCACGGTCCACAAGCACTGCGTTTTTGGATTTCGTCCGTACCAATACTTGCTCGGCATGTCCGCCGTAACCAGCCGTCAGGTCCAGGAATGATTCCCCTTTCTTTGGGTCTAGGTACTGCAAAACTTCGTCAACTAGTACTGGTACATGGTTCATATCTTCTTATTGTAGAAGATACTTCCACTAATTTGGTGATTTTTGTTTTTGCTTTTGCTTTCTTACTTAAGATCACCTATCTAGCAACCAACTTTTTGTGTTTTTTGTAGTTTTTGTTTTTGTTTGTTCACATTTTTAGCGAACGACCTTATCCATGTATGCGAGAGAAGTCTTGGGAGTTTAGTCCAAAGAGGATTTCCTTCACTGGTTAAGGCTTAAGTTTGAGAGACTTATGTGTGAGGTGGAGTTTTGGGAGGTGTTTTACTATAAGGTACTAAGGTATTTTAGAGTGGTTACCTTCAGCCCACTTGTTGGTTGCCAGATAGCTAACCGCGGCTTCGCCTTATGAGACAAACCTTTGCGGTTTTTCTCATCGCGCCGACAAAATGGAATACATTTTGTCGGGCTCTCTTTTCCCTTCCCGGGAATGAAAGCCAGTCACGACAAAGTTTTTTGCTTTGCCTATCTGTTATGTGTTGGGTTGTTAAGGGACGGTAATTTATTTCCGGGCTAGGATTCGCCAGTAGTTGCCCACTCCGATAGCCACCACGTCTTTGTCGATGCCCGCATAGTCCAGCAAATGCTGTTCTATAGTTATACGGCCCTGCTTTCCGTCTAGCTGGGTTTCTGTCTTGCCTGTCCGAAACTGGACATTCAGATCAGCAATCCGCTCGTCAAGGAGGTCGCCGTTTAACCGCGGTTCTACCTGTTCGTCCCAAACGTGCTTGGGATACAGATGCAGGTAGTCGCCAAAACCTCTGGTAATCACAGCACCACTATTGAACTTATCTCGAAGTTCGGTCGGTATGGTTAACCGGCGCTTGTCGTCGAGCCTCCGTTCAAAGTAGTCAGTTGTTCCCATAAGGTGTGTTTGAATTAAATTACAGTGGTTTTTATTTTTTGTGATCGAGCTGGTAACTATTTTGGTTACCTACGATTACCCACTGACATGAGTGTACTACCCACTATGTCCCACATACAAGCACATTATCTAGTAAATATAGACATTCTACCCATAGTTATCCACAGTTTTGCCACAAATAAAAACCCACCACAACATGTGGTGGGTCAGCTTCATATCAAAACGCTATTTATTCGCCGTGGTCTTCAGGTAGCTCAACAACGATTTGAGCTTGCGTGGGGTCAGGGTGTAACTCTTGCTGTTCAGCATTGCGACGTTGCTCAATTGTAGTTGGTGAATTATCTATAGCATTACCGACCAAAGCAACCCCTGTCAGTGCTGCGGCTGCGCCGACAGCGACTTTAGCAACCCCGTATCCTAACCTACGAACACCTTCGATCCTTACATCACGACTATTCATTTCGTCAGCCGCTTCTGCGCCAACACGCTTTGCGCCCTGATGATAAAGAAATCTTTGGCCGATGGTTTCGTTAATAGGTATTTTACTCATGTAAACAATATAGCATAAGCTTTCTGATCTGTCAAGTATATCGTCAGTTGCTGTTCGTGATTTGCTTAATGCGGGCAGCAAACCATTTGGCACTCGGACGCACAGTGCGCTTCATGCCGTTTTCACGATCTACATCCACTAGGCCAAACTTTGGCCACCAGCCGTATTTCCATTCAAAGTTGTCTAGTAGGCTCCAGTAGAAGTAGCCTTTTAGGTCGACGCCTTCAGAGATCGCTCTTTCCATGGCAATGATGGTTTCCTCAATCCACCAACGGCGGTATTCGTCATTTGCGTCGGCCACGCCGTTTTCTAGCACAAACACTGGTTTCTTAAATCTAGTCCATAGCCTAAGCAGTAGCGGGTACAGACCTTCCGGCTCCATGTACCAGCCCATATCATTTAATGGCACCTTGGGGTTAATCTTTTTGCCCAGCCCCGTGTAGTAATCTGTGAAGTAATAGTTAAAGCCTACGTAGTCCTGCTGATTGCGAATTCGGCGCAGAAACCACCAGTTCCAAAAGTACCGCATCCATTTTGTAGAAATTTCGTCAAACAAGTTATGGGGACGCTTGGCTTGAATATTAGCCAGCTGGGCTGCAACTCCAATTTGCAAACTGGGCTTTTTGGCTTTCAGAATCTTATAGGCTCGCTTGTGAGTCATCGCCAGGTTCCAATAAACCCGCAAAAATGTCAGTGGATTTTTGACTTGTGGCACCCATTCGCCCGTCAGGTAACCAAAACTTGCATAAACGTTGGGCTCATTAAGTGTAATCACGTAGGTGACTTCATCCACCAGCTCCTCCGCCACCTTTTGCACAAACCGCTCAAAGTAGACGCGATTTTTGGCTTGGGCAAAGCCGCCTTTATCTGTAAACCAGGTGGGCATAGTCCAGTGCCAGATATTTAGAAATGGCTCTAGGTGCCGGGCACGAAGTTCCAGAATGTAGTTCTTGTAATACTGGATTTGGGCTTCATCCCAGTGCCCTTCTTCGGGCTCAATCCTCGACCATTCAATACCAAACCGAAAAGCATTGAGGTTCAATGACTTGGCAATGTCAAAGTCTTCTTCAAATCTTTTATAATGCTCGACGCCAGCACCGGAAACGTAATTCTCAGGGGTTTCAGCCTGAGCTTTTATATCGCCCCAGTTTGGAAGCCAGCTAAGTCGCTGATGGGCGGTTTGAGCCAGCTCCTTGGCATGGGCTAGTTCCCATACTGACCACTGGTTGACTGTGCCGCCTTCTACTTGGTGGCTGGCTGTGCTGCCTCCCCAGAAAAAACCTTTAGGAAAATTATTGTTTTTGAGGTTTTGGTCCATGATTTCTCAGTATACTATATGGACTTTTAAGCGCTTTTATTGTATTATACCGCCAAATGAGTGCTTTAAACGACATCGGTTTAGACAGATCCGAAGGTATGGAGAGGCTGAGCGAATACCAGACGGCGATGGTTTTTAATGCCTTGTCTACAGAGGTAAAGGCCACGTTAGTTGACATGTTTGAGCCGGACGAAAAACTAGACGCAGCTGGTATAAACACCCGTGTTCTCAAGCTACAAAATGGCAATCCTTTATATACTCCATCAGACGCCACCTATCCGGAAGCAGTCGATCTATTGGCAACCCGCGCCTACGGCGTATTTGATATGACACCTGGCCATGGAAGTGCTTTCACTCGTACGCCAAACCTCTACGCACTTAGCGATGTGGGTGTAGCGATCTATCGACCAGCCGCTGAACAGTTATTGGGTTGGGGTGTGAGCCATAATGCCCGCTTTGGAAAATTTTTTGGCGGAGCAAAGCTGCCATCAGCCGAATCGACCGAAACGCCGGGCATCATACTTAGTTTACGGGCTCTATTTTTGGCCCGAGAACTCATGCGTTTTACTAATAAGGACCTCACAAAAGAAATAAATGCCATCGATGGAGGCAGACGAAAAAGAATTGAACACCCCCTCAATAGATTAGTCAGTGGCAAGCTAGTTATGGAGTCACGTGTTCGGGGGAAGCGTGAGCGTATATTCACATTTAATCCGCAGGCATCGGACGCTGTAGACGCTTTAGGTGAGATAGTCACTCGAACTGTAAGGCTTGACCCCTCTTTTTATGCCGAAGGACACGCTAATGCCAACAAACGACTTGAGCGATTAAAGCAACCAGACGTAGAACAACCAGATGATATTCGTTATCTTCTTCAGCGAACAGGTCATTGCAATGAGAGCCTCGGGGACCGGCAACTGCATTACCCGGAATTAGTTGATAGGAGTTTTGTGATACTAACTAAGTCTGATGTACCAATGACAGTAAAGCAATTACTAAGAGCTATGGGAATTGATGCAAGCGACAGTAACCGTCGTAGTAGGTTCGCGGCAATACTGGCGGCGCATCCAGGAATAAGAGTAAACATTCCCGACAAGGGCGCTAAGTCTTACGCCGTCATAGATGATTAAAGTCTTTTAGCGATACTCGGGGTTGCCGGCAAAGCCTGTGTGGTTGCCTTTGTCCCATTCGCTTCTTTGATTGCCGTGGGCTGGGATGCCGCCCTGCTCTTTTAGCATTTTGGCCAGGTGCATCAGGTTCCAGGTCATGAACGTGGTGTTGCGGTTAGTGAAGTCGCTTTCTGGGCCGCCGGAACCTTTGTCTAAGTAACTTGGGCCTGGGCCAATTGCGCCTATCCAGCCGGCATCTGCCTGGGGTGGAATAGTGTAGCCAATGTGTTGCAGGCTGTAGAGGATATTCATAGTGCAGTGTTTGACACCGTCCTCGTTGCCGGTGATTATGGCGCCACCCACCTTGCCATAAAAGGCATACTGGCCTTTGTCATTTAGCTCGCTAGAGTTGGCGTAGAGTCGTTCTATAATCTTCTTGGTCTGAGAGCTATTGTCTCCCAGCCAAATTGGGCCGCATAAAACTAGGATGTTGGCGTCCATGACTTTTTTGTACAGCTTAGGCCATTCGTCCGTCTTCCAACCGTGCTCAGTCATATCTGGGTATACGCCAGTTGCAATATCATGATCAATCGGCCGGATGATTTCGGCCTTGACCCCTTGTTTCTCCATGATTGCTTGGCTGACTTTGATCAGGCCCTCGGTGTTGCTTACTTCCGGGGATTTTTTAAGGGTGCAGTTAAAGAACACTGCTTTTAGATCGCTAAAATCATATGCATGATCTGTCATATCATCTCCTTGTCTAATACTGTCAGTATACAACGATCCCACCTGCCCTGTCTGAAACGGAGTTGATTCCTAGACGCCGAGTGCGCCGATGATCAAACCCATGACCATAAGTGTTGCCAAGCGGTTGCCGGCATTAATCGCCGTTAACTTCATAGGACGTTGTTCGAAGGCGTCCATGCGCACAATATCAGCTGCGGATATGCCTAGCCACAGCCAAAATGATGTATTTAGGGCTGATTCCATGAATGAGACATTGAAAAAGTGCATGGAAATGTAGGTCACGTGAGATAGTACATAAGCCGTTAACAATGAAGCAATTAGTGATTTCCCCATGGCCATTGCCATGCCAGCTTTTTGCTTTTCATCAGTTAGTCCGACCATTTTCATCCAGGCGGCACCAAACAGCGGCTTGGCGTACCACACCATCCCAACGACAAAACTCGACAGAGCTGCCAGTAACACTGCCAGGTAATTTACTTGAACATCCATCTCCACTCCCTGCGCCGCTGCGCATTTAACTAATATTTCGATTATGCTCGCGCAATTGCTGTTTGTCTACAACTATTTAGGAGTTTTTGGGTGCGTCTGGTCGGCGCTTAAATGTCCGATACGCCAGATCCCGTTTGTAGTTATCTAAACGCTCTACGTGCTGCTCATACTTGTTATATAGCTTTGAGTAATGCGCGCTGGGGGCCAGCAGCTTTAGTAATTTACCTTGCGTGTCCAGGTATTCAATCAAGCTATAGAAGTCTCCGTCGCCAGATACTATCAAGGCTTTGGAATAATTGGGTAGCTCCTTCATGGCCCATAGCACCAGGTCAGCGTCGATGTTGCCTTTTATATGACGCTCTTCGTCTTTCTTTGGCTTGCCTTCCTCGGCTTCGACTTGCGGCTTCGTCATGTCATAAGTTGGTTTGAGCACAATCAGATAGCCGGTTTCGTGCAGTTGCTGGTACATGTCCTCAAACTCTGGCATGTAGCCGATGAACATGTAGGCATTGGTGACGCCGTATTTTTCTGTCAGAAACTGCCGGAATTTCTTCCAGTCCATCTTCCAGCCAAACTTCTGGGTACTGACATTTAGGTTCTGGCTGTCTATAAACGCATAGACCGGCTTTGTATTAGGCTTCCCTAGCATGCCTTAATCATAGCACTGACTACGGGTTTATTGTCTCAACTTCGGTCAATTTGCTAACATTTGTGAGTTCTTGATCACTAAAAGGTGCGATGAATACCAAGACGAAGCCGTCAGGATCACGCAATGCCACTTCGATGCTGCCCCAATAATATTTTCTGACGGGAAACTTAATACGGTCTTTATATTTCGCAATGACCGGAACCACGCTTTCGACACGAATCATGGCCGTGACTTTACCAGACGTAATTTGCTCACCAAACACTTCTGTTTTAGAAGCTATGTGACCATCAGCTATTTCAAACTCTGCACCATCTTTTAATTTATACGTAACACCTTGATACTTTTCAGGCGCGGATGCACATCCTTGGGGTAGCGTCTTCCGGAATTCTTCATCGCCGTAGCCGAAACTTGGCAAGAAACCCAGACTTTCATAGAATTCTCGGGATGCTTTGATGTCTTTAACTTTCAGGTGGATACCAATCCCTGTAAATTTTAGCTCCATTGCATCCTCCTTTTTATACATTAATCATACCAAGGTTTTAAGAAACTGTTTGGTTTCTTTAGGCGTTGTTAGTATAACGATCTCTTTATTCTTAAATTGTCCTAGCAGTTCGTGTACCATGGGACGCTCACTTTTCTTGTAGTTCCAGACAAATTTGAGAAACACTGGGTCAATTTTTTCTTTCCAACCTTCGGGCATTTCTGACCTGAGCTTATTGCGGTATTGAACTCGCCTTTTGAAAACCCGCCACAAAACCCGTGGCTTGGAGTAATCCAAGAAGATAATAGTGTCTGCCGCCGGCAAACGTAGCGCAAAAGAGGATTTATAATTCCCTTCTATAATCCATCTCGGCTTCACCACCTCCTGAGTGACGCGTTTTAACCATTCGTTACGGTTATTAAGATAATCAAAACTTTTGTCATGATAAATCTTGTCCAAGTGAACTAGCGGAAGACTGGTTATCTGGGCCAACTCTCTGGATAAGTAAGACTTACCCGCTCCAGGACTTCCGATGATAGCCACACGTTTCATTTTTGCCAGAATTTTCTGATACTTTTCAATACCAAGGTTGATAAAAGATATCCAGCTACGGGCACGCAGGCATTCACAAACGGTTTGTCATTATTAATGACGAACAGGTAGCTTACCACCACTAAGTATGTCAGCCCGGCAATTGAAAGCCGTCGGGCCCAGCTGGTTTCCCATGCCTTATCAAGTTCTACTCGTTTGTTCCGTTTTTCAATTTCCCGTAGGCGTTCTTCTATGCTATTCATGCTCCCATCAATAATACCAGTTAGCGCCTGAGGCCGCGTAGCATCTCTGTCCGAGGCGTGGATTTTAGATTTAGTGCAAAGTTGAAGTCACGGTCAGGATGAACCAACAACTTAATCAACTCAGCTGTTCCAATTTTTTGGGTTTGGGCAAAGCTGATCCCAAACTTTGCGATGGCTGCTTGCTCGCCTTCAGCCTGTTGCAAGAGCGCAATCTTAAATAGTGTGCCCATTAGCTGCTTCATTACATGAAAGTTATTATCAGTTAGCAAGCCTAGCATTTGATAGCAACTGTCCTCTACTTCAGGAGTGACAAACTCAGTTTGTGCCTGTTGTTCATAAGCATCTAGACTCATTTTAAGCCAGGGCTCTAGCACACCCCTGACGTGCTGGTCTCCATCGCTCAATGGCTTATCGTCGACAGGCCTCATTAGTTCCAAATATCCAATTATCGTCCATAAACTTGATACATCATCATCCGATATATCCAGCTCTACATCAAGTGGCGACGAATCAGCTAGCATAACATCTTCAAGCCGGCATGATGTCTGGCAAGTACGCTTGCACGCTGCCATCACCTCATTGTTCATTGCAATTACTTCCTTGTGATATTCCTCAGCCGTCAAGCCTGGTGGAGCAAATGGATTTGTTGGATCTGCCTTCTCTGCGACTATGCCGGCAAAACTACGAGCAAATTGACCCAGCACATAGCAAGCGTGAACGGGTGGACTATCCAATTCCAAGTGCGCCGACTCCACATCGGGATTATCAGTAACTACAAAAAGACCATTGGGTCTCAAATTCTCAGCCATAACATAAAGTATGGAGTTTTAGAAACTCATTGCAAGCATGAGCAATATAGTTTTAATATCCCTAGTCCGCTTCTGTTGGTTCAATGAAGCAGTGTTAGCTGCGATTTCTCCGACTATTTCGGCGTTCTTGCAACTGAGCATTTCGACGTTCTGCTCGAGTCATACCTTTGTATTTGTCCCCGACTGGATCGGGGGGTGGTAACATATCCGGCATATGTTGTCGAATCGATTCGACTCTTGGTAGATTAATAGCAGCCGCAAAGTAAGCTAGGGCAATATTACGTGGGTCATTTTGCATGATGGCTTTTACTATCGAACTCATGCCTTCTGCTTCCGCAAGCGATTGAACACTAACGCCTTCAAGTTCTAGCGCTGTATGAGCGCTTATAGCTACTTCTCTGAATTCTAGCGGTACATCATTAACGGTTTTCTTTGGGATAAGCAATGCTGGATAATACATGGACGACTTAACGGCTGAATAAATCACAAGTGAAGCAACTGTATGTATTTTTGCTTGTTTTGCTTTTTCCACCGCAAGCAGGGCAAGATCATCTGGTGACAGTCCGCTTGGGTTAGCGGCAAACCGATCTGCTACTTTATGCCAACGTTCTACTAGTGTTTCGTGCCCATCAATAAGTTGTTCCCCTATCTCAGCTGGCGTTGCACTACCCAATGCAGTAATTGTTGACCTGACTCTGACAGCCTCATCGTCTCTATAGGCGCACACGATGGCGCTAAGGTAAGACGGTTCAGGCGGATACTCACCAAGTTCGTCGAGTGATCGCTCAGGATCAATAGATAATTTCAAATCCGCTCGCCTGGTATAAACTTCACTAAATGCTACGGCAGTGAGGCGATCTTCACAGCCCTCAAACTGAGGTAATATATCTCCGGTCATATATATACTATACCACTATTTATAGTAATATGGAATACGCCGTTCGCAGTGCCTATGCTCTTAATTGAGAACGGAATTTAACGTATCTATCCTAACGCGCTTTTGTTCTGTGGTGTCGCGATCGCGGACAGTTACGGTATTGTCTTCCAAGGTTTGGAAATCAATAACCACACAAACTGGAGTACCTATTTCGTCCTGGCGGCGGTAGCGTTTGCCAATATTGCCGTTGTCATCAAACATTACACTACCTAATTCTTCCTTTAGTTCAGCATAAACTTCCTTTGCCTTCTCTACCAGTTCAGGCTTGTTTTTCAGAAGTGGAAAGACCGCTGCTTTTACAGGTGCCAGCTCTTTGGATAGTCGCAACACTGTACGCGTACTATCACCTTGTTCATCCTGATAATAGGCATCGCATAAGAAAGCCAAAAACATCCGACCCATACCAACTGATGTTTCTAAAATCCATGGGATGAACTTTTCACCTGACGTAGGATCAACATAAGACAAATCCACTCCTGAGAACTTGGAGTGCTGCGTTAAATCATAGTCAGTTCGGTCGTGGATCCCTTCCATTTCATCAAAGCCGTAAGTGGGATAGTTATACTCAATGTCCCAGGCATCAGAGGCATAGAATACTAGGTTATCATGCTGTTTGAACCGTAAATTTTCGGGCTTGATACCCATCTTCACGTACCAATCCCAGCGATCTTGTTTGATCTTTTCATATGCTTCTTTGTTTTCTTTAGGGCGAACAAAGTACTGCGTATCTGCCTGCTCCAGTTCCCTAGTGCGGAAAAGAAAATTTCGTGGACTTATCTCATTACGGAACGCTTTACCAATTTGGACTATACCAAATGGTATTTTTGCGTGAGTAGTGTCAACAATGTTCTTGAAGTTCAGGTAAATACCCTGGCAGGCTTCACCGGGCAAATAAACTGGCTCGCTGGCTTCACCACTGAAGTCTCCCATATTGGTTTTTACTAATAAATTGAATGCCCGTACTTTGCCAAACTCTTTGGCTCCGCACTTTGGACAGGTAATTTTGTCTCGGTTCGCGTCAAACAGCTCATTTAGCTTTTCTTCTGACATTTTCTCGTCAGCTTTGACGCCAACCTTTTCCAGTTCTTTATCTACGCGAATACGCGTATTGCACTTTTTGCACTCAGCAAGGGGATCCGAGAAACCAGTGGTATGCCCGGAAGCCTCCCAAACGCGAGGATCTTTAAAGATAGCGGAGTCGAGCCCAAAGTAGTTATCGCGGTTATAAACATGCTCTTTCCACCACGCAGCCTTAAGATTGTTAAGAAGTTCGACACCGTACGGTCCAAAGTCATACATACCCGCCATGCCGCCATAAATATCACTCCCCTGATAAATAAATCCACGGCGTTTGGCCAAAGAGACAATATCATCCATTTTTACATCACTCATATTACCAGTGATTATATCTGAAGAGTCTGATAAGGGCTAGGCGCTAGTACCAGAAGCTGGCACCACGGGGTACTCACCGGTGTTAACAGCGGCTATGTCGGCAGCCTGGTAAGAATCGTAGGGTGTTGCGACACCGGCACCCCGATTTGCTATCTGCGATAAAGCTGCCCGTTTTTGGGCACTATATCGCTCGGAATAGTCTCTTTCTGCGGCCCGCTTAGCAGCCAGCCGCATCAGTTCGGATTGGGCGTTAGGGTCAAATTCTGAGAGTTCGCTTGGCGGCATTGTAATTTCCTCTTTAGTATGAGATCAAACGTATAATCCGCCTGCTTGCCTGTTGTGTCAATATGCTTTACACAATTAGGGTTATGTCGGGAGGTAGAGTTTTGCCATTGATCTAGCTAGTTGCACTGCTTCACCAATCAACTTGTCTGCTCCCGTGACCTGTAGTAGTACACCGGGTGAAGCAGCAGAATGAGCTAAGCGCAGGACTTTGATGACTTTTGCATTGGACCCACCGTCGGGGGCAGCTGCAAAAGCCATGTCATCAAAACTAAAGACGTAATTCTGGCCTTCTGTCAGCTTAGTATTGGTTATGTCGGTACGTAAATTTGGCGCCTGCCCAGTCAGTCTGAGCAATTGCATGCTCAACCACAAATCAGTGAGGTCAAATGAAATTTCTGAGTTGTTTAAGCTATCCAGCCCCGCCTGCAGAAGCTCAAAATAATCTGGTTCTACTTCGTCCTCGGTTAGTTTATTGAACCGTTTGAGCTGCTCGTAGCCGTACATGGTGCGGTTGATATCTTTCACAATATTGCCATAGTGGATCATTACCCGCGAGGATATAAGAGTGGCCAACTCTCCGCGTCCAGGCAAGTAGGTAATGTCGCTGACACTGAATAGTTCTATGCCGCCAGCTAGCTTGGACTTGGGTTTACGCACACCTTTGGCCAGTACTCTAACCTTCCCCTGGTCTGGCGTTAGTAATGTGACGATGCGGTCAGCTTCCTGGAAGTTAGTGCGGGCCAAGACTATACCCTTGGTAACAACCGTTTTCATGCTGGTACTGTAGCGGCCAATAAATCATCCACAGCAGAGACTAGTTGGTGTAGTTTGGTCTGAGGCTTATACAAATAACGGCTGATGTTTAGCAGCGGCAGTCCCCTGGCCTCTGCGAAAGCATGGGGCGGCACCACGCTTAAAATAATCACAGGTATTTTTTGCCACTCTACGTAGGAGCGCAGCTCGTACAAAAATTCCAGGCCGTTATGAGCAGCCAGCTGGAGTTCTACTATGATCATATCCGGCATAGATTTGTCAGCAAGCTCAATGGCAGTTTGACCCTTAACACAATGTCTAACATGGTGGCCGGCTGCGCTCAGGGCAACTGTATAATTTTGCGCCAACGGCCGATTAGGCTCGACAAGTAGAAGCTCCGCCATTAGATTAGCCGCAGTTGGGCGCTGGGTACGAAGGTCGCTGCTAGCCCGTTTAGATTGTGGTGCTTTGTAACCTCTAGCGGAGCTGCCATGGCAGCAAATAACGCTTCAGCTACATACAAACCTGCACCAGCAGCGGTTTGAAGTTTGGGCATGGCCTGGCGAGCTAGTCCGTAGAGCTTGAGAGCCCGCTTGAAGGTATCTGTCGATAGCGCGCCTTCGGCAAATAAGCCGGTCGAGATTCCATTCGGTGACTTATATGCGGCCAAGGTAATGGTCGAGCGCTTGTCACTACCAACTTCTATAAAACTTTGGCCCAAGCTGACCAGCGCTGCCTGTAAGCTCTGACGGTCGGCCATCACTGGTTTGTATTTGCCATCCAGCCTAAGTTCTAGCTCGCAATTATGCTGCTCGGCTAGAGGTCGTAACATCACGGCCACATCATATAGAACTGAGGGAATAGAGACAGGCTCTAGTTGCAGCTGTTGCTGATTAAGCTCCGTGGCTAGCACAAAGCTATCTACTAGCTTTAGGGCATGTTCAGCCGTCTCCCCGGCCTGCTGTAGTCCGTCCTCTTGGCCTAATTCTGCGACCTGGGCGATTTGTAGCAAAGGTGTCTTGAGCTGCTCTGCCAGTACCCGCAGTAGTCGTTCGGTCTGCCCCAAATCCTGGTCGTCTGGACCTTTCATTCAAAAACTACCTCTTAATCTATGACCAGTATAGCAAAGCAAGACCACCAGAAATGAAGTAGTTTTAACCGGTTTCTTGGGTAGCTCTAAGGGGTAAAGACCAGATTAGGCAGGATTGTGTCAGTAAAGTCTTTGGCGTACTGGTCTGATTCATTGATAACTTTAAGTGTCTTGTCGCGAACCGGGAACATCACTAGCCTGCCCTGCTTGCCCGGTTCAACTTCGCCTTCTATGCGAACGCCGGCTACGTTCGGCACTTTGGGAGCCACAATGGCAGTAACTTTGACTTTGCCACTTTTGGCGTCACTGTCAAACTTCTTAAGCTCTTGGTCGTAGGTGCTGTTGATAACCTGCATATGCACTGCAAATGCCGTACCAGAATCTAGACCAGGTACTACATCCGGATGAAGATAACCGTCAATAGGTGTTGTGCCTGTGTCGTCGACAGTTACGAAAGCGCTCCATGTTTTAGGGTACATCATGTCGATGCTACCGTACGTAGCTGGGCCTTTGTACTCCTTAAGAGGCTGTTTTTCACGCTCTAGAAATTCTTTTTCCAGCTTGTCCGCCTGTATTTTTTCGGCAGCGGCCACCGCGCGTGCAGATATGCCGTCGGAATTGTTCTTGTAATCATCGCGGCTCATCGATGTCCGCACACCAAAGCCAATTGCTCCTATCAGTAGTAAAATCGTCAATATCAAGGGTATCAGCAGCACATTCATGTGGTGCTTAGGCTTCTGGATGGGCTGTGTGGGGTCAAATTGAGCCATAGGTTGACCAGGCGTTGGATATGCAGGATTGGGTGTTGGGTTTTGATTAGATACGGGCGGCATAATAATTACGCTTATGATAACACAAATTTAGTACTGGTATAGATAGAGGCCGCCTTTTTGCTTGATAGGCTTACGTGAAGGAATTTCAAATGCAAAGCTCACCAATTTGACAGGCTTACTAAAATCTTGAACAATTTTCTTATTCAACTTTTCCATGTATGGGTTGAGCAGAAACACAAATATACCGTCGGCAGCTGGCAGCGGCTTGACCCAATAGTTCCCCCACACTACCCTAACCTTCTTGCCGTAGCGGCGGGTCCGCAGCCAGGAATATATGACTAGCAGCGGGTTCAGCTCGTAGCCTACGGACGTGATGCCTCTCTGTGCAGCAGCTGCTAAGATGCGTCCGTCGCCGCTACCAAGTTCCAGCAACGTTTGTCCAGGCTTAAGGTCAATCAGATCAAGCGCTTTGGGTACTTGCTTGCTTAATGTGGGCAAATAAGGCGCCCCAAAAAGAATTACAAAGGTGAAGCCAACAAATGTTAGGAAGGCCAACGCCCAAATGATTGTCCAGAATAAACTCATGCTTTGTATAAAGTATAGCGTATGGCGTATAAAGCGTCCGGCCATTGCCGTAATACTCTATACGTCATACGTCCGAGGTTCTACGGTTTTTCAAAGCCAGCTTTAATCTTGGTAACTCTATTTTCCGCCGTTTTGAGATAAGCTTCCAGCTGCTTAACAATTTCCATCCCCCGTTCGTACTGCTTAACTGCTTCATCAATATCAAGCTCCGCTGACTGCAGCACGGATAATATAGTGTCTAGTTCTTTGCTCAACTTCACATAGTCTATCGTTCGTGTCATGACTTTATTGTACCTTGTTTACGGTCGCGTCTGCTGTTCCATCTCTCCACTGAATCGATATTTTGTCCTGCGGTTTGATGGATTGAGTAGACGTTACAAATTCGCCTGTTTTCAGATTGCGTACCGCAGCATAACCGCGCTTGAGAGCAGCTTCTGGACTAAGAGCCCTCAAAATGTCTCGATGCAAATACAACTGTTGGCGCTTGTTGTCTAGAATTTTCTCGACGGCTTCGGTTAAGCTGACCAAGTTGTCGGTCATAGCCCGCTGACGCTCGCTAACCAGGTTCATCAAACTTTGACCCAAGCTCTGTTTGGTTGCAGCTAAGACCAATGCTACGTGCTTTTTGTCTGGCACTAGAAGTTCAGCCGCGTTTGATGGTGTGCTTGCCCGCTGGTCAGCTGCGAGTTCTGCAAGACTTATATCTACCTCATGACCGATTGCCACTAGCGTAGGAATCCGGCTGGCAGCTACAGCACGCGTTACTTGCTCGGTACTAAAGACAGCCAGGTCTTCTGGGCTGCCTCCGCCTCGAGTTATAATCACGACGTCTACATCGTCATGGGTATTGAAGTGGTCTATTGCGGCCACAAGTTGTCCAGTAGCGGGTTCACCCTGCACCTGAACGTCAAGATGCCGAATCTCTACACCTGCCCAACGATGGTTCAGAACTTTGATAAAATCGTGATAAGCAGCGGATTCTCCTGAAGCAATTAAGCCAATACTTCTTGGCGGGTATGGCAGTACCCGTTTGCGATCATCGTCAAACAAGCCTTCGGCAGATAACCTAGCCTGCAAAAGCGCAGCAGCTTTTTTCAGCGATCCCTCACCAATAGGCTGCATAAACTGTACATTAACGCTAAATCCATATATCGGATGCAAACGTGGTAGTCCCCTAACCTGCACCAACATTCCATCTTCCAGTGGCCCCGGCAACTGATGAATCGTGCCAAAAAACTTAACACTCGAATACTCGTCTTTTAGATCAAAATACACCCAACGATTTTTGGATATACGCAAATTGGCCAGCTCCCCTTGCACAATTACGCTAGGATAAGCAAACTCCAGCGTCTGATTCAACACCGCCACAAAATCCGTCGGCGAAAATATCAGCTCTTCCCCCATATACAAATTATTATCGCATACCCCAATTAGAAAATAGCGAAGTCTCCTGGTCTTCTGGCCGCACTCTGGAAGCTCCTGATGAGTGAATGTCAAAAGCACAATTTTATGCGAAGAGCTGTTTGAGGCCTACTGGCTCAAGTTAATAAGAGTAGGCCGAGTTCTCTGAGCATTGTGCGCTTTGACAATGAAATCATAAAGAGCTGGAAGCGTGCGGCGAGGTTTGGTTACTTTGACGGCTCAAAGTAACATCATTTTGCTTCTTGGAAAGAAGAATTTACTCCCCATGTTCGTAGGGTGGACTATAATGCAAGCTCTTCTGGTACAGTATGTAGCCAATCGGGATCTGCACAGCCATGCTCAGCACGCGGTAAGCCACGGTGACCGGCAAGCTCAGTGCGGCTGATATACCAGCCGTGGCAAACACAGCGGTCATCAGGGCCTCGTAAATTCCTACCCCACCAGGCAGAACCGATACTAAACCAGCAAAATTAGCAACAGCGTAAGCGATAATGACCGCGCCAGGGTTAATAAAGTGCCCAAACGCAATAAATACCGAGTAAATCGCCATGACCTCCGTCAGGCTGACAAACAACGATGCTATCAACGGTTTTTGAAGCTGGCGCAGATTACCGCGCATCTCTTTATAGTGATCATGGAGCTCATTAAACGTATTGCGTGCGCTTTCAACATTAATCGTCTCTGGATATTTAGGACGAACCACGTGTATAAGTCGGTTAATGAACCGCGTCAGGCCGGTAAAGAACGTGTCTATACGGCTCCGGCTGCCGATAATGTAGATACTAAGCGCCGTACTGACTACTAACAGTGTAGCTAGCGAACCGGCCACCAGTAACATAAGGTCACTTGCCTGTCCGCCAATGGCTAACATTATCAGTCCAAGTCCTAGCAAGACCTGGAAAGAAATAAACAATAGGGAGAAGCGCATTATCTGCACCAGCGTAGACTTAGCAACCGAGACGTTCTCCGCCTTCATACGGAGGTTCAGGTACGAAAAGCCGCTGACACCCGCACTGGGTAAGACATTATTGACCAGGTTAAGCTCTAGGCTGAGTCGGAACATTGGCTTCAAACGAAAGTGTTCCCCAAATACCCTAAATAAGCCTTGGTAGACCTTGGCCTGAAAGTAGTTATTGCCACCTGCTAAAGGCACAACTAACAGGATCAGCCATAGATTGGCATTGCGTAAATTCTGGAAGGTATCATAGATTTGCTGTCGCAGCGCATAAGTAGTCGCTACCATTGCTACAAACGTCAGTACAGTAGCAATCGTCTTCCAATTCTTTTTTTTCCTGATTTTTTCAGTCATTCTCGTAACCCAGTATACTAAAGCCATGGTCAGAAGTGTATTAATCCACGGCCGCCAACCGGCGATTGGGCGAGCTGAGTTAGAGAGTTTATACGGCGCAGATGCTGTGTCCTCTGTTGGTGAGGTTGCCAGTAGCCTGACAATTCTGCCTGAAGACGTAGAGTTTGGTCGTCTCGGTGGCAGTATTAAGTTAGCTAAAATCCTGACTATCCTGGAAACCACTGACTGGCAAAAGATTGAAGCCTATCTAGCTAAAACTATACCTGAGCATTTGCGCTACGTTCCAGAAGGCAAATTTAAGCTAGGGTTGAGCGTCTATGGCCTGAGCGTACGGCCGGATATAGTAAGCGCCACGGGACTGCGGCTTAAGAAGTTAATTAAGGTTTCTGGACGTTCGGTACGAATCATTCCCAACAAAGAATTGGAGCTCAACAGTGCTTCCGTACTGCACAACCAGTTAACCGGGCCAACCGGCTGGGAACTAATCCTAATCCGTGATGGCAACTCCACGTTACTGGCCCAGACTACCAGTGTTCAAGACATTGACGCCTATGCTGCCCGTGACCAGGCCCGCCCCAAACGCGACGCACGAGTAGGCATGCTACCCCCCAAACTAGCTCAAATCATTATCAATCTTGCCAAGCCTGACCCAGGTACCACAGTTTTAGACCCTTTCTGTGGCACTGGTGTCGTTCTGCAAGAAGCTAGTCTAATGGGGTTTAACGTTTATGGCTCGGACCTGGAACCACGAATGGTGGAATACTCCCAAGCTAACCTAGAGTGGCTCAATGTTCACTCCATGGAGCAAAGAGTTGAACAAGGTGACGCCACTGATAAAAAGTGGGACAAGCCGTTTGATGTTATCGCTGCGGAAACCTACCTAGGTCGTCCCTTTTCAGCTTTGCCAAATCCGAAAATTTTAGATGAAGTTGTGCAAGATGTCGATACAATCCATCGTAAATTTTTAATAAACCTGGCCACTCAAACCAAAGCTGGCTTCCGTTTGTGTATAGCGATCCCCGCATGGAAAACCAAAACAGGCTTCCAGCACTTGAAGATGCTTGATTCTCTCGAGGAATTAGGGTATACTCGTGTGAGTTTTCAGCAAGTTAGCAATCGTGATTTGGTCTACCATAGAGAAAATCAAATCGTCGCCCGCGAGCTAATTGTATTAACAAGAAGCTAGCATGGTCACCACTGGGAGAGGTTCTCTTTCGTGAGTGCAATGCAAGGCAGAACTGAGCAACGGAGTAAGCCGTACATGAAGGTACGGTGAACGAGTAGCGGAAGTTCTAACGCGGCAGTGTGCCGCGGAGGAGAGCCGGATGTCACATGTAAAAGCTGGTGGAACCAGCAAGAATAACAGAGATAGCCAAGGTCAACGCCTTGGATTAAAGCTGTCTGGCGGCCAACAGGTCAAGACCGGTCAGATTATCGTCCGTCAAACCGGCCTGACTAAGCGTGCCGGTGTTGGTACCTTTGTATCCCGTAACTTCACGATTCACGCCGCCAAGGATGGCGTAGTAAAGTTCAATGACCGTCGCGTTCGTCTATTCAGCGGCAAATCCGTCAAACGCAGCGAAATCACCGTCGAATAGCCTAGAATTGTCTCAACGAAAAAACGGCCGAATTAACCCGACCGTTATCGGTTGATGCTTTTTATTTAGGGCTTTCCGGAATCCCTGTGATCATATTTGGTGATGGTGGACCAGAAGTGATTTGAGAGCCAGCAGCATTAGCAACGTGTTGTCCCAACGACTCAATCATGGCAGCGTCTTCAGGATGTGCCGGATCAACCCAACCGATTGCTCTTTTAGGATTGCTGGGAGCGTGGTCTAGTGGCACATCCCTCTGTTGTTCAGCTACGGGATCAACTTCTCCACTTCCATAATTGCTGTTCCCCGGTATATCTGAGCTATTGATTAT
>CAZARM010000004.1:0-66757 GCA_964487615.1 uncultured Candidatus Saccharibacteria bacterium | reverse complement strand
CAAAAAATCAGAACCATTTTCACAGTTCTGACTTAGTCTGGTACGGCTTGGCTCCCGGGGCCAGACTCGAACTGGCAACCTCGAAGTTAACAGCTTCTTGCTCCACCATTGAGCTACCCGGGAATATAGGTGTCAGATGAGAGAACGGGTGAATTATATCTGAGGCTAAGGAGTTAGACAAGCCCTGTCTTGAGACCAGCCCAGCTTCTATCCTTCCGCGTCGCGGAGGCGGGTAGCTGATCGGGCAATGTAGAGGTAGCCTACCCCGATGCCAAAGATCAACACGTAGAAAACTATCAATAAAGGTAGCAACTGTAGCTTGGCAAAGATTTCGCCAAAGGTACTCAGCAATTGCATCAAAACAGAACTACCCACGATTAAACTAAAACCGGTGGTAAGTAAGCCCAAAGCTTGCTTGTAAACTTGGCCTTTGACGTGTGCCCGATAGTAATAGAGTCGCTTGACTGCTAGCAGAGCCAGCTGCCAGGTAATCACGTACGGAATGGCAACGAACAAGATAGCTATCGACAATGGAACATAAGCGTAGATAGTGTCGGGGGCTACGCCGCTGTGGTACTTGGCGGCCACGCTTGCAACGTACGCAATACTCACCAGCACTAGTATATAAAAACTTTTGGTAAACACCCTAGGTCGGGTTCGTTTAGGAGTGGAAGCTAATAGTTGACCAGCCCCAATGTAAACCAGAATAGTGGACAGAATGGCAAAGGCCACCCCGAGATTGGAATTCAGAATTGTCACCCCTTTGTCCCCGCCCAAAGCCGTTTTGACTGCCGGGAGGGTGGCTGCTACGGACAACATACCCGATATCAGTAACTGCAAAGCAATAATACCCAATCCGTTGGCGATGGTGTTAATGCCTTTCCCGTAAGGCGAGCCTTTGATCGAAAGTGCGTATTGCTTGAAATGGACAAAACCATAGGCCGCCGAAACCCAGATACCAACCACCGGTAGTAGCACGCTAACGCTGATGAGACGCAACTGCAAAACACTGATGTTATATTTGGCCAGCGTCTCCATGTCCACCGGCGACAGAAATGCACTCAGAAAATACAGGCAGACAAACAACGCAAATGCACCGTAGACGATCTTTTTGATGTTTAGATTATTCAACATGGTCTTTTTGAACTGCAACGAACAACGCTAATGTTTGTCAGTTATGATAGCACTTTTTAAAGAGTTGACCTAGTAGGATTACTTCGGTTTCTGGAACTCTTCTTTCAATAATTTCTCAACCCGGTCAGCTAGCACGTGGGGAGTATTCTCTACCTTAATCCAGTAATGGGTGACCCCCAGATCCTTCACTTCCTTGACGGTCTCTGGTTTGTCAAAGTCGGTCAGTACCACGACGGTCTTGGGGCTATGTGTCTTGGTGAACTCCCGAAGGAACTCAACACCCGTGACATGCGGTAGTAGTAGGTCCAGTAATATCAAATCATAGGATTGGTCGACTAACTTTTCAAGTGCTATCTTGCCGTCATTAACACTGTCCACCTCGAAGCCTTTGGCTTTCAAGGCGGCAGTGTACATAATTTGAATGACTGGGTAATCTTCGACGTAGAGTATGCGGGTTTTGGTGCTCATTTAGCGATCCTCTCTGGTTATATATTACATCAACTAGAACTCTGAACTATCAGCTGAACCTCCTGCGCAGCGTTAGGGTAACGTTAGTCCCATATTGGGCGGATGATGACAGCTCCAGCTTGCCCTTGTGCCGTTCTATGATCACTTTGCTGACGTACAGCCCGAGTCCAGTGTCATATAGTTTTTCTGGGTCACCGCTTATGCGACTTTCCATTTTGGAAAACATCTTAAATAACGCTCTCTGTTCCTGCTCACTAATACCTTTGCCTTTGTCGTGCACAGATATTGTTACTATGTCTTTATCTTCAGCCACAGAAATAATTACCGGTGTGCCTTGGTCGGTATAACGGAAGGCATTGCCGATGATATTCATGAGTGCCGTACTGAGCTGGTCGCGGTCAGCCTCAATAGTAATGGATTTATTGGGCAGCTGGGCCTCAAGGTCAGCAACACGTTTGGCCCCGAGCGCAGCGCTAACCGACTCCTCGTTCAGCAGCTTCACAATGTCTATAGTCTCGATGTTTTTAAGTTCCTGGTCGTGGTCGGTGATCGATTCCAGCATGTTGGCGATCATCGTATGTAACCGCTCGTTCTCGTGCTTGAGCTGCTCTAGGTAATTCTTGTCTACGGCAGGCCAGTTGGGATAGTGACTGGTGTGTTCCAGCATGTCGATAATGGCCGCAATAACGCTAGACGGATGGTATAGCTGATGCCTTAGCAAGGACAGTAATTCGGCGTACGATTTCTCGCGCTCATTGCTAGCTGTGCGACTGCGATAGCCGGACACAATAGCGGCTATTAGGATAAATACTGCACCGTAAAAAACCGCCGGTAAGGTAACTTGCCGTAACTCATATGAGCCCGGGTTATTATGCCGGTATAGAACCAGTACAAGCGTGTAACCAACAGCGCTGAGCAGTGCTGTCGAATAAGCAAAACTGCGTGCGAATAGTAAACCAGCGCCGACGATTGGGATGGCAAACAATACAGTAGCCCGAGATGTTAGTCCCCCCTGGAGGTAGACGACACTAGCAGCGAGCGCGACGTCCATTACCAACTGAGCCACGGCGACGCTGTGATAGTAGGATATCTTCTTGCTCTTTGCTCTGGCCAGAAGCCACAATAACAAATTGACCGCCAGGCCGGTACCAGCGGCTATCAGGACTATGCGACGGTTGCGGCTGGGATTGTCGTTGGTCAGTGCCGAAGCAATCATGGTAATAGCAGCCAGGAATAGTAAGTAATACCAGCGCAATTGGATCAGCCACAGGTTGCGCTGACGCACTTCCAGTCGGTACTGCTCACGGGAATCCAGGATGTATTGGCTCAGTGACATTTTTAGTACTTACGCACCGCGCCTTTCCAGGCCGTAACAAGTCCGTCCTGCAACATGTGGTGCTTTGGTCTAGACATAGGGTAATGCGTTTATGGTTGCTATTGTTCTTAATTATAAGCTGCGAGGACAGCGTGAGTGTTAGAAATCTCTCAGAGCGTTCACCTGCCGTTCTTGGTCGCGTTTTTTGAGTGCTTGCCTCTTATATAGCTTCATGCCAGGAAAACTTTTTCTTTTCAAGGACTGGTTTTCTTGGGCTCGGCATATATTCTCACTAATCGTTCGAATATCATAGAGCTTACCGCGGCTTCACCGCGTCGCGCATGCTACGCTCTTCGTCACGCTTTTTCAGAGCGTGACGCTTATCGTACATGCGCTTCCCCCTGCCAGCGGCAATGCGGAGTTTGATATAGCGGCCACGAGTCAGAATCTCTAGCGGAACAATAGTTTGCCCCTGTTGCTTGGCGGCTATGAGATCATCGATCTCGCGGCGTTTGGCTAATAGTTTGCGGTTCTGGGTTTGCTCGGCCTCAGAAATTGTAATGCCAGGAGTGCTGGAGATGGTAGCGTTAACTAGCCACAACTCGCCGTCCTTAACCGTTACGTAGGCGCCACGAAGCTGGCCCTGTCCCCGGCGCAGGCACTTAGTCTCCGCTCCCGTAAGGGAAATGCCCACTAGCAAGCCGTCAGACAAGTTGTAATCATGTCTAGCCCGACGATTGCTAATCTGCTTGGTCTGGGTTTGCTTCTTCCGGGAACTCATATCAGTACTCTCCTTCTGCCAAAAACCTTGTCTCCCGGCACGCTTTGCTTGTTTGACTCGTCAACGTACCCTCGGGTACGCCTCCTCGCCACAACAAACAAATCGCACTCGTGATCCAGCGCTTTTGCATATGAAGTCGGGTACTAATATCAGTTCCAGCCATAACCACCCTATTGTAGCGAAGAAACTTCAAAAAGGCGTATGCTTTAAGCATGCCTTTTGACGTCGGTGTTGGGATACTTCTTGGATTAGGGTTTGCCCCGTTCGGAGACAATGTGTGGGCAAACGTGCTTACCGGCATATTCTTTGTGCTGTTGCCCGATGCCGATGCACTTATTTACTACGCATCAAAATTCACCGGTATTGGCCAGCTGGACGGGAAAATGGCTGACCACCGGGAGCTGTTTCATTACCCGCTTGTCTTCCTGGCAGTCGGTTCGATAATGATGTCATTTATTAACCCAACATTAGTACCAATATTCGTCGCAGGCACGCTGGTGCAGTTTTTGCATGATAGCGTCGGTACGGGTTGGGGCATCCCTTGGCTGTATCCATTCAGCAACAAACGCTTCAAGTTTTTGTATCAGTATGATTTGCATCGAGCAAAGCAGCCCCAAAAACTCCTATGGGTATGGTCAAATGCTGAACACCAGCGCTTGATAGATGATTTTGGTGACAAACAATGGCATAAGAATACCTTCCAGATCTGGAAGTATGCGTCTGCCTGGAAAGTTGCCGAATTTTTAGTGCTTGCGATTGCGTTAATCGTTCTACTGACTAGGTAAGCTACTGGGACTTCTGAATCTCTTCTTTGGCTACGTTCCAAAGGTCGGGGTCGTTGCGCTTTTCTTTCATGTAGTACCACCATTCAACTCCCCAGAGGGTCATGGTGCGCATGCCAGTCGAGCGTCCGTACTCGAAGCGATCTTGCAGCCGCTGCGGGCTTAAAGATTTGTCTAGCTCTGAAATTGGTGCAGTCTGCATCTCAAAGCCATCGGGCAACCAGGCCTCTGCCTGGAGCTCATGGATGATAGTGTCGTTGCCGTTCACTAGCTCATTCCAACCAGCTAGAAAGCCGTAGTACCACGCGGGGATAGGATACTCGAAATACCGTCTTGTTATGGTCTTGTCCCAGACCCGCTTATATACCGATACGGCACTGATATCCGGCTGGGGTTCGCCCTTTGGCCAACCGATGGCGTTATTACTACGGCTGACAATTAACGGATGAGATTTATCAAGCCTTTTAACCAGGTCGAATTCATCAACTAATCGGTCACGGCTATGGTCGGGGCAAATGCCAAATACTTTCAAGAAGTACTCATTCTCGAGCTGCCAGCTTTCCAGCGCCGGATCATTACGATAGCGATTTACGACAGCCTCGATGTAATCAAATAGCTGAGGCTCCCACTGGCTTTTAGGCAGTTTTGCGGCCCAGGTGGGCATGTGGCACTCCGGCCATCGTGGTTGTCGCAGACCAATGGCTAAAGAGACTTTGACGCCGTTTTCTCTAGCCTTTTGCATTTGCCAGTCCAAGAATGAGAAATCATAAACATCGCGGGTGGCCTCGCCGTTTTCCCAGTAGCTGACCAGACGCAAGTGCTTAATGCCCAGATCATTAATCATGGCGTCCATAGTCTGCTGCTTATCCAGGCCGAATGATTCGGCGTAATCGGGGATGAAAGTGGCTGCCATGTTAAACGGCTCACTGGCGTGCTTGGCCATATACCACCGAGCAATGCCATACATGCTGGACACACAGAACATAACCAGCACCACGATAATGATCAACACCTTTCGCCACCAGTGACGTGGGTGAAGCTTACTTTTTATCCGATGAATGGGACGATATTTGTTAGTCTTAGTGTGTGCCATTGAATAAATCGCTTACGCTTAGCATAGTTATACCAGTTTACAACGAGGAAGACTACCTTAAAGCTTGCCTGGATAGTATTGCTGCCCAGACCGTCAAACCCAGTGAGGTTATCGTGGTAGACAATAACTCTACAGACAAAACAGTCGAGATTGCTAAAAGCTACTCTTTTGTACGACTACTCACAGAACATCGGCAAGGCGTGTTATTTGCGCGCAATAAAGGCTTTGACGCAGCTACAAGTGATGTCATTGGCCGCGTTGACGCCGACACGCAGCTCGAGAAAACCTGGGTAGAAGTAGTTCTGGAACGTTTTGTAACGCACAATGAAGCGGCGATTACTGGGCCGGTATGCTATTACGACATACCGTTTTCTAAACAAAACATTAAGGTTGATCATTTCTTTCGGTCGCGCATTTACAAGCACTATGGGCAGTTTCCCTTTTTGTTTGGCACGAATATGGCTATCAGAAAGCAAATTTGGCAGGAAGTTAAAGCTCAAACATGCGTTCGCCGAGATATGTTCGAGGACACTGACCTAGCGATCCATGTACACAATGCCGGATATGAGTGCGTATACTACCCCGAAATGCGCGGCGGCATGTCCTCTAGACGGTACGATGATTCATTGAAGCAGTTTTATCGGTATATTTCTCTGTACGACCATACTTATTACAGCCACGGTTTTCACGGTCCGATGCCCAAAGTATCGATTGTGATTTATTTGGTTTTTTACGTGTTGATGTGGCCTGTTCGGCGGTCATATAACCAGGGCACAAGGCGCAGAAGCTTTCGTCAGCTTCGGCGGGGACACATTAGCCGCAAGCATCCAATGGATGATTTATGAACATGAACTCGCAGACTTTTAATTATCGTTGGACGTAAAGCCGCCATGGTCGTTGCTTGTTGGCGTGCAATTGCTCCACAACCCCTTATTCCCAGCTCGGGCTTCTGTTTCCAGCTGCTTGAAATGATCGGACTTGGTAAATGGGAAACTGATGTAGGCAAAACCGTAGCCCCGGGCGATAATTTCTTCCTCTACCAATCGCCCGTCAGGTAGATAGACATAGCGCAGTAATCTGTCGTAACGATCACGATTACTGCTTAGGGCATCTGATTCTAGACGCACGGGGCTAGTGCCAATTAAATTTTTGGTGAAGTCGCTGGCGGCTTGCCCAAAGCACTGGACAGCTTTGCGAGGATCATGCGTTTCTGGGGTGTCGACGCCGATCATGCGGATGCGCTCAGTCTTGCCGTCCATGTCGACGGAAATTGTGTCACCGTCAGCGAATTCGGTAACCCGGTAGTAGCCGGGCGCTACCGTGCCCAAAACGGCCGCCGGTGGTTGGTGTTGATTCAGAAGATACGTCGCCCCAGCTAGAGCCAGTCCCAAAACTAGACTAATGAGCCGTTTCTTCTGCCGCTTTGTCATAATTTCATTAGCTGCTTGATGTAATCGCTCGTTACTCTGGTGCCATCCACCTCAATGTAAGTCTCGTCTGTGCGCGGTGGCTGGAGGTTGGCACTCATGCGCTCAAATGTTACTTTCGGCATGTCGCCTAAGACCCGGGTATCTTGCTTGTGGGCTCCGTCTGTTGCCCGCTGACGAGCGATAGCTTGAGGCGTTGTAACCCAGATTAGTTTTGTAGTTGCGTTATGATCTCGAGCGATTTCCCGCAATCGCTGGCGGTCTTTGTAGAAGTTAAAATTCGTGTCAAATATTACGCTGTTGCCAGCTGCCAATAAATCAGCGGCTTCTTGGTTTAGATGTTCATAAAGCTTTAAGTTTTCCTGGTGGGAATACGTCGGCTGCCCAAACATCTCTCGTCGAATGTGATCAGCCCACAGGTGTGTGGCGCCTGTCAGATCATGGATAACCCTAGCAGTCGTGGTCTTGCCTGCACCGGGATAGCCAAGCATCAAATAAAGCGTCTGCATGTCTAGTAGTATAGAGGATTAGAAATCAATACCTTTGTTTGCTAGAAACTTATCATCGAAGTGGTGCTTGATTTTGGTCATGTTGGTGGCGATGTCGGCGTATTTCAATAGTTTTTCTGGGAAGTCGCGGCCGGTTAGGCACAAGCTGGTGGTTGGGGATCGTTTGGTCAGCAGATCCTTTAGTTGTGTTTCGCTCAGCAAACCGTCGTGGACAGCGTTGTTGATCTCATCGCAGATGACCAGGTCGTATTTGCCACTAGTAACGCACTCCAGTGCGGTTTGGTAGGTTTCCAGGGCTGCAGCTTTATGTTGGGCTTCAGAAATATGTTGCTCGCTCAGGTCGCCAGCCTGATAAAACCCCTTGCCGCCCTTGTGAAAGAATAACTGGTCATCGTATACCGACATAATGTCGCGGATAAAAACGTGCTCGCCGACGCCCCAATGCTTAATAAACTGAATAAAGGCCACGTCCCAGCGGTTGCCGAGCGCGCGGACCATCAGACCAAGACCAGCGCTCGTTTTCCCCTTGCCCTCGCCGGTGTAGACGATTACAACAGACTCTTTTGATTTGTAATCCTCAAACGACATGTAACTAGTATGCGGCAAGTTTAAACTCTCACGCAAGCGTTGTTATTCCAGTTGACTTAGAATGTTTTGACCGACTCGCCGTGATACTTGATGAGTTATGCAATATTGTCGCATCTCATCGAACGATGACGGCAGCGAAATATCGAGATAATCTACCAACCAAAGCTTAGTCATCATGCAGGCAGTATTGGCATCCGGATGGAAGAACTCCATTTTTTCAATACCCTCAGCTATAAACAGTGGCGATATCTTCCTGAAAGGGGCTACTTCCTCCTCTAGTAACTCCAGGACAATTTCAACATCCTGTTTGGCGGTGCGATTAGCTATGAGGTAGGCAGCCAAGTCGTAATATGTCGCTTCTAGGTCCTTAGCTGAAGCCACTGCTCCAGGGTCAGCATTAATGCGTGCGGCAAAGACTTCATGTGCATAATGGCAAAATTGTGCGGCTCGCGTACGATGGGTGAGCTCCTTGCGGGTAGCGATATCATGGACAATATGGGGATCTAACGCAGGCTCACTCTCACTAGTTGGGTCGGTGTCATCATTAGGGATTTCCAAGTCAAAAAAAGGCCTTTCCTGGCCTTGATTAGTCACGGCTTCTAGGGGATCGCCGGGTCCGGTTTCCGGTGGTTCGGGTGATATGGGTTGTATGCCTGGACTCATAATGATTCCCCCTTAGCCCTAGTATATGGGTCTAGTGTACGGAATTCAATACCAAGCGCTATGGGTAGCGCTAGATCAGCTTTTTCTGTTTCAGAAGATGGTCAATCGTGTTGCGGTCAAAGCCAACCACGATGTCACCATCGATGTCGATAACTGGTACGCCCATCTGGCCGGATTTTTGGACCATTTCGTTGGCCGCTGCCATGTCTGTTTCGACATTGACGTCTTCGTATTTAACACCTAGCTTGTCAAAGTACTGTTTGGCGGCGTGACAGAACGCACACCAGGTGGTGGAATAAACTTTGATCATTTCTTTACCCTAACACGGCTGAGTAAATGAGCGGCACCTAATACGGCCAAGCTAGCCAAGACGGTAATGCCGAGGAACACTGGCCAGTTGTTGGTGTCGTTCACGGGAGCGTCATGGGCAAAATAAAACAAATGCATGCTCCCATTCTATCATTGGTATACTGTAGAAATATGAATAAACGAATTCTGCTAAGCGTTGCGACCGGGTTCTTGATTGGCGCCTTGTGGCTAACTACCGCCCGCTTTGTGTTGTTCAAAGATGACAATGTGCACTACCATGCTAATTTTGCGTTGTATGTAAATGGCAAACGTGACATGTTTGATAATTTTACATTCTACGAAGAAGTGCAAAGTTGTGGTTCGGACCAAGTGAACGATCCGAAGATACGCGTACACTTGCACGACAACAATCCGTCGGTTATTCATGTGCATGACGCTGGCGTCACTTGGGGTCACTTGTTCGCCAACCTGGGCTATACTCTTGGCAATGGGATACTCAAAACCGACGATGGAACTTTTGTAGACGGGACTGGAGGTAGTCTGCACTTTGTACTGAATGGCAAGCTGGTAGACGGCGTGGCTAACACCACTATACGTTCCGAGGATACTCTCCTAATTGATTATGGTAACGACGACCAAACTGTCCTGCAATCTCGCTACGACCAAATCCCCAAAGACGCCAAAGAGTTCAATGCTCACAATGACCCCAGCACCTGCAGCGGCAGTGAACCAGCAACATTCACCACCCGCCTCAAACACGCCGTCAGTCTAAGCCAATAATCAGTCTAACTGAAGTCTTGCAACAGATCACCCCCCTCTGTTATACTAACACCCATGCGGAGAGGTAAACCACACCCCGGAGTACTGCTGTAGTGACCTCTTTTCTTGCTGCCGCCGATATCCACATTAGCCTTAAAGCCGAAGAATTGTTCCGCTTAGGGCCGCTTAAGGTAACTAACTCTATTCTCTACGGAGCTTTGTGCTCGATACTTATTGCTCTAGTATTTATTATTGGCAGCCGACGCGTCGAGCTGCGACCTAAAAAAGGTTTGCTAGCCAACGGCGCCGAGTACGTGGTGGAATTTGTCATGAATTTGCTCGAGGCCCCGTTTGGCAGCCGTGAAACCGCTGCCCGCTTCACTCCAATTTTTGGGGTGTATTTTATTTTCATCATCGCTTCAAACTTACTGGAACTTGTCCCCTGGGTAGGCGAAGGCCTGTACCATAGCGGAGCCCAGAATGCTCATAACCCGTTGTTTCGACCTTTTACAGCTGACCTTAACGGCACTATCGCCCTAGCGGTCATTGCCATTTTGATGGTCCAATACCTAAGCATCCGGGAGCAAGGTATCAAGCGCCATGCTCAACATTACTTCTCAGACAAGCCGTTTAGCCCGATCAATTTCTTTATTGGACTGCTGGAAGTGTTTGGCGAGTTTACTCGTATACTAAGCCTCAGTCTGCGGCTTTTTCTAAACACTGCTGTAGGTGAAATCTTGATTGTAGTATTCACTAGTATGGTTCTGAGCCGAGGCCGAACCCCGTTTGTCGTTCTACCGATATTTGCCTTTGAAGCCCTCGTGGCGTTCATACAGGCATATGTGTTCACGGTGCTGGCAGGCACCTACCTGGGGCTGGCGATTGCCCACGCCGACCATGATGATGACCACCACTCCCCCGATACGTCTAATGAACCAGCGACGGGTCTTGGTGGTTAAGGGTTAATTAAAAGAAGGAGAATATATAAATGGTTCACTTACTACTCGCGGACGCGGAATCATCACTAGCAATCTCTAAAGGGATTATGCTAGGGGCTGCTTTTGGCGCTGCCGCAATCGGTTTGGGCCTAGTTGGCTCGAACTACATGAAGGCTCTGGGCCGCAACCCAGAAGCCGGTAAAGCCGCCAGTCAGATCATCATCATCGCGGCGATGATCGAAGTAACTGCACTACTAGCGTTCCTGCTAGGTGCATTCTTGCTGAAGTAACGGGAGATTAAAGGAAATATGGTGACAGCACTACTGACAGTACTAGCAACTACCGGAGCTCCTGAAGAATCCGGTGGTATTGCGGCTTTGGGCATTGATCCCCTGGCTATACTGGCGCAGGCTGTCACCTTCCTTGCCCTGTTTTTCATTATCAAGAAGTTTGCATTGCAAGGTATCGTCGATACGCTAGAAAAGCGTCGTAAGACAATCGATGATGGGGTTAAGCTCGGACTCAAGATGCAGGAGGAGCAAGAAAAGCTGGAGGAACGGATAGATGCGTCGTTGCGCAAAACGCGCGTTCAGGCTGATCAAATTATAAGCGAGGCTCACCAGGAAGCCGGTGAAGTATTAAAAGCTGCCGAAGCTTCGGCAGCTCAAAAAGTTGATACCATGCTGGCTGATGCGCACCTGAAAATCGAGGAAGACATGAACAAAGCCAAGAATGAGCTGGTGGGTGACATGCGCGGCCTCGTGGCCGACGCTACAGAGATTATCATTGGTGAAAAGCTCAATGCCCAGAAAGACGACGCCTTGATTAAACGAGCACTAAGCGGAGCTAAACACTAATGGCCGCCAACCGTAAACAACTTATTCAAGCAGTAGCAGAGTTGCTGGATCGTAGCTCCAACCAGAAACGTACGGCTCAGGCCATTGCTGCATACTTAATTGCGGAACGGCGGACGGTAGAGTTAGGCACGCTTATGCGCGGCCTGGAAGAGTTTCGCTATCATGCCGACGGAGCACTAGAAATCACGGCCTATGCAGCCCGGTCCTTGAGCCCGGAAGCCAAGCGGCAAATCGAGTCCTTGTTTGACGCCAAAACCAAGTTGGTCCATGAAGAGCTGGATGAAGATGCTTTGGGCGGCGTACGATTACGAGCGCTTGATAAAGTAGCTGACTTTAGTGTGCAAGCACGACTTCAGAAGTTAAAGAGAGGATCCTAAGGAATGACTGAAATTTCCGTTAAAGAGCTAAGTTCTGACATACGCGCTGCGATCGAGGAACTCAAAACCCGGCCAAGTATTGAGGAAGCTGGCATTATTACGCGAATTGGCGATGGAGTGGCCTGGATCTATGGCCTGCGCAACGCTGGTTATAACGAAATGATTGATATTGAAACTGTGAACGGCGGAACGGTCACGGCCTTTGCCCTGAACCTGGGTGAAGAAGAGATTGGCGCAGTGCTGCTGGGCGACGAACGACGCGTCAAAGCCGGTGCTAATGCTAAATTAACCGGTCGTATTCTTGAAGTTCCAGTAGGTCCTGAGCTTGTCGGACGAGTAGTTAACCCGCTTGGTGAACCATTGGATGACAAAGGCCCAATCAAAGCTTCTCACAAGAGTCCCGTAGAGCGCCCTGCCCCCGGCGTGCTAGACCGCAAAAGCGTCCACGAACCGCTGATGACTGGACTGCTCGCCATTGACGCCATGGTGCCAATTGGTCGTGGTCAGCGCGAGCTTATCATCGGTGATCGTCAAACTGGCAAAACTGCTGTAGCCGTGGACACCATGATCAACCAGCACAAGCAAGCCACCGGTGTTATCAACATCTACGTAGCGATTGGTCAAAAATCTAGCAAAACCGCTCGACTTATAGAGCGATTGAAGCGTGAAGGCGTTATGGACCAGACCATTGTGGTGGCCACTTCGGCCGCCGATCCAGCTTCACTGCAATACTTGGCTCCCTATGCTGCAACTAGCATGGGCGAATACTTCCGTGACTCCAAACAGCATGCTCTGATCATTTATGACGATCTGACTAAGCATGCGGCCGCTTACCGCCAGATGTCCCTACTATTGCGTCGCCCGCCCGGCCGTGAGGCTTACCCTGGTGATGTCTTCTATCTGCACTCTCGTTTGCTGGAACGCGCCGCTAAATTGTCTGATGATAACGGAGCGGGTAGCCTAACGGCTCTGCCGATTATCGAAACCCAAGCCGGTGATATCAGCGCCTATATCCCGACCAATGTGATTTCTATTACTGACGGCCAGATATTTATGGAAACCAACCTGTTCTACCAGGGTATTCGACCAGCGATATCGGTTGGTCTCAGTGTGTCGCGTGTTGGTGGTTCTGCCCAAACCAAAGCCGTGAAGAGTGTGGCTGGAAACTTACGTCTATCCCTAGCGCAGTTCCGCGAACTAGCGGCCTTTGCGCAGTTCTCTACTGATCTAGACGCAGAAACCAAGCAGCGCATTGAGCGCGGTCAACGTCTGACAGAACTACTCAAACAGCCGCAGTACTCCCCACTAGGTGTTTGGGAACAAACAGCGCTATTGATGGCCGCTACAGAAGGCGCCCTTGACGCCATACCGCTGAACCAAATCAAACATGCCCAAGCAGCACTCTTGTCCGAACTTCACAGCGCCCACCGCAAAGACATGGATAACTTGAATAAGGGCGACAAAGCCGACGACAAAACTCAGAAGCTGATTTTAGACACCGCCAAGCGCATAGCCAAGCAATACGAACCAAAAACTGCGAAAGACAAGGCCTGATGATGGTTCTTGATCCCAAATTCTTGATTCAGCAAACGGAGTTCGCTCATGGCTAATACCATCGCGTTAAAACGTCGCATTCAGTCGGTCAAAAACACCCGGCAGATTACTAAGGCTATGGAGCTGGTTTCTGCTAGCAAAATGCGCCGGGCCCAAGAAGCGGCTCTGCGATCCCGAAATTTCCGCAACTTGGCACGCCAGATTCTGACACGCCTCAGTGAAGTCACAGATGTGAAACATCACCCATTGTATCGCCAGCGCAATATAACGCGGCGCCTGCATATCCTAATAACGAGCGACCGTGGATTGGCGGGTGCCTATAACAGCAATGCCCTGCGCCAATTCACGACGGAACTCAAAAACGACCAGGCTACCGGCATAACAAGTACGGTCATTTTGGTTGGCAAGCAAGCGTCAAGGATAATACCCCGTTTGCAAGGGGTTGAAGTTCTGGCGGCTTACACAGACTTTCCGGAGCACGCTACGGCCAATGACATTCGGCCAATACTCGAGACAATCGTTGAGCAGTATAGACGCAGAACCACCGATGCCGTAGATGTCACCTATACCGACTACATTTCTAGCATTAATCAGCAGGTTAAAACCGAACGACTCTTGCCAGCAGTGTTTCACGAAGTGAAGCTTGATCCAGACTTGGACCTAGCTATTATCGAACCTTCTCCACGAGAACTGCTAGAACAAGTCACCGAACGCCTAATTGAAGTTCAATTAAACCAAGCTTTTAGCGAATCACAAGCTTCCGAGCAATCAATGCGTATGATGGCCATGAAAAACGCCACAGACAACGCAACAGGATTGGTAGATGATCTAACATTGGCTTTCAACACTGCTCGCCAAGCTGCGATTACCCAGGAGCTGGCAGAAATAACCGGCGGCGCGGAGGCCATGAAATGATTCCGCCTCGCGCTGAAAGTTTGCCGGATCCAGAAACATACGCAAAAGTTGAGGAAATAGTAAGCCACCTGGGGTATGACATAGCCGAAGTTCTCACTAATCGTGTTCTAAAAACGTTTGTTGAGAAAACTTTTTCTATTGCCACACATGGAGCGAGCCTCAGAGAATTATCTGTAGAAGCCGATGCATCGTTAGGCGACCAAGCGGACTTGGAATATCTACTTCCTCACCAGTTTATTCACGGGCAAGAAGATATTAAGTTGGTTGATGACCCAGAAGGAGATCAATAATGGCGACTGCAACAAAGGAAAAGGTTAAAAGTGGCAAGATTAGTCAAATTGTGGGCGTGGTGGTGGACGTGGAGTTTGAAGGCCACGTGCCGGCGATTTATAACGCTCTAGAAGTTACGCAAAATGACAGTACGATTGTATTGGAAGTAGCCCAGCATTTATCTGAAAATTCTGTTCGCGCGGTTTCTTTGGGTTCTACGGACGGGCTAAAGCGTGGTGCCAAAGTTATTGATACTGGTGCGCCAATCAGCGTGCCGGTTGGTGATGCTACTCAGGGCCGAATGTTTAACGTCATTGGCGAGCCCATCGATGGCAAAAAAGATGATTTCAAGCTCCGGGCTGCTATACATCGTGATCCACCTACTCTTTCTGAACAGTCTGGCCAGACGGAAATCCTGGAAACTGGTATCAAGGTCATCGATTTGATTGCACCTATTACAAAAGGCGGTAAGGTTGGATTGTTCGGCGGTGCTGGTGTGGGCAAAACCGTGCTAATCCAGGAGCTAATCAACAACATCGCCAAATTTCACTCCGGGAACTCCGTGTTCGCCGGCGTAGGTGAACGTACGCGCGAAGGCAACGACTTGTATTATGAAATGCAGGAGGCTGGTGTGCTAGACAAGACTTCCCTAGTCTTTGGTCAAATGAACGAGCCGCCCGGTGCCCGTTTACGTGTGGGGCTATCTGGGCTGACCATCGCCGAGGGTTTCCGAGATGCTGGCAAAGATGTATTGTTGTTTATCGACAATATCTTTCGCTTTACTCAAGCCGGAAGTGAAGTATCCGCCCTGCTGGGTCGATTACCGTCCGCCGTGGGTTATCAACCGAACTTAGCCCAGGAGATGGGCCAACTCCAAGAGCGCATAACCAGTACCAAAACCGGTTCAATTACTTCAATCCAGGCTGTTTATGTACCGGCTGACGACCTAACTGACCCAGCCCCGGCCACAACATTCGCTCACCTGGACTCTACGATTACGCTAAACCGTGCCCTGACGGAAATCGGTATCTACCCAGCCGTTGACCCACTTGAGTCTAGCTCTACGATCTTGGATCCGGAAATCGTCGGCGAGGAGCACTACGAGGTAGCTCGTGAAGTCCAGCGCATATTGCAACGCTACAAAGACCTGCAAGACATCATTGCCATTTTAGGTATGGAAGAATTATCTGACGAAGACCGACAGACGGTTAATCGCGCACGGCGCATTCAGCGATACTTGAGTCAACCATTCTTCGTAGCCGAGAAGTTCACCGGCAACCCTGGTGCCTATGTTTCGCTCAAAGATACCATCGCTGGCTTTAAAGAAATCCTTGAAGGTAAGCATGACGATAAGCCCGAATCGTGGTTCTATATGAAAGGCGCACTGAAAGAGTCAAAATGACTAAGGACATAAGCAAGATGCACATTGACGGACCGATAGTGGGTGCCGACCGAGATGTTAGACACGCTTACGATCTTTGGATAACCGGTGAATATCCAGAGGCTCGGATGGTAGATGATGTCTGGTATGCGCGCATGAAGCGGTCAAGTACCAAAGCGATCATAAATTATGCGACTCCAGACCAGCCCTTTGAGGACATTTGGGAGGAAGGCTACCTAGATGATACGGCTTGAGCTAGTAACCCTGGATGGTACAAAGTTTAGCGAAGAAATCTATGAAGCTATTCTACCTAGTGCTGACGGCTACATTGCGGTGTTTGAAAACCATGCACCGCTGGTTAGTCTGGCCGTGCCAGGTGTCATCAGCATCCGACGTAAGCAGAATCATAGTGACGATATGCTGGAACATTTTGCAACCAATGGCGGGGTGATTGAAGTTTTGGATAACACGGTGCGCATACTAGTAAACGAAGCCGACGCGGCCGAAGAAATTAACGAGAAAGAAATTGAAAAAGCATTGGAGCGAGCTAGACAGTTGCGAAGTGAGGCCAAAGACCAGATTTCCCTGGATCACGCCCAGAGCTTAATTGACCGTTCTAATGTGCGGCTCAAAGTAGCTGGCTTGCGCAGACGTAGTAGAAAATAAGCATTTGCTTGGCAAAACTGCAAAAAGCTTATACCATGCGATCATAGGTTTTTAAGGAGGGATTGATGTTTGGACGACAGAAAGTGGCTCTGATAGTAGGTGAGTTTCTAGGCGCCGCAACTTTATCAATTGTAGTTCTGTCTATGATAGGACGGACTAGTTTTCCGTTCTTCGCGGCGGTTGCGGCAGCCGTGGCTGTAGGCACCATGGCTTACTTGTTTGGTGCCGATAGTAACCCGGCGGTTACGATTGGGCGCTGGACGATGCGCAAAGTACAGACCACTCAAGCCATGGTCATGATCGCTGCCCAGATGCTTGGTGGTTTAGCCGCCTGGAAGCTGGCCGAGTACTTGCTGCACACTTCGATCAAGAATATTGCTGGAGCGTCGTTTGACTGGCGAATACTGATAGCCGAAGTGCTGGGTACGTTCGTGCTAGGTATTGGCGTAGCAGTAGCAACTAAGCGGGCCTACCCTCCTGCACAGTTCGCCGTGACTGTCGGCCTAGCACTGTTCCTGGGGATATTGATGGCATCTTTTGCTTCAAACGGCGTACTAAATCCTGCAGTTGCTCTGGGAGTCCAATCCTGGTCATGGGCCTATGCCGTCGGTCCAGTCTTGGGTGCGGTCGCGGGTATGAGTTTCTACGGATTAGTTTTTGTTGACCGCCCTGTACGTGCCCGTACATCTTCCGCGAAAGCTACATCTGCGCGCAAAAGCACGCCCAAAAAAACTGGCCGCAAAACAACCAAACGCTAAAAGTTATCCAAACACCAAGTTAAAGTCCCTCCCCTTAACGTGAAGGACTTTGCATGTTAGCCGTGGTTGGCTGCAAGAAGGGCGATTACGCTAGCTACTAGAAGAAAGATAAAACCTACAATCACTAGCCCTATGTAGTTCAACCAGTGGACTTTTGGCTTCAATCCTTCAGCGTGCATTTGCTTAAGCTCGGGGTACATGACGGCTTCGCCGCCCCACTGCAACAAGGGTCCAATAATCGGAATTATGCCGGCTGCTGTCATGAGGCCAAAGATTTCTATTAGATGGTTCTTAGTAAGCTCCTTGATACGAGCTATGGCATGAGAAGCGTTTAGGCCCTCATCAAACACAGGGAAAAGGACCATTTGATAGCGGAGTCCGGCTCTAATCCCAGGCACGATGAACAGTAACAAACCGCCGAAGACGCGGAAGAACACCAGTATCTGTACGGCGAATATTGTCCAAAAACGATTAGTGACCTCCCGAATTGCTTCACCGAAGGTGGTTGTCTGTTTGCGGCTTGTTTTCCAAGCCACATAATTAGTTATCCCGTTGACGTAGGTCGCAATGACACAGCCGGCTAACAGAACGATCAGGGCAATCGGTATGATTATAACGGCCGCAGCCGCCCAGTTTATATCTGAGGGTAGCGACGTCGTGTTAGACGTGCTACTTGAGCCGGAAGACATGAGATTGTTTGCGAACTGCCCTATGCCAGAAACCAGACTGAAGACCAGCAAGATAATGGCCATCGTCTGATTGTACTTAAATAACTGGTCTAGGCCGCTAAAGGCTCGGCTAAAGGGGTTGGTATTGATTTTGGTTGTTTGAGTTTCAGTGGTAATTGATGTTGTATTCATGAACTGATCATATCATATAGGGCCCTGAGTTTAGAGTTCAGAGGTCAGAAGTCGTAATTCAGGGGCCACAGAGCTTAGGCCAGAATTGTTTTGAACTGATCTCTGAACTCTGTTTTCCATCTCCTAAAGAGGGGGATGTATACAGAACAGGTGGTCGGTACCTGGGTTGAACTCCCGAGCGCGGAGGCCGCTAGTCAGTTTCTTCAAACGGCCACGCATGGCGTCAATTCCGGCTGGAGTTTTCCGCAAGCTGCCGCGCATGTCCGTGTCTACAAAATCCAACGTTACAAGTGCTGGTAACTCGTCGTGTTGCACCTGCCAAGCCAGAGCGTAGAGCGTCAATTGCTGGCTAGCCGAGGCTCGGCGCTTAGCTTTTTCGGGGGTGTCTACAGAAGCAGACGTCTTATAGTCAACTATCTCAACACCCTTAGGCACAGGGAAAACAGCGTCAAACCGCCCCTTTAACTTTAAGTGTTGTTCGGGTAGGTTCACACAAAAAGCTTCTTCCACCAATAGCGGTACGCGTGGTGAATGCTCAACCCTTTCGTAAAGATTGCGCAGCGTTTTGGTTGCTTGAGCCCAGGCTCGGTCTCGGTGGCCACTGGATAGAAAGCCGCTACGTGGCCAGTCACGCTGCAATTGTGTCTCAAGTACGCCGTAAGGTGTGAGTTTTCCGGCAAGCAAACTCCGGTTCAACGTCTCGAGCAGGCTATGTAGTAGCGATCCGTACTCTAGGGCTACTGAAGATGGCTGAGGAACTTGTAGTACGTAGCGGTAGTAAAAGTCTAGCGGACAGTCCAAATACTTCTGGGCCTGGCTAACCGTTAGCGTCAGAGTTGTGCCGTCGAACATTTTAAGTGGCAAGGTGACAGCCTGGGGCGGAAGTGGCTCAAACTGATCGAGTTGTCTAGGCGCTGAAGCCAACACGGTGGAGAGTTGAAATGTTTTGGGGTCAAAAGCTTCACTCAAGAAGCGAGAAGGTTTGCGGACGCTGTTGCCCCTGTGCCGTGCGGCATGGGTCAAAACCAGTTCATTACCTGCCCTAGTCATGGCTACGTACATCAGCCGTCTTTCTTCGGCCAAGTGACTATCAGCCTCGGATTGCTGACTATTGACTAAGCCCTCAGGCAAGGCGATGCCGCGGGGATTCTCTCGAAGCGGGAACGAACCCTCAGAACAGTCGGCGATGTATACTATGGGCCACTCTAGTCCCTTGGCTTTGTGGATGGTTGTGACGGTCACTGCCGAGCGGCTTAACTCCAAGCCTGCGTCCTCGTTGCTGTCGCCAGCCGCCTGCAATGCCGGCAAGGCCATGACATACTGTAGTGCGCTTGGCACCAGAGCAATCTGCTCAAACTCTTTCATGGTCTTAAATAGCTCACTTAGCCGGGTAATTGCCTGATCAGAAGTGGCGTCTGCTAAGGCCTTTTTGTAGAGCTGCTCTTTGTAGCCGCTGTTATCGAGCATTTCCAGGCTCAATTGCCCCACGCTCAAACTAGTCGAATGGTCGCGCCAGGTGGCAATCATCTGGAGGGCCAGACGAGCGGCTGTGTGCTGGCTAGCCTTTAGGGCGTTATACAGAGACTCATGTTGGCCGCGAGCTGCGGCAGCTAGTACGGCTAGCTCGGTGGCTGGCAATGAGAATAAAGGGCCAGTTAAGGTGTGATACAAGCTGGTGCTGTCCGTGGGGTCCACAACGGTCCGTAATGCCTCCAGCATCATTCTAACGATGGGCTCACTGTAGAGCTCGTAGCGCTGACCACTAACCACATGCTCAATTTTCTCAAAACTCAAATAACTGTCTAACAGCTGGACGGTTGTGTTGCGACGGGCCAGGATAGCTATCGCAGCTGGGGCCACGCCGGCCGTTAATCTTTGCTTAATATCGCTGGCGATCCAGGCCAGCTCCTCTTCCTGGCTGTCAAAACTGCGTACCACAGGCTTGGGGCCGCGGCGTTTGGAGACCAGCTGTTTGTTGATGCCTAGACGGGTTTCTAAACGGAAGGGGTTATTGTGCTGGATAATTCGGTAGGCGGCGTCTAAAATCTGGGAGGTTGAGCGGTAGTTTTGTGTCAGCGTAACTTCTTGAACACGAGGGTAGCGTTCTTTAAACTCCAAGATATTTGCCAGTGTTGCTCCGCGCCAGCCGTAGATGCTCTGATCGTCATCACCGACCACAAACAGGTTTTGTTTCTCCCCCACGAGCAGATCGGTCAAGATGGACTGCATTTTGTTGGTGTCCTGAAACTCGTCAATCATTACAAAATCGTAGGCGGCTTGAAGTTCACTCAAGACATTTGGTCGCTTAAGAAGCAATTCAATCAGCAAGTAAATTTGGTCATCATAGTCGATAACGTTGGCTTCCCGGCTGAGGCGAATGTAGGTGGCGTAGGCTCTCTCTAGTTCTTGGTGCTTCTTTTTCTGCAGTTTTTCGGCATCGTCAGTAGCAGGCATTTTTTTGACAAACGAGGCATAGATCTCGGGCGTTATTACCTGCTGTTTGAGACGCGAGAAGTAATCTCTGATATCGCCCAGCAGGGTATGAGGACGAGAAATAGGCGCAAAGTAGTCCAGACCAATAGCATCCAATCGCTCCTGCATAAAAACGATTACCGCACTATCACCCATGTGGCCGAAGTTTCGGCCTAGGCCTATGTCAGCGGCGTAACGTCGCAACATGCTTACGCCGAAGGCGTTAAAGGTCATGATTGGCAAATCTAAATGGTAGCTACCACTCTGATCATTCACCCTATCGAGCATCTCAGCAGCAGCTTTTTCGGTAAAGGTAAGCGCCAATATACGACTGGGCAATGTACCACTGCCAAGTAAGCGGGTGATGCGCTCTACGATAACTCGCGTTTTGCCCGTGCCTGCCCCGGCCAGTATAAGTGCTGGCCCATGATCTATAGCAACCGCCTGCCTTTGGGCACGGTTCAGTTTATCGCCGCTTATAGTTCTGCCACTCATCCACCTATTGTAGCCTACTCGGGCGAGCCTAACTCCTTAACGCTCATGCTGGAATGTACGCTCAGTTGCTGTTAAAATTGCAGTTCACAGCATACAATATAAGGGTGAACAAGGAAAACTGACTTGACTGTGGACACATTCGCTAAGTTCTTGGATCATTATCATGCCAGGCGTTTTCAGAAAGGCGAGATTGTTTTGGTTCAGGGCGAAGTGCCAACCTGTATTTATGTGATCAAAAAGGGCATCGTCAAGACCTACAATTTAACATCCGAGGGTGATGAGAAGCCCATCAGTTTTGACCTTCAAGGTGAGATATTGCCTATCGGCTGGACATTTCATCAGTTGCGCTACGCGCAGTATTATTACGAAGCGTTCGTGGACTGCGAACTCTACTGCATCCCTCGCGATGAATACACCGACTTTTTAAAATCTAATCCGCAAGTAATGTATGAGTTCTATTCTCATCAGGTGAAGACCCATATCAATTTCCAAATGCGGGTCAATGCTTTAGAGCAATCCAAAGCCAACAATAAAGTTATTAACACTCTGCACTTCCTGTGTCTTCAATTCGGGCGCGAGATGCGAAAAGACCTGGTCAAGATAGATTTGCCTTTAACTCAGCAAGAACTGGCTAATTTCATGGGGCTGACGCGTGAAACTACTGGTATTGAGCTAAAGAAACTGCAACGCAAAAACATCATTACCTATCGCAGGCAAAATTACGTTATTCGGACGGATAAGCTAAATGAACTACTCGATGAAGAATATGACATGGGCTTTCTGCGCTAATGCTCACTTGGTGCCTGCCCCCGACATGCCGCTACTAAAAACACCCCCAGCTATAAACTAAAGAGGTGTTTTTAGGTGATTTTTAATGACCAGAACCGTTATTTGCGCTTTGCCTTAAGCTGTTAACTCTTGTTTAAGCTTGCGCCAGCGGCGGTTCTGAAGCCGCTCTATCTTTAGGTCAAGATCACCGGAAATATCACCGTACAAATCATCAAAACTAATATCTGATAGGCGAATGTTTTTGAGAAGTGTCGTCTTCTTCACGATTGGTGTCCCCTCCTTTCTCTTTGACTAAAGACACTTTCAATGTACCGCGCTCATGCTTTTACATTCTGCAAGAATTCTCACATCTAGGGCGCATGCAGCCTCGTGTGCTCCTCGTGAAGAAATTGTGTCTGGCACTCATGTGCAAAACCCATAGAACGTTCAGTTCAGGCTCGCTAGATCTCAGTTGCTGCTTTAGGCGGGGGTTTTGGTTTTGTCTAGGTTCTTATTGATCAGGTGGTTGACTAATACCGATAATTCCTGGGGTGAGGCGTGGGCTTTGACGATGTACTTGTAGGCGCCCAGGCGAAGTCCTTTCTCGGCTTCTTTTTCGTCGCCGATGTTGCTTAGGATAATGACTTTGACGTTGGGATTTTTCTTTGGGATGTTGAACTCTTTCAAAAACTCCAAGCCATTTTTTATTGGCATTAGCAGATCTAGCAGAATGATTGAGGGCTTATGGGTTTTAGCTTTTTCCAAGCCTTCCTTGCCGTTGAAGGCAGCGGCGACATCATGACCTTCACGCTCTAAAATAAACTGATAGGCACTGTTCAACACCTGATCATCTTCTACGATTAGAACTTTCGCCATTAATGCCCTCTCTATAATGCCGAATTATACGGGCGGGACATATTGCTAAATGTGATAAATCTAACAAAAGGATTTAAAAATTTCTGTTGTAGCTAGTTTTTCGGCAGGCTGACAAAGAAACTGCTGCCTTTGCCTTCTTGGCTCTCAAACCACACTCGTCCTCCCAAGTTGTCGGCGATGCGACGTACCAGATAAAGACCCAAGCCTGTGCCAGAGGTGTCTTTGGTAACAACATTGTCGGCCCGGAAGAACTTGGTGAAAACCCGCTGCTGCTGGGCAGCCGGTATGCCGTAGCCGTTGTCACGGACATTAATGATGGCCTCTTTGGGCTTAGCGTGAAGCTCGATGTAGATTTTGCCACCAGCCGGCGTGTATTTGATGGCGTTGCTGATTAGGTTAGACAATAACTCTTTATAAAGCATCGGGTCGGTCATGACCGTAAAGCCGCTGCCAGAAGTTGTCAGCTTGAGGTGTAAGTCCTTGGCCTCGGCAATTGAATGAAGCTCAGTTATCAGCTCCCGGGCTAAGTCATCTAGAGGAGTTAGCTGATTAGCTAGTGTCAGCATGCCTTCCTCGATGCGGGAGATATCCAGCAGGGTGTTTATTAGCTCATTCATGCGGTCGATGGAGCTCAATATAATGTCCATAAACTCCTGCTGTTGGGGTGATAAATTGCCCTTGTAGCCGCTGGCTAGCATATGCGAATAGGTTTTGATGGCCGTCAGAGGCGTTCGTAATTGATGCGAAGCAATCGAGATGAACTCGCTCTTCATGCGATCTACCTCTTGATCGTGAGTAATGTCCCGGAATACTTCAATCGCGCCAACTGGTTTACCGTGCAGCAGGATGGGAGCTACGGTCATGAAGACTGGCACTGGCTTACCTTTTTTGTTAAGGTACTCTGCCCGAGAAGAAACCGGGACCCCGGTCAGCATGGCCTGGCTTACTGGACGATCGATAAGGTCTATGGGGATACCATCTTCGTCCCTTGCGGGGATAAGTTTAGGGAACCATTTGCCCAGCACCTCAGCTTCTTTATAGCCGAGGATGTCTAGGGCTGTGTTGTTTATGCGCTCAATGTTACCGTTCTCGTCTGTGGCAATGGCGCCATCGCCAATGCTCAAGAACAGGGCTTCCGACTGGGCTACGTCGTGGTCACTCTCAGGTGTTCCCAACAGTAAGTGGCGGGCTCGTGGCAATCTGTTCATGGCTTTAGCCGGGTGCGTGGCTTGTCCCTAGCAAGCGCGGTCAGTCGTTTAGCGAGCTCATCAATCAGGGCGCGGTCTTCGGTTAGAAACGCAAAAGAAATCTTCAGCCAATCTATAATCTTGGCCAAATCACGCTTACTCATCTTGGAAGGCTCTTTCTTGAGGTGGTTTTGAACTTGGCGATCAACAAAGCGCTCAGCGGCGGGGCCTAAATAATCACTCACGATGATTACTACTTGCTGATGGACACTCTTGTTGGCTGCCATGCTCTTTTAGACCTCTTCAATTCGCTTGAGCTTCTTGGCCCCCAAAGCAACGTACAGATATCCGACGCCCACAATTACTAAAAATACATACAGGATGAGCAGCAAAGCCCTGAGGCTTACATCATGAAACAACGAGGACATAGAGTTAAGTACGCGGATCAAAATCAGCGAACCAACAATAAATACCGTACCACTAGAGAAATATTGCAGGGCCTGTTTATACAACAAGCCTTTGGCGCCACGGCGGTACTGACGCAAGAAAAACGCCGCTCGAAAACCAAAAAACCACACCAGCAAATAGGGCACAACGATGGTGGCAAATAGCAGCCAATCCGGCAGGTAGTACGTGGAGGTTGAATTACCGGCTTCGGCAATGTTGCGGCTAGGGCTTGTCATGACTGCCATCGCATAAAGAATGCAGAACGAGACAGCTGCAACGGCTTGCAGCCATTGAAGGCCGGTAAGTTTATGTTTTTTGACGGTGCCCATGAGTCCCTGTGCCCCCCGGCTTATTAAATAAAAACCCAACAGCACCAAGCCTAGTGCCAGGTAATTATAGATAATAGTAAGGCTTGGGCGCAGAGAGGAATCTTGCGTAGCTAAATAAGACCGCATTGTTGCGGCAATAGCCGTCAGCGGCAGAGAGACGGCAATGACCATTAGACCATCGCCTATTTGGGCCCAACCTTTGCCGTCTTTAGTACCCCGGATAACCCAGGCGTATTCCTTGACCTTGATAAACCCGTAAAATGCCGCGAACCAAATGGCAATATAGGGCAGGATGACCACCAGGCTAAGAATCCGGGCATCGGTGACAGATAAGTCGTAGCGGGTCAAGGTCGTGGCATCGGGCGGGATAACCAGCAGCAGCACTATATACACCACAGCTAAGATGCCAAAAAGATAGTAGTAAGGGCTTAATTTCTTCAGCTACTTATCTCCTCATACGCACATCATATTGATATGTCTATAGTATGACACTTTCAGTAATAAACAACCATGAGCGTGACAGGATCTATGTTCGGGCAGAGGGGCGGACTACAACCCAGAGCATATTGGCCAACAAGAGCATCATAACGGCGTAAAAGCCCACTTCGCCGTAGAGTTCGACCTTGTAGCCTTCGTTAAAGTTCAGTACAAAATAAGCCAGAGCCGTTAAGACATAAGCTGCTGCGCAAAAGGCCGCCGTGGCAAGCAATGCGCTGCGACTGCGCAAAATCGCCACCACCGTTAGAGGTACAGCATATAGAGCCACCGCCCGGGCAGCCATTCCCCGTTGTGTGTAGACATTGAATGAAGCCAAAGCTATATCTACAGCAACCAGCATGAAGACTAATTTACGGGGGCTGACCAAAGAAGCAGTCTGCTTGGCTTGGTACCAGACAATAACTACTACGCCGAAGAATAATGTCAGGGCGACCCACCGGCTTAGAACAGCCTGAGGTGTAATTAGTTGCCAGGCGCTGAATATGAGGGTTTGAGTAGCAATTAAGCCAGCCAATAGCATATGCAAACGACAAAGGCGGACAACTGATGCACGGGCATGCAAAGATTTTTGTTTAGCCATTAGAGGTATTCAAGCACATGCCGATAACGGGGTCAAACAGAAGCTACCTTGAACGTACCCTCAATAACTTGCAGTAAACAGACACTAACTAAGGCTTGCATAAATATTACTGGGTTGCGTTAGCTTTTTTGGCTTCTTCTAATTGCTTTTCCAGATCGGCAATTTTCTGATTCTGCTGGCTGATGGTTTGCTTGAGTGCAGCGTTTTCGGATTTTAGCGCCTCGACGGTCTGTTGCCCTTCGGCAATGTCTTGCTGGCCTTCTTGGACTTCGTTCCCGACTGCGGCTGTCGCCTTATTCAGATCATTTTGCAGTGACGTTACCTTTTGTTGAAGTTCTTTTTCGGCGTCTGAAGTTGCCTTGTTGCTGCCGTAAACGTAACCACCAACTAATGCGACGATTACCAATATAATGCACGCGGCTCGTGTTACTACTTTTTTTGTCGATGGTTTTTTATTCGTTGCTCCGTCTAATTCTGCCATAGCAGTGTCTCCCATTTAAGAAAGTAAAGCTGAACCTCACCTCACCTCATCTTATCACTATTATTGGCTGAGCAGATAGGTCTAGAACTTTTCATTGCTACTTATTGGTAGTTCTGAAGATTCGAGTATTTACAGTTTCAAGATCTTCATTAAGGCATCTACTGAATCTTTGAGTGTAAAAAAACGTTTTGCGGAACTACGTTCTTTAGGAGTTGACCTCCCTAGGGCAATTGCCTGTTCGATTCCCCGGGCTATGGCGTCAGGATCATGTGGCTTAATCAAGGTTAATAGCCCACAGTTAGTGCCGGCTAAATTTCCGACATTAGTAGCTACCACCCGACAGCCGGCGTGCTGCGCTTCAACGGATAACATGCCAAAAGGCTCAGCATAAACCGAAGGCATCAACAAAATGTCGGTGCCAGATAACAACTTTGCCATTGATGAGACGGTATTGCGCGCTGGAATCAATGTGGCGTAGGGAAAATCCTTTATCATTGTGGCTAAAGTTTTCCCGGCCCCAACATGTGTGCCGGCAGCCACTATACGGACACTCCAACTATTATCCGTTTGCAAAATGGCCTGTTGATGCAAGGATTCTAGCAGGGTGTAAATACCCTTTTCAGGGTAGAGACGCCCGGCAAAGAGAATTCTATGCTTACTACTGGGTTGACTACGTTGCACCGTGCCGAATAATGGATCCGCAAAGGGATGAACTACGTGTATGCTACTGCTAGGCATCTTTAAATATATGGCCCACTGTTGTGCGCTGTAGGCGCTAGTTGCTAAAACGGTAACCTTTTTACTGTCAACATTATGATAGGCCGCTTTTTGCAGGTGGTTGGGTAAGACATTATGCACAATCATCACCGGTTTTTTAGCCGGATCTTTAAACTTAGCCGGATAGTAATTGTTAACAAATACAATTATGCCCTCTAAGTTGGCAATTTTTTCGGGCTTATCTAGTCTTAAAAAGGGTATGTTACCAAAGTCGCGTGAATAATCAGACGCCTTAACCCCAATTGTAACTACTTGCGACTTAATGCCACGTCTTCGTAATTCTCGAACGTGTCCGGCCGTGTACGTTTCCGAACCACCAGTCCCAGGCAGCATTTGTTCACCTGGAGGCCAAATAAACGATATCATTATTTTCCCAACTTCGTTCTCAACACTATCATCATTGCGTGTGACCAGGCTAACGGTGTATGAAAATCCTTGTTTTGAGCCAGGTAGGCTTCTGGCAGATTGCCATCCCGTGTATAAAGTTGTTCGGCGTCACTTAAATACTGCTCAGCTTTAGAACGATTGCCCAGCATGAAGTTAGCTACCCCTAACCAAGGAATACCCATTACCCATTGTGGCTCAACTCCACCGTCAGATTCGTAAACATCACCCTCATAGCGGATCACACCATACTGTTTGAGCAGTTGGCTTTCGACATGGTCGACAATATCCTGACGTTTGTAGCCATATGGCCAAATCAGAGAAAGTTCAGACATATCTACCGGCCTGGTAGCGCTTTCAGCCGGCAATTGTGCCTCTAGGTTAGCTTTGGCTTTTTCAAGTGCCGCTTTATCGAAGTTACAAAAATCACTTACCATTTGGATGCCGCAGATACAGGCTGCCAGTGAGGATGAATGTAATTCTTCTTCTTCATTTTCCCACATGCCATTGTCTGGGTCCTGCCAGTAGCGACAGGTCTGGAGGTAATTTATCAACTTCTGAGCAATTCGGCGTTGTTCTTTGTTAACTAGCGTAGGGTCAAGATAATTAAGTTGTCCTAGTCCGAAAAGCAGCAGCCCAATAGCATCGTACTGGCGGTTGCTCCATTTTTCGTTGATTCGTTGACCGTCAATGCTAAATCTGGCGGGCAATAACTGATCGTCTTGCGTGGGATATTCTGTTTGATCCAGTAATGGTTCAAAATTATTAATCATTTTGCACAATTGGCCGTACATGTCAGCAGCTTCATGTAATTGACCGGCTTGTACGAACGCCAGAGCAACGTATACATTGTCACGAATCCAGACACGATTGTAGTTTATGACATCTGGATCATCACTAACTTCCGTACTGGCCACCGTCAGACCAATACCAGATACCATTTGTGATCTAATAACGGCCAAGTCTTTTTCCACATGCATATAGTAGCATCTCTGCACTCTATTTTACCGAGAGTCATGGTTCAGAGTGCTACAAACTTAACAGTACTTAGAGAACAATATATAATTTTGCAAGAATATCTTAATATTGTTTGGGTGATTACTTGGCTGGGGCTCAAGAATGATTATAGAACTTTAATAGGGGTAGATGAAACTGAGAGTGATGTAATAAAGGACACAGACGAAATTGAGGAAGAAGATGCTTAGAAATCTTCTGTACTCTAGGGCAAATAGTACTGATTTGCTTGAATCTAGTCTACATACTGAAGTCACCTTCTATCGTTCGTTCTTGCATGATTTGAAACGGGCTAAAAAGGAAGTCATTATTGAAAGTCCTTTCATAGCATGCAAGCGCACAGAAAGCCTACTGCCGGTCTTTAGAAAATTAGCACGCCGAGGTGTCCGAGTACGTATAAACACTCGCAATCCAGCACATCATGAGCGCGAGCTGCGCATACAGGCATGGCAATCTATTAAACGGTTGCGTGGCGTTGGTGTTAAGGTCCATTTCTATGATGATATGAGGCACCGCAAATTAGCAGTAATTGATAGGCGGGTTCTATGGGAAGGCAGCTTGAATATTCTGTCGCAGAGCTATAGCAAGGAAATCATGCGCCGGACAAACTCTGAGTTGCTTGCTCTTCAGATGCTTCACTTTACGGCTATGAACAATTGGAGTTTTTAAAAGGGTAAAATATCTGAAGATTTAATCTTAAGGGCTTTTACAAGTTTCTCTAGGGTTTCTACAGATGGTGATACTTCAGCACGCTCAATTCGGGCATAGTAATTAGTGCTTAGGTCAGCCTTCTTTGCGACATCATATTGCGTTAAGCCTTGCTTCTGTCGGGTTTGCTTAAGCTTTGCGGCAATAGCCCTGATTGATTTGTTGGTCATTACTCATAATTATAACGGATTAGAGAACTTCTATCAGCTTTTGAAGCATATCAGGGTCGTCTTGCAGATTAACCATTATAAAGCGGCCGGTTGCATTATTATTTTCAAGCACTTTAAGTTCATCTGGCCACAGATCGTCATCAAACCAGAGAAAATCTTGTTCAAAGTCTATGGCGTCTGTTTTAAGCTCTTGCCATTCAGAGAGCTTTATTTTGTCTAGCAAGGCTGCTGTTTCGGGTTTCAAATATGGTGCAAGAACTTCTTTGGCGCGGTTTTCACCTTTCCAATTGTGTGTTGTCAGCCAGTAGGTGCTATCGGGATACTTCTTGAGAACGTGCGCAATAAATTCGTCAGCGTGGGGTGCGGCGTGCTTTTCGTCTATGAGCAGCACTCCATCAATGTCTAGATAAATATTCATGAGCAGATAACCTCCATACTTGCACCAGATGTCGTGACTAAATAGTCTTCTGTGCTACCTAGTAGTTGAATTACATCTTCGCTAATTCTGGCAGAATCAAGCCCAGGTTGAACTAACGTAACCTCAAATTCAAATTTTGGCGCATATCTAGCAAATTTGCGAAGCTTATTTAGTGTTCCCATGTTTCCCTTCAAAAATCTTGTATATCCTTCCGATGTCCATTTCATTTCTCGTTTTTTCATATGCTGATACAGATATTCAAATCCATTATGCTTCCATCTGATAGACTTTTGAGCTTGGCCACACAATTCGTAGAAATCATCAACTCTCGAGCCTTTATCATTTGTTTTTGTGTACTTACAGTGTATCAACCTTAGCCTAAGAGTGTTGTTATCGTCTTTTCTTATAGCCACCAAGTCCGCGGCCTCACCTGAAGCATCATCATTAAACACAATCTCGTAGTCATCTATTATTTGTTCTAAGGCACGATATTGCACAGTATTCTGTTCAACAGTCTTACCCATGGATTCGTGCTTTTTATTTATACCTGACCAATCGATAGGATTCAGCTTCGACTTATCATAATAGTTGCTGAGTGTTGGGGTTGGTACATGGAAATTATTCCATGTATATGACCCGTCAGTGTAAAAGATTACAATAGGATCTTTTTGCACGTACTCTTCGAGCTTGGTGTTGTTTCTGCCTCTTTGAATAAAAACATCACCTCCTTCTAATTTCGTATAAGTGGCGCCGCTCGGAGAGTAACCAATTTTAAATTTCACTTCCTTATCGGGAGAGATGACTTTGAATTCAATGTCCCCACTATTGTCGTGTTTGGTTAGCTCTAGATCGACCTCGAATAGTTTATATTCGTCATTCCCGATGATTATTGTTACGTTAGTTTCGTTTGACTTAAGAATATTTTCGCTCCACTGAGCTGATAGCGGCACGGCTTCGTATCTTTTTTCAATCCTGACTGGTTTCAGGAAATCTTTAATAATTTCGCTGTCTGGCAGAGCTTCATCAAAGACTTTTTCACCAACGCCTTTGCACCATGCGATCCATTCGATTATTGGACCACCGCCTACTGACCAAATCTTTCCACTTCTGCTTGAGCATCCACCATCAAACCTATTGCCATTTTCGTATCCCCAGGCGTACACATTATTAAGTGATCCTTCCGCTCTATCTATGGAAGACATCCCTGTAGTTACATCGCTTCCAAAATGCATCGTGTAAGATATATTTCCAAGCCGCGAGACCCCAAGATTGCGCGCTAGCGGTCTATCAATGCCAGAATAAATATTGAAGACCTGGGCTCCATTCTTAACCGAGATGGTGTCTCCGAAAATAGAATTCGTTAGCTTACCTATGTCTATGGCACTATAGTCGCTGCACCCTACATAAACAGCACCCTTTTCTTCGTCCCAGTACACAACGCATAACTCGAAGTTGTGATTGAAAATGTCCCGGTATCTTCCCCACTTAACCTCGTCGTCTTTACTTATAACAAAGACCAGGACCTTACGCGTTTCATTGACGGCAAACCAATATTTATAATGCTTGGGCAGACTTTTTATGAAATCCTTTGGTTTCCAAGATGTAGCTGCCACATCGTATACCAGGGTAGAGAAAGATGGCCGAAGATTCCAAAGTGAAACGTGCTCTGATAACTCTCCACTAAATTGACCGATAAACTCATGCGATTCAACTTCGGTTTCAATTGTGGACTCACTCTTTTCTTTCAGTATTTCGTTCCAGTCGGGATCTTCAGAGTAGAGCTCTTCCAAATCTTTGCTCACTACCGGCTCGCTGACATTAACAACCATTGTCGCATCTCCAACTTGCTGGTCCGTTCTTGTAAATCGACCGACAAATTGTAGCGTTACGGCTAAGCTTTTATGGCTATCGTGAATTGCTGCAATTTTTAAGTTTGGCAAATCAAAACCCTCACCAAGCATATCTACGCACACGATAATTCGTGTAGTTCCGTTTCGTAACTCTGACTCTATGTCACGATATTTACTGGCAGATAGCTCTGAGTCGATTCTTTTTGGGTTATATTCCGGAGCAAGCTCTTCATAGATTTTTATAAGCTCTTTTGCTCTCTCTTTAGATTTACAACGCGCCATAATTATATGTTGATTGTCATTTGCAAGGTCAGTAATGAGTGTAGCTATGGCATACTCTGCGATTTTATGATCAGCAACTTCATCATCAAACTCTTGCAATTTAACTAGGTTTATCTTCTTAAAATATCCTTCCTTTTGCGCCATCCCCAAAGGGTAATTGTAGATAATTTTTCCTTCTATTGGCTGTGTATCTCTCCTGAAAGGAGTTGCAGTAAACTGCAGGACGTGCTTGCTGGAAAACGCGAGCTTTATCCTTGACCATGAACTTGCTGGTGTATGGTGAGCTTCATCAAAAAATAAATGGGAACACTCTTCTGCTAACTTTTCTAGTACTTGATCCGGGGCATTACTCATGGCCGCAGCTGTAGTAATAAGGACATTTGCCCTTTTGCTTAGCTGTCCAGCTTCCTTGGCTGTTTTAATGCCATGCTCAATAATCGCAACACGAGGATTATTTACTGCATTTTCTATAACTCCAATTTCTCTTAACTTGCCAAGTCCTAGAAACTTTTCATAAAGCTGTTTGCGTAGAGTTCTACTAGGTACAACGACAAGAGTTTTGTTGCACTGACTATTAATGATGGTCGAAAGCATGGTTTCTGTTTTGCCCGTGCCTGTTGGCATCACTACGGTTCCTGTTCCGCTGCTTACTGACCAGTGAGCGCTTATAGCGTGAATAGCTCCTGCTTGTGGCTTTCTAAGTCCTAGAACGCCTGTTTCAGGATGCTCGTTTTTAAACTTAAACTGATTTCTCCATGACTCAACTATCATATCTGGATCATTTTCGGTTGGAAACCCAAAATGTATCCACTGTAGTTTTATTGTTTTGTCGAGAGTGGTGATGTCATCTATGTCAGGGGCTTGTAATGTCCCTTGTCCGCCGATATTTCTGCGTGACCCACTCAAATGAACATAGAAGCTTACACCGTCTGCTGTCATTAATTCATAAGTTTTCTTGACGGCAGTAGGATGTACAGAAACTTTTTTCAGTTCTAGCCCTTGGAAAAGATGACATATCTTATTCTTCCCAACTTTTTCTAAAGTGTGGACATGCGGCGGAAGTAAAATATCAGTTACAAATATAGGTTCTGGCGCTATGTCTAACAGTTTGGTTTGGCTCTCGACACTCATATGTAAATTGTCTCACTTATCCACAGTTTTTTCTAACATCAGTTTTAGAGAGCCACCCATAACACTTATGCTAAGAAAATATACTTGCAATCAAAACAACTCCATGCTAAAAATGTAGCCATAAGGAGGGAAAGGGATGCGCAAAGGCACTAAACTCAAACTAATAGCGACTTATGTAGCTATGGGGGCACCACTTGTGCTGACGCACACTGCCTTAGCTGCTACGGGGGATGTTAGCAGCGTAGAAAGTTTTATTAGAAGTCTGATCCAGGTCATAGCTGGACTAGCCGGTCTCATCGCGACCGGTTTTTTTGTTGTAGGCGGTTTTGCCTACATCACCAGCACCGGCAATCCGGAAAGACTAGACCGCGCCAAGCACACCCTAATCTACTCTGGAGTTGGTTTAGCTATCGTTATTGGCGCTTTTGTTCTTAGTAATATAGTTACCACACTGGCAACTAACGCGTTCGGGAAATAACCACGTGATTCAAATGGCTACCCAGCTGAACCGGGTGGCCGACGCGTCTGCGGCCGGTATGGCCATGCACAATTTTGTGGCACCGGTCATGCTCACCATGATCAGCATTGCCTCCCTGGTCTGTGTCTTTTTTCTGGTGACGTCCGGATTTGCTTACATCACTAGTAAGGGTAGTCCAGATAAGCTTGAACATGCTAAAAAGGTACTTAAGAATGCTCTTGTCGGCTTGGTTATTGTCATTGCGGCCGGAACGCTCACCAGTATTTTGACACATGCATACGGCGCCCCAAGTACAGCCGGGATTGAACACTTGCCGTCACTAACATCAATCCAGCCGGTTAATGATGGCGGTGGCATTGTAGACATCCTTATCAAAGCCATTATTGGCCTGTTTAAGCATATTATTGAGGCGGCTGCCGGACCATTCCTTAAAGGCTTGGACTACTTTACTAAAGGTACGCCACTTATGGCTCAGAATTCGGCCGTCTTTAAATTATGGCTAACGGTCGTTGGAATTACAGATGCTTTGTTTGTGTTGGTGGTTGGGTTGCTAGGCTTCCACGTAATGAGCGCCTCAAGCTTAGGACTTGATGAAATTGAGATCAAACACTTAATACCGCAACTAGCCGCAACTTTTCTGCTCATCAACACATCTATCTTTGCCATAGACGCCATCATTAGTCTAAGTAACGCCATGATAAATGCCCTGGCAGTGAGTTTTGGCCACACGACTGTCTGGGACGTACTGTCAGCCATCGCCGGTCAATCTGGCACCCTTGGTCTTGTGTCGCTCATGATCATGGTCGTGTTTTTAATTCTAGCCGTCATTTTACTGGTGTACTACGTGATGCGCTTAGTGGTGCTTTACCTCGGGGCTATACTTTCTCCATTACTAATTCTGCTGGCGCTGGTGCCGGGCTTTAAAGACTTTTCAGTTACCGCTGCCAAGACATACCTTACGACTATCTTTGTGCTATTCGTGCACGTAGTAATTCTCATGCTGGCCGCATCCATATTCGGCGGTATGCTGCAGGCCAACCCGGATAAAACTTTTGACCCGGTTATGGGCACGGTAGTTGGCGTAGCTACCCTAGTTACTCTGCTAAAAACACAGGGTGTCATGCAGCAGATGGCTTACGTTAGTGTTGGCCCGAGGGCCATGCGCCGCTTGGGTAGCGAGTTCATGCACGGGGTAAGTTATATGACCAAAACTTCTAGAAAGGCTATGCCAAGACCGAAGAATGTAAGTGCAAAGGAGACTTGAGACTATGAAAACGACGGTAGTGCCAGCCCAAGTAACCACAGTAGAAGACAAAATAGCTGGTAATCTGAGCTTTAGCCAACTTCTGCTTATGACCATTCCAGTCTTTGTTTCAGGAGCCTTATTTGCCTTATTTCCGCCCATGATGAATGTCACTCTTTTTAAAATTCTGGTTTGCACTGTACTAGCGATCATTTGTTTAACGCTAGCGATTCGTATCAAAGGCAAACTGATAGCGCAGTGGCTTGGTATCATGATGCGCTACAACGCTCGGCCCCGCTTCTACGTGTTTAACAAAAATGAAGTATATCTGCGCCAGCCATTAGTAGCAGCTGCAACGGCGAACACACCTGAGATATTAGTAGAACCAAAGCATCCTGATCAACCAGACCGGGCATTACTTCCAACCCACGAACGTGCCCGGTTAGAACTATCTATGGCCGATCCCAGGGCGAAGTTTCATTTAAAAGCGACGAAAGGAGGTCTCCGTGTCTATATCTCTGAAATCAAAAAAGAAAGCCTCTAACCGATTGCAAATAGCCATTGAGGGCGTCAAGGATGGAATCCTGGTATTGCCGAGAGATAACTATCGAGCTGTTTTGCAAATATCGTCGGTGAACTTTGAGCTGAAGAGTGAAGCGGAACAAGATGCAATAATCGATACCTATCAAAGTTTTTTGAATTCTCTTGCCACACCACTGCAGATTGTTGTCCGTGTACGGGAAATGGACATGGATAAGTACTTATCGGACTTCCAGGTGCGGGTTAAAGATGAGCCAGAAGAAATATATAAAGATCAAACCCAAAACTATACCGAGTTTGTTAGAAGCCTGATATCAACCAATAAGATCTTGACCCGACATTTCTATGTAATCGTGCCCTACCACGACCGAGAAAAGGACTTTGATGTGGTTAAAGAACAGTTAAGTACGACCATGGACATCATTGCCAAAGGTTTAGCGCGTCTGGGAATGCAGAGCCGCCAGCTAGGCAGCTTAGAAATCCTGGACCTGTTTTATAGCTTTTACACCCCGGCCCAAGCTAAGCGTCAGCCATTGTCTACACAAACCATGCAGTTGTTAACGGAGAGTTACTTATGAAAAGGCCGAGCCTAAACATGCCAAGAACGGCCTTCTTTAGCTCCATTGCCGTTGCTAAAAAGCCCGTTAATCGCATTAAGGCCTACAAGAAACAGCGTGACCAGCGACCAAAAGAACTGGCTTTATCTTTTGGTGAGCAAGATCCAATGGACATAATTTCTTACGCTGGTTTGGAGGAGCAGGTAGACTATTTACTGATTGACGGCCAGTACGTCCGTTCACTGTTTATCTCCGGCTACCCGTTTGTGGCCACCAGCGGTTGGTTAAATAGCCTTATTAACTTCAACCACAATGCCGATATTTCCTATCACTTGAACTCGGTAGATGCTACTCAGGCTTTGCCAAAACTTCACCGTAAAATCACTGAGCTGGAAAGCACCAAACGAGCCATGATGCGGGCGGGTAAAATTGTCGGTCCGGAAGTTACAGATCCCCTGGATTCAGCGACTGAACTGCGAGACAAAATCCAGCGTGGCCAAGAGAAACTATTCCAAGTCTCTATCTACGTGACTATAACAGCAGATAATCTGGCAGAGCTGGATAAAACGACCAAGCTGCTAGAAACCGCTTTATCTGCCAGGCTTTTCTATACGAAAGTTGCTCGCTATCAACAACTTGAAGGCTTGCAATCAGTATTGCCGCGCGGTGAAGACATTCTGAATCAACGAAGAAACCTAGATAGCTCCTCAGTGGCGCTGACATTCCCGTTCATGAGCTCGGAACTCGTGCAAGAGACTGGCATTCTCTACGGCGTTAATAAATCGAACAACTCCCTCGTTATCCTTGATCGCTTTAGTTTGCACAATGCAAACTCAATAGTTTTTGCGCAGTCAGGCTCTGGAAAAAGCTACGCCACAAAAGTAGAAATACTGCGCCAACTGATGCAAGGAACGAAGGTCATTGTGATTGATCCAGAGCGGGAATATAAACGCCTGTCGGAATCTGTTAACGGTACCTACATAAAACTGTCCGCGAAATCCAAAGAGAAGATTAATCCGTTTGATCTGGCAGTAACCGTACATGATAAATCTGATTTGTCTGAGCATACCCAAGACCTTATGGAAGTAATTTCGCTCATGAGTGATGGCTTAGGTGCCAGTGAGAAGGCCGCTGTGGACAGGGCTATCCTAAAGCTCTACAAGAACACCAAAGAAACGCCGCTCCTAGAGGACTTATATAACGCGCTACATGATCTCCAGCAACTTAAGCTCTGCGAGCGGCTGGAGAAATACATCACAGGCTCATTATCTGGTGTGTTTAACAGCCATACAAACATTAAGCTTGATAATCGCTTGGTGATTTTTGACATCAAGGACTTACCGGAAACCATTCGGCAAATTATGATGATGATTATTTCCAACTTTGTTCAGAACCAAGTGAAAGCCAAGCCAGAAAAACGCTTACTAGTTATTGATGAGGGTTGGTTACTACTGGAACACGAAGAAAGCGCCCGCTTTGTGGCCGGACTAGTTCGCCGAGCCCGAAAATACTATCTAGGCGTCTCCATTATCTCCCAGCAGGCCAATGACTTTCTGAAATCAGACTACGGTAGAGCGATTGCCTCACAGAGTTCCTTGCGAATCCTGATGCGCCAAGACACCACCACTATTAAGAAGGTGGTGAGTGAGTTTCATCTAAGCGAATATGAAGAAAACTTTTTGCTAACCTGTGAAAAAGGCGATGCCCTTATTATTGCCGATCAAAACCACGTGGCAGTTAAGGTGGTGGCTTCAGATAAAGAGCATCCGCTGATTACAACTAACCCGGCGGAACTGTATCATCTATGAAATTCCTGCGTTGGGTGTTCGGCAGTAAGCATTACGAACTTAAGATTGTCTTGGCCACATTGGCCGTACTTATTGCTTTACCTATCGTGTCCGTTGTCGTGGCTGCGACTTCGGCAACGGCCGTGGTCGGCAGTACACTGGCAAATCTGAATCCAGTAACGCATGTTGTAGATCTGTTTGATCCTAACGGTAAAAAGGAGTCAGAACTACACCTTACGACAACATGGCCATCGAGGGGATATGTTAGCGATGAATTCGGTACCCTGGACGCAGTTCGGCGCAGTCTGGGGCTTGGTCCGCATACCGGTATAGATATTGCAAACAACTACAAACGCAGTGGCGATCCTATTACGCCTTTTTTAGAAGGAAAAGTTATAAAGGTTGATCACATTGGAAAAGGTACCTGTGGTATCTACGTTCGGGTCCAGCACGACCACAACATTACTTCGCTGTACTGCCATATGATGCTGGCTTCTGTAATCCAAGGACAGGACGTTAAGCCTGGCGATACGATTGGGCTGATGGGCATGACTGGTGAAGCTACTGGTCCTCACGTTCACTTTCAGGTCAGTGTCTACGATATCCCGGTAAATCCACGCATTTTTATGGTTGGCGAACCAGAACGGAGCCTGCCGAATGGCGTCAACATTAGTCTCTAGACTGATTCAACTAGTGCCTATAGTGGCGGCTGTTGTAATCGGGGCGCTAGGATTAATTCTACTGGCGTGGATTTTCTTAAAGCTATATAACGCCGTACGTTGGTTTAAACAAGACGTGGTGTACCTAGAATTGACACCGCCATCAGCTACAGACCGAATTCCGGCAGCAACCGAGCAGCTATTTAACGCTTTACATGGGCTTGGTATGGCGAAACATCGTTTATATTACCTATTGAGACGGGAAACCAGCTTTGCGCTAGAAATCGTATCAACGCGCCAGCAAGGCATACGCTTTATACTGCGTGTGCCAGAAGATAAGGCTCAGGCCGTTGAGCAGCAGATAATCGCCTATGTGCCGGATGTTAAGCTTCGACGTGTACAAGGATACTTCCAGGGTGACCCATCTAAAAATAGTCGTATTCTGCGGCTAAAACAAGCTAAACATTTTGCTTTCCCCCTCAAGAGTCATGAAAGCCTGAGCCAACATGATCCGATTGGCTATCTAACAAATGCTATGACCAAGCTTGGAGATAAAGAACTGCTTGCAGTCCAACTTGTCATAACTCCGACTAACGTAGCCCAAGCCGATAGTCTATCCGCGCGTATCTTAACCAACGAAGATGTCCTTGCTCAGCTAGAAAATAAAGGTAGTCACATACTACCGCGCGTGTTTAATGGACTAAACTCAGTACTATTTGGTGCTGTTGATGTTATTAGCAACACCTACCACGGCTCCTCCAAGTCCGATCACTTTGCTGCGCAAAAAGAACTAGAGTACCAGAAACAAGTCGCTAAGCGTATTAAGCCGGTGCGGACACTGAGCTATTTTGAGCATGAGCTAGTTGACTCTATTCATACAAAACTAGCGCAGCCGCTTTTTAAAACTGAAGTACGTATTTTATTAGACTGCCAAAGCAAACAGGAAATAAAAAAGCGCAGGCAAAGCCTAGTATCCGCGTTCAATCTATATGCAGTTCCGAAGTACCAAAGACTTAGAACATTGCGCACCGGCTTTTGGTGGCGACGTCGTTTTCGGCGACTAGCTTTTGTTTACAGACTACCGGCTGCGTTTAAGGCCTCTAACATCATGTCCTCCGGTGAATTAGCTGGTTTGTATCACTTTCCGCATAGCGTAGCCGGTAAGACGGAAAATGTCGTTAAATCTCTGAGCAAAACGTTGCCAGCACCCATATCGCTTAAAAATGGCACAAAACTAGACATACTCCTTGGCGAAAATCATCATCATGGCTCGATAACGCCGATTGGCCTATCTAAAGCCGAACGCGAGCGACATGCCTACATTATTGGTGGTACGGGCAACGGCAAAACAACCATGCTGCTCTACGGAATTGTCCAGGACATTAAAGCTGGCAAAGGCGTAGCTGTACTTGATCCTCATGGAGACTTATCTGAAACTATTCTGCACCATATACCTGAGGAGCGGATCAGGGACGTCGTTTACTTTAACCCTGACGATATCTCGTTTCCTATTGGCGTAAATTTACTAGAACTTCCGGAGGGTTTGGATGGCGATGCGCTACTGCGTGAAAAAGATCTTATAACCGAGTCTACTATTTCGGTAATGCGCAAAATTTTCTCTGAAGACGACTCGGGCGGGCACCGTATCGAATACGTTCTTCGCAATACGATTCAAACGGCTCTAAAACTAGATAACCCGACCCTCTTCACTATTTTTCAGCTGCTAAATGATAAGGACTTCCGTAAAGACGCTATCAAGCAGCTTGATGACAAAGACCTAATTAACTTTTGGAAAAATGAATTAGGTAAGGCCGGTGACTTTCAGCGAGTAAAAATGAGCGCCGGTATTACGTCCAAGATTGGTCGTTTCTTGTTTTCGGCCAGTGCGAAGCGTATTTTGGAACAGCCCAAGTCTACAATAGACTTTGATGACATTCTTAGCTCAGGCAAAATTTTAATCTGCAATTTCTCTAAAGGCTTGTTGGGCGAGGACACTTCGACCTTATTTGGCACTACTGTTCTGGCCAAGCTGCAAACCGCGGCACTGCGGCGTGCACGGCTATCTCAAGCCGAGAGGCGTCCTTTTTATCTTTATGTAGATGAGTTTCAAAACTTCGCCACGATGAGCTTTGTGCAGATGTTGTCTGAAGCCAGAAAATACCAATTGTTTCTAACTATGGCCGAGCAGTCTACTTCTCAACAAGATCAGCAGCGCCTTGTTGATATTATTTTAGCCAATGTCGGTACGGTTATTTGCTTTAGGTCGGGCAGCCCGGCCGATGAACGCTTTGTCTTGCCGCTTTTTAAGCCATATATAGAAGAGGGAGAAATTGCTAACTTGCCAAGTTTTCAATTCTATATGCGTATTGCTGCCCTAAATGCGCAAGAGCCTTTATCTGGCATTACTATGCTTCTGGATACAGAGGGTAGTCAAGACGTCGCTGAGCGTGTTAAAGGTTCTTCACGTTCTCACTATGCTACTGAATACGTTGAGAAAAAGCAGGACGACAAACCAGAAACCAAAGTAGATAAAAAGAAGTCAAAGCAAACTACTCCATCTCTGGGTCGAGCAATTAAAAGTTCGGTTAACCCATAGCTTATATTGGCCGTGCTTGCGTAACAGTAAATTCGACACCTGGCATTGTAAATACTAGTGTTTGATAGTATAATAGTTACTTATGACTTACGAAGGTGAAGCTCCACCCATAATTACTTCCCACGAACCGTACTGGGTTCGTACCGGAGAACAAGATGTTTTGATTATTACATATCAGACTCAGCCTGATGGCCAAATAGCTGAAGCTGAGATGACATGGGCTCCTTATCCCGAATTAATCGGTTTGGAAGAAGCTGGTGACAACGCTTGAAGACGATCAACTAGTTGCTAGAACAAGTCTGGCCTGGACAAGCTGAATAATATAGCACCTTTGCTGTCTGAAATGAGCAAAACAGGGGTGTTAGACTAATCTACCCAGGCCAACGGGAAACGAGGCTGTTCCATGGCTCTATTGTCTAGGGCACCATTTATACTAAGCGTTTCAAACAAAACTTCTTCAAAAAAACCAAATGACTGAGGAGCGTCAAAATAGCCTACCGCCCTATCGCCAAGAAACTCTATAACTCCCATATAAGCATCTAGCAACATATCTTGTCGCTCGGTATCGTGAAACTTCACAGTTGATCTCATCGTCCCGTCTTCTAAACCAACGCACTCAACACGAGCTTCTGCAGCCATAGCTCTCCCTATTTCCTGTGCTGAATCGTGTATTTCTTGTGTCAATGACATAGAAATAATTATACACCTCTGTTAGCTGATTAATCCATGCCTTAAACCCCGCATTGTAAATACTAGTGTTTGATAGTATAATATTGATATTCGATGAGGACTTTTTATGGCAGAAGTTAAGATTTATAATGCGGCAACATTAGAAGATACGGAATGGCGTGAGCTTCAAGGTATACAGCGCCAGGCCTTTTGGGAGGGGTTAGACCTAGATTTAGACAGCGTGGATACCCTAGTTGATTGGAATAACCCAGAACGTTTTGTAGCTTCACATCTTGATCCGAATGCGGAAGTTGGCCAGCGGTTTAATTCTAACCAAGCTTACACTCGTCCCAAAGTGGCTGTCGCTACAGAGGCAGGCGAGCCGATTGGTTTTGCTTATAGCGCTCATAATGTATCAGGCAGTACTGAATTGCAGCGTACGGTAAAAAGACTTACTGTGGCTAAAAACTACTTGTGGTTACGAGAAATTGCTGTCCAACCTAAATATTTTCGGCACGGTATTGCAATGCAGCTGGGCAAGAAACTACTGCGCCATGCTATCCCACTCCAGCCTGTAGCAGCGTATGTATGGCCCGAACTTACTCCCTTTATGCAACCCACGCTTGAGCGGATAGGATTAGTTGCTACTGACGAACAAGATGTCCACCCGTTCGGCGAAGACAGCGAAGCGGTCAAGCAAGTGCGAATGCAAGCCCGTTCAGTAAGAACAGTATTAAAGAATTTTGGTTTTGGGAGCGAAACCTTTTCAGCGCTATGAGTGATTTTGAGCAAGAACCTGTTTTCAAGCACGTAGACATTGACGCTGCAACATCCGAGCAAGCTTTACGGGATGTATGGAGAAAAATTGAAGCCTTTAATGACTTGGTGCATACGCCTGGAGTCGATGACGGTGTATCGGATGCAATTATGCGCAATGCTCGTAATGACCATATGTACACAATGCTTACCTGGTTTGGTGAAGATGGTAAAACCGCAGTTGGCAATGCGAAGTTTGGTTACGGTTACTATGATGCTGACGGAAATCTTTTAGAAGACGTAGCCGAACCGTTTCGTCTGCTGGGGACAAGCGTGGTCCTGCATCCCAACGGCGATCTTGAAGTAGATAATTATAAGGAAGATCCGAATGACAACACCTGAAAACGAACCTTCATGGGAAGAAATCGCAAATCAGTGGGCCGAAGAAATAGCCAAAAGTGATTCGGAACAAACAGAAACTGCTGTAACGATCAGTTCGCGCGGAAATGTATTGCAATGGATGTCGAGCCGAGAGTGGGATTTTACCCTGCCTGCAGCGTGTAAAGACTGCCCAGAAGCAAATTGTGATATAAACGTAGTCCAAGATCTTATCCATAGAATGAAGGACTTAAATCATGATCCAACCAGTCCTTTTACACCTGAGAATCTATACAGAACGGCTAAGGCATATTTAGCATATATCGAAGCCACCTGCTCAGGCATGACAACCCCCACAATGTCCAGGGATGATCCATACATTAAAGCCGAGTTTGATGTAGATAATATGATGCCAGAACCGCGACCGGATGAGGCAAACTGTCCACTAGACATAAACATCATGCAGTTCTTAGCTGTGCCACCAGAGTTACGCGGAGGGAGCCCAGATGGCAACGCCTGAACATTTATCCGGTTTCGGGAAAGAGACTCCATCTATTCAGGATGCCGGTGTATCTTTGGATACCGTAAGCAGACTAGCCCGTTTAGGTCTAGTACTTGAGGAATCTAGGTTAAGCCATGGCGATGGAAGTGGTCATGCTGTGGCAGTTTTTTCTTTCATGCCTGAAAGTCCTCTAGGTCGTGCAAATAGAGAGTGTGATCTGGATGTCGATATTTTGAATGGCATCATAGAAGATGCAAAGCACTTATCTTATGAAGACTTTGTCGCTAGATTTCCTCACTTTGGACCTTATGATGAAGGGTTAAAAGATGGCAACGCCTGAAGAAATGTTTCCCGCGGGTTGTACCTTGGAGCCCTTTGAGCGTGAAGTTCTGATAGCTGAATTCGAACGACGAAATATATGTTCGGGTTTTGGTGCGACTGCTATGAAGTTACCCGATGATTCGATGCTAACAAGGTGGCGCGCGAAGCTTTTAGACTGTGAAGCGTGTGACGCTGGGGTCAGTGATAAGGCATGCCATTTAGCCGATTCAATACTTTATCTAGTAAGTGAAATGGAGAATGAGCATCATGACGACGCCTGAAAATCCATTTGATCAGACGATCTGGGACCCTATAGATTCCGAACAAGCTATTGAAGATCCGATTCACGGATCTGAATCAGTCCTGCGGCGCTTGGCCACCCCGCCCATGCCGCTACTAGACGGCACATACCATGTCTTTGGCGGTTATGATTTGATTGGAACGTGTACCTTTGACGCAAACGGCAAACCTTTCCATAAACTCAGCGTGATTTCTTCACCAATGGATACATTACGTGAGGTTCAGATGATGGAGGACTGGCTTAAAAAAGTTGAAGAGGGTGATCTGCCTGAAGGTTATCCTAGCCCGGACTTTTTTGATCTTTCAGCAACACCGTATTTTGTGGTTGAAGGTCCCGATGACAACGCCTGAAGAATCACAAGAAATTATAGGCGTTGAGACTGATTCATTAGCAGAGCTGCAACGTTCGGTGCAAGCAGTTAGTGATTCTTACAGCGCACTTCCAGGCCACTACAAAGCACAGGATCCGTCACTTATACCAAAAGACGACCCGCAGGTAGCTTTGGCGTGGCAACAATATGAAATATGGATAGATGAACATAAACCATCTGACGATGATGTGCCAGCATACCTAGCTTTCCAGTTGGTACTGACGCCGCTCTTGGTAGACGCTGGTTTCCATGATGCTGATTATGTAGATGATGTTGCCAACGACTGGATGTATCAAGACTTAGGTTGGGCCGAAGAAGAAGGATTGACGGATCTGGCGCTAAAAATAAAGCTTAAAATATTCGAGCTTAACAAACTACTGCCGACAGACAGACAATCGCCCCAAGTACAAATGGCCCTCAAACTTAAAGATGCATTGACGCAAGCTGAGTGTGCTGAGTTAGTGTGTAGTGATAACCCGTATATAGTTATCGAAACGGCGTTAAAGTTTCTAGCTGAAAAAGGTGTGGAGGCTCCCGAGGCTTTTCTTTTGGACAGAGGCATAAGTACTGTAAAGAACCCCTTCAAAGACGGAGAGTATTACAGCGTAGCTGAGCATTTCAATGGTGGTGAACCGGAGTAAGTTATGAACATTAAAATATCAGCTGAAAAACGTGAAGAGCTTGGCAGAATTGTCCGTGAAGTATGGGTTAAGTGGGCAAAGGAGCAGTCGAATCCTAAGGAATCGTGGCTGAAGCCTTGGGAAGAACTAACAGAGCCCGACAAAGAAGTTGACCGCCGTATTGGCGAGAAACTATGGCAGACTGGATACATTGAAGCAAGCAGCCTAGGCAGTAACTCTTCAGAACCCGGCGAAGAATAACTATTGGCTCATGCCCAAATCCACTATGATTAATACATGATCATAAATACTGACCTCATTGACGCGATTGTCGCTAAAGCTGGTGATAAAGTAGCCGTTAAGTTCTGCAACCCCCAACTCATGTCTTTTGAAGAGTTGTATAAGCTACTGTCTGAAGAAGAAATTGTCTACATTAAGGAACTTCTAAAAGAAAAGCCGACTACCTACGGATTTAATGAGCCGTTCCGTGGACTTGAAGAAGTCCCAGACGATATAGTAGAAATCTCAGGACAAATAGTCGCTATTAATGGCAAGCGTGTACAACTGGATACTCAATACTTGCCCAGACATGTTTATGACGCTTATAAAAAACTGTACCACGCCTACAAGTCGGAGACAGGCAGAGAACTATTGGTTAATTCGGCTTACCGATCGCCCGCCAACCAAGCCGTTAACTTCATGTTTTGGCTGCAATACTACAAATACGACTTTGTTAAGACATTGGGTTTTGTGTCTATACCAGGCTACAGCGAACATAGTTCAGCTACACAGACGGCCATAGACTTCAAAACCCAGGAAGGCATAGGTGTTTTTGATGCGCCGCCATTTGGCAAGTTTAATGAAACACCGGAGTACAGTTGGCTTCAACAAAATGCCCAGCGCTTTGGCTTTGTATTAACTTGCCCCGAGGCCAATAAGAATGGCTTCAACTTTGAGCCTTGGCATTGGCAGTACCAGGGCTGATTAATACCTCACCAAATTTACTACGACCATAATTATGGTATAGTATCGTTAATGGCTGATATTGAACAAATTGCAGAGGGACTTCTATTTGACTTAGAACTTGAGGGGTATTGGTTACGTGCTTTAATGCATGAGCCAGAGCCATTTCCATGGGTAGCTTCACCACCACAAGATCGGAGTATTCAAATCCCCTTACATGAACTTATAAGTGGAATAAATGAATATAGCCTGCCTGAAGATCACCTCTCCCCTAATGAAGTTGCAGAAGTAACAGAAAAGATTCTAGAAATTAGAGTATTTGGTTCAATTGCCACCGCACTATTAGATCCAGAGAGAAAAATCAATGAGTAGCAGAATTAAGGATTAATAGCTTAGCCCATGCTTATTATCGTATGCATGGCCGTCCTGGCTAAAAACCAATCTTCAATTTGATCGTCTTCAATATGCGCAGGTATGTTGGGTTGATCAATTGTTCTATAAATCATGTTAGCCAAATACATAGCCGCAACTTCCTGAGTTCTCGGACTTTCATAAGGGAACAGCTCAGCTGCCAAACCATAAGAGATGCTCAATGGCATATGAGTGTGACTCTCCATTATGAAACTGCGGGTAATGGGCATTTAATTTCCAACTTTCAATGATTTGCGATCAATACCAACATACTAAAAATGACAAAGCTAGTTACTGCATAGCACTAAAATCACTCGGTTCGATAAATCCACCTATTTCAACCATTTCATGAAGCCATTCTGAGCCAAGCGGAGTTACCAGCCAACTACCAGGCACATTGGGTGTTCTTGTCCGCCTACCAATCGTTTCACGGTCGTCGGTAACTAAGCCGTCTGTTTTTAGTCCATTCATAACGGCAGTAATGTAGTCTTTTGCTTCTGGAGTTCCTTCCAGTAAGTCATAACTTAAATCTATAGCACTGCGACCTCGAGCTAAAACACTTACAACACAGTTAAGCCGTACGTTGTTGCTATCAAAAGGTGCGAAATCTGGTTCTGCCTTAGACTTAGTCGCTGTCTCAAGGCCAGAACTATAATTTGTAATAGCCATCGTTGTCTTTTCTATGCTGAGCAAACCTGATGATTCAACAACACGCTCCAGAATACCTAAGAAATCATATCCTGCAGCTAACCTACCGATTCGAACAGCGTGCCCCCACAGCTCTGTGCCTTGGCTAGATTGCTTTTCGCGTGCGCTAGCAAACCCATGGATAATACCTGCCGCCATAAGACGTACCTGGTTTTGCTGTTTTCTAGGACGATAGCTTGCCCAGCGCTCGTGATCAATCTCATTATCTATAAAATCTAATTTGTGGCGATGCCGATTTAACTGCCCATGTACAAAACCTGTGTCTATTATGACAGCATCGGCAATCATACGAGGATGGCGACCCTCGAACTTTTTTCCTTGTATAAAGCCTTCTACTTGTTCGATCGCATTCACTGATGCTAGTATCTGTCACTCCATTGCTCAAAGCAAGCATAAGCAAAATTACTTTCTTCTGCCTTCCCGGTGTACGTCTAGAACCTGACTCGGCAAGGTAGTACACGCTACGCTGACTCCAGCCTATGAGCTTGAAACAGCCAAACAGTCTCAGCTGAGGCAAAGTTAATCTGCGATAGTAATCGCCACATTAAATCGATCTTCTAGCTCACGTACTAGTGGTTTGGTTTGGAGGTCAATTGCCAAACTTGAATAATCTTCAACCATGAACCTCGGCATAGTAATGTCAGCCACAGGCTCACTATTAACATGCCTGTATTTGACGTAGAGACCGAGCCAGATCAGTCCTGCGGGCTGTGACGTCGCGCCTGATTCTCTCAATGCACGTTGGCAAGCCATGTCCGGAATATAATGCGCGGCTTCTAGCTGCCGTTTGCCCAACTCATCACTCAGCCAGAGACCCGCTAAAGGAGATGGTAGATCGTTGTCGTAGTTAAAATAGCGAAAGAACAGTACGTTATGACCCTGTTGACTTTCGTCAAAACTTTTAAATCTCTCACCGCTTAACTCGCTGAATCCATCCACTCGCATACATGTGTCCTCAAGAAAAAAGTTAATTATATCATAATAGGACGTACTTAGCTATTGCTAACCGAGGGTGTTTACCTTTACGTAGATCTCTCAGTATACAGCCCGACTCAGCATGGCAAGGTAGTACAAGTCTCCACCTTGCCAGACTGAGCCTGCGGGCTGCGCTCATTCCTTGTTACGTAAAGTAAAAAGGAGAAGAGTATGCTATCACGTAAATATTACCAACAAATCGCCGAGGTGCTGGCTGAAGCCGTCAGTGAATGCCGCAGCTATGAAGATAAAGAGACCATAATCTTTATCAACGAGTGGGTGATTGACCCATTGTCTCAACTGTTTGAGCAGGATAACCCAAGCTTTGATAGCGAACGGTTTAGCCAAGCTTGTGGCTACCGTGGGGAGGTGTCGTCATGAATACGATTCACGATCACCGCCTTTACTGGGCAAAGCTTGCCAAGCAACAAGGCTGGTACGAGTTTCCATTCCATGTCTGTGTATGGATCCAGAGTGACGGCACTGTTACTGACAGCGTCTCGTACCGTGGTTTAGATCAGGATATGGTCTTGCCAGCTGGTTGCTGAGCCTAACGCCCTGGGCATGGCGTTAAACTGCTCAAATATTAAATTCTATATTCTAGGCTGCTTGAGGCGGGAATTTTCTATCTAGATATGCTTGTGATGCCGGGTCGTTCAGTTGCCCTAGTCGTCGGTTTGCAACACCCCAGATATAGTCGGTATGATCTGCGTCGCCCACTTCAGCTAGACGAGGCAATAATGGATATTCATGTTCGGTTGTTAAGGCATACATGCCTATCATAGCCACTTCCATTTTATCACGATTTCGTATGGCATCTACCAATGCATTAGTTAGGTCTTGGTTCGTTTCATATAGTCTTTCACCAGGTTCTGCCATAATAGTTCTCCCTACAATATAAACATATTATATCACGTTTATTTGTGTCTAATCACTGGTCCGTTCCTTAGAGAGAACGAACTGACCATCCTGAGCATGGCCTATAAACTGCTCATATATAAAAAGGCATTATTCTGACTTGCCTAGACTGTATTTACGCTGGCTCGGACCCAGCCGCGTGCTTCTTTGTTTGGCGAAGAGGCGATAGGCCTGCGGTGGCGTTGTTTGATAAAACGCACCACGGTAAGTGATTGTGGCCGGACAATGGTGAGCCTCCCCAGCTTGCCGACTACATCAAGTCCGTCCGGAGGGGTAGTGTCTGGTTTTAGTCGAACGAGAAACTCAGTGCCAAGACCCATTGCCACCGCATAGCTTACAATCCGTGAGAACGTATTGCCATCTCTGTGCCAAAAATCAATATCTGAGTAGCGTTCGCGAGGCAGAGCTGCAAATGTCGTGTCAATGTCTAAAGTTTGTATTCGTGCGGTTTCTCTCTCAACAATCAGTTGTGCCAGCGGATACAGAGCTTCGTAAAACCTTTGTTGCATTGATGACAAGTGGTTCTCGAAACGAAATGTGGCATAGGTATGATCACCTACAACGCGGTCTTGTTTAACAGCTTGAATGTCATCAAACATTTGGGCCGGCACTTGACCGATAACTTCAGGACAGGAATCAAAAGGCATAGTTAAATCTCAACCTATTCATAATTTTACCAGTTCGTCCGGCTCTTCAATGTTACTCCAAACGGATGCTTCTTTGTTCTCAGAGTTGAGTAAAGCTTTGCTTGTAGTGGTGTAGATGGTTACATCCTCTATCTCGTCTCTGGCCAGCATACGTTTGGCTAAGCGCTGCAACTGTTTCTCCATATATGGTGAATCACAGATAAGTAGAATGGTTGGGTAACCCATATCGGTTTCTTCCCACGTTTCAGACTCATAATGTTTTATGAAACGGTTAATCTTACTCCTTAACCCAATGTACGGAGTCGTTGGCGGTATAACTTCAAGAAAGTAAGGAATTTCTGCAATAAAGAGATAGGCGTCAGGCAAAGGCTTCGGGAAAAAGTCATACACGGACAGTTCAGACTTACTGTAGAAAACTAGGGCATCACCAAACAATCTACGAAATTTTAGATAATGCCTCATTATCTGCAGGCAGGACTGGATAAAAGGTTGGCCAGCCTGGCGGTCGCGGTACATGTTAGTTAGGGCTTTAGTGCTTAGCGCCGCATCATTTCGGAGTTCTCTAATACCCTTGGGTAATAAGAAATACACTGCCGGTTTATGGGAGAGTTTATCTTGAGCCGTATAGTGACGACCAATATAGCCTTGTTCAACCATCTTTCTTAAACGTACATAACTATACACTTCTGACTTAAAGCCTTGATACTCAACTAATAGATCAACTGTAATAAAGCGAAATTTATAAAGGGCTAAGAGTATATCTTTTTGATAACCATTGAGTGACTTGCTGGATTTGGCCTGACTCACACATCCTCATTCTCCACCTCTACATACTTTTGTATGTTTATATATGTAAGTATATATAAAAGAAGCTAAATAGAAATATAAATAACAGATATAGATACTATTTTATATAGATAACCGCGGTTATCTAGATTTTCTGGTGTATAAAAAGTCTCTCGGCAATTCACTTGTGCTTGCAATCCGCTGAGCCAGACGCTTACAATTATCTTATGGCAGCAAACCCTGAACTAGCTACTCCGGCGCAAGCAGAGGAGTTATTTGATACAGTCTTTTTACTTACCACTGCTCGTGACAAGGACATGTTGACGCCAAAGGTATGGGATGGAGATGTAATAGACTTACCAGGAGCAGTGCGTGAACGCCTTGAACTGTCTGAAGCAGCAGCACAAAACTATAAGACTCTTGTCATGTTCCCTGGAAGTGACACAGCTGACACCACCGGCCAGGCAGTTATTAATTTTCTAAAGCTTAATCCGCCAACCTTGAGCGTAAAGGACCACATACAATATCGTATTTCACTTGCCGATGCTGCGCAGTACGCCCTAGAACGTCACCTCATGGGACAACCACCAGAGTTTAAATCCATGGATGCAGCACAAGATCTAGCAAAGTTTCGTGAATCTGTTACAGAAGCTGACCAAATACCAGATGATCCAATGGAAGGTTTTTACTTAGCAGCTAGACATGTTATAGATAATCTAGATGAACGCATGGAGCGCCGACATGAGGCTGAAAGACTCGCCGGGCAACTTGGTCTGTCGCTGGTGTTCGCCGACGAAGCTCAAAGTTTAATAGATCTATTCTCACACTAAATTTTTTCCATAGACTATATATGGCTAATTAGTATACTTATGCTTAGAAGGGCTGGTGTCTAAGAGCATTCTTGCGAGAGGACGTCAGTCCTTCTTTTAATTTTTGCGTAACTCCCAAGCAAAGTAGGTACAATAACCATATGGACTTTATGTACCTCATCAGCTCAATTGTGGCCGAAAGTGCCGGTAAAACTATTGATCGGTTTAACTTTCGCAGAAATAAGATAGATGCTAGGCAGTCACTGTTAATCTGCTTTGCTATCATGACTCTGTCGATTCTGACATATGTTTTGCTGCGCAATGAGCCATTTCCGCATATACCATTGATTGTGGCTGCAATACTTCTTGGTATTGCAGTTTTTTCTTTTGCTGGCAATGTCTTTGATGAACTCAGCTGTCAAGTTAATGATCTGTCGCTGCGTGAGCCCTTGGTAGACTTTGAACCTATTGCCACTGGCCTTATTGCCTATGCGCTTTTTCCTAGCGAACGTAAAACGGCCTACCTTATTGCTTTTATACTAGGAGCTTTTATTGTGCGTTGGGGCGTTCATCGCCGGAAACTAAGCAAAGCAGAGAGCAAAGGCATGTTTTACTTATGGCTAGCCGTTATCCTCTACGCTATCGTGCCGGTGTTCTATAAAGAAGCGCTTAACTATCTATCGCCCACCTATATTGCGCTGTTTAGGGTTAGTAGTATCTTTGTGCTACTTTGTCTCTTCTTCCGACCCAAGCGCGGAAAGAAATTAACAAGCCGTATGGAAGGATACGCCGCAGCTGGGGGAATAGTGTATGCCATTGGCGCGGTTGTAAGTTTGTATGCCATTCAATCTTATGGGCTCGTGCTCACTATGTTATTTCTGATGTTAGGGCCCGCCCTACGCTACCTTGCAGGACAGTTTATCTTGCACGAAAAAGTTCGTAGAGGCGAAGTGCTATCCAGCTTGATGTTGACGCTAGTAGTAGCAGTCGCGGCGTTCATGCGATGAAAACCTACGATGCAATCGTGGTGCTTGGCTCTCAGCCGGACTTTCGGACCTGGGAGTTCCCGTCGCATACTTACAAGAGCTTGGATAGAGCTCTAGAGCTGGTTAAGCAAGGTGTTGCGCCGTATATTTGCTTATCGGGCGATCACGCTCTGAAATATGACAATACTGGTATTACCCAGCCATTCAAAGAAGCAGATAAAGAAGAGGAATACTTATTATCTATCGGGTGCCCTTCAGAAGTCATTTTGAAAGAAACCGTATCCCGAGATACCGTAGCAAACTTCTATTACCTGAAGAATCTAGTCTTTATACCTCATAACATAAAGAACGTTCTACTTATCACACCTGAGTTCCGTGTTAAACGGCTCAAATTCTTATGGAAGAAAGTGCTCGGGCCGGACTATAAACTGGATATTGAAACGATTGAGTACGAAGACAAAGATATTTACAAACAAGAGGCTCCAACCCTGAAACGGCAGCAAGAGTGGCTAAAGGATGTAAAAGATGGCGATGATGCCTGGTTCAAAGTCAAATTCTACGATGACCCATACTACCTGTTATACAAGAAACGAGACCAAGAAAGGCTGAAAACCGAAACTGACCCACGAAAACGTCATCTTATTTAGGTTCTAAACTGAGCTCCATAAGAAAGTCTTGGTGTGCCTCATCAAAGCCACAATCTCTAAAGCCAGATCTTTCGTAGATACTCTTAGCCGTCTCGTTTTTGCCAGTAGATAAAGTCAAACGCCGAATGTCGCTTGTTCGTGACCACTCAACAGCCGTATTAACCAGTCCTGAACCAATTCGGCGTCCGCGATACTTAGACAATACAGCTAAACGCTTTAGCTGACCTTCACCGTTGCCGTCATTTCTAATAGCCACAAAGCCAATTATTGCTAGGGCGCCGTGCTCATGAGCGACCCAAAAGTTACCGCCAGGCTCTATGTAGTAGCCCGGAATATCGTTCAGATCAGGTTGAGAATCATCAATGTTGGAAAAAGTATTTTTACCTTGCGCTACTTGCTCTAAGCGCACTTCTTTGTGCAGGGCGGCAATTTAGCCAGTAATATGGACTCCGGGATAAAATGTAACTATTGAAAAATCGTTTTCTAGATTACCCATCACTACTGCGTGGGGGGAGTTTCAGAGAGCTTTCCTTTGATTTCAAGCCACGTAGCATCAGGATTATCTCTGGTCGTTTCATAAATTCTGTCCGCAGTTTCTGCTACACCTTCAGGTACTGTCGGTTGAGCTGTCTCAATAAACTCAGCGGCTTTTTCTATGTCTTTAAACCCGAATGGCATTCCTGGCTCTTGTTCCGCCATAATTTTAACTCCTCGCTTAGCTCTTGCATTGTGCAACCGCGTACGAGAAATTGCAAGCAATAACGGGCAGGAAAAAAGATGTTGTTCATAGTTGATCCAAACTTGGATTATCTCATAATAGTTATACAATAGAATTATAAGGCAAGGAGTTGTTATGGCAGACCCACGCATGGAGTCACTGGCGGAAGTAGAAGAAAAGTTTGCTAAGGCAGGCGATGCTTTTGATGAAGCCTGGAAAAACCTTGGTCAGGCGGGGTTGGCTGAAGCTGAGAGTGCTCAGGAACGTGAAGCGGCATATAGGGCCGTATTACGTGGCGGCTTTATTATTAATCGAATTTTAGATCCGGAATTAGTGACATATCACGCAGGTCACACATCGAGGTCTGTTGGTGGTCTCTTCGGTAGCACGGAACATGACCCAGCTAGCATACCTATAGATGAAGAACATGCTGCCCAGCTATCTGGTGAGTTTGCTGAGTTTATATGGCTGGCCTCTTATACTGGCATGCGCTATCCAGACCGGCCGTACCAAGACCCCTCTCCACAACGCGGAATTGGTGTGAGTTTTAAAGTCGCTAAAAATCTATCGAACGAACATGTACCAGCAGGCGTCCATGAAGGTGATGGTTACTGGCCTTATCAAGAGCGTACCTCGACGGAGTACCACGGTGCTTTAAAGACTATTGAATGGCGACCTCCAACTTATGAAGAAGTAGCTGCTTTTGGCAATATCGCAGTAGCTGCCTCACAGTAAAAACAAAAAGATCTAAAGATATCCACACCCTCTGTAAATAACTAAAAACTCTCTTGAAACTATACCGATAAGTATAGTATACTATCTCTATTGAGATAGTTCATGGAGGGTACCTTGAGCAAACCAGATATCTTAAGCCAGACAGAAGATTTCATTACGGATTTCTTTGTGCCTGGTGAGGACAAGATACGGTTATTGCAATCAATTTTAGAAGCCGAATCCGGTAAGCCTGTCTCCTTTGAGGAAGCAGAAGAAGTCGGTATTCAACTTATTACTCTTTACGAGTGCTTAGCGCGAGACAGAACTATACTCGCGAGGAGCAATAATGATTAGTCCTGACGATAACGCCGTTGGTATTGCTCGCGTTTCCAGCAAAGGGCAGGAAGACGAAGGATACTCCCTGGAGTCCCAGGTCAAACTATTAAGGTCCTACGGCAGCAACGCCGGTCTGCTAGTTAGGAAAGTCTTTAAGATAGCTGAGTCGGCATCAAAGTCCGAACAACGAAAGACCTTCAAAGAGGCCATGAAGTACATTGCCGACAACAATATTAAGAATTTGATCGTTGAAAAGGTGGATAGGCATGTTCGTAACCTCCACGACGCCGTAGAAACGCATGATTGGCTGATGCATGACGAAACTCGCCGTGTTCACTTTGTTAAAGATTCCTTAGTAATGCACAAAAACTCCCGATCACAAGAGTGGTTAAACTGGGGCATCCGTGTCGTTATGGCCAAGAATTATATAGATAACCTACGTGAAGAGGCTATGAAAGGTTGGGCTGAGAAGCTTGCCCAGGGCTGGATGCCAGGACCGCCGCCACCCGGCTACATGACGATTATGCAAAATGGTAAGCGCATCCATAGCTTTAACCCACAAACCTATAAATCAATGCAAAAGGTTTTCAAGCTGGCGCTAGAGCCAAGTTATACCGTTGAAAAGCTTGGAGAGAAAATGGCCGAGTACGGGATTTTGACCAAACACGGTCGGCCGTTCGCTCCCAGTCAGGTGCATCGTATAATAAAGAACCCTTTTTATATAGGCATTATTCAGTGGGACGGTAAGCAGTATCCTGGTAATCAGCCAAAGCTTATACCAGAAAAGTTGTTCTATGCCGTCCAAGATAAGCTAACCCGAAAACTTACAACCAAGATGCGAAAACATAATCCATTGTTTAAAGGTATGATCTTGTGTGAGCATTGTGGCAAGAACATTACCTGGCAGATGCAGAAGGGTCGATTGTACGGTGCCTGCCAGCGCAAGCTGCCTGCATGCAAGGCGCAGAACTTTATACGTGAAGATATCGTTACCGCCCACGTTGAGGCTAAGCTAGACGATTTGGTTTGCCCCTCACAGCAGATAATCTCGTGGCTGACAAACTTACTGCGCTCTGACTTTGAGTTGACCGTCAACAACCAGGAAGAGGCTGAGCAAGCCATAGAACAGCGTATACGACGTATTAAGCGCATGGACGAGATGCTTTACGACGACAAGCTAGCCGGTGCTATATCAAGTGAACGCTATCAGACGAAGCACGAGGCCTTCGTTAGTGAAATTAACGGGCTGAAGCAGCAGAAAGGAGGCTTAAGCCAAGAATACGAAGACAAGTACATGAACGGCATCTCGGTAATTGAGCTATCGCAGGACGCCAAAAGTCAGTTCAAGGACGAGAACATAGAGAATGACCAAAAGCGGCTGATTTTAACCAAACTTTTTGAAAGAATCAGCCTAAAAGACAATTCTATATCTGTTAAATACACTAAATTAACGAACGCAATCGCACGAAAAAGTGTTCAAACAAGGGAGATTTTAGCCAATGCGTAAAAAACTTAACCAAACCAAAATCACCTCTGCCGATAACAGGGGTGATTTGGAGCCAATATCGCTTCCTAGCGTAGTCTATTCTATATGGCTGGGACGGTAGGATTCGAACCTACGAATGCCAGTACCAAAAACTGGTGCCTTACCACTTGGCGACGTCCCATCGTCGGCGCGTAACGATCAGTTTGCCGAGTTGACCACAAAACAAGTTTGCTGGTCAACTTTTGCGAACTGACCAAGTCGCCTCCTCTCAAATTCATGAATCCTCTCATGAATTTGGCTTGGAAATTTACGGGTCAGAACAGGTAGATTCTACAGTAAATAACAGATTATCTCAACAGAGAGAACCGGCTAGATGCTAACGGTTCAGGTATACTGGATGTATTATGCGCGTATTAGAACCGCATTATTTTGAAACCCTCAAACAACAACGAAAGAAAAAACGTGTTAAGAAGCGCTATGTGATTTCGGCGTTGCTTATTTGTGTGGGTGTCGTGAGCTATGTGATGTTTGGCCAGGAACTGATTACCAAGCAGGTCAGCAATACAAATCAACCAACAGATGTGCAGCAGCAAGCGGTAGTTGCAGCTAAGCCCAAAGTGCTCAAGACCTTCACCGCCGCCCAGTTCAAGAGCCTCTATAACGCCTTTGTCTACCCAAATACACAGCCTATCACCGACCCTCCAGTAATTACTGGCTACCCGGAAGTTGACGTCCGCATACGAGCAATCGCGGTGCGTCGCGGTTACAAGCTCAGTGCCCTGCCCGTAGCTTCAATAGTCAAAACTGGTGAGCCGGGTCTGGACGGTGATGATTTGATCCAACCCAATGCCCTGATGGCTTGGCAGCAGTTAAAGGCTTCTGCCGCTAGCGAACATATCCCCCTCCAGATGACGTCTGCTTACCGATCTATTGAATATCAGCGCGCGTTGTTTCTGCGACGGATGAAAGATGCCGGGGTTAACGTCTATACAATCATGGACGGCCATGCCGACGATGAACTAGAGACGGTGCTCAGCCGGGCGGCGATACCCGGCTACTCTCGCCACCATACTGGCTATACCATGGACCTGGCCTGCGACGGCGTGGGGCTAGACGCATTTATTCGTACCAAGTGCTACACTTGGCTCAGCAAAAACAACTTTGAAAACGCCAAAAAAGCCGGTTGGGTGCCCAGCTACCCAGAAGGAGCTACCCAAACTGGCCCAGAACCGGAACCTTGGGAGTTTATTTGGGTCGGTACTAATTCATTGTATGAGTAATCGTCGCTTGCCAAGTCTACGCTTTGTCCGGTAAAGTGCTGCCAGGAAGTTTATGAGCAAAAAAGTAGCCAAACCCCAGGACTATATAGTGCCCCTATATATGAGCGGCCTCCAAGGTCGGATGTTATATCTCCCTGCCCCCAAAGGGAAGAAGCGCGATATCTTGTTTGTCTATGGGCACCATTCGAGCCTGGAACGCTGGTGGGGCGTCGTCCAAGACCTTAACCAGTATGGCAGCGTGACTATGCCGGACTTGCCGGGCTTTGGCGGTATGGAGAGCTTCTACAAGATTCATGAGCAGCCAACTATCGATAACTTAGCCGACTACCTAGCGGCCTTTATAAAATTGCGTTTTCGGGGTAAAAAAGTCACTATCGCAGGCTTAAGTTTTGGCTTTGTAGTAGCCACACGCATGCTGCAACGCTGCCCTGATCTAGTTGACAGCGTTGATTTACTGGTCTCGGTGGCTGGTTTCTCACATCGGGATGATTTTAACTTTAGTAAGACCAGGCATTTTCTGTACCAATCAACTGCCGCCTTCTTTTCGCACAAGATGACATCTGTATTTTTCAGAAATGTATTTTTGCACCCTACCGTTTTGCGGTTAGCCTACGCCCGCACCCATAACGCCAAACAAAAGTTTCAAAACATTAGCCGAGTGGACAAGAAAGATATTATGGATTTTGAGATCCACTTGTGGCATGCCAATGACTTGCGTACTCACGCCGAAACACTTTATGAGTTTTTGACGCTGGACAACTGCAAAAAACGAGCTAATCTGCCGGTCTGGCACATTGGGGTGGAGGCGGATAACTATTTTGACAATTATCGCGTAGAACAGCATCTAAAAGTGATTTTTAACCACGTAGAAACGGTCATGGCACAGATGGACAAGCATGCGCCAAGCGTTATTGCCGACATGAAGACAGCCGCGCCGATGCTGCCCCAGAAAATTCGCGAGCTTTTAGCAGCTTAGCCTCCTGTTATACTAACGTTAATAATGCATATCGGTTTAGTTTGTCCTTATAATATTTTCAAAGGCGGTGGCGTACAGGAGTGCGTACTGGCGATGCAGGTCGAGCTTAAACGTCGTGGCCACAGTGTCAAGATAATTACACCACGACCACTTGAAAAAAGCGGCCATCATATACCCGATGTGATATTCATTGGCCGGGCCACGGATGTTAAGTCGCCTTTTCACACCACTGCCCAGGTGTCAGTTAGCTTGGATCCTGAAGCTATTGATAAAGTCTTGGCCCAAGAAAAATTCGACATTCTGCACTTTCACGAACCCTGGGTGCCGATGGTTAGCATGCAAATTCTGTCTCGTTCCAAAAGCAAGAACATTGCGACCTTTCATGCCAAGCTGCCGGAAACGATGATGAGCCGGACTATAGAGAAAGTCATAACGCCCTACACTCGCTCCATAATGAAGTATTTACAGGAGCTTACAGCCGTATCAGAGGCTGCTGCCGAGTACGTACGTAGCCTGACTGACTCGCCGATCACCATTATCCCCAATGGAATTGACCTCAATAATTACAAAGTTCAGAATTCAGACAGCGGAGACCAGAACTCGATACTGTTTATTGGACGCTTGGAGCGCCGCAAGGGGGTGAAATATTTGCTTCGGGCATTTAATCTGATGTCCAGCAAGGACCCAGAAGCCCGGCTGGTGATTGTCGGTGATGGACCGGACCGCGAAAAACTGGAAAACTATGTGCGCGAGCAAGCTATTCCGCGGGTAGAATTCCTGGGCTTTGTCACAAATAAGCGGAAACTAAAACTGTTAGCCCAGGCCGGGCTGTTTGTTTCGCCGGCATTGTACGGCGAAAGTTTTGGTATCGTGCTACTGGAAGCTATGGCCGCGGGACTACCCATAGTAGCTGGCAACAATCCAGGCTACACGGCCGTGCTCCAAGGCACCGGCGAGCTATCAATTGTGAACCCCAAAGACAGTGGTGAATTCGCACGACGTTTGTCAGTAATGCTCAGAAACGATGCACTAAGAAGTGTTTACCGAACCTGGGCACGGGAATACGTAGAGCAATTCTCATACACCCACGTAGTCGACAAGTACGAAGCCCTCTACAAAAAGCTCATGAAATAAATTACGCGATCGACTAAGTTATTTACATGACTAGACCCTACACACTAAACGCTATACGCTATCCGTAATGAAAATAGGCTTTGTGTTAGACGATTCTTTGGACAAGACCGACGGTGTACAGCAGTACATTTTGACACTGGGCCGCTGGTTTTTGGCGCATGGCCATGATGTTCATTATCTTGTGGGCGAGACTAAACGCACCGATCTCCCCCACATTCACTCCCTCAGCCGAAATGTCCGGGCTCACTTCAACCAAAACCGAATGAGCACTCCCTTGCCAGCGTCAAAAGCTCGGATCCGAACACTCTTGGAAGCTGAGCAATTTGATGTCTTGCATGTTCAAATGCCTTACAGCCCCTTGCTGGCTGGTCGAGTCGTCAAACTGGCGCCTGCTTCAACGGCAGTCGTTGGGACCTTTCATATCATTCCCTTTTCATGGTGGGAAACGGTGGCTACTAGGTTACTTGGGCTGCTACTGCGGCGCAACCTCAAACGTTTTGCCGCAGTACACAGTGTGTCGCCACCAGCGCGGCTGTTTGCCAAGAAAACTTTCAGACTAGACTCCACTGTCATCCCCAATGCTGTAAATGTGCAACATTTTTTGACGGGCAAGAAACCTCGACAGTATCGTGACGACAAGCTCAATATAGTTTTCTTAGGCCGCTTGGTGGAGCGCAAAGGCGGACTGCATTTCTTGCGGGCTATTCAGCTGTTAAATGACCATCACGAACTAGCTAGGGTCCGGGTGCTGGTTTGCGGCAAAGGGCCGCTAGAACCAAAGCTCAAACAGTTTGTTCAGCAACATCACTTGAAACAAATCGTGCAGTTCACGGGTTTTGTCAGCGAAGAAGACAAGCCTAATATTCTAGCAGCTGCAGACATTGCTGTTTTCCCCAGCACCGGTGGCGAAAGTTTTGGCATAGTATTGGTTGAAGCCATGGCCGCCGGAGCACAGGTTGTTATCGCGGGTGACAATATCGGCTATAAATCGGTTATGAGTGCCCGCTCGGAACAGTTAGTACACCCCAAGAATACCGAAGCCTTTGCCAAGACCATCAAGCACTTTCTGCACAACTACCGGGCTCGACAGTCAGCCAATAAATGGCAACGCGAATACGTACATCAATTTGACGTTCGCGAAGTTGGTGAAAGGTTACTGGGCTCTTACGCGCGCGCAATTGCAAAAACCAAGCAATAACGGCATAATCAGAGCCTATGAGATTCTTTAAAAGATCAGATAAAACAATAACCATCAGTACCGAAACCATAATCAAAGCAATCGCCCTGACGGTCGTCTTCTTCCTACTTCTCCGGTTATTCGATAGCGTGACCCACCAACTCACCCTGATCGGTGTGGCGGCTTTCTTGGCTCTAGCCCTCAATCCTGCCGTTTCTTGGTTGACTGTCAAGCTACCTAGCAAAAGCCGGGGTCGTGCCACTGGTGTCGCCTATCTAATAGTTCTGAGTCTACTAGTTGGCTTTTTGATGTTAGTGGTTCCACCACTTGTGCGTCAGTCTAGCGACTTTGTCCAGGATATTCCTGGGAACGTTCAGAAATTCCAAACCCAGGATTCAGCTGCAGCCCGTTTTATAACACGATATCACTTGGATGACCAACTGACTAGTTGGAGTAATGACATACAAAACCACAAAGGTGATCTAAGAGATCCGTTGCTCAATACCGCGAGTCGGGCCGTCGGTACGCTGGTCTCAATAATTACAGTGCTGGTCCTGACCTTCATGATGCTTATTGAGGGTCCGCTGTGGTTTGAAGGAATACTGAAAATTGTTCCCGTTGATAAGCGCGGACATCACCGGACAATTGCCAAGCGCATGTACCGGGTTGTGACCGGCTATGTCAACGGACAGGTGCTCATAGCTGGAATCGCAGCTAGCTTTGCGCTAGTAGCACTGTTGATCGGCAATGCTATCTTCAATACCTCAGTTAATGCTGTGGCGCTGGCCGGTATCACCTTTGTCTTTGGCTTGATCCCGTTGATCGGAAACACGTTGGGAGCCGCTATCGTTGTGGTGATGTGCTTGTTCGCCTCGACGCCGTTCGCCATCATGATGGGCGCTTACTACTTCCTATACCAGCAAATAGAAAACACCACACTACAGCCTTATATTCAGGCCCGGGCTAACCAACTAACACCACTCATGGTCTTTGTGGCAGCTCTATTGGGAGCTGGTGTCGGCGGCTTACTGGGCGCACTGGCTGCAATACCGATAGCTGGTTGCTTGCGAATTCTAGTTGAGGATTACTTTGGCAAACGCTTGCCGTCACGCGAAACCATCGAAGAAAACACCTAGAGCCGATACCATTGGGAACCAAAGTCGGTGTCTCGCACGCCAATTCCCTGCTCGCTCAATTTATCTCGAATTTGATCGGACTTTGTCCAGTCATTTGACTCTCGAGCTTTCTGGCGCTCGGCTAATTGCTGTTTCTGCCCGACCGTAATGTCGTTACGGGTGCTCAAATTTAAGCCCAGCAAATCATCAATCATTCTAAGTGTCCCGTCAATACGCTCATCCTCAACTCCAGGAACGGGATGTTGTTGCATCCAACTGACTATCTTCCCGAGGCTGATTAAAGCCGAAGGAATGTTAAGGTTATCCTCGGCGGCAGTACGCATGTTATGAAGGGTATCCCCGAAAAGTGCACCTAACTCAGGAGGCATTGACTCGGCGCTCGGCTGGAATCTTAAGTCGGCCCAGGCTTGCAAGTCGCGCAAGCGGTTTTGAGCGGCTTCCAGATTCTCCCACGTGAAGTTGCTTTGAGAATGATAATGACTCTGCAGGATCATCAGACGGAACGCTAATGGGTCAAACCCCTTGTCAACAATATCCTTAAGTGTCGTGAAGTTATTTAGCGATTTGCTCATTTTCTTGCCATCTACTAGCAAGTGCTCATTGTGGAAAAACAGATTAGCATAGGCTGCTTGTTTGCCGGCTGTGCTCTGGGCAATTTCATTTTCATGATGCGGGAATGTCAGGTCAACTCCGCCAGTGTGGATATCAAAAGGCTGGCCTAGGTTCTGAACACTCATAGCCGAACACTCGATATGCCAGCCGGGCCGGCCCTTTAGGTCCTGACCATCCAGCGTGAAATCCCAAGCCGGTTCACCGGGTTTTTGCTTCTTCCAAAGGGCAAAGTCGTGCACTGACTCTTTGTCGTACTCATCATTATCGATGCGTGCGACGCTGGTGTTCTCTAGACTTAAATCTAAGAGCTGGCCATATTGCTTGCCGCTGGCTCGGTATTTCTCTATAGAAAAATACGCGCCATCATCGGTGATATAGGCAAAGCCATCTTTGTGTAGACGACTAATCAACTGCTGCATGCTTAGGATGCTTTTGGTGGCGTGTACGAATATTAAAGCCTCAACGTCATTGCCGATAGCCCCCATGTCAGCTAGAAAGATTTGCCCGTACTCGGCTGTCAGCTTTTGGAGTGCTTCCATTGGCTCCAGGTCGGGGTAACGCTCAAGGCTGCGGCGGATGGTTTTGTCGTCGACGTCGGTAAAGTTCATAACGTGCTTCACGCTATAACCGGCAGTCTTCAAAACCCGCCGTAGTGTATCGACGTAAATAAAAGAACTGAGATTTCCGATGTGGATGTGGTCATAAACCGTAGGACCACAAGAATATACAGTGACCTGTTTTTCGTTGACCGGTTTAATGTCCTCTATTTTGCGGCTGAGTGTATTGTGTAGCTTCATCAATTTGTTCCTGGCTCGAGTTTAGCAAGCAATTCGGCAGTCTTAGCTATACACTCTGATTTTATCTGGTTAAACGGCCTACCGTCTTGTATCTTGAAGCCGCTCGCATACGGATGGCCACCGCCACCGAAGTGCTTGGCCAGCTCTCCGGCAATACCTACACCATAGTTAGCCCGTATTTTCGCTGTCACCTTGCCGTCCGGATAGGTTTTGAAGGCGATGGCAATATCTGTGCCTTCCGCAAAACGCATTTCATCGATGACCAACATCGAGGGGTTGTATAGCGGGCTGTACTTTTCGATTTCCTCCCACGGGATGGTGATGGTAGCGATGCGGTTATTGTCATGAAATTCAATTCGCTTGAGCAAATCGCCCTTGTACGGCAGTAGCTCAGGGCTCTTTCGCATCGATTGCTTGCGGGCGTCGTCAAGTGCTGCCAGGCTAACTCCAGCTTCTACTAGCTCACCGATAATGTGAATACTGCGCGGTGTAGTGCCCTCGGAAACTAATCCTAGAGAATCGGCCATAATCGAAATAGCCAACATTTCGCGGGCGGTCTGGTTAAGTTCCCAACCAAGCTCATGGGCTAACTCATGGATAACTTCACCGGTGGCCACGGCTCGTTGATTAAGTGAGACAGTTGCAAACGGAATTGAAGCCTCAACATTGTGATGATCCAGGACAATGCATGGTTTGCTGGCGACTACTGGTTTCTGCCCAGATTTTTCCAAATTTTCAAACAAACTAATTGACGAAGTATCGACTATGATACTCAGCTCAAACTTATGGGGCAAATCCTGACTGACGCGGTCCCAGCCTGGCAAGTAGCGCAAGTACGTGGGTATATCAGCCCCGCAATAAAGCGAAGGTTGTTTGCCCAAATCTCCCAGGATTTGCTCCAGCGCTAGAGCACTGGCCAAGCTGTCACCATCCGGGTTATCGGCTTGCATAATTACGATATGTGTCGCTGAGTCAACCAGCACTTTGATTTCCTGGGCTTCACTCATACTGCTGTTCGTCCTTCCAGCGCTCTGCCGAGTGTAATCTGGTCGGCATACTCTAGGTCCACGCCTACCGGCAAGCCTCGGGCCAAGCGCGAGATGCGCACTTTCTTATCGCCAAGCTGCTGCTGGATATAAAGCGCTGTGGACTCGCCTTCGACGCTGGCATTAGTGGCTAGGATGATTTCCACTACCCGGTCTTCGTCGATGCGCTGGAGTAACTCAGCAACATGCAACTGTTCGGGTCCGATACCGTCAATCGGAGATACCAAGCCGCCAAGAACGTGGTAGGTTCCCTTAAACTGACCAGTTTTCTCCAGCGCTACGATATCAAAAGGTTCGGCAACTATAGCGACCAGTGTTTTGTCACGCGAAGGGTCAGTGTATAGATCGGAAATCTCCTTGCCCTTTTCTACCAAAGCAAAAGTTTTTTGACAGTAGCCGACCCCGTCGTGGAGATTAGTGAGAGTTTCTGCCAACCGCGCGGCATTAATCGGGTCGGCCTTTAATAAGTAGTAAGCGTAACGTTCTGCAGTTCGTGGACCAGCGCCCGGCAATACGCCGATGGCCTCTATAACCTTCTCTAGAGCCGGTGGCAGTACGTGCATGGTCTAACCAATACTTACAGGCCGAGGCTGCTTAGGGCACCCATCATGGGTTGCATTTTTTCGGCTGCGACTTTCTGGCTTTCTTGGATGGCTTCCTTGACAGCGTCTTCAACCCAGTGCTCTAGTTGAGCGATGTCATTCAGATCAATAGCGTTTGGGTCAATATGGACTTTCTTGAGTTTCTGCTCGCCAGTGATCTCTACTCGTACAGCACCGTCACCTTTTTCAACTTCAATGGTCATCTTCTGCAATTCTTTTTGTAATTTCTTAACCTTCATCAGCATTTTAGCTTGGTCGAATCGGTTCATATGTAACTCCTTACAGTACTCCTACATTGTACCAGGTTTTTGGGGGTGAGAGCCCGAGACTTGGATTTAATCCAAGCCCCGCCTGACTAGGCGGGTGTCGTAGGGGGTGCCCCCATCCCATAGGGCGAAGCCGCCTTTATTGCACAAATTTCTTACCTTTCAGTGGTGAACACTGCTTTTGTTCCCAGGGTGTGTGGCCAGGCTACAAAATAACGTTGCAGATGATAGAAGCTGATAGCTGCGACTAATAGGGTAATTAAGCCAATGCCAATGCCACGAGCCAATGGGTTGCGAGGGAAAACCGTAAACCATTGCTGTAGTAGCAGGGCAATACCAGACGCGGCAAATATATAGATAAAAGGTAGCAAGACGGACTGGGCCATATTGCCGTAGGCTGTGATTAGTAGTACACCAAACAGTAGCCCACCGAGCAGTAGCTTAGTACGGTCGAGCTTGCGCTGGAAGAAGTACCAATACAACCCGAGCACTGCGAACACCGAAGTGGCTATATCTAGTAATGGCAGCCGGCCTACATTCAAGGATGGTTCAAGTGGCCCTCGTACGAATATTACACCAAGGGTGTTACCAATAATCTTCAGCGTAACCAGAGGGCTCACAAAAGGCCGCTGATAACCAAGCCATAACTTCCAGAAGTCATCTTGGGTCACCAATGCGTAAAATAACGGAGCGAGGATGACTACCGCAAGCAGAAGCGTAACACTTAGAGCCCAAGCATTGACTTCTCGGGCTTGTTGAAGCAGCCGTTTGCGCTGCCACAGGAAAACTGGCACAAGTAGCCACACCAAGCCTGGTAGGTAGAGCACGGCCGCAGCTAACAGTAATACTAATGACAAAAAAACGAACGGGCGCTTGCCTCCCTGTAACTTAATTCCCAAAAATATCAGCGGCACTATAAGCAAGTAGGAGGTTTCTGGCACTGCCAGCCGGGCGGCATGTAACAGGCCGCTGGAGGTCAGAAACAGCACACTGCCCAAGATTGCTATGCGCCGGGTATGCCAGTGCCTAAGGATTAGATATAAACTGACGACGGCGACCGCTCCAAAAAATACGCCGATGGCTCGTATGGCTGCCAGGTTTGTCAGCCCCGCCTTTTCTAGTGCGTAAGTGCCTGCCTTATATGGTAGAAACAGTGGATCCTCTAGCAGGATGTGACGTAGACTCACTGACCTGGCCTGAACGCTGTGTATGGTGGGCGCTTCTATGACCCCAATACCTGGCCCAACAGTGCTAAGTCGAATGCTCAGGGTAGCCAGAATAAGGGCGATGCCCAGTATAGCTCCCACAAAAGGACGTACGATATCAATCAGCGGCAACCTTAACTTTTTCATATATTGTTGGTAATTATAGCATTAGCTTTATTGTTTGAAGGGTTGAGAATGTCTAGTGTCAATGCTACGGAAACGTTGTTTGTCACGGTCAAAGTATAGTTCCACAGCGCCTACAGGACCGTTACGGTGCTTTTTGATGAAAATATCTGTTATGTTACGTCGTTCGGTGTCGGGGTTGTAGTAATCTTCGCGGTAGATGAAGGCCACAACATCAGCGTCTTGCTCGA
>CAZARM010000003.1:0-68320 GCA_964487615.1 uncultured Candidatus Saccharibacteria bacterium | reverse complement strand
CGATCGTCAGCACCAACAAACCAGTAGCCAGCGGGTCTAATGTCCCGGTATGTCCAACTTTTGGCTTTTTCATCCCGGTTTCCTGGCGTATTAGAGTTCGAACCTTGGCCACCACATCAAAACTAGTCCAACCTTTGGGTTTATCAACTAGAAGAAGTCCGTCCATAGAGACTAATGGTCAGGGCTCAAGTGTCAATTGTCAATGAATGAAGCAATGTTTCAATATAATGACACTGGCTATTCATTGAACCATGAACATTGTCCATTGAGTATTTGCTATTGTGGCGTGAAGTTGGGGGGCATCATCGGTGGTGGGCCGGGGGGTGGCGCCGATGGGTTATTCGCGGGACCAGCGGTGTTATCTGTAGGCAAGCCAGTGTTTGGTGATACTAAGTTAGAGGGGAAACCACCATTTAGGTTTGGCGATGAGGCTGATCCATCACTCGGTGCTGGGGGAAACGACGGAAAGGACGGGGCTGGCATGGTAGGTGTTGGAGGTGCAAACTGTGGGGATAATCCCGTGCCATTGCCGGAGGCACTTAAGTCAGGCACCGCTGGAGAAGGAGGCAATATGTCATCAGGCGTAGCTGGAACTTGGTTCACTTCTACTCCTGGATTCGCATTTAGATCAAATCTCGGGGCCAGTGGCTGATTGCTTGGTGCCGCCTTCATGGCATCTGATACAGCATCACGAGCATGGTCCAGATTGGGTGGTGATGGAGAATCTGCATATGTATCCTGGTGTGGACTATCGATAGAGCGCTCTATATCGTCCAATGTTTCATCGTCGGTGATAGGATCTAGACCAGATGTAGAAGCTCCCGGCTGGGGTTCTGGCAACGGCATCATGGGCTCGTCTTTTTGTTCATCCGGAGTTGGGGCATGACTAAGCAATGGGCTGTCGGGCGGTTCTGCTAGCGGATCAACCATGGCATCCGATGACTCAGAAGCATCGTTGGCCGTCATAACCCCGCCCCGTTGTGGTGGTTCTATCATCTGGTGTCGGACGTTTTTAACCTTGTCTTCTGATTTTTTAGCTTCTTCTTGTGCTTTCAGCTTGTCGGCTGCTGTTAGTAGGGTGCCTTCATCATCTATACGGATATCATTTGCGCCTTGGTCAAATGGTTTGGGAGCCGGTTGTATGGCAGGCTCATGATCCACCAGAATTGCGCCTTCGGTCTTGTTGTTAGCTACCACGGGCGCTTGGGCCGGTTTAGCCAATTCTAGCTTCGGAGAGGCTGCAGGTGTTTCTGGTTTTTTTGGTTCGGGTGGTGGTAGTTCTAGTTTAGCGGCTACTAACTGCTGGTTGGCACCGGCGGCTACTAATTGCGAGCTAATAGACATACTCTGGGCAGTGGTTTGCTCGTTGGCAAAGCGTTCGGTCTCAGAAACAATACCCGTGAGTAAAGCTGTAGCCATCTGGGCGTCAATGGCATCGGCCTTGAGTTCCTTACAGAGTGTGTAGAGCATCTCACACAAACTACTGGCTTTGGGATCTACCCAGTGGATGCTACCTACACGTCCGCCGTCCTTGTTACTGACAGAGCTGACTGTAGCATCATGCAAGATGCGACCATGAGCAGTGATTGCTTGATCTAAGTCTTTTGGATCAAGTACACCTAGCGCTACCACCACATCTACATTGAAGTCGCCCTGGCTAAATTCTAGATCTTCCTCAGAAATAGCCGAGTGGTATGGGGTAATAAATATACGAACCAGTTTGTCCTCTACTTTGTAGCGCAGCTTGTCAGCCTTGGACTTATCCAGGGCTATGATGAAATCACGCAGTGAATCAGTAGTTTTCTCCAGGGTCTCGGCAGGCTTCAAATATTCCAGGATCGAGGGCACTTCGCCACTGAAAACGGCAGTTGCATGCTTGCCAAGCTTGTTGAGTAACAGAGTCAGTCCAATCGCGCCGGCCAATTGGTCAAGCGATGGATTAGTACTAACCGTCACCAAGACGTTTGCAGACTCTTTGAGCCGAGTGAGGAGTTTAGTTTTTGGATCTTCCATTTTGTTTTATATCCTTATATAGAAAACTACCATAAACGGGAACGCTTGGCAAGATGTTTCCTACCTCTTTACAACAGAGGCAGTTCAATGTATCATGCAAGTCGATTAATGCACCAATCTAACGTGAAGGAAATGAATGCCAATTATCAAATCCGCCAAAAAGCGTGTTCGCGTAGCCCGCAAAGCCACTGTTCGCAATGCTAAAACTAAGCGCACGCTGAAGACCGCGCTTAAATCTTTCCAAACTGCTGTATCTGGTGGCAAAAAAGCCGGTGAAGCTCTAGCCAAGACTCAAAGCGCCCTGGGCAAAGCTGGCAAAAAGCGCGTCATGCACAAGAACAAAGTCGCCCGTAAGCAACGCCAGCTAGCCGCCGCAGCTAAAGCCGCCAGTGTTAAACCAGTCGCCAAAGCCAAGAAAACCGTTACCAAAACCGTCGCTAAAAAGACCACCACGGCCAAAAAGACAGTTCCCAAGAAAGCACCAGCAAAAAAACCGGCAGCCAAGAAAACCACAAAAAAGTAGACCCTTCCTACCCTCTACCGACTTAGAGAGATCAGGTAGAACTTCAGAGCTTCGTCGGCATCGACGCTAGTTGATTTTAGGCGCACATCGAGTTGTCGTAGTTGATGGATCAATTCCTTTAGTCGCGGGAAAGTCAGTTTATTGGCGATAACACTACTCTTTCTCAGTACAAACGGATTTATTTTAGATTCAGCTGCAATATCATCTATTGATTTTTTGCCAGCAGTTTTGATAATCGCCAGGATCTGCAACTGCCAAGCCAACATCGGAATTATGGCTTGCGGTTCAACTTTCTGGGCTCGTTGATCGTTATAAATTTCCAGCGTTCGTTTCAAGTTGCCTCCAAAAGCTGCTTCAAGTAGTTGAAAGATGGTACTCTGCGGAGTTAGCTCTGTCATGAGGTCAATGCTTGCCCGTGTTATGTTGGGTTCGTAGATTAGCAGCTTGTCCAGTTCATTCGTCAGTAGCTGCTGGTTGGCTCCCACTCGAACTATTAAATAATTAGCATCACTAATGGACAGCGTCCCTCCCCTATCCTTGGCTTCTGCCACCAACCAGGCTGGTAGCTCGCGTTCACCTAAAGCCTCAAAACTCTGAAACTCCGTTTGCTTTTGTAATAGCTTGGCATAGGCCGTGCGCTTATCTAGCTTTGGCTCGTAAAGCACTACGTCGTTGGTTTCTGGAACAGTCTTGATCAACTCTTCAAACTTTTCCATGAACTCTTTGTTAGCGCTCGGGCTGCGCAGTACCACCAATTTATGGCTAGCTAGAAACGGCAGATTCTGCACGGCTTCAACCATCCGGCTATACTCAGCTTCCTCGCCATCCACTTTTTCCAATCCCATATCGGTATGTTCATTCACAAATCCATTAACTCTACGGTTTAGTTCGGCCTTCAACAAAAACGAATTTGTACCAGTCAGTGTGTAAATCATTTCGGTGATCTCTGGCATTTCGGGCAAATGTGTGTGCCGCGACCGGCTACTCTTATTTTATGAATTGTTGTGCCGCAGCGTGGGCATGGTTTGCCCTGCCGCCTAAAGACATTGGCAAAGCTTAGGTAACTACCCTTTTTGCCTTCAGCATTGACGTAGTTTCTGTCAGACGAACCGCCTTTTTTGATCGATAGTTCCAGTATATCCCGCAAAGCTTTAAATAATGTGTTCAGCTTGGCCTGAGAGATGTTTTTGACTAGCATGGACGGGTGAATTTTGGCTCCCCACAACCCTTCATCGGCATAAATGTTACCAATTCCGGCTATGACTGCTTGATCTAATAACACGGATTTGATGTTGCTGTTTTTGCGCCGCAATAAACGCTCCCGGAACTGCTTGGCCGTAAAATCAGTCGCTAATGGTTCCGGACCAAGCTTCTTCATGAAATCAATGTTGGGCACCTCGACTGTCGGCAATAACCTAACCCAGCCAAACTTGCGCTGATCATTAAAGAACAGATGGCTGCTATCAGTAAATTCAAAATTCACGCGTGTCGATTTGTCTGGCAGTTTATGGATCAACGAGTCACTGGGATGCCCAGCACCAAACCGCACGTCTTGGGTCACGTAAACCAATTGGCCGGTCATCTTCAGATGGATGACCAACGAGTATTTGCTACTGAGCTCAATTAGCAAGACTTTTGCCCTACGCTTAACATCTAAAATTTTAGAATCTATTAAGTAATTTTTGACGTCAGCTTCGGAATTGGGGAAGCCTTTGTGCCAGTCAAAAACCACAGATTTAACAACCTTGCCGGGCAGAAACTCGGCAAGGCCTCGCTTAACTGTTTCCACCTCAGGTAACTCCGGCATTGCTACATTATATCGTTATAATAGTGAGATGACTGACAGTATTGCAGACTTATTGGGTAAACGATCCTACGATGAGCCACCGGAAGTGTCGATTATCAAGAACTTTATCAGAGAGAACTTCCGTTCCGAATCTAGCGTAGCTATTAAAGACCGTCAGATTATTATCACTGTTCAGGGCGCTGCTCTGGCTGGCACACTTCGCATGCATTTGCATGCTTTAAAAGAACTGTGTAAGACAGAGAAGCGCTTAGTTATAAGGATCAGCTAGCGATGGCTAGATAAGCCATGTCATCTTGGACCAGGACGTCCAATTCTTCTAAACGAGATCGCATAGAATCTAGTTGCTCTGGCGTTGCCGTTCCAACAAGTTCTTTAAACTCACTTGAGCCTAGAATAACCTGGTCACTGGGAATCCTAGCCCTAAGACGTTTGGTTAGTTCATCTCTCTCTTCGGCAGGACTTGGAGGAGTATCAATGCGACTTTGGAACTCTTCCGCGTCAGAACCATGCGCAACTATGCGATGCCCTGATGTTTCAGGGTCGAGCGCATCTAATTCAATCCATGCCATTATTGTTTTCCTTTCTTTGTTTTTAATTGTTACATACACCGTAACGCCGATGGTTAGGTGTGTCAACACTTGGTGAAATAAATCACAAAGAATTGTTGATTAACGTCACGCGAGGTATAAATTTAACTAGTTTGGGACAAGATTGCTTCTAAATCGTGCTTGAACTGCAGGAGATTTTTGTAGTGTATAGCCTGCATACCGGTTGCCTTTGCAGCCTCACAATACACTTCACTGTCATCCGTAAAGACCACTTCAGCCGGTCTGACCCCTAGCCTCTCAGCCGTGAGCTGATATATTTCGGCGTTCGGTTTTATCATACCAACTTCTGCAGACACCATAACGGTGTCAAACAGCTTCATTTGTTCCCGACTAAACTTGCGGTCCAATGTACCGACATTGGCATTACTAAGAACCCCGATCTTGTAGTTACTCTTCAGTTGCCTGACGTACTGTAGAAGTTCCTCATTAGGCTGTTCTCCATCTTGAACTGTTTGGTACCAGACATCGTAGCTCAGGCCCAGGCGATCAGCTACATGTTGGTGCATATCACGGCTAGACATTAGCCCTTGGTTGGCTGCACTCAGCACGTCATTAATAAATTCGGAGTCCTTTTCTAAGTCACCGCCGGCTTCTTGATATATGGCCTTGTAGCTCTTGCCCGCCAGCACCCCAAAACAGTCAAATATAATTGCCTTGATACTCATTACCTACTAGTCTAGCAGCCTATCGTTTATGAATTGCCCTGCCTCATTTTCTGAATCGCTGGTCTGAGGGATGAACCGTGTTTATAGGTCTGTGCCTTCGATAAACTCGGGGTAGTTGGAAATTTGCTTTTTGAATAAAGTGCCTACTAGGCTGGCGTTGCCGCCAAAGGTGCCCTTGTCTTTGCCACCACAGTCTGTAGACCACAGATAAAGCTTGTCGGTTCCGCTGTCATGCAGTGTATAAATAAAGCGCCGGCCTAATGGGCAAACACCGCGGGAATCTTTTTGCGAGCTGGCCCGCTCAAGCGTAAAGCCCGAGTTGTTGATTGCCCGAATAAAGTTGTCGTAAGCCGATTGGGTGTTAGCGACAGTCTGGGTGCGTTCCACGGCTTCATCGTAGCCCCCCAGGATTTCACTACGGCGTTCGCTGCGGCTAACAGTTATGCGGACAGCCTTGAACACATCATCGCCAGTAATTTCACCCTGTTGCGTCCATGATACTGAGCTGTCTTTGTCGATGTAGTCGGTAAGTACAACTTGTGTCTTGCCCTGAGGACTAGAGCTTCCGTTGTCACCACCGGCAATTAAAACTACGGCCACAATCAGTAGCACAATAATTCCCAAAGTTCCCAATATATATTTCACGATCATATTATCGCAATATTACGCCCATTTGTCAACTTCTCTAAATCAGAGTTACTGTGCCAGTATCTGCATTTACTAAGACTGTCTGATCAGATTTGAGTACTTTGGTAGCGTTACCGGTACCGACGATGCACGGTTTACCCAGCTCGCGCGCCACAATGGCTGCGTGGCATAGCACCCCGCCCTTATCGGTTATTATGGCCGCAGCCTTTTGCATTAACGGCAGATAATCTGGTGAGGTCATTTCGCAAACCAGTATTCCACCACTTGGAAATTCATCTAATAGTGTGTCGGAGTTTGCGATCACCACTTTGCCTTCTGCTCGACCACCGGATGCTTTGCGACCCGTAACGCTGGCATTGCCATCACTGGATACCTGCCCAATATCGAAATCAGAGTATTGATCACCCAAAATTCGGTTGTAGTCGATAAACCATGTTCCGGAATCTTTTGAGTGGGTGGTTTCGAAGTAGCCTTTTAGGTAGTTATTAGCAAAAGTTGCATTAACGGCCTTACCCAGCTCTGTTCTTTTTGTCTCATTACCAACTTTCAGCATCTCTACCATTTCTTTCAAGTAAGCCAGTGCCTCGTCATTAGTTGGATCAATCTGCCATGTTGAAAAATCAAAGTTAAACACGTGCGGGGCTTTATCTGTGTGCATGCCCTGGGTTAAAACATGGTGTCCGCCAAAGTAAATCTCACCAAAAATGCCCTTGTCATTCACCACAAAAATTGTCGCCCAGGAGGATGCTTCACTGTGCGGCACAAAATCGGCTACATACCTCTTAGGGTCTATACTCTGCTCCAGAAACCAAGTTGCTGCAACGTCTCGTATAGATTTGCCACGCATACGCAGTTTAGGCAAACCAGGATTACCGGCTTTAGGTATCAAGCGTAGGGCGCACAACTCATCACCATGTTCTTTTAGAAATTTCTTGAAATCCGGTGTTTGGTTGACAATGTCGGTGGCTTCAAACTGCGTGGGTTTATCATACGGCAGACCAATAATGGCATTAACCTGTCCTATACGGTCACGTTTGTAGTTGTCTTCCTCACCCAAAGCCACGGCTTCATCGTGGTTAATTCGCTGGATCCACTCAGTCAGAGAAACTTGAGTCTCATACAGCTTCGCTACCTTATCATCCGCCATTATCTCCATGCCTCCTTGCTTATCAACGGTTTATCTCGCCGGTTACTAAATCTATGACAATCTTGTCACCGGTTTTCAATATTTTGGTCGCCGTCTTCGTACCAACCACGCACGGCAGTCCTAGCTCGCGAGCCACTATAGCGGCGTGCGACATCATGCCACCATGATCGGTGATGACCGCTCGAGCCTTTCGCATCAACGGCACATAACTAGGACTCGTGGATGTAACCACAAGTACTGCGTCATCCGGGACGGCGTCTTGAGGAGAACGTATAATAAACACGTCCCCGTTAATGAAGTGCCGTCCGGCCGAACTAGCTACCAAACCTTTGAGTACAGTCTTTGAGGCTCGGAATTCAACATACCAGTCCCAAGCCAGTGCAGCATCTTGATCACTTAACAAATAATTCGTACCGTTCATGAAAGACCAACCGGAAAATGCATCACTTTTACCTTCGGCTAGGCGCCAGAGTGTAGTTCTGGCTAGGTTTTCGGCCGACAGTTTAAACCTATCGTTCGCGACTTTAGCCGTTTGTTGTATGTAGCGCCTGGTTCGTATCATCCACTCTTTTCGCTTGTCTATAAATACGCTCAGCTCACGAGCCAACTCCAGCGCACTCAATTCAGTGGCATTAAGTTTGTGCCGACGACTGATTTCCTCGCGCTTTTTAGAAGAACCAGCCTGGAGCGCCACATTATCCTGAACTATTTCTAAACGTTTACGAAAATACTCTTGCGCACTATCAAAAGCACCCCAATAGCCGTCTTCAACCCAAGGGTACGCTTGGGTCATCTTGTTGATGTCTTTTGACTCAACTAGCTCCATATCAAGTCTCTGAGTGTACGTAGGCTCGTCGGGCAACGTCATACCACCCCAGATTTCCTGCCGTGCTTTTTCATCAAACCTCTTAAGACGTTCATGAAGTACTGTTTCTGCCCCATACAAGGCAAATTCTGCAATCAGGGTTGGCGTCCAGGCCGCAATGAGTAGTTCGTTTACTTTATCAAGGTCGGGTTTGTTCGTATTTTTAAAATATTCGTCTAGCCTACCTATTGCATTCTGCCAATCTTTTTGGTCAGCGACTAGCGTGTGGTTCTTCTCATATGCCTTAAAAGTTGCGGTGACAAATTCTTCGAACTCAAGCGCCTTATTTAGCCAAACCATCTGGCGGCCATGGAAAAGTACCAAAGTTTTAGGCGGGTTTGGGAATGTTGGATCCTCAAACATCCGGGCAAAATTCTGCTCTTCGGCCACAATGAAATCTCCCATGTAAAGCGGCACTGCTCGCGATGGTCCCCAATAAAACAACTTACCCGGGTCACCCAGGTAATGCTTGCCTGTGCCTCGATCCTGTAGCGTTGTTATTGGCCGCGTTTGAACTAACCACACAACGTCGTCTTGGATTGCCCATTCAACGTCTTGGGGTTGGCCGTAATATGATTCCAGAGCACTTGCCAGCCCAACTAGCCACTTTAGCTCTTCGGTGCTCAATATTGTTTGCTCTTTTTTCTCGGCCGCCAGCTCAATTGTTTGACTCTTGCCGTACCTATAAACTAATTCTTTTTTCTGCTGATGTGTATCACGACTCATAACTTTGCCTGTTCGCTTAGTAATGGTTAGGCTTTCTGGCGATTCTGTACCCTGAACCAGTAGTTCGCCGAGTCCGTAGATGGCTTCTATGACCATTTCATCTCGGTCGCTGGTGACGGGATTGGCCGTAAACATTACGCCGGACTTTTCGCTATCAACCATTGTCTGCACTACTACCGCTACGGCTTGTTGGTCTTTATTGACCCCATGGTCAGTAGCGTAGCTTTGGGCGCGTTCCGATTGCATGGATTTCCAACAATACTCTACGGCCTCAATCAACCCATCAAGAGTCACGTTCAGAACGGTTTCAAGCTGTCCTGCCCATGAAGCATTGGCGGCGTCTTCGGCTACTGCCGAGGACCGAACTGCTACACGCTGAGCGCCAAGCTTTTCAAAGGCTTCCAAGATTTCAGCTTTTAGGTTTTCGGATACCTTTGGATTGAATTGTCTGTAAGCTTCTGTGGTTATCACAAAGCCGTCAGGAACTGGCAAATATGCCTCCAGCATATGTGCTAAGTTTGCTGCTTTGCCACCATATTTATCTACCTCTTTAGCGTCTGTCAGATCTACAACTAACTTCATGACTTAATCTCCGGGAATCTTCCTGGGTCTTTTGCATAATACTGCGCCCATTCGTTATCACTGGGCAAAGTCACAGTGTTTATAAAATGCTTTTTCTTGAACGAGCCGCTTTTTTGATTCTTTTTGGCTTGGGCAACTTCTAAGTCTCTTTTGGTTTTACCAATTTCAGTTAGGATGCAATCAATGACCTCCTGGAGGTCGGCCAACTCTTTGAATAAATGCTCTGCATCGGCCACATCCATCTCCTGAGCTTCTTCCAGAATTTTGGTCTTGAGGCTCTCTAAATACTCCCGCCCTTTCAGTACCCGATAATCCACTTCACCAAATTTCAAATGGTAATCAACAATTTTATCCCTGACTAGCTTGTTCAGCTTAAATGTCCTCATCGGCTAGTTTTCTCCGCTCGGAATAATTGCAAGAATGGAGTATCTGCATAGATCTCGTATTTTGGAATCTCTGAAATGTACTGGGGATCAGCAGTGACAGGTGCGTGTTCGGTAACCCTCAAACCAGCTGTTTCAATCAACTCACTCCAATAGTCAACACTGCGCACTATGTCGGTTAATGTTCCAAAGGGTCGCTCTACGCGTACAACAGCTTCCCTGTCCGAAATGGTAACTTCCGTTTCCAGCCGGTAATTAAGTCGCTCTGCTTGAAACGCGTCAAAATCACCGGTCAAAATAATTAGCTTTCCTGTCACTCGCAGTAGTCGAGTTGCCTTTTCTAGCGCCTTCGGCATGTCGGCAATGTGTTCGGTAGACATTATGAAACTGACCAGATCAAAACTGTCATCTTTGGCATCGAAGTCTTCAAAAGGCCGTTTGAGTATTTCAGCACCGGGTACTAATCCTTCGGTAACGCGTGCATAGTCTGCCGGCTCAAGCCCAACAACCTGTTCAGCTCCTTTTGCCACACACTCCCGCAGAAACCATCCCAAGCCACATCCAACATCCAAAACAGACTTGCCCGCTACTTCCTCGGGCCTAAGCCCAATAACTCGGCTCATGTGTGTACGCTGGGGTGTGTCCGACCCACCCTCACTAGCCCAGTCCATGTCGCTGGAGTTGTACTGACCTACATCAACTGCTTCTTCCAATAATCCCATTTACATCAATCATATCAGGAAACGTCTAGTGTGACTTGCCAAGCTAGCGTATATAGACTACTGCAAGAATCGAGAGATCAAATAACAGTATGTATAAGCTTTGGAGATACAAGCTATATTTTCGAGCTTTCTTTGTAACGAAAAAACCAACTAAACAGGTAGTCATGTAAATTAACACAACGAAGGAAAACCACTTAGCAAATGTCGATATTTCTGGTGACCTATAAATCATAAGTGACATTGGCAAGAATAATAATGCAGAACCATAGGCGCAAATTTGGTGTACCGTTCCCTTCCATCCAGATACGTCTGGTATCCAGGCGGCGACCAATAGCGCGGACATGGAAACTACCATGCTTAATGAAAATAAAAATGGTAGATCAAACTCATTGGCAACCCACTTAACTGAAAAAATAGTGAACATTGGCAGTACTATAATCTCAATAATACCCATGAAGAGGTAAGCTTGGCGATATGCGGCCGCATGGCGGCTTATCGTCATAGTGGCATTTCCACGCCATTTAACTACAAGTACGCTTATGGCAATCCAGGCAATAAGCACAGATGACCACCCAAAATTTTTAAAAATTTCCTGTGAATTCATATCTCGCTCTTCATCTAACAGCTATTGCTGCTATTAGGATACTCATGTGCGACATAAAGATAAATGGTAGTTGAAAGTACAAGAAGTGATCCCAATACCTGAGCGCTAGAATCCCCAAGATCACCATGGAGCCGAATATCCCCACTTCCATCAGAGCGTAGTTACCACTTAGCGTAAAGATAAAACAAAATGCCAATGCTAACATGCCGCCAGCCATGGCGAATGCCAGAACGTTATGCAGTTTGCCTAGTTTGTTTTCATACGCCGGGATTGCTGCCAGCAGCAGCTCGCACCAAAAGACAACTGCGTAGGATAGCCTTAGCAAGTTGTTAGCGTGGAGACTGGGTAAAACCAAGTAGAACATGCAAACTGCTATCAGTGTTCCGCACGTCCACAAAATAATCCTAAATTCCAGAAGTGTCTTCTTGTCTTTAGCCGCTAGCTCACTCACCGTCCGGCGCTTCTCTTTACGATGCTCCCTAATAGCGAAGCCGCCCAATCCGAAAGTTGATAATGCTATGCCTAAACACCCAGAAATAAACGCCACCGTTTCCATTTAGTTTATGCTCCGTTTTGTCTAGCTAACCACTGCAACAATATAAGCGCCACACGCTCTTCATGCATTTCACCCGTCATGATCATGTGCTCTACTTCCTGATATTCAAACCAGTGGTCTGTTTCTATTTGTTCACCTTGTTCTGGATTTTGACCGTCGGCATGAGGCTGCCACTGAGTAGCTTCAAAAACATATAAATCCCATTGCACACTTGCTCCGCAAACTGATGTAGCAACGTGCTCAGCCTCTGCAATATCAATACCAGCTTCCTCTTGAGCTTCAACTTTAGCCTGTGCCGATGCTGGTCCTAAAATATCCTGTCCGCCTTGACGGAACGACTCGTACTCCTCTAGTGATTCAAAAACCTTCCCACCAGGCAATCTGTGATCCCAACCGCCCAGCTCGCGCCGAAACTCCCTGGTAAGTAAGATTTTTCGTTCCTCTCTGTTTGGGATAATCACTCGAACACCGGGCGCACGACGGGCAATTTCGATCGTCTTACCGTCCATCTCTGCAATGCGTTCTACCTCGAAGAATTGCCCACGGAAAACTACATCGCCTTTTTTATCTGGGCTTTCCACGCTCATAGTTCGCCCCAGTTTTTGCCAATGGATGTGTCTACTGTTAGGTCTACGGGCAGCTTGTAGACGCTCTCCATGGTTGCTTTGAGCAATTCTGCTACTCGTTCACCTTCCGCCTTGGGGCATTCGACTATTAGTGAGTCATGAATTTGTAGTAGTTGCTTGCATTCGGTGCCTTCCAACTTCTTTTGCACGTCTATCATGGCCATTTTCATCAGGTCGGCTTCAGTTCCTTGGATGGGCATGTTGATGGCCGCCCGTTCAGCAGCTTGGCGAACAACAAAATTACTGGAATGAATGTCCGGCATTGGCCGCCGCCGACCAAATAAGGTCTCTACATAGCCATCCTTGCGAGCTTTGTCCTTCAAGCTATTCATATAATCCAAGATTGGTTTGCGCAGTTCAAAATATTTATCAATAAATGTTTTGGCCGCCGCCATGGTCATGCCCGTAGCTACGCTCAAACCATGCGGGCTCATGCCGTAAAGCACACCAAAGTTGATGACCTTGGCATCGCGGCGCATCTGTTTGGTAACTTCGTCCGGTTGACGGCCATAGACTTGGGCGGCGGTCATGGTATGGATGTCAGCGCCGTTATTGAACGTCTCAATTAACTCCTTGTCATCTGCTAGATATGCCGCTAGACGCAGCTCGAACTGCGAATAGTCGGCACTCACCAGCGCGTTGCCAGGAGCCGCCACAAAGGCTGTCCGGATCCGTTTGCCTAGGTCGGTACGCACCGGAATATTCTGTAAATTTGGATCATTAGAACTCAATCGCCCCGTTTGGGCAACTGTCAGCGCATAAGTGGTATGTAGTCGAGAGTCTTTGTCCACCAACTTGGGTAGAGCGTCGACGTAGGTGCTTTTGAGCTTGGTATATTCACGGTATTTGGTGATTAGATCAATTACCTTGTGCACACCACGTAGTTTGTCCAGCTCGCTGGCGGCCGTCGAGTAGCCAGTCTTGCCTTTTTTGATCCCCAATGTTGGCAGTTTCATTTCGTTGAACAAAATATCGGCCAGCTGTATGGGCGAGCTAATGTTGAACTCCTTGCCAGCATGTCCGTAGATTTCCTGTTCAACATCGCTAATCTGGTCTTCTAGCTCGACTGACATGCGCTCTAGGTAGCCCGTATCAAGTTCAATGCCTTCGTATTCCATAGCAGCAAGAACAGGGATAACCGGCCACTCAATGTCTTTGGCTAATTCTGGCAGCTTAGGTATAGCGCTAAGAGCTTTGGCTTGATCCAGGTACAGCGCGTTGATAACCGCCACCACTTCAGCTGCTCGCTCCTTGAGTTCGTCAGTTGGTAAATCTTCCAGATTGGCCGCGTAACCTAGGTCAGCTTGGGCCAGCTCAGTTAATGTTTGCTCACGCCGGAGCGCATTGAGCATAAAAGCCCCGACTAGTACGTCATGGTCAACGGGTGGCATTTCCACGCCCAGGTCTATCAACGCTTTGAGAGTTGATTTGACGTCATAGCCAACCACGCCTTTTAGTGACAGTTCGGTGCGGAGTACTTTTTTGGACAATTTAGAAATGTCTAGGACGTATGTTTCTTTGCCGTTTATGCTGACGATCAGCAGCTTGGGATCACGACCATGCTTACCAGCGCAGCGACTATGTATTAGTACCCGCTTAGCCGAAGGCAGCTTTAGACCAATTAGCGCTTCATCCTTATCGATCACTGTGACTTTGCCAACTTTTACTTCCGAACTACCGCCGCTTGGGCTATGGTCTTCTGGCACTTTCATTATTTCTGGCAGTTGACGGACTAGGGTTCTAAATTCTAAACGCTGCAGCACGTCGCGCACGGCAATCGGGTCGCACTTGCTGCCATCTACTTCTTTTAAGTCCAGTTTAAGTGGCGCATCGGTCCAAATGGCGGCAATTTTTTTGCTCAAAATTGCTGAATCTTTGCCAGCTTCCAGTTTCTTGCGCAAGGAATCCTTAACCAGTTCTAGATTGTCGTATACCCCGTCTAAGGTTTTGAACTGCTTGAGTAATTCAATGGCGCCCTTTTCACCAATGCCAGGTACACCAGGAATGTTATCGGAGCTGTCGCCCTTTAGAGCTTTGAGGTCCAGGAATTGTTCTGGCGTAATGCCATATTTCAGAATAAATGTTTCCGGGCGGAAGAGCTCAATGTTGCTCAAACCTTTTTTGAGGGCATACACGTGCACCAGCGGATGCACTAGTTGCAACATGTCCAGGTCAGACGTAATCAGCTGGGTCTCAATGCCTTTGGCGGTCGCCTGCAACGCCAGCGTTCCCATAATGTCGTCGGCTTCATAATCATCAAGCTCATACAACGGCCAGCCAAAGGCTTGCAGCAGCTCGTGAAGCAATGGAATTTGTTCATAGAAATCCGGCGGTGCGGGCTTGCGTCCAGCTTTGTACTCAGGATACATTTCTATGCGTTTACGGATGTTGGTTTTGGGTTTATCCCAGGCTACACAGACGTAATCTGGCTTCAGGCGTTTGAGTACTTCTAGTGCCATGGTGGCAAAACCGTATACCCCACCCGTTGGCGTGCCTTCCTTGGTGCTCAAGTTCGGCATGGCATAGTAGCCGCGGTAAAACACCGATTTGCCATCAATAATCGCCAGTTTCTTGGGTGTGGAGGCCTCACTCATGTTAAACAGTATACTCTGTTAGTTATCTGTTATTAAGTAGTTCCTATAACTCTTCGGCTAAACGCTTGAGTACTTCGGTTTCCCTGGGTATTAGCATGGCCTTGCTTATTCCCTGCTTCCTAGCCATTGCTTCAAATCCGGTAAACTGTTTCTCGAACCGGAAACGATTGAGCAAACCCTGCTTGATAGATTTGTCTTCTCCGGCTACTTCATTTATGACTGCCCTTACGCGTGATCTTCCTACACGTTTTTTTAAAGCTTCGCATAATTCATCTAGCTCAACCAAATCTGCTTTGTTACGTCCAGGACTCCGACCTTCGCCAAAATAATCCACTAGGAGCTTTTCCTTGGCACGATCTAGACAACAGTGATTCGTTAAAATTTCCAAGGATTCTCGACGCCTTAGCCTGAGTGTTGCCCGATCACTGATTCTCCTTACCAGGGAATCTGAGATACCCAACTCTGTTGCAATCTGGCCTAATGTTAGTGGCGAATTGCCGTCCAGCCCGAAATGCAGCGTAAGAACTTGCTTGTGCAGTTCGTCATCCAGTCCGTCCAGGATTGCTTCAAGTCTTTGCTTACTTGCTTCCCTATCCACAAAATCATCAAATGGATATTCAGATGTCTCATCGGGTAGAGCGTCAACTAGCTCGCGGTCATCTTCTTTTCCCATCGCTTCCTCGAGTGACTGAGTAAAAATAGACCTGTACAGTCGTAAGTCTTCAAGTTGCTCAAGTGTTATATTCAAGAAATCAGCAATAGTCGCCTCGTCCCATTTGCCATCAGATATACGCTCTACTGTACCTAGTTTCGTTAGCTTTGACGCCATATGGTCGGGCAACATGATGATGTTGTCTTTGGTATTAACTGCTCGACCAATAGACTGACGTATCCACCATGTAGCATATGTGGAGAACTTGAATCCTTTGCGCTCATCAAATTTATCTATGGCATGGTCCAGACCTAAATTACCTTCTTGTATCAGATCAAGCAGCGGGAATTTTGAAATCATAATGTATTTTTTGGCCACCGAGACTACTAATTTTAAGTTACTGACCACAAACTCATGTCTGTCTTCAATGGCTTGAACAATTGTCCTACGCTCATAGTTTGCTTCTTCATACGACAGCCCAGGGTGCCCAAATGCTCTTATTAGCCCATTGACTACTAGTTTTGCTTCGGCCTCTTTACCGCGTAAAATTGACTGAGCTAGTCTAGTCTCATCGTCTTTTGTCAGAATCCGGTGTGACCCAATGTAGTTGAGATATTGCTCGGTGGTGTTTTCACTGTATGCCCCTAGCCTGTATCCAGAATTTGCGGGCGCTAAGCCAAATGTTGCCCATTCTTGTACCGAAGTAGTAGATGCCGAGCCGAGACTAGCTTCAGCAAGCGCATTTTCTGCTTCCTCAGAAAAATCGTCATCACTAAATTCTCTTTCCATTTCTGAAAGAGCTAAATATTCAAGTTCTTCAGTCTCATAGTCTGATTCATGCTCCGCCAATGACATGTGCCAAGTATGCCCGATGTCCACCCCTGTCGCAAGCATAAGGATTCTGTTATTGGCCACTAATTGCAGTAAGCTACTACTTTGTTAATGATGATTTGAGCCTTGTCTGGGTGTTCGCGCATCCATGGAATGACCGAATGATCAACGCTCTCTAGTTCCAGGAACTCAAGATTTTGGGGCGATACATTCTCCAGGATCATATCTATTACTTCTTTTGGGATGGGGCTGTAGTACTCGTTACCGTTAATCTCCACTTTACCAGCTGACGTACCAGCGGGTTTGCCATACTCAACTGGATCTAGGCCGTCATACTCGCCTTTTATTAGTAGTACCTTGCTCTTAAATTTCTTCAGCAACTGCATGGTGTCATTATCGCGGTAGCTGAAAGGCTTGGATATGGCTGACTTGAACGGTTCCCCATAGGGTTGGTTGTAAGAATAGTGAGAATACACACCAGGATAAAATAATATGAGTGTGCTTATGCTGGCGCTGTGTCTTTCTAGCAGCTTAAGCGCCGGCGTACCGCCCAGACTATAGGCAATTACGACCTTGGGCTTATTCGGGTCCAGATACTTAAAAAAAGTGTCGATCTCGTCGATGTTATTCTGCAGGCTTGTGGCTTCATTGGGTAGAGGTGAGGCTTCGCTATGACCAGACATGACGGGTCCCAGGATTGACACGCCAGCACGTCGCAGTCCTAGCGTTAGGGCATCGGCTTTAGTGTAATCGGACCTGGCTCCGTGGACTGATAACACGTGCGGCCAATCGTTCTGCAAATTGAACAAAATCCGAGCTTCTAGCTTATATTCTCCAAAATCGTGCTCAAAATAGCGAACCGACCCTTCAGGTTCTTCGGACGAGTAGAGCCTACCAGCATTTTTGGACTTTGAGTAAAGCGCCGCCATCATGGTTTAAAGTTTAGCCTACTTATTTAACCTATGAAGTATGACCATTTCGTTTATATATGCCGTGGGCGCACGTTCTGCTGTTTGAATCTGACGTCCATTGTGCTCAACCATGAAGCCGGGTTCATCACCGATAGCTACTGCCGGTAGCATTTCCTGATTTCTGGTGGCCCATAGTTGCGCCTGAAGTTCGTCCTTTGGGCGATATTGGCCATTGGTCCCTATCACAAACTGTCTACCTTCAACGTCACCTTCCAGCTTAGAGGCTGCGGTAAAGCCATCTACTAGGCCACCCTGGTCTTTCTCGGGTTGCACTAATTTAATCGTGGGCCTCCCGTCCTTGTGAAGTACTACAACCTGTTCAACACCAACAGGAGTTTCATCTTCCGTTTCAGCCACTACATAGCCCGCCTGTTGGGCAGCCGCAAGATTTAGTTTAAATTCTGTAAGGCTGTCGTCCTTTGGCAAATAATCTCCGCCTATTTCTTGGGCAACTCCATATTCAGCGTTGGGTATAACTTGCCCGTCGCGTGTTACTTCACGCGAGATAGGACGGCTTGACCCAAACTGATACACAACTTTGTCTTCGATCTTGTCGCCATACAAAGAATACATAGCTTGAAGTATTAATTCTCTACGAACAACTGAGGTGCGGTTGGCTCCACCTTCCACTAACCAAATAGCTTTTTCTGAATCGATTCGGCCGAGTTCGGTTTGAGGTAGCGTTTCACTTTTGCGCATGCCAATTTGCGCCGCCAGCTCAAAAACTTTCTTAGCTCGATCACTGGTAGCCGCTTTGATTGCTTCTGGGGCACCTTCTATTAGCTGCCATCGAGCTTGATACACAGAATCAGTTTGCCTAGGTGGCAATAATACGTCCGCTGCCTCATGTGGTTCGAGTTCATGCCCGTTAGTAACTACACCAAGGGCAATCTCGCCCAAAGTGCCATTGGGGCGTAGGGCTAAATCAAGTATGGCTAACTGCTGTTGAAGCAAATCCATAGCTTTGTCATCATGTTCTGTCATTCTCAGCTCCATTTATCTAGATAACTATCGTACTACTAAATGTACGTTATTGTCAATACTTTTTTCACGAAGTAGCCTTTTACTCTTATTATATTATACATATTATGTGAATATCTATTTCACAAACTAACTTTTTTCTGCTACAATGTGTACATGGATCTATCTCAACAACTAATCGCTACTGGTTTAAGTGCTCTGCAAGCACATGCTTATTTGCTTCTTTTAGAGCATGGCAGGATTACTCCCCCGCTTGCTGCCAAGAAGCTAGATACAACTCGTACTAATGCCTATAAATTACTAGATCGTCTTGTAGAGCTTGGATTAGCCAAACGTGAAGAAGTAAGTAAAAAATCCTACTACGCGCCCAATAACCCGATGGCCTTATCTAATTTAGTGGCCGAGCAACGCAATATGGCAAGCGTACGTGAAGATGCGGTCAAAAAGGTACTCAGTGGTCTGCTCGCTCAGTACCATACTCATAGCGAGCAGCCAGACGTGACAGTTGTTACTGGCCGAGAGGCGGTTGCTGCCGCCTACCGGGCTCAAATTCAACAATTGCAGCCGCTCTACTTTATTCGTTCACGTTCAGATATACCTGTTATGGGATTCGATGTTATGCATGAATTGCGCGTTGCCCCGGCACGACATGGCGTAAGTCGTTTCGGTATCACGCCAGACTTGACTTCTGGAGTAACCACTAGTGATGGCGATTCTAGAAGTAAACTTGTGCGAACTTGGGTTAGACACGAAGATTATGACGCACCTGTTGAATGGAGCGTAAGCGGGTCCAGCTTGCTTATTATATTATTCGGTAGTGAACCCCATGCCGTTACCATTACTAATCCATTAATCGCCGATGCCTTTATGCAGTTGTGGCAGTTGTTGAACACCCTATTGAAAGCTGCGCCCTACTCCACGGGCTTGCCTCGGCGAAAATAATTCTATTTTGTTTTACGAAGCATTTGCCGGAGGTGGTGTATTTTTGATCTGGCTCCTTGGGCGGCCAGGACGGCGGATTTGCCAAGGGCACGCGACAATACTTGGTGTTTTTTAGGCTTCACTTTGTGATCGAAAACTACGAATGGATCCTTCTCTATCTGATTGGCGGTCCAGTTGTACATGTCGACGGCAGTTTGCAATGGTATACGCAGACGCTTGGGAATGTCAGTGAAAGCCGCCTCCGCTTCAGCCTGCCAGCTGCGGTAGCGCTTTAGCTGCAGCGCAACAAATTTTTTGAAAGCCTCCGGGTTGTCTCGAGCGGTTTGCTCATCCAGGTCTTTGAGCCCTACTTTTTCTAGGTCCTCGTCCGGAAAATAGCGGCGCTTTAGTCCGTTGTCTTCACGAATATCGCGCAAGAAATTTATCCACTGCATGGCTCTGCCCTGCAACTTGGCAGCTTCAAAAGACCCCACTGGCAACTTCATGATCTTGGCCATCATCAGCCCAACTACTTCGGCAGATCCATACACATACCCCAGCGTGTCCTCTAATTTGTGAAAGGATAAACCTTGTTTGTCCCGCTTCATGGTGGTCAGAAAATCCTCTACCCAAGCCTGGTCAAACTTGTATTTCTGCGTTAGGCGCACCATGTTTTTGGCAACCCTAGTAGGCATTTCATCCCAGGCGTGCGTCGTAACATCAAAGTGCTGTTGTTTCATAGCGTCTTTGAACTGTTTTTCCACCTCAGCGACCTTGTCGGTTTGAGGAACCTCTTGGTCCACCAGGTCATCATTCAAACGCAAGAAACTATACAACCGGGAAATATCGCGCCGAATATTTTTAGGGAAAAACCGAGCACTTAAGTAGTAGGTAGTGCTGCCCTCTTTAAATATTTGTTGTTCGATTGGTTTAGACATCGTTGAGTTAAGCGGTTCTGGTTAATAAATACTGCGTTAATCCGCTCAGGAACTGAACGCCTGCCTGGTTCCAGCGGCTTTTCTCGCGTTTCAAAGCAGCGATGGCCTGCTCCATGTGAGTAGCGGCTTCAGCTTGAGCGTACTCTAAAGCACCAGACTCTACGATAATGTCGCGGCAGCGGTGGAACTCTGCAGGGGTAAGGTTAGCATTGCCCAGCATGTGGATTAGGAAGTTTTTGTCCGCAGATTCAACGTGCGTTAGGGCATAAAATGTCAGCAACGTACGCTTTCCTTCCCTCGTGTCATCCATTGGCGATTTACCACTTTCAAACTCGCTACCGAAAGTTCCCAAGATATCGTCGGTGATTTGATAGACTTTGCCAGCGTGCATGGCGTAGTCGGTAATGGCATCGGTAGAGTGGCAATCGGCGCCGGCCAACACCATACCAGCGTGCAATGGGTTCAAAAACGTATAGTGTGCGGTTTTCCACTCCATGACCCGCTCGACGTCTTCAAGCGAAACCTCAGCCACTACTTCATTCATTATGTCGTTGGTTTGGCCATGGGCGGTGACCATCATGGTACGGTTTAGGATACTCAGCACCTTGAGCCGGTCTTCCTCAGGAGCATCCAGGTTAGCAATAATCATTTGAGCGACGTGGGCCCCGGCTAATGCAGCGTTCAGAGCAATTGCCACCCCAAAGTGATCAGAATCCCCGGCTAGTTCGTGCTTTTCATGGTGGTCAGCCAGCATAATGTGGGCCGCTGGGCCGCCACGACGAATGATTGACCGGTCTTGGATGTCATCTATGATCAGAATGTAGGCGTGCATCATTTCAATCGCCCGAGCCACCTGGAGAATCATCTGCTGGTTGGTACCACCGGACATTTCATAACCCAGCATCACCAGGCTGCCGCGGATGCGTTTGCCGCCCCGCTCCAGAATGCTCAAAAAGGTATCGACCTCCATCCGAGCGTTCTTGCCGTACTGTTGCAGAGTGGTTTTCTGCACGTGTTTGGTATAGGCTTCTATATCCTCATCAATGGCGGTTTTATAAGCAGTTAGTTTCTTCTGAAAGACCTGAATATCCGTCTGACTCACCACACTCTTCATGTTCTAAAGTATACGCTACTGACTGAGCTGTGCCACCAGTTGATGGGCACGCAGTTTAAAGTCCTCAAGGTCATCAATGTTGTTTTCAAACGTGATTGTTGCTTTCTGTTTGACGTACTCGGTGTTCATTTGTGCCTCCACTGGTATGCCTGGTTGCGGTTGCCACTGCAGGGCTTCTTGGCGTTTAAATTCCTGCGGGCTGATCCGAGCCTCTCCTTCGCGCAAGTTTTTCATACCACGCTCAAAACGGACTTCGTCACTGGCTTCCACCCAAATCAAGTCACCACCATGCTCCAAAATAAAGTCAACTTCCACAGGGGCTCGAACACTAAACAGAACTAGACCCTTGTAACTTTCACCAGCCGACTGCTTCTCTCCAAATTCCTCTAATGCTGCTTTTAGAACCACGTCTGGCCCATGCGTATCCCGCAACCAGTTTGAAGTCTCGGTCATGTTTGCCACAGAAATTGGGTCGGGTTTATCTGCATGCCGCTTGCGAGTGTAATCTCGTACAAAATCACCAAAAGAAAAGCCATAGAAGCCATCGCTAATGAATAGCTCAGCTAGACTATCTTTACCACTCCGCGGTAACCCGCCAATCCCGACAATCTTACTTGATGTAGTCATGCAGCTTTTTACTGTCCTTGTGTTTTCGTAACTTGGCTAGGGCTTTGGCTTCGATTTGACGGATGCGTTCGCGGGTGACAGAGAATTCTTGGCCAACTTCCTCGAGCGTGTGGCTTTTGCCGTCTTCTAGGCCAAAGCGCAGCTTCAAAATCTTTTGTTCACGCTCGGTAAGGCTGGATAACATTTCTTTGACGTGTTCTTTGAGCAGCTGGTTAGTGGCTGATTCTTCTGGGGAAATGGTGTCTTCGTCTTCGATGAAGTCACCTAGAACACTGTCCTCTTCATCATCACGCACGCTGGCGTCCAGTGAGCTAATGTCTTGTTTGATCTTCATGATGTGTTCGACTTTGTCGACGTCAATTTCCATAGCTTGGGCGATTTCTTCGTTAGTTGGCTCGCGGTTTAGCTCCTGTGTCAAACGGCGCTGAGTGCGCAGTAGTTTGTTGATGGTTTCTACCATGTGTACCGGAATACGAATGGTCCGAGCTTGGTCGGCAATAGCCCGAGTGATGGCTTGGCGAATCCACCAGGTGGCATAGGTCGAGAATTTAAATCCCTTGTCCGGGTCAAACTTCTCTACTGCCCTAAGCAAGCCGGTGTTGCCTTCCTGTATAAGGTCAAGTAGGTCCAGACCGCGTCCGACGTAGCGTTTAGCAATTGATACCACCAAACGCATGTTGGCTTCGGCCATCTTGTCTTTGGCCCCCTTGTCTCCAGCCACAACTTTCTGAGCCAGGGCTAGTTCTTCTTCGGCATTTAGCAGCGGAATTTTACCTATTTCGCGCAGGTACAAACGGACAGAGTCATCGGCGATATCGTCTAAGTAGACGTTTTCCGTGACAACCACTTCCTCTTCTTCATCCTCAGTAGCCCAGGCGTCGACTACCGGCGTAGCTGGATCGCCAGGCGCGGTGATTTCAATCCCGGCGTCAGCTAGTTCGGTGTAGAGGGCATCTAGGATGTCGGCATTGTCTGGGATGTCTGGAATGGCGGTCAAAATATCACGCTGGTCAATCTTGCCGTCTTTTTTAGCCTTTTCCGCCAGGTCGTGACGGACAGCATCCAGTACTGGGTCCACGGCATGGTCGTCAGCAGCGACTGGTGTAGCTTTCTTTGGCATGTAATCTCCTTAGAGGTTAAAGCATTGAGTCCGGGTTCTAGACTTTAGGTGGAGCTTCTGCAGCTTTTCTGACCTCTGGTCTATGGACTCAGTGAGTTTTTAGTAATTCGTCGAGTTCTTTGGCTTTTTGCAGTAGCGTTGCAGCTTCGGCTTCGCCCGCGTCATGCAGCTGGGCGGTTAATTCACGCTTCTGTTGTTTTACGTAGTGTTCTATCACGCGGACTTGCAATCGAGCGGCTTCATTACGAAGTTCCAATAACTCGAGCCCCTGATAGAGTTGTTCAAATTGTAAGTTAAGTATTTTAACGTAATCAGCGATGTTTCGCAAGTCCGCACTGGTCTTTAGATCTCCGTTAAAGTCCTCGTGATCCTCCAGGAAGGCCAGTAGTTCCTTGGCTGGCTCGGTCACCAACATTTCTGGCGTCAAAGACTTCAGATAAAACCGCAGTGCCGGCTGCATCAGCAGTAATGCCATTAGGTGGTCCTGGAACTTAATCAATTCTTGGTCCTCAGTTGCAACTTGATTTTCATCAGACTTACGGCGCTTTAATACCTTGTTACCCGGCTTGCCATGGGACAGTTTGGTACGCATTGCGTCGGCACTCACCCCTATATCTTTGGCAATTATCTGTATGTAGTGATCCTGTTCCACGCTGTCGGGCAGTTGGCGAATGACCGCAAGTAACACATCGCTAAACTGCCGTTTGCCCACTGCGCTGTCGATGTCCAGCTCTTGTTTATAACGCTCAATCAACCAATCCAGGGCATATTGCGGCTTGGCAATTGCCTGCTCCCACGCCGCGAGGTCTTTTTTAATCAGTTCGTCCGGATCTTTGCCAGTGGGTATGTTGACCATGCTGAGTGACACACCTACCTTGCTGGCAATCGGGATTGCCCGTTCCGCGGCTGCCTGCCCTGCTTTGTCCTGGTCAAAGGCCAGTCTAACATCGCCGGTAAACCGACTAATGCCCTTCAAGTGCATTTCCGTCAGCGCCGTACCGGCCGTGGCCACAGTTTGGGTAGTGCCGGCTTGGTGCGCCGCAATAACATCTAGGTTACCCTCTACCAGTACAGCGTAATTGTTTTTGCGGATCGCTTCTTTGGCTAAGTGCAGTCCGTAAATGTGCCTACCTTTGTCATACAGCGGCGTGTGTGGAGTGTTGATGTACTTTGGGGCGTTGGGGTCGTCGTCCAGCAGTCGGGCCGTAAAGCCAATCACCCGGCCTTGGGCATCCTGCAACGGAATCATGATCCGCCCGCGAAACATATCACCTACGCCGCGGTAGCGTTTGGTAATCAGTCCGGCTTTCTGCAATTCATCCTCGCTGAAGCCTTGGCGGGTCAGATAGTCGAACAGCGCTGTGCCGTTATTTGGCGAATAGCCGATTTTGAAGCTCAAAGCTATGTCTTTGCTAAACTGACGCTGTTTGAAGATGTACTCCAAAGCCACTTGGTTTTTAGAAAATTGCACCTGGTAAAACTTAGCGGCGCGCTCCAGTGCGTCGTACAGTCGCTCTTTGAGTTTGCCGGTTTCGGCCGAACGGCCGGTTTGGTATTGACTGAGGTCCACGCCCGCTTTGCGAGCCAGTAGTTCTAATGCGCCTTTGAAGTCCAGGCCTTCCATCTCCATGACAAAGCTGAACATATTGCCACCTTTGCCGGATGAAAAGTCGTGCCAAATACCCTTCTCTGGGCTAACCATGAAGCTGGGCGTCTTCTCCGCAGAAAACGGACTAAGGCCCTTGAAGTTGCGGCCGGCACGCTTAAGAGCCACGTACTCGCTAATCACGTCCTCAATATTCAGTCGACTCTTGATGTCCTCCACTGCGTCCATAGCTTCAGTCTAAAGTGAAAAGTCTAAAGTAAAAAGTGCTACCCCTTAAACCTTAATACTTTATACGTTCTACTTTATACGTTATCCTTATGCTATGCCTCCTGAACAAAAACCAAATCCTGATTACAATTTCATCCTGAGCGGTAAAGCACCTAAAAAAACACTGTTTGGTGGGACTAAAAAATCCCGCGTTTTAGTCTTTGTAGCTGGAGCCGGTCTATTGTTGGTTGTTATTGTCGTGATATTCAGCTTCCTGTTCAGTGGACCACCCTCAAGTACCGAGCAACTGGTACCTATAACTGCTAAGCAAGTAGAAATTATCCGCCTGACTAAGACTGGGGAGGAGCAAGCCACTTCCTTGAACACTCGCAACTATGCCAGTGCCATTAAACTCAGCATGACATCCGCCAATAAACAGCTCGTCACCCTGTTAGCCAGCGAAGGGCGCAAGGTCTCTCCCAAGGAGTTGAGCGCCGCCAAAGATACCAAGACGGATGACGCCTTGACTACCGCCCGCCAGACCAACAAGTTCGACGAAGTATTCATTGAGACCATGAAGAAGAGCATCCTGGATTACCAGCGTGATGTTCAAGCCGTGTATACCAGTACCGGCTCCAAGAAAGAACGTTTGGCGCTAGAAAGTATCTACAATCAAACCCGTTTGCTACCGGTTGAGCTGAAATAACTACTCGTGAATTGTCGGTGTGACTTGGGCATTGCCAGCTACTAAATTGTAGCTGTGGCGAATCAGATCCTGTATTTCCTGCCAGTTAAGCTGTCCGCTGAGCACAATGGTGTTCCAGTGCTTTTTGTTTAGGTGGTAGCCCTCCATCACTTCGTCATACTTGGCTCTGAGAAGCTTGGACAATTCCGGGTCGCACTTCAGACTTATGTTAACCGGCATTTTGCCCTCAGAAATTAGTGCAAACATTTTATCTTTGACCTTATACACCGCTACACCCTCGCCAAATGGATACTCCAGCTTGGCGTTTGGCATACTCAGAACGTAGTCTTCAACCCTTTTGTGGTCCATATGAAGTAGAATATAGAATCTGGGATTTAGATGCTAGCTAAACCTATCCTTGAGACTGAATCATGGTTGAATATCAAATCTCCTAACATTGGTCTCCCTAAGCACGAATCCCATCCGTTCATATAAATGGTTTGCTTCCACCTGTTCGGGTGCACTCGTTAGCTCCATGTGATCTGCGCCCAGTTGCCTGGCCCAATCAATACTAGCCTTTACTACTCCAGTAGCAATGCCAAAGCCTCGGTGCGGTTCGTCGACAACAACGTCTTCCAGCCTAGCTTCCGTATCCTGGCCTCTTGTAAGGATATGGACACCAGCCATGCCTACAATAGTCGATGCTTTGAGGCGTGCGACAATTACAGCATCGCGCTGACTTCTGGTCTGCTGCACTAGATGATCAACTATCGTTTCTCGCGAAGTTTCTTTCCCGGGGTTGAGTTGTTGATACAAGCCGATTATGTCGTCAACATCTCCCGATCTGAAACTAGGTGCTAGTTGTTCAATTCTGTAAACCAGCTTGCTAGCCATTGTTTTGCTGCTTAAACCATTCTAAATAAAAATCTAGTTCAGCTATGCTGGCTTGGATGTCATCGAAGGCTCGGTGAACATCTTTTTTCTCAAAAGCTACACCGTATTTAGCTTGCATGATGATCTTTAGGCTTGTGACATCTAGCATGCGGTAGTGAAGCTTTAGATCAAGCTCCGGCCACCACTTTTCAATGAATTTGCGGTCATTATGGATGGAATTACCAGCTAATATGGCCGGCTCAGTACCAAAATGCCGTTCTATTAATTCAATCAGTTCTTGTTCGACTGCTTTCGGGTCTTTGCCCTTATCTAAATTTTTGATAAATGAGTCACGATTTTCTGGAAATTGCTGGTACCAGGCATTGGCTTGTAGAAGCTTAACTACCTTGTCTTTTGGCTGGCGCATGCAAGCGTCATATGTTTCAATGGTTTTAAAATCGAAACCAGTAACTTCGGCAGCGACTTCCAATATGAAGTCCTTGTCTGGATCAAGCCCTGTCATTTCTAGATCTATCCACATTAATTTTGTCGGTATGGGCTCTGTCTTATTCATTGCCACAATTATACACACAAAGAAGAGGTATACTTATTCGAGTGAAGAAACCAAAAAAAGCCATCGTCTCCTCATTATTCCTAATCCTTGCTCTTGCACTGTCAATATTGGCCCTCAAACATCACCACATCCAGACCCCTAATCTAACCAATAACCTGACCAGCCGCGGACAGCCGATTGACAGTTCCCAGCCTGTTACCGATACCTCGCTGGATAAATCCAAGCGCTCGCTGACCGACCCAGCCAGCATTTGGGTGGTGGTCAACAAACAACGGCCCTTGAACCCTCTGACTTATGCTCCGTCAGATCTAACAAGCGTTGGTAATGGACAGCAATTGCGCAAGGAAGCAGCCAGTGCCCTAACTCAGCTGTTAGCCGGTGCAAAAATCGACAAACTGACAATCAGCCCGTTGAGCGGCTACCGCTCATACAATGCCCAAGTAACTGTTTATAAACGAGAAGTTGCTGCCAACGGCCAAGTTAAAGCTGACACCGAAAGTGCCAAGCCCGGTTATTCTGAACACCAAACAGGACTAGCTATAGACGTTGGTGGCGGTGGCTGCGGCATCGAGGACTGTTTTGGGAACACCAAAGAGGGCAAATGGCTGGTTACACATGCCTACCTGTACGGTTTTATCATCCGTTACGTTCCTGGCAAAGAATCCATCACAGGTTACCGTTCAGAGCCCTGGCACATTCGATACGTCGGCGCCGAACTAGCAACCGAACTGCATAACAAGAACATCCAAACTCTAGAAGAGTTCTTTGGTCTTTAGCTATGATTGTTGCCCTGCAAAATACAAAAGGTTAAACTTGAATTCATGACAGAACAATCACCCGCATTAAAATCTGATCAACAGGCAGCACCACCTAACCCAGAACCAACCGGCAACTCTGAGTCAGATAGTTTTCAGGCTATCATCCCTACCAAGAATATGCCGGCATTGATTGGGTATTATATGGGTATTTTTGGCTTGTTGCCCTTTATCGGTCTACCGTTTAGTGTGGCTGCTGTTATATTGGGCCGAAAGGGCTTGTCCCTGTACAAGCAGCAGCCCACACCTGGCGCTAAGACTCATGCCATGATTGGTTATGTGTTGGGTATTGTAGAACTGGTAGTGTTTGTATTATTCGTGGCGTTTGTGGTAGCAATCAACACCCAAAAATAGAGCTTTGGCTATTTTCCCTCGAACTTTAGACATACTGAATTAATGCAGTAGCGTTGGCCAGTTGGTGTCTGTGGTGCGTCATTGAATAAGTGCCCTAGGTGCCCGCCACAGGTAGCACAAACAACTTCTGTGCGCTCCATTCCCAAAGAGGAGTCTTTTTCTAGTCTGACGTTGCCCTTCTCTGCCACATCATAAAAACTAGGCCAGCCAGAACCGGAATCAAATTTGGTATCTGAACTAAACAAGTTTGTGCCACAAGCCGCACAGACATACATGCCGCTGTCTTTATTGTGAAGTAATTTGCCAGAGAACGGCGCTTCGGTACCCTTCTCTCTCAGCGCTTTGTACTGCTCAGCAGTCAGTTTCTGCTTCCAATCGTCATCAGTCTTTTGCATGGGGTGAATTTAGCGCTTTCTGACTAACTCAGCCCGAGCGGCCACAGCCAAGCGAGCCAGTATCTCCAGCACAACCAGTTGTAGTACAAACGTGACGATCGGCTGCCAGTACGCAGTTTTAAAACTTGCATTTGAGTCGACGCCAGACAGGACATCCGACAGATGGTTGGTTATACTGCTGACGAACTGTCCGACCACTAGTCCTGCAGCAATGGCTACCACTAATGACGCAGCATCTCGGCGCTGTAAAATACGAACTACTACCATAGAGTTTCCTCCTAATTGTTATATCTAGGATTATAGCTCTATTGCGGGCACTAGCAAATATTGCTTATGATTTCTTCTTGTCTAGTCGATCAAGCTTGAGCAAATGAACAATCTCATACACTACTAGCGCCACGATCAGGAACGAAATAAATTGAAAGGCAAAGGCGCCCCAGGTAAAGACAGCGGTTTTGCCAGCCCACGACAGGCTAAAGCTCTTCTCTACCAAGCTATTTTCTTTGCCTGGCAAGGCAAGAGCTAACAGGGGGGATATGAAGCTAGTAACCAATTGATCAACCAGTACTTTGACTTGGGCGCCCAGCACAAATCCGACCGCTAGACCGATGACTCCCTGTTCGCGCACAAAATTAGTAAAGCCTTGCAAGAACTTCGGCACTTTAAGGGCTGGCACTGAAATAACCACTTCACGCCTTACGGTGGTTTGTTTGGGTTCTGAATTTTCGGCCATAACTTAATTATCTCCTCGTTTATCTAAAATTCGTCGGATGGCGATGGCAAAGGCGGCTTCTTTCAGCGATAACTTGTGCTTGGTCATGTAGTCATAGACGTCGTGCGTGGCCTTGACCAGCAATCGCTCGAGTTCGGTGTTTACTTTGTCCTCGCTCCACTGCTCGCCAGCCCTGTTCTGTAGCCATTCCAAGTAACTGACTATAACACCCCCTGCATTCGCAAGCACATCCGGAATGACCACAACGCCTTTTTTGATCAAATAGTCATGAGCTGCCTCACTAACTGGGCCATTGGCCAGTTCTAAAACGAACTTTGCTTTGACGCTTTTCATGTTTTGGTCTGTAACCACGTCGCCTAAAGCCGCTAGTACCAGCACATCAACCTCTTCGTGAACAAATTGCTCATTAGTAATCATCGCGGCGCTGTCTGATTTATAGTCAAATAGCTTGTTGCCGGTTTTTTTATAGGCATCTAGTTCTTTGGCATCAAGCCCAAAGGCGTCAGTAATGCCACCGCTAGAGTCGGTTGCAGCGGTTAGCAGCCACCAAGGGTGTTCGACTTCCGCTACTTCGGCAAAAAACGACCCAACGTTGCCAAACCCCTGTACGCCGTACGTCAGGTCCTTGCGGTTTAAGCCCATCAGTTTTAAGATCTCACGCAGAACAATGACTCCACCCCGACCAGTAGCTGCATCCCGACCCAGGCTACCGCCATTTTTAATACTTTTACCGGTGAAACTAGCTCGAGTCTTGTCACCCGTCTGCTTTTCATATTCGTCCACCATCCAGTCAATGATAGCTGGGTTAGTATTAACATCTGGCGCTGGCACGTCTTTGTCCGGGCCAATGTGTGGAGCTAGGTGCATCACATACTTGCGTGCCAACTCTTCTAGTTCGCCGTCCGATAGGCTTTTAGGGTTTACGCCCACCCCACCCTTGCCGCCGCCCAGTGGTAGGCCGACAGCCGCGGTCTTGAGCGACATAAGCGTTGCTAGGGCTCGCACCTCATCCTTATTGACATCTGCATGGAATCGAATACCACCTTTGTATGGTCCTAAAGTATTGTTATGCTGCACCCGATAAGCTTTGTGTGTATTGCCATTACTCAATTCGATGTCAAACTCGTGTTCAGCATCAGTTTTGAGCAAATAAGCAACGTCCTCGGCGCTCAACCCCAGGTGCTTCCCCACTTTTTTTATAAGTTTGTGCGCCGTCTCTAGCATGCCGACTTATTGTACGCCTTTCCGAATTCTTTTTGATGCTTCCTGACTTGTTATTTACATGGAAAGTTTTATGCTTGAACTAGTAAGGAGTTGTCATGTCAAACGGCCAACTAGACGCACTTGTTGAGTCACTGGGTCCCGAATGGAGTCCAGAAGCGGGTGCCGAAACACAAGTAGTTTCTACCGACGAATTCAAATATATCCTAGATACAGCTTATGACTCGGGCGAGTTCTTCCGGGCAAGAAGGCCATTCTTTAATGGCATAAGTATTGTAGATGTTATCCCTCGGGTAACAAGGGAAGAGATAGATGAAGCTAACGCTCGTTTTGAAGCAAAGGGTCTGCATCCTCTTTATAGCGAACCCCACACACCCCAAGAGATAGAAGTAAGGAGACAGGAAGAATACCGTATGCGCGCGGATCGCATATTTCGCAAACTTGGCCGAAAGCTATTTGATGCTGTCGGGATTCAGACGCCTGAATTATTACAACCGAGTCAAGAGAAAATTAAACGTCTCCAGGCGAAGCACCAAGAGTGGGTAGAAACCCGTCACTTAAAAGAAGATGTTATTTTATACCGTGATAGTGATCAGAAAATTATTTTCGTGGCTGATGGCTCGGAAAAGAAATTTTCGCCATCTTCTCCTGTGCTGCAGCTTAGGTAGTTACATGTGGTCAGGCGCGGGAATATTTAGGAGTGTCAGGCCGTTTTTGAGGGTGTCGGCGTAGGCTTGGACTAGTTGCAGGCGAACCGCTTGGCGCGGATCACCAATGACACGGTTATGCTCATAGAAACTGTTGAAGTTTTGGGCTAGTTCATAGAGATAGGTAGCGATGTGGTGCGGCATCAGCTCATTGACAGCTTTATCGACGGTTTCGGCATACTCCCCCAGTTTGCGCAACAAACTGCGCTCCCCTGGTTCAAAGGTATCGACTGACTGGTCTTCGACGCGCGCCTTAGCCAGGATGCTGCGTGCTCTGGCATGTGCATACTGCAAGTATGGCCCAGAATTGCCCTCAGTCGCAACTGATTCTTCTATGTCAAAAACGGTGTCACCGCTAATACGTTGCTTCAAAAACGCGTACTTGATAGCCCCTAAAGTACTTTCCTCTATGGCCTCAGTGCTATCCTTAGCGGCGGATTTCGCAGCCTTTCTAACCATGTCTATAACATCCAGCGCTCGCAAGACTTGGCCAGTCCGGCTGGACATCTTGCCAGTAGTTAGTTTCAGTAGTCCGTGAGACAAGTGGACGGTGCGCTCGGCCATTTTGGCATCAACCTCATGCATGGCAGCTAGTACCACCTTGAAGTATTGATCAATTTCGTTAGCTGTAATAATAACTGAGCGGTCGAACTTGAAGTCTTGCCACTTGAGCATAGTCAACCCAATGTCTTTAGCTTCATATGTCGGCAGTCCTTGGGCGTTAACGAATACCCGGGTGTGCAAACCGACTTTTTCGCCGCGGTAAATAATCGCGCCGTCACTTTCCTCAAAAATACGGTCCGTTAAGTGTGTCTTAACGACTTCTAGACCTTTAGGCCCGGACTGGCTTTCGAAGTAGGCTTTGTCGACTTGGGCACCGGTCAATTTATAGATGTTGTTGAAGTAGTTGAGGCTCCAGGTGCGGCACTCGTCATAGATTGTATTTGCTACTTCATCGGAACGATCGTAAAGCTGCTTGTTTAGCTGCTTGATGGCTTGCTGCGCTTCTTCGTCTTCTTTGAAGGCCGTTGCACCTTCGGCATAGGCTTCACCCAAGAAAAGTGGTCGCGCTTCAGCCTCCACATCAGTAAGCTTGCTGGTGTCGTCACTAATGCGCCGCTTGATGGCCCAAATAGACATTGCGATGTGCATTCCCACATCACCATGGTAAGAGACACGGTGTACGGTAGCCCCAGCTTGCTCGTGCAAGCGGGCCAAGGCTTCGCCGACAGTATTGTTATACATATGCCCGATGTGAAATTCTTTGAACGGGTTTGGCGAACTGAGCTCAACCACAACCACCTGTCCGGCAAGTGGCTTACTAGACTCACTATTGGCTAGCTTAATTAAGGCCTTGTCGGTCAGTTTCAAGTTCAAGAACCCTGGACCAGCCACACTAATCCCTTCTATGTGAGAGGTCCGTCCTCTCACATGGGCGGCGATGGATTCGGCGACCTCCCGTGGGTTTTTGCCAAGTTTTTTGCCGAGTTGCAGCGCAACGTTGGTAGAGTAATCGCCAAATTGTTCATCAGGCCGCGTTAACTCTATTGCCTCGTCGGCCTTGAACAACTGTTGTACAACGTCCTCAATCGCTTGGGTAATCTCTCTCATGGTTAGACTCAAGTATATAAGAGATCGTTAAGCCTGACTACGCAGCAAACGCACCAGTTCAAATATCACATAGTACATGCTACTTAGTAGCAGCATAAATATAACGGTTGTCGAAAACGCTTGGGGGTGAGCTACTGGGTTGATGATGCGATCCGACACGTCAAACAACAGCCCAATCGGATGAGCAATGATGTCCCAGGTGTTCCAGCGCAAAAATCGTCCCAAGTAAATGGCAAAGCTGCAAATGAGTAGCACTACTCCAACCAATAGGTGCGCCGTTTGGGCACGCAGGCGCTTTAACAGCTCATGGTGTACCATGTACAAACTCATAAATCCAAAAATATAGGCGTTGAATATAATCGACGTAAACAGCACCACGTCAAACAGAATGTTAATTTCCCCTGTTGGTCGGACATGAATCAGGTCACTCAGAATGTAAAAACTATTGGGCAAAAACCCCAACCATAGCAGGCTTAAACCGATGTTTTTCCATGACAACCAGCGCTGTTTCTTTAGGCTTCTGCTAAGCATTGTGGCTAGTAGCAGAGGTATCCAGGCTAGTGCCAAATTCCAAAACAGAAACCAGAACCGGAAGTTCTCTGCTCCAAGCACCCTCAGACCAAACAGCGCCAAGCTCACGGCGTTGGAAACTGCCAGGGCCTTGATCAGCCGTCCGTATTTGCCTGTTAGAACTGTTGCGGCACGCATTTGCTATCAGTATACCAGAGGCTAATATACATATTGACATATTTAAATGTATCAATGTATAATGTGTTTACGATGAGTCACGACGAGCAAACGATCACGATTTTAAAAGCGCTGGCAGACCCTACTAGGCTGGAGATTATTCGGCAACTAGTCTGTGATAGCAAATTTACCCCATGTAAAAAAGTCCTTGAGCAGTCTCTGCTGAGTCAACCAACCGTCAGTCATCACATCGGCAAGCTGGTTGAGGCAGGCGTGGTATTGGAACATAAAGTCGGCAAGGAAAAGATCTATCAGCTCAACAAATCGCTGCTTGCACAGCACGGATTCGACCCTAAAAAACTATAAAAACCCCAAGGAGTGTTATGAAATTAATGATTATTAACGGCAGTGTCCGCGAAGGCCGGGTAGCCGACAAAGTTGTGACCTGGGCTCTAGACATTTTGAAACAAGATACCGAGCTAGAGCTGGAAGTTGTTGACCTCCGCCAGGTTGACTTGCCGTTTTATGACGAACCCGGGGCGCCGAGCGCCCCTAACTTCACATACAAAAATTCAAAAGGAGCCGCCTGGGCCAAGCGCGTCGCTGAGGCTGAGGCTTACTTGTTTATCACCCCCGAATATAACCACGGCCCAACGGCGGTACTAAAAAATGCTATCGATTGGGTATTCGAGGAATGGCGCTTCAAGCCAGTTGGCTTCGTCAGTTATGGTGGTGCGGCGGCGGGTACACGGGCTGTGCAACAACTCAAGCTAAACCTACTGAATGTTGACGCTATCCCGGTGCGCAGTAATGTGCACATCCCCTTGTGGGGCGGTGGCATGGATGACCACGGCCGGCCAAAAGCTCACTTTGATGATGTCCTCCTGAAACTTGGCGCCAGCCTCAAAGAATGGCAGCTCCGCCTCAAAAAGTAACTGCTGTTCCATAGTTTTCAGTATAATAAGCACTAATGAAATCCGTTAATTCTCTGCTGGATGCTGTCCGCGATATGGTACGTGGCCTTATGAACCACATAGCTAAACTGCTAAACGCGGTAAGTGGTGGTAAGATTACTCCAAACGCCGTTACCATTACAGGGCTGATTATGCATATGCCCATCGCCGTCTTGATCGCCAAAGGTTATTTTGGTTACGCCGCAATTGGGCTAGTGGTGTTTGGGCTATTTGACAGTCTGGACGGTGCGCTAGCGCGGTTGCAGGGCAAGGCCAGTAGCGCCGGAATGCTGCTAGACGCTGTCACCGACCGGATCAAAGAAGTCCTTCTGTACATGGGGATTGGCTATATCTTCACCTATTATTACGGGTCGTACAGCGCTGAAATAGGAAGCTGGTTTTTTGCCGTTATAGTAGGTGCGATTGGCGGGTCCCTGTTAGTAAGTTATACAAAAGCCAAGGGCGAAACCGTCATAGCTGGCAAAGGCCTAAGTACCACCGAAGTAAACCGCCTATTCCAAGATGGATTTATGCGCTATGAGCTGCGGATGTTTGCGCTGATCTTGGGACTCTTGTTAGGCATTCCTGGCCTGATGACTGCGGTAATCTTTATTGCTGCCTTGTCCTGGCTAACGGTGTTTGAACGATTGATTAAAATTACCCGGAAACTCTCGTGATTGGTGTTTTGGAGGCTCTTTGGTTGTTTTTGCCAGCCGGCGTCGCCAATGCCGTACCGGTGCTGGCCAATCGTGTCCCCCTGCTCAATCGCTGGAAGACGCCGATGGACTTCGGTGGCTCCTACCGTGGCAAACGTATTACCGGCAACAATAAAACTTGGCGCGGTGTGGTACTAGGAGTGTTCGCAGCTGGTGTCACTGGCAGCTTGCAGGCAGCACTGACTCATCGGAGCGAGCCGCTGGCTATCTGGTTCTTCATTGGCGCAATCATGGGTTTTGGAGCTCTTTATGGCGACGCCGTGGAGAGTTTCTTGAAACGCCAGTTAGGCGTACCCGCTGGCCACAGCTGGTTCCCTTTTGACCAGATTGACTATATCATTGGTGCCCTGATTGCCGTTGCCCCATTACGACTATTTAGTCTGAGTGAAATGGCAACAATCTTGGTCAGTTATTTTGGCCTCCATTTAGTTGTTGCTTACATGGCATACCTACTTAAACTCAAAGATCGTCCCATCTAGCGGAGGTGTGCGACCATGTGGACTACCAGTCGGCGTGGCACAAAATGCACAACAAAGACAGTGAGCTTATTGCGCCAACCATGAATGGCTACTCGCTTGCCGGATAGCATCGATTTGTAGCCAAACCTAGCTACATCGTCAGCTAGCGGCAACCGGCCGCGAAAAATACTGGTTTTGTCGGCTTTGGCGGTGTGGGCAAAACCGCTAGCTGTGGGGCCTGGGCATAAGGCAGTCACGGATACGCCAGTGCCGCTTAGTTCCTGCGCCAGTGCTTCGCTCAAATGAAGTACGTAGGCTTTGGAAGCGTAGTACACAGCCATGTTAGGCCCCGGGAAGAAAGCCGCCACGCTAGCCAGATTAACAATGTACCCTCGCCCTTCTTGCTTCATTTGGTGCGCGAAGTGTTTGCTCAAGTAGGTCAGCGCAATGTCATTGAGCCTAATCATATCCCGCTCACGCTCCCAATCGGTCGTCAGCAACGGTCCATACAGGCCAAAACCCGCGCTGTTGATTAGATAGGTCACCCGTAACTTAGCTCGGTCAATAGCGGCCACTAGTTTTTGAAGCTCGAGCTCTTTTGATAAGTCCCCCGCGAACAACAGAGTTTTGATCCCGTAGTTTTTCTCTAGATGGGTGGCTAGGAGTGCCAATGCCGGCTTATCGCGAGCCGCCAAAACTACATTGATGCCGTTTAGGGCAAACAGTTCGGCAAAGGCTTTGCCAATACCACTGCTGGCGCCGGTAACCAGCGCCCATTCTTGGTTGTTCAATCAGTCCCCTTACTCTTTGTGAAAGCTTCGTTACAGATCATGGAGCAGATCACATCCTGCCCAAAATCTCTTAACATAGCTTCGTACTGCGAAGGCATAGATGCTAATGCCTGATACTTTTTTATCAGCAATTCGTCGGGAAGTTTGATCAAAATATCACATTCACCCTCGTTTTTAAGCGGCGGCTGGTCGATATTATAAAAGAAGTTGTACTTTTCATCGGCCGCTTTCATAGCTTCGTAATTCTCGCGCAGCTCAACGGCATGGTAGACATTGGCCTTTGAGTCAGCTTGGTTAGCAGCCGCGTCCACCCAAGTTGATACGCAGCAGTGATCGGGGTGTCCGGTCATCCCCTCTGGACCAAATGTAAGTATAGTGTCCGGCTGATAGTGCCGGATGTGTTGAGCAATGCGCATAATCGCCTCCTCGGAGTTGACTAGTTTGCAGCCACCATCTGGGTAATCTAGCCAATAATGCTCAGTGATACCCAGAATACTAAGTGCTTCATCTAGCTCTTCGGCCCGGATTTGACCTAAACGCTCGCTGGGCCAGCGCGATTCATCTTGAATCCCCTTTTCGCCTTTGGTAGCCGTCAGGCAAACGACGGTTTGACCATTGGCTACCGCCTGACTCATCAGCCCGCCGCAGGCAAAAGATTCGTCATCAGGGTGGGCCCAAACCGATAGAATTGTGCCTAAATCTTTGATATCATCAACGGTTTTGGTCTTCATGAGTCTTTTGCCAATCAGCACTTCTGCCCATTAGTGCTAGTAGTTTTGTCTGAATATCGGCATCCTGGGCTACATCAAGGGGTGTACCAAACAGGCCGCTGGTCCTCATTTCTTCTTTTCTGGGCAGAGTATGCTCATACATGGTTTGGGCGGCAGCCTTGTCCATAACTAAGCTGCAGTTCACACTTTGGCCGACATCCCAACCATGGATCATCATGTCCTGGGCCATTTCGGCAATGTAGTTTTTGGCCTTAACATCACCGTAAGACAAATGCACGGTGGCTTCCAGGTCGGCGGCATGAATGGCGGCCGAAGCCCCGTCGACGGCTTGTTCCCAGGCTCGCACGTGGTCGCCTTTGAGTACGTCGCCATCATATTTGTCGCCCACCTCATGAACTGTTTTGCCGGACAACAGATCTGGTACCCATAATAACTCGTAGACCATGTGGTTCAGCAGCGCGCGCAGATCCCACTCGCTACAAGGCGTGGCATTCGTCAATTGATCGGCTTTGACGTGCAGCACGCAACCAGCCGCTTCTTCCACCGATCGGGCAAAAAGTTGTTTGGAATCCATGGTTACTCCTCTATTCCACCATAACTTTCTTAAACTTCTCCAGCAAGTCAATATTGCTGGGGTCTTGGTTGTTCAGCAGTGCGGTATACAGTGTCACAAAATCACCAAACGTAATCGCCCATAACAGTTGCTGGAGGATGGTTTCTCCCTGTACGTTGACTATTTCTGGTGCCGGCCGTTTGCCAGATAGTAGCCGCTCGCTGACTTCAAAGCGCTTTTGGACCCGTTTGTGTTCTAGGTTGCTCCTGAGTTCAATGATTTTGTAAGGTTTGTCCACGGGGTGGCTGGTCCAGCCTAGGAATTCGTTATGGTTGAACTCTGGAAAGGCCCCGCTCCAGGCCACGTTTTTGGCATTTTCATTGAAGCTAATTTTCCACTTGTAGGCTGCGGGGTACAACAATGGGCCAGCATAGATGACGGCTGATTGCCCCATGACTTCTTGGGCAAGTTGTTTGGCGGGGTTCTTGGAAGCGGCTACTGTGGGTAGCCAGCTTTTTATTGCTTGCTCTAAGAAGTCGGCGGCCTCGTGTAATTCTTTTTCGGCGTCGTTTGTGGCCACCAGCCCAGCTTTTTCTAGGATAGTCACGAATGCCTTCAGACTATAGAAAACTCCGAAGCGCGGCTGCCCAACAGGGGGCAGCAACTCAAAAGGATATCCCTTCTCCTGGGCAATCGTCTGCAATTTGCCACCTGACGCAATGATGACAATCTGAGCCTTCTTTTCTTCGGCTTGGGCCAGCGCACTGAGTGTTTCTTCGGTGTTACCAGAGTAACTCGAGGCAATAAACAATGTCTCCGGGCCAACATGTTTAGGAATGTCGTAGTTGCGGCAGATTTCAAATGGCAGCTTATAGCCTGGCCAACTGAGACTGACGGCCGCCGCTAACGCCGATCCGCCCATACCAGCAAAAACGATATTGGTAATACTTTTCGGTTGAAACTCCAGACTGAAACTATGCTGCAACTGCTGCCATTGCTTTTCGGCTATCCCCAACGCGTCTTGGGCATCTCGCTGGTGAATATATTTCAAATCATCTAACACAGTTCTTACGCTCCTGTCTGAAAACTCTTTTGCTTATAAGTTCAATTTGTTACTATACCCATTGTAGATTGGAAACAGTAAATTGAAAAACATCCGTGGGTATTCACGGACACTAGGGGGTGGATAGATGTTTGGCCATGATGACGACAACCAACAAAGTAATGATCAAAGCAGTGCAACGCCAGTAATCAGTCCGGCGCCAGATGAGTTAGTGACACCTGATGCGGAGACCCATGATGATGCTTTGCCAGCTTCAAGCGCACCAGCCTTCGACAGCTCAGCGGTTTCTCTAGACTCTCCTAGCCTCGCTACCACGGCACCAGCACACGATGACGATTCCCCAGCCCCCAGCGCACCTCCAGCAGGTGACGACAGCAGCGATGATGACATACTGTCCAACTCTGACACGGCCAACGCCAAGGACGATCTAGTCCACATAAAACTAGATGCTCTGCACGAACTCTCACCACTAGTTGATCACTTAGATCAAACGCCCGAGGAAAAATTCAAGACCACTATGATGATGATCCAAGCTTCTGATGACCAGTCACTAGTAAAGACAGCTTACGAAGCTGCCAAAGCGATCAAAGACGACAAGGTCCGCGCCCAAGCCTTGCTAGACATCATTAACGAAATCAACTACTTCACCCAACAAGCAACAGCTTAAAGAAGGTGGCAGGTCACCGACCTGTCTTCATGGCTTAACTAGTCTGACGACGGCCGAGAGTAACGTAGTGGAGCGCGGAAGCTAAAACTACGGTGCCAATCAAAATGGCTGTGATATTGCCTGGGCCAGTGTTTGGTAGATCATCTGAACCAGTTTTGGGGGTGGTTGTTGGTGTTTGGGCGGCAGCCGTAGGCGTAGTAGGTTGGGGCGTCGTGGCTGGAGTTGGATTTGGAGTTGGGTTAGCCGATGGTGTAGTTGGGGCTGGAGTATCAGCTTTCTTGTCTTGATTGTCAGTTGTGGGGCTAACGGGCTGTTGTTCACCATTATTTTCTGCAGTCGTGTTAGTGTTTTTGTCGTCGTTGTTATCAACTACAGTGCGGTATATCCAGCGACCACCAAAGAATAGTCCAACGGCTATTAAAACAGTAACCAACAGAGTGCCTACGGCCAGCAAGCCGGCTACGCCAGCACGCTCGCGCTTTTCAGCTTGGTAATAATTCTGTACTTCCTCGGGTAACGTTGAATCTTCGGTCTTCTTACGATTAAATGGCCACACTGCCATGGTAGTCTCCTGTTTCTGTTACTACCATACTACAAACTAGCAATTTATGCAATATTCCACTTCCCGCTAACGTTTCCGAGATAATAGATTAACTAAAACCCGATCTTTATGTCGGGTTTTTAGTTTCCTAATTCAGGAAAAGGAAGAAAAGCCCGCCCGGGGTTTTTCTTAAGCAAGCGAAGCGAGGCGCCTCACATCATCCCGCCCATGCCTCCCATATCTGGAGCGGCAGCGGCTTTTTCTGGTACATCAACTACTAGAGCGCCCATAGTCATACTGGTTCCAGCAATCGATACGGCGTTTTGGATGGCTTCTTTGGTTACACGGGCTGGATCAACGATACCGGCGGTTTTCAGGTCGACCAATTTTGCTGGATTATTTACATCTAGCCCTAGGCCTTTCTTGCCTGATTTCACCTGTGGCAACCACTCTTCAGGATTGAGACCGGCATTAGCCAGCAAAATGCGGAATGGTTGTTCCAAAGCTTTTTTGAGCAAGTCTTTGCCGGCTTTGACGGAATCGTCGTCATCGGCAGCGGTGGTTACAGCTGCAGTCAGATTAATTAGGGTCACGCCACCGCCAGGAACAATACCCTCGCTCATGGCAGCTTTGACGGCCGCAACAGCGTCATCAACTCGGAATTTCTTTTCCTCAATTTCGGTTTCAGTGGCCCCACCGACCTTGATGACGGCGACTTTGCCAGATAGTGCGGCACGGCGCTTCTCTAACTGCTCACGCTCATATTCGCTGGAGGCGCTAGCAATCTGGGCACTAATTTGTTTGATCCGAGCGCTCAGATCATTTTTGCGGCCGTTACCCTCGATAATTGTCGTTTCGTCTTTGGTCACAATCACTTTGCGGGCCGCGCCAATCATGTCTAGCTCGGCATCCTCAAAGCTGTGTCCTTGGTCATCAGAAATCACCGTGGCGCCAGTCAATGTGGCAATATCTTCTAGGACTTCCTTGCGGCGGTCGCCGTAAGCCGGAGCTTTGACGGCCACGGCGTTAAAGGTGCCTTTGAGCTTGTTCAAGATCAGGTTGGCCATGGCGTCGCCTTCAACATCGTCGGCAATCAACACCAGGTCTTTCTTGCCCGATTGGACCAGCTTCTCTAGGATTGGCAGGACGTCTTGAATAGAGGTAATCTTTTTGTCAGTCACCAGGATGGCGGGCTTGTCGTAGACGGCTTCCATGCGTTCGGTGTCAGTCACCATGTAGGGGCTGACAAAGCCACGGTCAAAGGTAAAGCCCTCGACAACTTCAGATTCCAGGGCCAAGCCCTGGCCTTCTTCAACAGTTACCACCCCGTCTTTGCCGACTTTTTCGATGACTTCAGCGATCAGTACGCCCACTTCGGCGTCCCCGGCAGAGATAGTGGCAACTTCGGCTACACGATTTTTCTTGCCTTGCACGTCTTCAGCCATAGTTGCCAGCTTGGTAATAACATCTTGAGCTGCGGCTTCCAAGCCTTTGCGCAGCAGCATTGGGTTGTGGCCAGCTGCTATCAGTTTGTTGGCTTCATTAAGGATGTGGTAGGTCAACACCGTCACAGTTGTGGTGCCGTCACCTGCCATATCGTTCATTTTGTTGGCAGCCTGTTTGATCAGTTCGGCACCTACTTTGTAGCCCAGAGTCTCGTCATCAACATCAGCTATGTCCACGCCTTTGGCCACCGTCACGCCATCGTGAGTCACCGTTGGCGCGCCGTAAGATTTACTAATAACTACATTGCGCCCTTTGGGACCCATAGTCGTTTTAACCGCATTGTATAAAATTTCAGCTCCGCCCAATACTCGCTTGCGAGCGTCATCATCATAAAAAACTTTCTTTGCCATATATAATCTCCTACTTTACAATCGCGTAAATATTCTCTGATTTGATAAGCAAATATTCTTTGCCTTCGTGCTTGACACCTTCGTTGCTGTAACCACCATAAATAATCCGGTCGCCAGCTTTTACTTCGGTCACTTTTTTGCCCACGGCGACCACCTTGGCGACTTTAGGTTTTTCCTGGGCGGCTTGGGTTAGAAATAAGCCACTGGCGGTCTTGGCCGTCGCTTCTTCGGCAACTGCTACGATATAATCAGCCAAAGGTTGAATTTTTACACTCATCTGTTCCTCCTCTAGTTCCTAAAGAATTTTTTAGCACTCTCACCATGAAAGTGCCAATCAACCCCTATGATAGCCAATTTTAGAATACTCTGTCAAGAAATCGATGCGGTATTTTTACAGGTCGTGGACTTCAGGGTCACCGACTGCTGACACTCGCTGGACAACCGCTTTCCACTGTAAAAGCTTAGTGAAAAGATCGGCCACCAGAGGGGCCTCAACCCTCATGACTGCAGGATCTCCTGACAACTCATCCATTACAATATCGGGCGTTTCTTCAAGCGGAGCTATTTCTACATCATCACCATCAAAAGCACTCACAAATGGCAATACCTTTAATTTATTGATGACATAGCTGCAAACTAGCCCTTCAGGGGTGGTGTAGGCGATACCGATCTCTTTAGGCTTAGGTAATTCGTCAACCAGAAAATTTTCACTGAGAGCTGTATCTTGGGGTATTGGCACAAATACTTTGAGCTTTTCTAGCGTGGCATCGTTAGGATTAATGTCCACGGGGTCTACTGACTCCGACACTTTTGGCCTAAGTAGCATGGAGAGCGCCCTTGTTGTGTGGTCTTCTTCAAAAGGAAAACCATGAGGGTCTTCCATGACTTTATATTTTAACTCTTCGCCCTCTGGCCAGCCCTCCGCACCTAATCTGTCGAATTCTTCGTCTTGCTCTTTCCATAATAATTTAATCGCCAAGAATGCGGTGTCGATCATTTTTTCAGTTAAAACAGACTGAGTTTCATGCAATACTCGCAGGCCTTCACGATTATAGTCGTCTAAAGAACCTGGTTCTTGTTCAAAATTTGATTCATCTTCAAATAAGGGCATCATATATATATAAGAACAAATTTCCTTACTATTGTCAATAAATAGTTTTTATGGTATTGTTTTTGGGTCCAATTCCTACAAGGACCGAACACAGGGGAAAGAAGGCATTGTGGCATTTTTGACAGCTGGCTCCGGAGCGGGTGAGATCAAGATCGATCTCAATGGTTTCGGACTGTCACGCGAAGATCAAGAGCGGGTTTGCACTACGGTCAAAGCCATGGCCGCCGTGTCACACGCTGAGGTCAAGAACGACGGCTGGCTCGAAGCCAAGGTCAAGCCGCAACAGCAGCTCAGCGACGAGAAGTGGAAGAACTTCATGTCCGACCAGCACGCAGCGATCATCAAGGTCGCCAAGCACAAGGCCGAGTCGGTCAACAAGAAGCGGGCCACCGCAGCACAGAGCCGCCTCGGCGTCTCGTAGGAACACCGGACCCCGGTATGGGTGAGCACAATGGCGTGCACGCCCCTACCGGGTACCCGGGCTTGGTTTTCGGGTTTTGCCGAAGTAGAAGAGTGTCGTTGGCCATTCGCCACCACCCCTCTCCTCCCGCAATCACAACACCCTAGAAAACCAAGCCCATCCTCCACATATTTAGCAATTAAAAATATCCGCAACGTTTGTCGCGGATATTTTGATTTTCAGGATTAAAGAGATTGTGTAGGAATGAGATGGAACGGGGTTGCTGGTGGCGCGGGGAACGGATGCAAGGACGAATGTCCTACGCAGTCATCTGTTCTACCGGCGCACATCCAGCAACCCTCACGTCCCCTCAATAGACGAAGCTACCGACAGTACGCGGCGAGCGATGTCGCTGCTTCGTCCCTCAGGTGGTGTCGGTTGTTGACTTAGGCGTACCTCCCGAAGGGTGCTACGAACATGGGAACGATGGTCCAGGGCAGGAACAAGACGCAGTCACGGCCGGGCACCCACAGAGTGGAGTAGCACGGAGGTGGGTTGAACCTTCGAGCTTGCCGACGCTCCTGGCCGAATTCGGCTGGCCTTCCGTACTTGTGCTTGCTTCCCCAGCGACCCTTTTTGTTTGCGGGTCTTGTGTTGCCCTTGTGTGCCACAGATTGTCCCTTCCTGAAGGTTCGATTTCCTTCGGACGAGCGGTGGTGGATGGATAGAACGCTAGCAGTTCCGACTCCGTTGTCGGCAGCTACTCATAAATAACGTTTACGAATACCTGCCGACAACGGTTCTACACAATCTCAAAGTACATTGCTTCCGAACTCCCAACGAGCTCCAGGATGCAAATCCTTCAATTCGATTTCTGCTTTTTAAAACTTGCCTCTCATTGAATTACTTTTTTTATACACCTGTTTTTGTAAAGAAGCAAAAAACTTATGTTCATAAACTAAAAAACGCCCTGACTGGCGTCTTAGTAGCTATGGTGAAATTGAAAATGTGTAAGTTGGATCGGGTGGTGGGCGGTGAGGATTGCCGGCTGGCGCGGTGAGGGGTTGAACGACCGGAGGCCTGTCCACCATCGTGCGTGTGCCAGCCGGCAATCCTTTCCCGTATTTTAGGGCGACGAGATGAGCAATATCATCTACCCATGGGCAACCTCCTGTCTCTGTTGTGGTTGTGCGGTTACCCGCGCGCCTGCTGGCCGCGAGAAGTGCTGTTGCCGCCGAGGGGTCGGGAGCCGATGATCTGCGATCCGCGGATCAGGCTGGTGCGGGGGTCTGGGCGCTGGGGCATCCTGATGTCTTTGCTGTGTGGCTTCATCGCCTGCCCTTGCCCTGCTGGTTGAGCGCACGCGAGGTGCGACGGTTGGGGTTGGCCTTCACGACACCCTTGCGGCGTGCCTTGTTGTTGGTCTGCCTACCCTGCAGCTTGCTCATGGACGTTGCTGTCTCCTCTGGTTGGTGGTTGGGATCCTATACATGGTCGGCAATTAATCGCGAGCAACGATCAAATGCCGGCCATGTAGCTTACACATTTTCAAAGTGCTAGAGATCGCCGAACGCTGAATAGGCTCAAGGCAACCCCTAAACCTTCAACCGGGTCGGTGTACTAATTTAAGACACCTGGCTCAATTAAATTAGTGCTTATTATACCCTCAAAATGTGCTTGTGCAACAGCTATGTTAGAAATCTAACTTGGCCTAGAGCTGTTTGCTACAATTGGGCGTAATGATCAATCGCACAGTTTTGATGTCTGGTGCTCAGTATTTCAGCGACGAATTCGCCATCAATGCCCATATGGATTCCAAGGTTCCAATTAATGTTAACCAAGCCGTGGCCGAACACCACGCCATTAAGGAAGCTGTAGAAATGGCCGGGATACGGGTGGTTTCTGTTGATCCACCGGTTGATTGTCAGGACGGTGTTTACGCGGCCAACTGGGCTCTAATCAGGCGTGAAACTGCGGTCATGTCTTCCCTACCAAAGCAACGCCAAGCTGAGGAATCGTATGCCGAGACAGTTCTGAAAGCTTTGGGCAAAACTATTATTAAAGTTCCGGCAGGACTACGCTTCAGCGGCCAGGGAGACGCCCTCCCATGCGGCAATTACTTGTTCATGGGTTCAGAGTACCGTACAGATGTTGCTGTCCAAGATTTTATTGCAAAAACTCTAGGTTACGAAGTTATCGGCTTACAAACCATCCCCAAGCGCCGACTGTTTGGTCTAGGACCGCGGGTTATCAACAAGCAGACGGGCTGGACAGATAGCTACTACTACGACTTAGACTTGGCACTGGCCGTTTTGAGAGGACCGGAAGCTGGCCATAAAAGTCTTATCGCTTGGTGCCCAGAGGTGTTTACCGCTGCAAGTCGCCGGAAACTTCATAACTTTGATGGTGTAGATAAGATTGAGGTAAGCCGCCAGGAGGCCAGAACAGGCTTAGCCCTGAACTTAGTATCGACTGGTGAAACCGTAGTAATGAGCAATAATGCCCCCCGTTTCCAAGCCGAGCTAGAAAAACGCGGATTCAAAGTCATTACTCCGGATATTACCGAGCTGCGTAAAGGCGGCGGCTTCATCCGCTGCACTACTTTGACGCTAGATAATGATTAAAAAGACCTGCTGCTGCAGGTCTTTTTAATCAGCTAAGTTGGTTGCTAGCGCTGATTATGGCCGCCGTAAGGACCACTCTGTTCTTCACCAGCAGCGATTGATGCATCAACCTCAGACTTGGTAGTCACAGTTCCGTCTGGAAGCTGTACCAGTTCTAGAGCTTTGTGCCCCAATTCAGCATCGGCTGTAGCCTGTGCAGCTTCGTTAGTTTGTACTTCTGCTTCAGCAGACTGCTCAGTAACTAGTGCTTGTGTGTCAGTGCTCATTTCTTCGATCCTTTGTTTTTGTAGATTTTTATTTAGTAAATCTTACTTACACTATAACAAATGTTTGCAGTTTTGTCAACTTTTGAATTACTCGTTTGGTTCGCCCAAGATGTGAGGTTCCAGATGGCCTACTGAGTCAGCCGCCTCTGTGATGATAAATGCTGCTAGGGCATCTAGGGTCCTCTTCTCACCTGTAAATTCAGCTGATAAAGTATCAATTTCTGGATTACTGCCAACAGGGGGCGAACCGAGTTCAATTATGCGAGCCAAGTGTTGTTCGCGCCTAGCATTATAATCACGCGCTAACTGATTCTGAAAATCGACTAATTTTTGCGTCTCTATAGGCATTGGAAGCAATACTTTACACTATTTCAAGATATTTTTCAAGACTTCGTGAGCGGTAGCGATTTCGTCCCAAGGGAATTCGACGACGCGGTCAGGGTTGTGGTCGTCCTGTTGTAAGTGACGCAGCTCGGCCGCCTTAGGACCGTTACGGAGGATGTCTTTCTCGTGCCCCTTACCTAGCAAGATAACGGTGTCACCTTTTTGTGCTCGCTTGACTGCAAACTTGATAGCCTCTGTACGGTCGTGTACCAGAAACAAATCTTTGTCCCGTACTTTGCCCGATTCCTGAGCGCCTTTAGCAATCTGATCCATAATTTCATGTCCGTCAATGTCACGGTCATCCTCCTCTGTTAACACCACTTCGTCGGCATATCGGCCGGCTATCTTGCCCTGCACTGCTCTTTTAGCCTCATCACGGCGGCCAGCTGAACCAAAGACGGCAATCAATTTGCCCTTCACCACTGGCTTCAAATCTTTAAATAACTTCTCAAAGCTGTCTGGTGTGTGGGCATAATCGACAATCACGTCAAAATCTTGACCCTCGTCAATGCGGGTCATCCGGCCTTCAACAGCCTTGAGTGCCGCAATTCCCTGCTCTATCTGTATTATGCTCAATCCTAACGCTTGCCCCACGCCTATAGCGGCCAGGGCATTTGAAACATTAAAAGACCCTGGCAGGTGGCACTTAATCTGGTATTCATTGGTGCCTAATTTGGCCGTAAATGTGCTGCCCGCTGGTGATAATTTAACGTCCTTAGCTCGTAAATCACCTCCGTTAATGCCATATAAAATTGGGTTTTTGACATCGCTAGCAAAAAGCTTGCCATTTGGATCGTCGGCATTTGCTATGCCTACCCGCATTCCCTGCTGATTACGGTCAGTCTGCTTGAATAACAATCGCTTGGCGTCTAGGTACTTTTCAAACGTCCCGTGATAATCCAAGTGTTCATGCGTAACATTGGTCATCACGGCTATTTCAAATGGAATACCAATGGTTCGCCCCTGAGCCAGGGCGTGGCTAGTGACCTCAAAAACAATCCACTCGGCACCTTTGGCCTTCATTTCTTTGATCCGTTTATGAAGCAGTGGCACGGATACGGTTGTCATATGCTCAACCTGAGGTTGGATGTTATTGCCCACCCCATGCGCCACAGTGGTCATCAGCCCAACTTTGTATCCAGCTTCGCTCAGCATTCGGTGGATCATGAAGCAGGTACTGGTTTTGCCGTTAGTGCCCGTAACTCCTATAAACTTGACACCCCTGCCTGGCCAGCCGTTTTTAACATTCCACATAACCGCTTCGCTCTTGTGCCCTAGAGGCTCAATTTTCTGAAACGTGGCCCGGGGAACAACTCTCTTAACAACAGATCTAAAGCCCATGTGCTCTAGTATACTGGTTTGGACATGAAAGTTTTAGGGATCGAAACAAGTTGTGACGAAACCGCAGCCGCGGTTGTTGAGGATGGCACAAAACTACTGTCTAATGTAGTACTGTCGAGCATGGATTTGCATGCTGCTTACGGGGGTGTGGTGCCAGAAATTGCCGCCCGCTCACACATCGAGTCCATCATGCCGGTTATCAACCAATCCCTAGAGCAGGCCGAGTGCACGTGGAGTGACATTGACGCTATTGCCGTTACATACGGCGCTGGCCTGGGTGGCTCTCTATTAGTTGGCGTTATGACAGCCAGAACTTTGGCAATTATCAAAAACAAACCACTTTATGCCATAAATCACGTCGAGGGCCACATTTACGTCAATTTTCTGACGCAAATCTCCCCTGCCCTATCTAGCGCCTACTCACTACCATCCGTAGCCCCAACTTTCCCGATGCTCGGCCTCATAGTGTCAGGTGGTCATTCCCAACTAGTTATCTGGCAGGATCACTTCGACTACCGCCTCCTGGGTCAGACCAACGACGATGCCATCGGTGAAGCTTTCGATAAAGTGGCCAAAATTATTGGCTTACCCTACCCCGGTGGTCCTAGTGTCGGGGAAGCCGCAAAAAAAGGCGACCCTCAAGCATACCAATTTCCGAAGGCAAAAATGACCGAAAAATACGATTTCAGTTTCTCTGGGCTAAAAACAGCCGTTCTCAGGGCCGCACAGACCGAAATTGGTGAAGACCACACATTTCCGTCCTCTGAGCTATCAGAGCGTCTCTCTGAGGCTCAGAAGGCCAACATTGCTGCAAGTTTCCAGCGTGTTGCTGTAGAAACTGTCGTAGACAAGACTTTACTAGCATATGAAGAATTCAACCCAGCGTCGGTGGTCATCGGTGGAGGTGTAGCTGCTAGCCCCGAATTACGTCGTCAATTAGCCGAACGCCTGCCCTGCCCCATTCAGTACACCGATATGAAGTTATGTACGGACAACGGCGCCATGATCGCCACCCTAGGCTGTTACAAAAGAATAAAAAAGCAGCCCCTTGCTGAACTCTATTCGCTAGCTATCGCCCCGAATTTATCTATGTAACCTATCTATTGTTTTGTCAATATTGATTGGTCATTCCATCCCTGTTATTCTTAGTGTGAAAACAAAAAGGCAATGTACTGCTTGCAAAACAATGCACGCCGCACTTTCCAAAATGTGGGAACTAGCAAAGACAAATGAAGTGAGGGCTTTTGGACAAAAGTCTTGAGTTTGTTTGTCTCTTTCACGTGAAACCTGTAATGTTTTTAATTTCAGGGTAGTAGGCAAGTGTTATCAGGGGTGGTATCATAGGCTTTGAGCTTAGAGGAAGACTTGTGAATTTACCAAAAACCTACGAACCGCAGAATTACGAAGATGACATCTACGCGCTCTGGGAAAAGAGCGATGCGTTTGCGCCCAAAAACAGGGGCGGGAAGAGCAGTTACAGTATTGTCGTACCGCCGCCCAACGCCAACGGCAACTTGCACCTCGGCCACGCTTTGACACTGGCATTAGAGGATATTGCCGTCCGTTACCATCGCATGAAGGGCGATAATACACTATTCGTCCCTGGGGCCGACCATGCCGGTTTTGAAACGCAAGTGGTGTTTGAAAAAGAGCTCGCCAAACAGGGGAAGAGCCGCTTTGATTTCACCCGTGAAGAGTTATATTCCCAGATTTGGGAATTCGTAGCCCAGAACAAAGACAACTACCAGTCGCAGTTCCGTCGTTTAGGCGCCAGTGTGGACTGGAATCACTACGTCTACACCTTGGACGACAAGATCGTTAAGCGCGCCAACGCCACGTTTAAAAAAATGTGGGACGAAAAGCTTATTTACAGAGGTGAACGCTTGGTAAATTACTGTACCCATCACCGCACTGGCTTTGCCGATATTGAGGTAGCCTACGAGGATGCCGTAACACCGTTGTATTACATGAAGTACGGGCCCTTTACACTAGCGACTACTCGGCCGGAGACTAAGTTTGGCGACACTGCTGTAGCCGTCCACCCTGATGACAAGCGATACCGTGAGTGGGTAGGGAAGGTGGTCACAGTCGAGGGCGTCAATGGTCCGTTTGATGTCCAGGTTATTAAAGATGTTATGGTAAATCCGGAGTTTGGAACGGGGGTAGTAAAGATCACTCCGGCTCACTCCTTCGACGACTGGGAAGTGGCCCAACGACACCATTTGCCGGCTATTAGGGTCATTAATCATGATGGCACCATGAATGATAAAGCCGGACGCTTCCGCGGCATGACGGTGTTAGACGCCCGTAAAGCCGTGGTCGAAGCACTCAAAGAAAAAGATTTACTGATCAAGGTAGATGAAACCTACCAAAACCGGATAGGGAAGTGCTACAAATGTGGCACCGTCATTGAACCGATGTTACTAGAACAGTGGTTCATCGATATGAAGCCTCTAGGCGAACCTGCAATCAAGGCTCTCAAGGACAAAAAAATTACCTTCTATCCGGATGCCAAGAGGGAACAGCTGATCACTTATTTGCAAGGCTTGCGCGATTGGAATATCAGCCGTCAAATTGCCTGGGGTATCCCAATCCCAGCGTTTCAAAATGTTGACGATAGTGACGACTGGATTTATGACGAACGCACCGATCAAGAATTCATTGAAGTAAACGACAAAACCTACAAGCGTGACCCCGATGTTTTTGACACTTGGTTTTCTAGTGCCAGCTGGCCATATTCCACCCTCGACTACCCAGACTCCGAAGATTTCAAGCAGTTCTATCCACTTAGTCTCATGGAAACTGGCGCCGATATCCTCTATCCGTGGGTATCCCGAATGATCATGTTTGGCCTTTACGTAACGGGGGAAATTCCGTTTAACCAAGTCTACTTGCACGGCCTGATTATGGACGAAAAAGGCGCCAAGATGAGCAAAAGCAAGGGCAACGTTGTAAACCCTATGGATAGCTTGGAGCAGTACGGTTCGGACGCCTTGCGTTTGGGGCTCGTACAAGGCCAAGCGGCTGGCAACAATCAACCTTTTGGAGTTGCCAAGGTTGTCGGCGGACGAAATTTTACCAACAAATTATGGAACGTGGCCCGGTTCATTGAAGACAAAATTGGCGATGACTTTGCACTCAAGAATCAGCCCGATCCAAAGAATTCTGCGGATCATTACATATTGTCTAAGTTACAACATCTAACAGAGACGACCGGTCAATATTTGGAACAATACCGTTTTGCCGAAGCCTACGATGCCATCTACCACTTTACCTGGGATGAAGTTGCTGATTGGTATATCGAGATGAGCAAAACAGAGCTCAACAAAAACGTATTGGCGCACGTACTGGAAACGGTACTAAAACTCGTGCATCCATTTGCACCATTCGTCACGGAAACTATTTGGCAAACGCTTAAGTGGGAGAACGATAGCCTGCTGGCCATTGCCCCGTGGCCTTCGAAGCAGGGGAGTGACGCTAAAAAGGGCGCCGACTTTGAGGAGATCAAGGCTATAGTCAGCGAAATCAGGGGTATCAGAAGTGTCTTGCAAATCCGTGAACTGCGCTTGTATCACGCGGGTGATGATTTTATCAAAGAGCACACCGCTGTTATCAAGGCTCTGGCCAATGTTGAAGTAACTGAGGTGAAGGACGGCCGAGGCTTAAACCTCACCGGCACCAAACATCAGGCGTGGCTAGATCTAGACCAAGCAACCATCAAGAACTTCTTGCACTCGCTGCAGCTCAGCATCCGTGAGCACGAACAAAGCGTCGTCCGCCTGGAATCCCGACTCAGCAACGATTCTTACGTCAAAAGCGCTCCTAAAGCTCTTGTGGACGAAACCAGGGAACAATTACAGGCCACTAAAGCCCTGCAGCAAAAAGCCCAAGCCGAATACGACAAGTTCGCTGGCTCACACTAATTGGCAGGTTCCAGGGCCTCACGGACACGGGCGGTGCTTTCTTCGATTCGATAATCGTCAAACCACAGCACCTTCCAGCCAGCACGTTCGGCGGCCATAACATTGGCCCTAGAATCGTCCACTAACAGAATCTCGTTTGGTGCTACAGCGGCCTTTTCGGCAGCTACATGGTACATCTCCGCCTCCGGCTTGACGGTCTTAACTTCTGAAGAATCAATTATGGCCGTGTAGGGCAGGTCGGGGATGAGCCCTTTGCTCAACATGGCTGGGACAAGTCCTGGCATGATATTGGTCAGTAGACCGACACGGTACTGAGTAACCGCCCACTTGACCAGCTCGTGCATTTCCGGAATCGGTTCGATTGCGGCCATGTAGTAGCTGCGCCAATCAAAGTTGGGTAAGCCAAACCGTTGGCCCAATATTCGGTTATATTCCTCCATCCCCAGCTCACCGCGACAAACGGTGTCGTTATAGTGCCAAAAAGCAGTTTCCACGACGTCAGCTTGCTTGCCACTATCGATGGCGATTTGAGTAAAGGCGCGGTTAAAAAAGCGTACCAGGCAGCCATTGACATCAAAAAACACAAACCGAACGCCGTTTTTGGAAACCTTTTTGGTTTCGGGCGAGGGCAGGGCAGGCATGGCCGAACCAACTAGGTCACTGAGGCTGATGCCTAGGACCTGGGCAATGCTATTGATCGTAAAAATAGAGGGGGCCTTGATGGCGCCCCGTTCTATTTTGGCCAGTGTCGAGTAGCTGATGCCAGCCTTATCACACAACTCTTGCTGGGTCAGCCCAGCTGCTCGTCGCGCGGCCTGCAAAGCGTCAGCCAACGCCGTTTCTTCACCCCCTTGATTCATAGTACTAGCGTACTGGAAACCACAGCTAAAACCAAGCTAAACTAGCCGCTTAGTGCTAGTTAAAAAATAATCCCTAAGATCGTGAAGATTACGAGCGCGCCGATAACAGCACAAAACCCAGCGACTAAAAGGGCGGTTTGTGTGTTACCACCGGTACGCTGTTGGGCTTTGTTGTAGACCCAGGCGCTTAAACCAATACCAAAGACAATAGCTATCGTCGCATTACTAAACATACGCTTAGTCTACTGGAAGCGCAGGCGTTTTGCCATCTCTGATAACTGTACATCGCTAGGTTTTGCTACCTGATGTTCCAACGTGTACTCTAAACCGCCTTGCATTGGGAAAACGTGGACATGAGCGTGAGGCACCGCAAAGCCCTCAACAATTATTCCTACCCGCTCGGGCTTGATAACTTCGCGTACTCGGTTGGCAACCAACTTTACTACTTCCATTAGGTGCTGGTAGGCCACGTCGTCGGTATCCCACAAATGGTCAACTTGCTCCTTGGGGATTACCAAGGTGTGGCCTTCGGTATAAGGGGAAATATCCAAAAAAGCTAGGGTTGTATCGTCTTCGTAGACTTTGTGACAAGGGATTTCACCCTTGATAATCTTGGTAAATACAGAGTCTTCCATATTCATTATTGTACCGCACGCTTTAATTGCTGTTTGGTGCGGTACAATAATGCTTATGAAATCGTTTGCGCGCGGCGCTTGTTCTGTGTTGCTCAAGATAACTCTTTTCTCAGCCGCCATTACAGCAGCCTTAGTAGCGGTAATCGGCACTCCTGGAACTATCAAAAAATCAATCGACGACAGCAAACTGTATAGCAGCGTAATCGACACGGCCTTCTCTGAGACCCAGGACAAGCTAGAAACCGAGGGGCAACAAGCTGTATCTATTGCTGCTCCTGAGCTAAAGCAAGCAGCCGAAACCTCATTCACTCCAGACGTGCTTAAGAGTTCTTCAGAGCAGGTGATTGACAGCGTGTATGTGTGGCTGAATAGCGACACCAAGCTACCGGATTTCCACGTCGATCTGAGCGCTCAAAAAGCCCAGTTCATCGCTGCCGCCGGAACCGCAGCGGAACAACACTTTAACACACTGCCGGTTTGCTCACGAGACCAGCTCAAATCTCTTAATGCCGAGGATGACGTCTTCTCCCTACCGTGCCGCCCGCCAAGCCTCACGGCGGTGGCGGCACGAGACCAGGTGGTTGCCGATCTCAACAAATCCGACTTCCTAAAAGATCCAGTTCTGTCGGCCGATACTCTGACCAACAAAGTTACGGGCCAAAACCCATTTCAAGAAGCACGGGCTGTCCAAGACAAGTTCAAGTTGCTCAAACTAATGCCGGAGATCTTGCTGGGCATCAGTGCACTTTTAGGCATCGGAGTGTTTGTCTTAAGCATCACACGGCGCAAGGGCCTCAAGTCGCTAGGCATTACCTTCCTGACCACTGGCATTTTCGTGCTCATAAGTGGTTGGTTTGCCAGCTTTATACTGGGTCGACTGCTCACCGCACCAAACGGTGCAGCGTACCAGCTCGCCACCACCGAGTTAGAAAAAGCTTTGATTGCAGCCGCAAAGTCTCTAAACAGCCACGTCGGCCGTACTTTGCTGATTTATTCTGCGGCGTATTCCATTGTCGGGGCTGGAACCCTTCTGGCCCTGCACTTAACCAAGCCAAAAGAGTTGGAACGAGCGCCAGAAGAAGCAAAAGCAGATATCCCTCTCGTCGTAAAACCTCCAGAGACAAAAGAAAAGAGCGCTGTTTAAGCGCTCTTTTTGATCAGCTTCGTTTTGCCGGTGATGTATCTGGTGTCGAAGCACCAAAGTTCGTTAGTTTCGCTATCACGGATGTAATAACGCGGTTGTGAAGTTCGTTGTACCATTCCTTGGCCTCCCCTCATGCTCAATTATAGCAACAACCATAAACAGCAATATGCGAATTCTCTCTTTGATGGCGGAAGGGGAGGGATTCGAACCCTCGGTACGGTTGCCCGCACAACGGTTTTCGAGACCGTCCAGTTCAACCACTCCTGCACCCTTCCATAGACGTAATTATTCTAACAGATAAACTCTCTAGCATTCAGCAACCGTCTATGGTAGGATTACCCCTGTTGCAGCCCTTGCAGCTGTACAAATTCGTGAGCGGATTCACGAATTTGAGAGGAGGAAGCGACTAGAGGTTGGAGTTAAAGAAATACTTTTCTTTAACGCAAGCCGACTGTCGGTTCCGACGCGCACCCGTAGCTCAGCTGGATAGAGCGCCAGTTTGCGGTACTGGAGGTCGTGTGTTCGAATCACGCCGGGTGTACCATTTTATACAACTACAACTCTTTTCTTTTGATAGTATGGGGTTATGGCCGAGACAACGAGCATAATTAAGCTAACCAAGTATGAACACGCCTGTTTGGTGCTTAATAAGGCTGGCGTAAGACTGGTTATCGACCCGGGGTGCTTTACGAAGCTGCCGGCCGATTTGACTAATATTGCTTGCGTCGTTGTGACTGAAGAGCATGTGGACCATTTTGACCTTGATAACCTCAAGGCTATCCTGAAACAGAGCCCCCAAACAAAGATCTTTACCACTACAGCCGTGCATCAACAATTGAGAGCAGAACAGATCGACAGTGCGCCCGTTACGGACACCAAGACGATTGAAGTAGCCGGCTACAAGCTGACGTTTTACGAGACTGACCATGCCCCAATACACAAAAAGTCTCCGTGCAAATCTTTGGCCTTAAAGATAGACGATTATCTCTACTACCCGAGCGATTCGTACCACACCATTGATGATGCCGTGGAGGTCTTAGCTCTTCCTACCTCTGGCCCATGGCATAAAGTAGCTGAAGCCATAGATTTTGCCAACGCCGTAAACGCTCCGATCATCCTGGCAACACACAACGGTTTGTATAATGCCGCCGGGCACGAAGTGACCAATAGTTTTATAACAAAGCATCTGAGCAATCCCACCCGGAAGTTCGTACACCTGGAAGCACGTGAACACCTCTAAGTGAGGTTTGGTTAGGAGGGAGTTCTCCGGGGGCGGCCAACTATTACTGACTGCTTGCTGGTAGGGAAGTCAGTGATAGGCCCAATAGTGACGCTGGCATCCTGGTGGGTGTCTACAGGCCGATACCTCAGCACTTTTCCGGTCTTAGTATTGTATTGGAAAAGTGCGACACCGGAGTCGTCTTTCAGCGGGCCTACAACTGTCACCGCATCCTTGACTGTCCCCGCCGCGTCGTCACCGGTGTAGTGAACGACCGTTTCACCTCGCGTGTTTTCAATTTTTCCCAAGGCTTCTTCGTGCGTATGGCCACTGAGTAGTATACCGGAATCACCGTTTTCTAGGGCTAACTCACCGGCTTCGCCTTCGTGTACCACAAATACATTAACTTGCTGGCTAGTTTGTTGTTTATATTCACGCGCTTTTTGGTCTAAACGTTCGCCCATCTGAGCTTCCGTCTCATTCCGCTCAAGATGGATGGAGTGTAGGTACTCACTTCGCATAGGGTCGTCATCACCCAAGAAAGTTAGACCACCGGCTTCAATAACATCGCCGTCGAGTACAAAATAGTTGTACTTTCTCTCTTGGTTTTCGGTTTCGTCAGAATCATGGTTGCCGCCGGCCGTCAAAATAATAGTTTGTTCTCCCATATGGAAACGAAAAGTACTGATACAGCCTTCTTCGTAAGGTGTACCGGCCATGGTGTCATCACCAGCGGTCACAACCATTCTGACCCCATACTTTTCCAGGATTTTGCCGAGGACCTGGGCTTGGCCAATATTGCAGTGCCAGTCGGTCACAAACATAAATAGTTCGGTGTCTGGCTCGTCAGGGAAGGGTTCGGCAATATCGATTGCTTTTTCAAGGTTGGCGGTTGCCTCGTCGTAAAATTGCTCGTTCGCCTCCCAATAATCGGCGGCCATCGGCCCGACTTTGTCTACCAGCAGATTCAGTAGTTGTCCTTCGATAATTGTGCCGTTCGGCACCCTGTCTACTAGTAACGGATTGCTAATTTCCGTTCCCGGTGGTGTATACGACTTTTCTGGCGTACTGCCGATCGCAAGTGTTGACGGCAATAGACTCAACACCAGCAATAGCCTCCCGTGGTCTAGGGTCGGATCTAGCTTATCAACTAGCAGTTGCCATTGTTCGGGCCCAGCAAATTTGCGCAAAACACCCCGTGATAGATAAAAGGCTCCCATTAGTGCAGTGCCGCCAACCAGCGCGCAGGCCCTAAAATGCTCTAGCAAAGCTCTTTCTATCTGTGCCTGGCCCTTATCCATGTCTGTAAATAATTGAACGTAGCGCTCCACTAGCTGCGAAAGGTCTTCGTCCAGGAGCTGTTTGCTGTTTGCTGGCTCGCCCGGTATTTTCTTGAGCACAATATTAGCGCCGATAGACTCAGTTGGGACATGGATCACCCCCAAAGGGCCCAAGTCTCCGTCTAGATATGGAGTTGAGCGCAGGCTGACCTCAGCTTCATGTGGACCAACCATAGTATGGGCGGGCAAGTACCGGACGCCGGCAAGTCCGGTCACCGCGGCGCAGGCTCCGAAACCGGCTACTTGGCCTAGTAACCGAGACATATATGGGCGGCTGTCCGTCCGCCAAATCTCCGCTATATCAGAAAAGTGCCAATTGTACTCATTGTCTTGTTGGGGTAATTCATCAACCAACAACTCCGGCAAGGCTTGAGGCGGTAACACTTCGCGAGTCTCTGTAATCGTCATATTATTTTCAGTATGCAGGGGTTAAAGATAAATCCAAAGCATAAGAAATAAAAAATGCTCCTCGGGAGGAGCTGCTTGTCATTTATGTGGCAGTCAATGCCTAGAAACGAACCTTGCGCATTAAACGGTCCATGCTATCAGGCGCCCGCTCTTCATGGGGCAAATAATTGGCGACTACTTCTACTATTTTGTCTTCTTCCTCGGGCGGGTAATACATGCTGATCCCAGGTCGGAACCTTTTGAGCGGCATCAACATAATCGAGCTAATCTGTTCCTCGTCAATGATTGAGAATGATTTGAAATCAGCAAACGAGTAGAACTTTTCGCCAATCCTGACCCCACTATGGTTGACTTGGTAGGTAAGCACTTTTGGCTGACGAGCGGCAAAAATGCCAAACATAACAGCCACGATGACTATCATGACTGTTGAGACTTTGTCCCCAGTCACAAACCACACGGCCGCAGCAGCAGCCACCGATCCAAAGCCCAACACAACAAACCAACTAAGATTCTTCTGATGTGCTACGTACTCTGAAGCTGTCCAGCTTACCTCTGTTGCAGTTGGCACTTGGGGTTGCGGAACAGGCTCAGCAGCGCTCACAGAGTCGTCTTTATTGAACGCCCAAGTAGTAGCTGGCGGCTGTGGTTGTTGCCCCTCTTCCATAAGCGTATTGTAGCAAACTCTGGCAAATAAAATGACCCACGGCCAAAGCCTGGGTCACTTTAATTTGGCGGAGGAGGAGAGATGTTTACTTTTTGCGGCGTGCTCGGAACTAGTTCCTGCGCGCGTCCTCAAAGATCGAACTCTCCGCTTCGCTCTTACGAGTTCAAATCTCGAACATCATCAAAAAAATAGCCCACCCCTTGGGGTGAGCAATTTCTTTTGGCGGAGGAGGAGAGATTCGAACTCTCGCGGGGGATTGCTCCCCCCTAATGATTTAGCAAACCATCCCCTTCAGCCACTTGGGTACTCCTCCGTATTGACGATCGTCGTTCTCACTCTGGCGGAAGGGGTGGGATTCGAACCCACGATACCGTTGCCGGCATGACGGTTTTCAAGACCGTTTCCTTCAACCACTCGGACACCCTTCCAAGTGAATAACAGGGGAGATTATACCAGTTGTCATCTGATGCGGCAAAGTTATTGTTTTTGGGCGACTACTAAACCGTTGACTGATTTTGCGCCAGCGCGCCTGAGCGTCCGGGCCGCTGTCTCCAGAGTGGCGCCCGTGGTCACAATGTCGTCAACTAGGATAATGGAAGCATTTTTGATTTTTGATTCGTGTTTGGGGCTAAACGCCCCCGTTAACTGCTCAAGACGCTCGGCGCGTGTAGCCCCCACCTGGCGTGTTTGCCCGCGTCTGGAGAGTAGGGAAGCCACAGGTAAATTGCGTTTGGCTGCAAAAGCTTTGGCTAACTCTTTGGCGTGATCATAGCCACGCTCCCGTACACGCGAGGTAGCCGTTGGAACGTAGGTTATGAGGGTATCGGCATAGAAGAACGGCGCTGACTCGTCTAGGATGTCGGCCAACCGCTGGGACGCGGCCTTGGCCCGCTCAAATTTATACAGATGTACTAGATCCTTCAGCAGCCCATCATAGCTAGCTGCTACCCACACGTACCGGAGGGACGTGTATTTATAGCATCGCTCACAAGTCTGGCTATCGTTAGTCAGTTTGTGACAGCGGTAGCATCGAGAGGGAATCGGGTCACTAGACTCGGCCCAGCAGCCCGGACACAACAGCGTGCCTTCCAGGCCGCAGCCAAGGCATTCATGGGGAGCTAGAAAGGTAAAGATGTGTTCAAGCAGTAGCATGTTGTAATCGTTATGTTGTAAATAGTGGTTATGTCAGTTGCGCCTCTTTTTGTTATTAAGCTATACTAAGACTTAACAAAAATTGCAAATCTCTAAAACTTCAGCAACTAAAGCCAGACCAGTTTTTTAACTAAAGAAACTGAGGAGTTCGCTTAGGCGAATGACGACGGAGGGTACAACATGGCTCGTAGAAATCGCGACGATGATCTACTAATGGAAGATGAATTAACGGCAGCTTTCTTGGGTGATGACGACCTCCCGAGCAACGACGCTACAGCAACGGCTCCGGCTGCCGCTAGTGATGACTGGGACGAAGACGAAGCGGTACCCGGCCAGTTGGCAGTGGACGTTTATGAAACCAAGGAACGATTGGTTGTAAAGGCTCGTACCGCTGGCGTGAACAAAAGTGATCTGGACGTTAGCATCGCTGATAACACTCTAAGTATCCGCGGCACGCTGTCAGCCGGCAACGAAGAAGACGTCGAGAACTACTTTGTACAAGAATGCTACTGGGGTGAGTTTAGCCGCAGTATAGCTCTACCTGTACCCGTCAAGGAAGATGAGATTGAGGCAGTGCTAAAGGACGGCGTCCTGAGCATCTCCTTTACTAAGCTCAAGCAAGACACTGTTAAGAAGATCCAGATATTGTAAGGTAGCTCAAGCTACAAACAAAAAGAATTCCCTGCAGCTGCAGGGAATTCTTTTTAGTATTTACGTTAGCTCTAGATCAAGTAACTCCGGCCTTGCCAAGGACAAAGCGGACGATAAACTGCGCTAAGGCTACCACAACCAGGCCAATGACAGCGTAGAGGATGGTGTTTTTGGCACCAGTCACATTGCCTGAGTCGCCTCCGGAGGTGATGTACTTCAGACCACCAACGATAATCATGATGACCGAGACCACACCAACAACTAGTGAGAAGATGTTTATAATTGTTTTCAGTAGGCTGTTAACTGTAGTGTTGGCCTCTGTCGCACTACACGTAGTGTTGTTGATATCCAGATTGCTGCCGGCACAAAGCCCATCGTTGATGTTGGCAGTGTCCTGAGCATATACGGCTGCCGGTGCCAGCACCGGTGTCAATACTAGGCCAAGTACCACCACACTTGTTAGTAATTTTTTAATTCGTTGAATCATGTTTTTTGAACCTTTCTTATTGCTAGTGTTACTTATACCACATAGGATTAACTGCTATCAAGGGTTACACCTATGCACTTACTGCAGTTGCACCGGTGTTTGGACAGTGTTCGGGGCTGGGCGGGGATCGGTTTTGAACAACACGAACTGTACAATGATTTGAGCCATGGCCACGATAACTATGCCGACAATGGCGTAGAGCAGGGTGTTCTTGGCCGAATTAACAGCTGTACTGTCCCCTTGTGACGTAATGTACTTAAACCCGGAGATGATAATCATAATCACTGCTGCAATACCAACAATCAGGGATAGTATATTTATAACATCTGCAATAATTCTGGTAACGCGTGTCCCATTGGCTGTGCCGCATTTGTCTGCTCCCTGGGCGTCTCCTGGCGTCTGCCCATTGGTTTGGTTTAGGACGTCACATGCTTGGTTCTTGGCATTATCAAACAGCTGAGCCGAAACAGTTGCCGGTACCAGCACCCCACCAAAAACCAACACGGTCGCTACGTACAAACTGAGTGTTTTGAATTTCTTTAACATGGTTTCCTCATTCTATTCTACTTATTACAAATCGCACCAGGATGCGGGAAGCAACAGCAATCACCAGCCCCACCACGGCGTAAAGCAAGCTGCGCCGGGCGTTGGAAATAGAATTACTATCACCAGAGGCAACAATAAAACGCAGGCCAGAGACCATAATCACTATCACACAAGCCACCCCAACTACGAAGGATAGCAGGAGAGTAACTTTGTTTAATATCCCGTTCTTCCCCGTGAGGGGGCTATTAACGTCAGTGTTATTGGCAGCGTTGTCTTTGCATATCTCCGGCTGAGTAGGTTGGTTGTTGCAGGTAGGGGCTAGAACATCTACACGCTGGGCACTCACGCTGGCTAGCGCGAAAGTAGGCATGATGAGGGCTGTTATCAGCAGTAGCTTTAGGATTCTGCCTCTCATATTCTCCCCAGTACAAAGAACACTATGGCGTCAGCTGTCAGGACAATCACTAGCCCGAGGATGCCATAAATAATAGCCTGGCGGGCTTTGGATAGGCCCACTGGGTCACCTTGTTGGGTTATGAGTTTAAGCCCTGTCAGAATGAGATAAATGACTGTCAGCAATGTCACTACGCCAAAGACCAGCTTGAGTACTACCTGCAAGCCGCTGTCGTCAGCCGCGACCTTTGGCAGCCCGACTTCGTGAGCGTCTAGCTGAGCTATGGTTAGCCATAGGCTTTGGATCATCTTAGGCGCCTACGAACCTTCCCGCCACAAAGCTGACTACAGCCGTAGCTACAACCGCGATTACAAGTCCTATTACAGCGTTTAGGATGGTCCCCTGAGCAGTTGCGACCCTGTCTGGCTCGCCCTGACTAATAACATAGCGAATCCCGCCGTACACAATAAAAACAATTGCAACAAACGTAGCTACCCGAAGCAGTATTTCCAAAATTGCGGCAGCAATTAGCAAAATATCTCTGAAACTATTGATGATCGGCTCACAGGTTTGGCCGATTCGCGCGTCAAAAGCCGGCGGACTATCTGGGATATACCCCTTCAAATACTTAAACCAGGTTGGCAAGCCCAGGAAGCCGCCGCTGGGACAGGTATCTACGATGCGCGCGAAAGTAGTTGATACTAGCTGAATCATTTCAGTAGCGCCCCTGGAACCACGTAGTTAAGTATGGCAAAAGCAAATACATACAAAAGTATAGCGCCAGCGATGTGCAATATACGTAGAATCATTTTGGCGGTGGCATCAGGATTGCCACGAGAAGCGCTGTACTGAATCCCAGTTACGATCATCGAGCCGACCAAAACCAGACCAACCAGGTAGGATAAAAACTTAATGGCTGCAAACAGGATATCCAAGATCGGGTTGCCCTGTCCCTTACAGCCTATGTCGATATTAAATTCGACCGATTGATCACCACCGCCACAGAATTTGTTTGGGGTGATCGGAGTGTCAATAACTCCGCCATGCACTCCACCACAAAGCTCTTCTGGCTGGCCGGAACCTACCTGAATCGTACCATCCTTACAGCTTGCTGCACTCTTGCCTGCAAATGGATCGTCGCTACAAGGAACGTTATTATATGTCGGCTGGGTACCACTAGTGCTTAAGGTATAGCAGTGGTTTGGTTTAGCGTCTCCTGTGGAATACGGTATGGCGTGTTGGTCACCACAGGGCCCAGGCGCAGCGCCCGCAAAAACGGGCGAATAACATAGAGCAGGCTGATCTCCCTCAGCGGCGAATACAACACCTGACTTTACGCTTAATAACGAGCCAGTAAAAACAGCTATAAGTACTAAACCAGCAATTATGAAACTTTTTATATTCGCGAGTTGACGCATTTGCCTAAACTATAGCCTTTTCTCTTGAACACTGCAAGAACTGCCAGGTTTAGGCACGATATTACTATTGACAACTCGTCCAAAAACTTTAACTATACAATATTTTGCGTTTATGGTATAATAGGAGTGTCAAACAATAAATGAGCTTCAAATTCATTGAAAGATTCATATGACAGATATAATTGACCCAGAACACATAACACATCCGAGCGATTCAGATATTGCACCGGAATTTATTAATGCTACTGGTGTAACAGCTCCTGATGAGCTCCTGGACCCACCCTCTAGTGCTTCGGACATCCAAACTACCGGAGAAGCAACGATTCCGCGTCCTATAGCACTTCCTCCCGTTCCAACCATCCCAGAGTCCTTAACACCAACTAATACCAAGATTGGTGTTGACCCTGAAGAAACCGATGAGCAGCACGCTCTACCGGTTGGTGTTCAGACTATCAGTGAGCCTCAGCCAAACAGAACCACCCGCGAAGTTAAGTGGTATCTAAGTACACCTGCTAAAGTTGTCGCGTTAGGCACGCTATTGCTCGGCGCTATTGGCGCTGGAGTCTTAGTGGGTAGATCCGATGACGGAACTCCCCAGGCAACTGGAAGAGTAGCGCCCGGCAATAACACGCTGCCGCCTGCAGTAAGTTCACCAAATAATTCATCTAGTCCAGATGACGGAATAGATTCGGCACCTCCCGCAGAAGTTACCATACCTCCGGCGACTATTGCTGGTGAAACCATTGTGCCAGTTGAAGTCCGGCCAAGGACTGTTCTTCGCGAGCCAAACTCGCAAGACAACGCCCCAAACATTGTTGAAAATAAGCCCGTCTCAGCAACCGCCGGTAATTTACAAAAAAGAGTAGAGCAACTGTATAGAAATTCTGAGTGTGCGCTGAATTATAATAACGCTGAGTGCTTTGCTGCTTATGTTCTTGATCCAACTAGCCCAACATGGGCAAAAAGCAAAGAAATTACAGCCACAAACGCCAATTACGTCCTTTATCATCCAAATTTTGGCATTGTTTATGATGTTACCGTTTCACCCGAAGCCGAACGAAATGCTACAACTACTGCTGATGGCAATACCACAGTTGTGGAGGTGGAGGTTAATGAACACCAGGGTTATGACGGAGATTACACAGGTCCCGAAAGCATTAACTACCATACGATGAATAGAATCACTATGCAAAAGACTACTAATACAGCAACCGGTCAACCAATTTGGCTGACAGTCGATAATCAAATCATTAAAAACCTTTAAACTTAAAATACAACTAGTGTAGGTTTTCTAAAATTTTTGGCTTTAATTATCCCTTAAATGCTAGAATGCAAGCATGAAGCTTATGCGCATTAAGCTATTGGCGGGCTTACTATTGTTTTTGCCCGGTATTTTAGTACCGCTGATTCACCCTCGGTCAGTTAGTGCCGCGGTGTCTACGGGGAAGTGGTTAAACGCGGCCTTTATCCAAGTTGACGGCAAGAATTATTACGACAAATCCCCTTGGGATGGCGATATGCAATTTACAAACGAAGAAAACGGCTGTACAAGCACAGTTAAAGTAACCAGCTCTGGCTTTGACGCCGCTGATTGGACATTCCAAACAAGGGCTACTGGCGGAACTTGTGGTGGTAGTAAGGTACCTATAACTCTGACTGATGTAGCTAACTCCAACATATATTTCGCATTCATTACCCCTGATAAATTAGTGCGCGTTGACAGCGACAACAACTGGAACTTTACACGCGACGGCACCACGGGGAACTTCCTACGGGATAGCGAGCAAGGGCAAGACTGCCAGGACATTATTCAGGTTTCTCAGCAGGGTGCTGTGAACCATGGCGACCTCTACGAACACAAGAAAGCGGACGAAGGAACGAGCAGTGGGTTCCCCGGGTGTTCATTTATAGCCCCAAATAGCTACGGCGAAGAAAATCCTCAGGGGCCGGTTTCATTCCGCATAGGTGACGCAGGACAAATAATTGCCCCTCCTGGAGGTGGAAATACAGGCACCGTCGATCCTAATGGAGGCAAGTCCTGCGAGGATGATGCCGGCGACCTAGGATGGATACTTTGCGCTGTGATTCGAGCAACTGATTCAGCATTGAGTTGGGTCGATGAGCGTATTCAAGACATGCTGCAGGTTGACAGGAATATCTACACCAATGATGGAATCCATGCCGGTTGGTCAAATATTCGCAACATAGCCTTTGTCATATTGGTACCCATGGTGCTAATCATGGTTATGGGCACCGCACTAAACTTGGATTTTGTAAGTGCTTACACGGTTAAGAAAGCCTTGCCGCGAATTTTAGCGGCCGTAATATTTATTAGTTTGTCCTATACCATCTGTGTGTTTATGATTGATCTTTCTAATGCTGTCGGCAAGGGCACTTTGAGCCTCCTGACGTCACCGTTTGACTTTAACCAATTACCCGGCGTGACGCAAAATCACTTAACTCTTGCTAGTCTGTTTGGCGGCAGTGCCAGCGGAGGAGGCGGCGTGTTCGCAACATTGCTTGCTTCGGGAGCAATTCTAGTTGGAGGCTTCGTTTTGATATGGCTGTTTATGGGAACCCTCCTGCTACTAGCAGGAACAGCATTCTTGGTACTGCTGCTTCGACAGATTTTTGTTGTGGCTTTCTTGCTGTTAGCGCCTTTAGCGATTTTGTCCTGGATATTCCCTGGTAACGAAAAGTTGTGGAAGCTGTGGTCGGGATCGTTCAGCAAACTGCTGATGATGTTCCCGCTGATTATGGGCGTTATCGCCGTCGGTCGCATCTTTGCGTTTATTATTCATCAGCAGCCCAATGTAGGGCCTGCAGACAACGTCCTACACCCCTTGATGATATTGGGCGCTTACATGATTCCTTATGCCTTTATTCCATTCACCTTCAAACTGGCTGGCGGTCTATTCGGCACCTTAACTGGCATGGTCAACGACAAACAAAAGGGTCTGTTCGACCGCCAGAAAGCAACCCGCGCTCGCAAAACTGAACGAACCGGTCGCAAAGTTCTGCAGACACGGGCAGATCTGGCGGGGCGAGCCCAATCCTTAGGATCAAGATCGCGTTTTGTGGGAGCCCCTATGCGTTTTGTTGGAAAACGTTTAGGCGGTTATAACGTCGAAGCTGCTATGTCTGCACGCCAAGCTGCCGTTGGAAAAGAGATAAACGACCAGATTGCTACTGGGCGGGATGACGACGTGCGTGGTCTAACTGTTGATAAAAGTCTGCTCAGAGACTTCAGGGGTGCTGAGGCCAGAGGCTTAGCGCGCACAGAGAATGGTAGGAGGCAGTACAAGTCTCTTGGTGGGGCGTGGATTGATGAAGCCAATGTTCGAGCTGGTCATGATAAGTGGGGTGGTGATACATTTGCTCAACAAGCAGCTTTGTCTTATGAAATGCGTAAGGCAAGCACTGAGGAAGAAGTCCAAGGCTTGGCCAGTCGTTATGCAGCGGTTGCTCAGGGCAGTTGGGGCATGACGGATCGACAAGCGGGCGGTGCTTGGATTGGCGCAGCCTTCGAGAATCAAAATCAGCATCTTGAGTATAAAGGCACTGACTGGCGTACAGGTCAGGTAGGAGGCGGAGGTGCAGGACGCTTTGTTGATGAAATCTATGAGAAGAAGGGCAGCTATCCGTTGGCTCAAATGAGTTCCAATACAGTTGAGCAACTTAAAGTCGCTCACAGAGAAGCTGTACGCACAGGTGATGTAGATAGGCAAAATAAAATCAGAGCGATTACGGAAACATTTATGCATGAATACGGAAGTGGTGGAGTCCCAGGGGCTCCTCCCGACGAGGGGGGAGAGACAGCCCCAGGTGCTGGCGGACGCCGACAAGCAAGTACTCCTGGTGCGGCACACGTCGCGGAGAGAGTACGTGAACTTGCAGTTATGACGGGTGTTTATGCTGCAGCGCCGACTGGCCCTCATTTGCCTCCTGGCGTACAAGGTCCCGGTGGCGTGACCCCCCCAAACACACATGCGGGTACACCTACTCAGAATCAACAAGATCAAAAGTAAGTTTTAATTTAAAATACTATTGCTTTTTCTGCACTATTATGCTAATGTTTAATCATGTATCCTGCAGAAACAAATACTCCACAATCTGAACTACCATCATCCGAAACGCGAGAAAATGAATTATTTCGTGGCGCGGCTTCAATTGACGAACTCGTTCCGATGCCTACTTCATTTGAGCAAGAAGCGCTGCAAAATGGGATTGGTAACGTTCTGGCTGAACCAGACATTGTTAGCATGCCTGTCAAAGCTGAGGCTCCCAAAACCCCAGAAGCCCTAGATACAGACGACCGCCAAATTTTAGGCGCCATGGGTGCGGTTGCCCTTGCCGGAGACGTCGCCTATAGCGGAGCTAGAGAAGGCTTTAAACGAGCGGCTGAGAACTTACGCATTGGTGGCAGACTTATCCTGCGCAGTCTAGGCCGGGGAGCGCTGGCTCTAGCTGGCGAAGCTAAATACCGCACCACAAATATTTTTGAGCGAGCCGGGCAACGCTCATATAGACGACATAAGTCTATCCATGCTATAGAACTCAATAATCACATGCTCGCAGCCCAGGACGCCGAATACTCAAATAATCCACTAGAAGCAAACGAACATTTGTCTAAGATTCAACAAATTCTTGATAAAGGTACTAATTCTCGTTTTGGCCGCGTGGCGGAACGTTTGGATAAACACCGACGTCCGTTAAGTGCTCAGGCTTCAGCCGAAGCACAACGCTATCAGGATATTGTTGCTGAAACTCCCCGAGCAATAGATTGGAACCTACTTGACCACGCCGCAAGAGCAAAAGCACTGGGTAATAAAAGAGAGTACGCGTCCTCTGTGAGGGAACTCTCTAAAAACGTAGACCATAATCGTAACCTCGACGCTCCGGGAGTTGATAGACAAGCTAGTTTTGTAGAACGACACTTGTCTGAAGTGAAGAAAGCTCCTATTGAAGAGGGTCTCGGGGGTTCATGGACCAAGCCAAAGAGCATTCTGCGTTTGCGCCTTGCGATTGAGAATGAGATTCGCCAAAAGACTGACAGCAAATTAACTGGTCCAGCAAAAGAGCTGAAACAACGTTTGCTTCGACAAGAATTAACTGAAAAATATTTGGGTGATTACTTCGGCGTCAAGAATTTAGATGAATTGAAGACTAGCCGTAGTTTTTCGCCCAAACAACAAAAAAGTTTCTTTGAAACGTTTGATCTACCGCTGGATGATATAAGGGAACTAGCGGGCGAAGCTCGTAAAGCCCCTAAGAGAGCTAGAAAAGCCGCTTAAGCTTACTCGCACTTGTCTCCCAGTCACGATATACTGTT
>CAZARM010000002.1:32159-74823 GCA_964487615.1 uncultured Candidatus Saccharibacteria bacterium | reverse complement strand
GTCAAAAGACCACCTCCTTGTTGTATCGCCCGGTGTGGGTGATACAAATATGCTACACCATCATGAATTAATTTGTCAATTCAGCAAGTAGCTAGTTTTATATTCTCAATTGACACATCCACCTCTGTTTGTTAAGATTACTGAGCTCTTTTGATTTTCGTCTTTTAAATTTCTAAACCAAGAAGTCGGCTTGGCCGAATCGACTGTTTAGAAATTTAGGAGGAGAAGCAAGCCGAAAATTTGCGGGGAAGACCAGGAAACTTGTTTTGTTGGTCGTCTCCGCAAGGCTAAAGCCTTGCTTCGACGACGCGGGGTAGAGCAGTGGCAGCTCGTGTGGCTCATAACCACAAGGTCGCCGGTTCGAGTCCGGCCCCCGCTACCAAGCATAAGCATTATGACTTCAGGATACTGGAGTCATTTTTATTTTGCTCGTGCTTGCATTAGCGTGAAGTATAGGCTTGAATAATAAAGGAAATTATTATGTACATATACGAACTTATTACACGAGACACTCCCATTGAGGAAATTACTTTTGAGCGAGCACATAGAGAAATGGAAGCCGAATTACTTATCGGCCAAATACAGGCTCGAGTAGAAGCTGCTCCCTTTATCGGTAGTGGTCTTATCGATGGCAGCCCTACAACTCGATTTGACCAGGCAAGGTCAATATCTTACTTCGAAGCTGGTGCGCATGTCCATGACCTTCATGTAAGTGATAAGGCAGAGGAAGCCGTTGTCTTACTAGGTGTAGCTGAGACAATAGCCGACGAACGTGCTGAGCGACTACTTACGAGTCTTTTAGAGTTTAGCAATGAAGATGAAGCGACAGATTGGATTGATACTCATCATCCCGGTATGCAGCAACTTTTGGGAATAGCAGGCGGCGTTGAAAAAGCTCGTCAAGAAATAGCCAGAGACGCTGCGTAAGATTTATCAAGGATAGTAGTTTGATTGCAAACGCTGAAAATTTATTCGATGTAAGTGGTGTTGTTGATGAGCCTGTTGTGCAGATGCATGTTTTTCGTGGAGCAGAACAATCCCATCCTATTCTTAGACAGACAGGGGATGCAGTTGTAGCGCTTATTAGGGCTCAACGCTCTCTCCAGTTTGCTGAATCTTGGCGGGATTTTCGAGTAGCAGCTTGTGGGGTCACGTTTTTGGATGATGATAATGCGGTAAGTCTTTTACATGGCGTTAATATCAAACCTGCACAAAATGGGCCAATTGATATTCATGCCGAAGAAATGGTTTTACAAGCAACAGTTAGTTTGGCACGTGAACCCCTTAGCGCCATAGCGGTTGTTGCCGATGTCCAACCAGATGACACTACACAACTGAAGGCACCAACTTTGTTGCCTTGCTACAGACGATGCCTGCCGGCGCTAGAGGGAACTGAGCATATATACATACCCGAAACATTGCTCCTAAGTGCCAATCCAAATTTAACTTGCGTACAGTATTACGATGTGCCAACCCTTCGCCAAGCTTACGAAGAAAATGATGCCGATATTTTACAAACTGTACAATTTGAAACTCCAAACGGTGAGGATAAAGCCGAATGGTATACAAAATTGCAGTTACCGATAGCCTATCGAGCCCATGACTTAATCATGGATTTCATGCTGGGAAACTTTGTTGAAGTAAGGCCCGGACCCACTCACACATAGGTTTCCATCTACCTAATTCTGCCCTCAGGTCGTTCCAATTTGAACGTACTTGGGTTACCAAGCATAAGCATTATGCCTTCCAGAAATGGAGGTCTTTTTATTGTACACTTATAAGCTAAGTATTATGATTAGGCCAACCAAATATATGGATAGTATGAAAAAGCTTGGTAACAAAGGGTTTGGTGTAGTTGGGATATTGGTGATTCTGGTAGCTATTGGCATCATTGGAGGCGTTGGCTACTATGTGTACAACAATCGGAATGGAGGCTCGACTGAGAGCAACAGTCCAGCTTCCACAGAATCATCGACGCCAGCAGGAAATACGAAAATAGACACAACGATTCATGAAGTTGATATAACAATGCAGACAGAAGCTGATATCAGTAAGTTGCCGGACTATACACCCGCAAGTTTCAAGGCATATATGCTTGATGTCCTTAGCAAGAACAAGTTTTCTCATAATGACATTGATGATGTGGATACCATTGCTCAATACAACATTAGCAAAATAAGTCAGGTAAATATTGCTGGTGGTCAGGCTCCAGTTGATAAGAATGGTGAGGGGCATGCTGGGGGAGCACCAATAATCTGGGTTTTGACACCAAAAGGAACATGGGACGAAGAAACACTTAATGGACCTGTGTGCAAAAGCAAGAATGGTGGTCTTATCTACGAGGAGTTTGCGATGGAGTGTTCCACTGACCCGAATACCGAGTCATGGACTAAAAACCCAAATGGTTCAATAACAACACTTAACAATTGAGCCACTGAGCTTTAGCCAAAGCGCTAACCTCTACTGATTGATTTTGACTATTGTGAGACAATTTAACTATGGGAATAGACAGCGCGCTTGAACCGCCTAGGCATTACGCAGAAGCAATGCAAGCATTTAGAGATAGACGACTTCATTGGAACATTAGACTTGGTGCGCGAATTGGATTAGTTCTGGATGCTGTTTTGTTAGTAGATGCAATTGTCGAACATGATCCAGCTTTGGGCTTAGTTGGTCTGGGCGGGCTAGTAGTCTTAGCGCGAGGTGAAAGAGCTGAGAGCAGAGAAATACAAACTATTGATAACGAGTTAAGAAAATTGACAGCCTAGTGCTGATTAACATCTTGTTCATGCTTGCAAAGGACAATTCCTAGGTCAATAATCTGTTATGTATGAGTGAGTACTTAGAGTCTACCCCAGAACGTTGCAGAAAGTGTCCCGTCATACTAAGGCAGCTTAATGCTCTGGAGAAAAGCAAGAAGGAAGAGCAGAAATCTATACAGCAAGGCTTTAACCACCTTGATTTTATTCAGCGGTATCCTAAAGCTTCACCAGCCGATGGGTCCTTGGCGGCAAGTGAATTTCATGCCGAGTTTTCAGAGTTGTTTGCCGAAAATCTTGATGAAGTTCTAGTTTATGTTAGCCCGGATTGCCCAGGTACTAAACATGGCCGTAAATTTGAAAGCAGAATAGCAAACGCACTTGTCTGGATACTTCCTGGTGTTCGTTATTGCAGAAACCCAGGATTCACAAATGCTCCCGAGGGGATACAATTTGACATGCGAGTCGACGGCACATGGCTACCAGACAAACCGGTCGATATATAGCTTTTACTTTTAAGCTGTTCCAGGTTCGACATTACCATTTTTGTTATAGTTAGGTGATGAATTTGAAGATTCCTTTTTACTCCAGTAGTCCCACTCCAGAACATCCTGAAGGAATACATTGTGTTGAGAATAGCCTACAAATGATACTAGGATTCTTTGAGCCAAACAAAAGATATTCACTCACAGATATGGAACAAATTACAGATAAGCAGCCGGAAAAAGGCACCTGGGAGATGCAGTGGTCTCTCTGGTTTGTAAACCATGGTTATGAGGTTAAGCATTACAGCAATTTTGATTATACTGCTTTCCAAAATAAAGGAGTTGAGTATATTCGAGAAGCTTTTGGAGACGAGATTGCTTCGTGGCAAGAAGAAAATTCAGACTTCGAAGAAGCTATGCGGCTCACACCTGAGTACCTGGCAAGGATAGAGGTCATCCCTGAGCAACCGACTATCCAAGATATCAAAGACGCTTACAGCAATGGGTATTTGGCGAAAGTATGCGTAAATCAAAGTACCCTCAATAGTAAGAAAGGTTACGTTGGTCACTCGGTGGTTGTTACTGGTTTTGACGACGAAAACATTTGGTTTCACGATCCTGGATTGCCTGCTTTGGAAAATCGAAAAGTCAGTCATGAATTGTTCCAAAAAGCCATGGATAGTTTTGGCGGTGAGATGGATGTTATTGGTAAAAGGAAATGATGTAGCCATAAAAATCAGAGGTTATCTGCCTAGATTAGAGTCCGGCTTGGTGATTATTCAGGATTTGTATGTAAGTAGTAACACTCCGACAAAGGTCAGAGTTATGCCTATTATCTTTATAGTGTCAAAGCTTTCTTTAAGGAAAAGCCAGGATAGAAGTATGGCCACGGCAACATAGGTGGCAGCTAAAACTGATGCAACACTAACGGGCAGTTTATTAAGTGCAAGCACAAATAGAATTGAACCAACGGCCATCATTGTCCCAATCAATAAGCCCACAGGCACTTCCTTGGCTGGCATTTTAAACGAACGATGAGCAATTAATATCGCCGGTATGCCGGTGATTAACATGCCGATACCCATGAGGAAATTCAGTTGATAAGGGCTTAGGCTCTTTAGGCTAACTTTCATTAAGAACGTGGCGACACCAACCAGTAATATATAGCCTAAAATAAACAAATATCCCATGGCTTAGATTGTAGCAGTTAGGCTCCTCGTGTTACATGTCAGAGTAGCAAATTGGTTACGCTGGATTTTTAGGGATAACTATCGCCGCAATAAGGTATGCGATGATGCCGGGGAACACACCAGTCAGCGCTGTCATTACTATCCAGCCGAGACGCACCAGGCTAGGGTCGATATCAAAGTATTCACTAACTCCTCCACATACGCCCAATAATTTTTTATCTTTCGATAAATATAACTGTTTCATGATATTACTCCTTTACTACCTCGTTAGTTATATTGCGATGTGTTAGCAGATAAATAATTGGCAAGACACCGGCACTGTTTATAAGTAGTAGTGTTACAAACCAACCAGTTTGGTTATTGCGGCTTGCTTTCCACAGAGCAAGACCTTTCCAAACAAATTCCCATAGAGCTACTAATATCAGTACGACGGTCCAATTAGTTGATATGTTGTAGCCCATAATTTTGTCCTCCTACTTAAGGTTACCAATGCACGGTGGTTTCAGCTGCCAGGTTTTCATATACCTTTCTATGCGCAAAGTTGGGGTTGCCGGTGATCACTTCTTGGGTGGGGATTATTCGCCCTCGCAGTTTATGGAAATCTGGTAGCCCGCTGAGTAGTAAATAACCTTGCCAGTGATTTCTTCCTACTTCCAATTCTAGATGCATTTGATCAGATAAAGCTGGTTCGTCTTTAACATCATATAGTCGGTAGTGGCCAAGACTTAGTACACAGTCGGTTTTGTGAACTTTGCGCGACGCTACAAGGATCTCACCAATGTTCCTTGGTTCCACCCAAGCATAGGTGTCATTATCCAGGTAGAGCACTCTGGTGTTATGTTTGGTCTCGATGAGCTTATACAGCCCAGCTTTGTTCAGGGTTATCATGGCTTTCCTCCTTTTGACTCTTATGTTCCAGACATCGTTGTTCTACATATCTCATGAAGCCTGTTGCACACTTTTGGTTTAGGGTACGTATGGGATAATCCTTTATTCTGGTGTGCAACGTGATCGTTGAGCCAATTCCGGCATGGCTATAGCTCACGCCACTGACGACGAAGTACGTAATCTCGTCTTCGTTGATAAATAATGGCTGCTTGTCGAGAAAAATAATACGCCTATCAGTTGCGACCAATACCACAAAACTAGAATCACGCCTCCCATATACCACCCCACCGATATGTTCATCCGGGTGGATCATACTAGGCAGATAACGCCCTCCTCCCCGTCGGAGCGCATGTTTTGTAACACCAAGTGCTCGCAATTCACGCTTAATTCGTTCCTTGTGGCTTACACCATCGGCTGCCTTGTCATCAACTTTGCCTTGATCTTTTACAAGCAGCTCATTATTTGATTTAGGTACTGTGTACATCATTTCATCCCCCATTTATATTGAAGCAGTCGTAATAACTTTTTGCCTTGATGCGAATCATCAACTAAGAGTGATTAAGCTCACTGTGTATGCATGGTGATTGCTAGAAAATAAGTTTGTAATGGAGAGTCACCATGAATGTTTTAAAAGCCCCTAAGAAGCCACTTCCAGGATCATCCGAGAGTAGTCAAAGAATTTACGATTTTCTCAAGAATAATCGTATCGGCGTATTGGCGTCCGTTGACCCAAACGGTAATCCGCACGCTGCAACGATTTACTTTTCAGTTGACGAGGAATTTAACATTTTGTTTACGACAAAAGAAAGAACCAAGAAACACGACAATCTTGTGCACAACAATCACGCTATGCTGGTGACTTATGAACCGACAAGTCAAACAACAGCTCAAGTCACAGGAGTTACTGAAATTGTGGATAACAAGGTGCAAGCTAAGCAGATCTTTATAGATACATTGAAGGCATCTAGAGATACGAGTGAATCCGGTAACCCGCCTATATCAAAACTTCAAGCCGGCGGCTATGTGGCTTACAAACTAAAGCCAGTTCAAATACGAATGGCTATATTCAGACGTCCCGATCCCAGTGGGGCCGATATCTACGAAACGCTAGATTTTAAGACTTAAACTTCTGGACCAAGTTTCTGTTCAAGTGCTGCAACATTATTAATTAGAATGCCTGTGCTACCAGTTTCTATCATCTTTTCTTCTTTAAGTTTATGGATCTCACGGCTAACTGTCTCCCGGCTTAAGCCGGCTCTAGCTCCCAAAGCTTTTTCGTTAATATCCAGTACGCAGCCATCCCCCTGCTGAGTGCCAAACCTTCGTGCTTCAATTAAGAGTTCGTATATCAAACGACTATGGGCACTGCCGGCCATTAAGTACGTCATGCGGCCAAGTAAAGCATCTACCCCTTTGTAAACCCTGCTCAGTAAGTCATACAAGACATCAGGATTGGCCTTTATGAAAGCGATCACTTCATTAGCAGGTGCTTGGCGGATCTCAACGTCACTTTCAGCTTCGTAAATATAGGGATTAGGTACTTTATTAATTGCCAGTGACATAGGGAAAAAGCCAGGAGGTTTAAATACATTCAGAATGATCTCATCACCTCTGTAGGTTACGTCGTACTGTTTAACCTTGCCCTTAATGAGGTGATATACGTAGTCGGCTTGATCTCCGCTAAGTATTAGAATCTGGCCCTTTGAATAGCTTCGCAACCTGTACTTAGCAAAAAATTCTTCAATTTTGGTGGCGACATCTTCAGTCATGCGTTAACCTCTGTAGGCACTATAGTCTTCGCTAAGTCAAACTGCAATTGATTGATATCACATAGTAATGTTGAGCAGTGTCATTTAGCGCATCAATCACATGTCTCAAAATATTAGTTGTAAGTAGTAGGGGGATTTATGACTAAGAGAAAATTTAACAGTAAAGAGATCGAGGGAGTAATCGATGTGCGCGACCTAACTGTGTTGCCAGGTTATTACACCACTTCCTTTGAACCGTATAACAAAAATCTATACCGACTACATAAAGTACCTAAATTTAAGCTACGCTACGCCCGATAGGGCTAGAAGGACCATCATGGAAGATTTTTTTAAATACATGCCACATCCTGACGAACCAGTATCGGTAGGTAAGCGAGATTTCGGAACCGTGTTCAGGCTTTGTGTGCAAAGTAGATATCACCTAAAGCAACAGCTTATGAGAAGAGTTCACGGCTAAATAGTGAGTCTCTAGAAGATATAAAGCTTCATGTTTGTTTTAAGTCTTGTTTGGCTTACGTTTAGAGTAGACTAGGGGCTGGAGGACTTATGAAGAAAGAATTTACACTCGAAGAGGCCAAAAAGATTGGCGAAGAAATCGGTATTGATTTTACAAAGTTTGATTTAGAGCAATTCCGCATGGGTTTAGCAGTTGAGCTAGAACACGGCTCGCACTTTGGAGACGACACCAACGTGACCAAAGACGACCCACTCTTTACGGGACGCATAGCATGGGCTCATCTGAAAGAAATTCCGGACTACTACACACGACTAGCTAAAATGGAAGCCGAAGCTGATAGCAAGAAAACTAGTTAACTATAAAGGTTATGTTAGTATCTAGTTTATGGACATTCCTATAACAACACCCGCTTTATTATTTCCAGCAATTGCTATATTGATGCTTGGTTATGTAAATCGTTATCAAAGTACCGCGGCTGTCATAAGAACTTTTAAAGCTGAGTATGATCAAGGATACAAACGAGTCCAGGTGGCACTCCAAATCAGGATTCTCAAAAAAAGAATAGAACTATCCCGTTACATGCTGACAATTGGAGCTATTGCTCTGGCCTTAGCTTGTGCTTCAATGTTTTTGATTTTTGCCGAATTGCAGAATCTTGGTAATTACTCTTTTGGTCTGTCCGTCATTGCAATGATTGTCAGCCTCTGCCTGTCTTTGGCAGAAACTTCCCTATCTAATAAATCTTTGATTATTGAAGTTGACGATATATTAACTAAAGAAAAGGTTCACTCATGAAACCAAATAAAGACCTGCTTAATTTAACCGGTAAAGTTGCTGTTGTGACTGGAGGTGCAAAAGGTATTGGATACGGCATAAGTTACCGTCTGGCCGAAGCTGGTGCAAAAGTACTTGTTGCTGACCTTGATGAGCAAACAGCACAGGCGACCGCAAAGGAATTGGTGGACAAGGGCTGGAAAGCCGAAATATTCAAAGTTGATGTATCAGACGAAGCGCAAGTCCAAGCTATGATTGCAGCTTGCAAAGAGAAGTTTGGATCGGTAGATATACTAGTCAATAACGCCGGTATTTACCCACCTAAGCCTGTTGCTCAAATGTCCGAGGAAGAATTTGAAAGAGTCATCCATGTAAATCTAAGGAGCGTGTTCCTGACCACAAAACATGCGGCTGAGGTAATGAAGCCCCAAGGCGGTGGCAAGATTATCAACATTACATCTATCGATGCCCTGCACCCTTCGATGGTTGGCCTAGCCCACTATGATGCTTCTAAGCACGGTGTCTGGGGCTTCACCAAAAACTCAGCTCTAGAGTTAGCCGAACATAAGATTTGGGTCAATGCTATTGCACCTGGTGGAGTTGCTACACCTGGCGTGGCCGCAATGAGTCAAGGCGCATCTGCTGAACAAATGGCGGCCAGCACCAAAGCGTTCATGGCCAACATCCCTATGCACCGGATGGGTGAACCTGATGAGATCGGTACCGTTGCCTTATTTCTAGCTTCTGACATGGCCAGCTACATGGTTGGTGAACAGATAGTAGTAGATGGTGGCGCACTACTTTCTTAGATAATCTTTTCTACGTAGTTATGGTCGAAATCTTTGCTTTGTAGCTTGAAGTTAGCGTACTGTAGTTTGCTAGGTGTAATCCGCAGGGCAATATAGTCACCTTTGTGTACCTTCTCTATAGGAGGCGCCCAATTTGGATCACCTTTAGGTCGAATAGCGACGAGTTTGGTAAAAACTATGTCCTTGTAATCTGCGATCGGTACTTTTGATATTTTACCCATGAGCTGCACTGTAGTCTGAGTTTCTTCATCCACTACTGTCAGCGCCGCGTAGGGATTTTTGTCTAGATTCTGGTACTTAAACGTTTTCATGCGGGTTACAAAGAATATGTTAAAATCTTCGTCGACAACAAAGTAAACTGCCGATCCCCAGGGCTTACAATCATCTGTTGATGTGGACAAAATGCCCATGTGGTTGAGCTTAAGAAAATCATATGCGTGCTTTTGACCAGCCTTCATAACCTAAGCATAGCATAGGCTTATGTGCCCTGTTTGAGACATGTAAGGTCAGGGGCAGATCTATTGATCATTTATCGGCACATACAAAAAGGCTTCGAGTGACCTCAAAGCCTTTATTGCTTATGAAACTGTGGGATCGTTGTCTTCCAGCTGTTTCATTTCGCCTCCATGAGCAATGATGGCGTAGAGCATTGCCACATCCATAAATATGACAAGAGATGACCATACTGGAGCGGCGGAAAAAAGAGCGACATTCACAAGCAAGCTAGCTGCTGCTAAGATCGCGCCAATTACCCTTCCAAGCATGTGCCCCGTCATAAGCAAGGATGCTGATAGGACCAATAATAGTCCTCCGGCAATCATTGACCACCCCCAAGCAGAAGCGTCAAAAAGCCATGCTCCATTTGAGGTTGTAATGTACCAGTCCTGGCTAAATATTCCTCCTAGGCCAAAAAGCATATGCACGATACCTGCCGTTACCATTAATATCCCGGCCAGCCCGACCCAGCCAGTCCACCCTGTAACTTGTTGACGTTGTACTGTTGCCATAGCGCTATCCTCCGTCTGCTATTAATTACACTTAAATAATAGGCCTGGCCGGACCGGCCAGCAGTAATGATGCTCACTTTTTGAGTGTGACTATGATCACCTCGGATAAAGCTTTCATGGCCATGAATATCGACTAAGTCAGAAATAGCCGGCCAACTCTGCTATCGTATTAGCATGGCAACTGCAATATCAATCAAAAACGTAACTAAAACCTTTGGTTCAAAACGAGCCTTGGACAAAGTTTCTCTAACTATCCAAAAGGGCCATATCTTTGGGTTCCTAGGGCCAAATGGTGCTGGCAAGACCACTATGATTCGTTGCTTGATGGATTACATCAGGACTACTTCCGGCGAAATACACATTCTAGGACACGACGCCCATGATGACAGTGCCGATTTAAAGAACATGGTTGGGTACCTTTCATCTGATATGCAACTGCATGACAAATGGACAGCATCGACACATATAGACTTTATCGGCAGTATAAAAGGCAGGGGCTGGGCTGACGAATTGGTCAAAAGATTTAATCTAGACACAAATGTCAGGATCGGTCGCCTGTCATCTGGCAACAAACAGAAGTTGGCTATCATCCTTGCGTTTCTGGGGGATCCCAAGCTACTTATTATGGACGAGCCCACCCGAGGTCTGGACCCATTACTTCAAAACGAGCTATATAAACTTCTGAAAGAATTTAGTGCGGCAGGCGGCAGTGTCTTTCTGTCCTCACATAACTTATCTGAAGTGCAGCAGCTGTGCGACAGCGTGGCAGTTATTAAAGAAGGCAAGCTGGTTGCTAGCGAGGCCATGAAAGACATACTACAAATGACCGTCCACATTGTGCAGGCAGTAACTAAACAGACAATTGACCAGAAAGAATTTCAGAGGGAAGGTGTAGAAATCCTAGGTGGAAGCGGCAACAATATTCGCCTCAAGACGCGCGGTTGCTTGGATTTTATAGCTAAAACCTTGTCCAAATACCAGCTTGTAGATCTAGAGATTTCCCACGTCAGTCTAGAAGACGTGTTTATGGAGTATTACTAAGATGTGGCAAATCGTAGCAAGAGAACTCAAAGATAAAAAGTGGTCATTACTCGCCTACTGCCTGGGTTCATTGCTAATGATTTGGCTATATGTTGCCACATTCAGATCGTCACAAAACAGTACTCAACAACTTCAGGAGCTAGTAAAGACGTACCCTAAAGGTCTGCTGGACGCGCTAGGTTTAAACAATCTGTCTCTGGATACTATTGAGGAGTACTTAAACGCTAAGCATTTCAGTCTGCTGTGGCCCTTGCTTGCCATAATCATCGCCTTGGGTAGAGCGGCTGGCCAATTTGCTGGCGAAATTCAAAACGGCACCATGGGTCTGTTGCTTTCATTGCCTCAAAAAAGGATTCAGATCTTCACCGCCAAGTATGTGGCAGGGCTGGTAACTATATTGCTGTTCACGGGTGTCTCGGTCTTCGGGGTGATTCCTTGGGCCGCAGCCTATAACATCCCTTCTCACTTCACAGTACTGTTTAATGCCTGGGTTCTGACCAGTCTGTTTATGCTGACTATCTACGTTGTTGGGCTGGTTGTATCCAGTTGGGTCAGTGAAAAAGGCAAAGTTTACGCAATTACTACCAGCGCCATAATTGTTAGCTATGTTGCCTACCTCCTGGCGCTTATCAGCAACGACTTGTCATGGCTAAAGCACTTCTCATTATTCTTTTACTTCAATACGGCCGAAACGCTATCTACCGGCCACATCATGTCGAGCTCATGGATTGTATTCGGTAGCATAATTATTCTTGGTAGCATCCTTGCTGCCTGGCGCTTCAACACCAGAGACGTTAGCATATAGGCATTATTGACGTTTATTTATCTATATAGTATAATATACTCATTATGGTTGATCCTGAAGAGAGATTGCCTGATCATACTTGGTTTGATGGCCAAGTAGCTAGCTGGGAGGGCCAGCGATTTGGCTATTTAAATTTGTTTGAGGTCATTGTAGACCCTACTAGTTTTCGGGAAGTAGTTAACTCCGCTGGAGACGACGAGATTGTAGAGCTTTTTGAACCGCAGCCGGGTCAGAATTTGAAACTTACTTTCTTGGATACTGAGGATCAGCCCTTGCCCCAAGAACCAACCGTACTTGACGCTGATAATCCAACCACGATTATTCCTCAGAGCACTAGGTTCGAGATGGATGCCACTGGCACAACAGCAACTGGCTATCTAGCCTATACCTGCATCGCTTACGGTTTGAAATCTCTAGAGGCAGACGGGCAACAAACCCCAGAGGCCCTGGCAAATCGTCGTTTTATAACTCTTTTCCACGAAATTCTAGATGCACGGGGAACAGGGCTAAAATCAAAGATCTGTTCTGGCAACATAAGGTGTGCTCTCTTGCCTCGGATACCCGGCTGGGAACCTGATAAAACCAAATTTGAAGATGTTGCAAATGTGCTCAACAGAATTTTTGTTGACGAAGCTTCTGGATACAGCGACTCGCTTGACCACCAGGAAGTACACATATCTGATACTGATCCTGAAGATAGTAGCCGCTACTTCGCGAAAAGGTTCAAAATCGTGGGTGACCAGGTCAGCCTTGATATAGACCACATGCGGGTGACACCTGATCCAGATGAGCCAGCTCGAATCTCTACCAAAGCTTTTGAACAAGCCCCATCCGAAATTCTCAATGCCGCAGCAGACGAAATAGAAAGCATACTCGCCCGATAGATTTTGCCGCAAAAGTTTAACAAGAAATTTGGTTGGATCACAGCATTTACTAAGGTTCGCGTCTCATCAACGCCTTCAGGTGCTAAAGGTGAACGATGCATTGAGAGCTTTTATTTTTACTGTTACTATTTTCATTGATGAAACAGGCTATTAAGCGTGGCCAAGTATACGGCATGCGTTGTTCCGGAACCAATTACTTGGATGCTTTGATAACCAGAAACTTTCCAAAGTTATTTGTTGGGGCGGCAACTCCTATGGTCAGGAGAAGTTTTGGCTGGAAACATGGAGATGTTGGTGCCAAAACATATCTACATTACAAAGGCGGTTTGCATGATGTCAAAATCATGCCGCTTGATTGGGCAGAGTCCAAAGACACTGTACTATTTGTGATCCATAGAAATCCTATGAATTGGCTTCAATCGCTACATTTTGCTCCTCATTTGTCGCCTGAATCTTACGGTTTGAACTTTAGTAGCTTCATACGGAATCGTTTTAGAGCATTCCATTGCGACCCTCCAGGTAGCGAGTTCTCTCCGAGTAAGCGTGTTCGCACCAGCCAAGTCAAAGAACGTACATTGATAGAGGAGTACGACTCCTTGTATGCAATGCGTCGATCAAAAATTATCATTTTTGATAGTTTTAGACATAGGTTTCAGAATGTAGTTTACGTAAACCTAGAAACTCTCAAGCGAGACCCGGAGTCGCATATGAGAAATATTGCCGAAAACTACGGGCTAATTATGAAGCCAAAATTTGAAGACGTGACAACATATAAGGGGGGTGATGAACCGTATGTGAAATCTACATATGGCACAGTCAGTAGCAAGGATTTGCTATACATTTTGAGTAATACTGATTGGGCGGAAGAGTCAAAGATTGGCTACAGCCCCCGGTTAGGTGTTAGGCTCTTAGCCAACTCCAAAAGCTCACAAGTTGAACCTGAAAGCTTGTTAAATATTTCTCCGTATGCCCGGGTATACCACAAGAACAATTTGTTATAACAAACGCAGGACGGACGTGGCTAGTGTGTTCCCAATCAGATTCAAGTCTTAATTTCTGCGGCTCTCATCAAAGCCAGAGTGCTATGATTAGCCAATGAAATTGTTTGTTTGGGATTTTCACGGTGTTTTGGAAAAGGACAATGACCTGGCGGTTTTAGATATCTCAAACCAAGTGTTACAGGATGCCGGCTACGCCGAACGTTTCAGCGAGGAAGATAACAGAAAGTTCTATGGGCTAAAGTGGTTTCAATATTTTGAGCGATTGCTGCCAGAGTTAACAAACAAGCAGCACATGGCGTTGCAGGCAGCATGCTTTGAGTTTGCGGAAAAGAATCTGGACATACTGGCCAAACATATAAAACCAAGCGACCATTCGCTAGCAGTACTGACCGCCATTCATGAGGCTGGTCACGATCAAATAATCCTCTCCAACACACGACCACACGATTTATTGTGGTTTGTTAACACTGTAGGGATCACAAAGTTTTTCCCGGAAGAGAAAATAATTGGTGTCAATGCTCATCAGAAACATGGAGTCAAAGAAGACGCACTTAAAGACTATCTGTCTAATAAACAGTTTGAAAAGCTAGTGATTATTGGCGATTCAGAAAGTGACATGGAGTTACGTCGAGTTGCTGGCGGTACAACCTATTTTTACAGCCACCCTCACATCAATAATTCAGGAATGGTAAAAGCTGATTACGTAATCAAGGATCTCAGAAAAGTTCTGCTAGAGCTATAGTCAACTGACCGGATTCATACCTTACTAGACGTTATGTATTTGAATTTAATTGCTATTTGAACCTAAGGGGAACACACTGAGAATAGTTAAATAGGAGAAAGTTATGTTAGGACCAATTGATTATATAGTTGTGGGCTTTGTCGGCAACAACGTTGATGGAAGTATATTAAACGAGCTTGCCAAGGCTGTAGATAGCGGCACCATACGGGTTGTTGATCTGCTGTTCATCATCAAGGATGCCAATGGTGATGTAGGAATGGCAGAAGTTCAGGACCAACACGAAGAGTTAAAGGAAGTGGCCAAACTGCTCGGTCATAAAGACGATTTACCACTACTAACGGAGGAAGATGTCAACAAAATAGGCGCCAAGATGGACAATGATACATCAGCTGGAGTATTGGTAATCGAACACCTTTGGGCTAAGGGACTCAAGAAAGCACTGCTGGATAAGGGCGCAATGCTACTAGACGAGGGTCGCATACACCCAGACAAAGTTGAAGAATCAGTCAAGGAAATAGCCGAGACTAAGTAAGTTAAGTAAAAAGGAGGGCAATATTATGATCGGCCGACCACTTACCCCGGTTTCAATTGCAGGCGCCAGGCGCCGTCGCCGTCGCCGCGGACTACTTTAGGAATCTGGTTTCCCTATTCGCTAAGCGAGCCTTACAGAACACTATATGATAATCTCATCAGCTCGATAAGATTCGAGTAATTTTCTGGCAAAGAGTTAAGGCTTTTCGTACAAGCAAGCTATTAGCATTACCTTTATCTTCTCCGACTGTAAGTTTAATTAGATGTGCTTGCGATTCGTTGAAATGTGGTGCTATGCTGTTTTTATGTTAAATAAACTTGCCGAACATATACTAAATAACGCCAAGAAGCTGGCCTCAAGCGGGAAGAAGTCCCGTGTCAAATGGACCGCAGAAATGCTCCAAAAGAATATAGACAGGTATGCTGGACCTACAAAGCCATCCCAGGCAATGTTATTTGGTATAGGCAGCTATGGGCAACTTGCCAGTATGTTGCATGCCAGCTATACCAAGGAGTATGAACAATTATTTACAGATGAGCAACGAGATGCTTTAGCTAAGAAGGCCGCACTCAGTGTTGTTTTTACGCTGGGCGGTTTCGCACTTTTTTTGATTTTTTTACTAAGGATTTCTTTTAGCTAAAAGGTACCTCTCTTGATGAGCAACATTCTGATGCCACTTCTTCCTTGATGAGACAGTAGTGGTGATTTACGCTAAAATACCCTTATGCTAAGCGGCCTCTCGTTTTCTGAAATCAAACACTTGCAGCAAACCTATGGACCAAACGTCGTCCAAGAAGAAACTGGCCACAACAAAGCGCTGTTGGCTTTTTTGGCGCGCTTTAAAAGTCCGCTAGTGATCATTCTGTTGCTGGCGGCTTGTTTGTCGCTGTTCTTTGGTGACAAAGTCAGCTTCTTCATTATCGTTACCATAGTCCTACTGAGCGTTGGTTTGGACTTCCTCAATACTTTCCGGTCCCAGCAAGCGGCTGATGCCCTGAAAGACAGGGTCCGGGTCAAGGCCCACGTTGTCCGGGAATCTGAAACTCACTTGGTCCCAGTAAGTGAGCTAGTGCCGGGCGATATTGTCATGCTGTCGGCGGGCAAGATTGTACCAGCTGATGGCGTAATGGTAGAAGGTACTGATTTATTCACTAACGAGGCAGCCCTGACGGGCGAATCATTCCCTCAAGCCAAACCGATCAATGCCCAAGTATTCATGGGCGGCGGCGTTGTTAGCGGCGAGGGGCTGATGCGGGTGACCGAAACTGGGAAAAATACCAAGTTCAGCCACATTGCTGCAGCCCTGCAATCTACCAAGCGAGCTACAGAGTTTGAGCGTGAAATCAAGGAGTTCAGTCTGTTGATAGTCAAGATCACCTTTGTACTGGTGGTGTTGGTGTTTGGGATTAATATCTTCTTCCACCGCGACATTCTGCAGTCATTACTTTTTAGTTTGGCGCTAGCAGTGGGGCTGACGCCAGAACTACTGCCACTAATTATTACGCTGAATCTGACTAAAGGTTCACTCAAAATGGCAAAAGAAGGCGTCATCGTCAAGCAGTTATCGGCTGTCCAAAATTTTGGCAGCATGGACGTACTATGCACTGACAAAACTGGCACCCTGACAGAGGACAAGATTGTGTTGGTAAAGTACGTCGACGGAGAAAACAACAGCTCCGACCAAGTGCTACTGCTGGGGTATTTGGCCAGCACATTTTCTACGTCTTTCCAGAATCCACTGGATACCGCAGTTGAAGCCCACAAGGGCGTTGATATATCGGCTTACCTGAAGGTGGACGAGATCCCCTTTGATTTTGAGCGCAAGCGCGAAGCAGTGGTAGTGCACACTCACCAAAAGCAAAGGTTTCTAATTGTTAAGGGTGCGCCGGAGGAAGTGCTTAAAATTTCGGACAGCTATAACTCATCCAAGACCCACCTAACTCCTTTGAAACGCACTTCAATTCAGAAAACCTACGACGAGCTTAGTCGCAACGGGTTCCGTGTGTTAGCCATTGCTAGCAAGGAAATTGGCCCAGAGGCCCACTACCAATTGAGCGACGAGAAAGGTCTGTCGTTTCACGGTTTCTTGGCATTCCTAGACCCCGCCAAGGCGTCGGTCTCCGATACCCTTAAGCTGATGGATAGCATGGGTATTGGTATCAAGATCATTACTGGTGATAACGCCTACGTGACTCAAAAGATAGCGGCGGACATTGGGCTACAGATCGAACATACATTGACCGGGGACGAACTGACCAAACTTTCCCAGACCGAGCTTCTGAAAGTCGTGGAACACACCACCGTCTTTGCTCGCGTCAACCCGGAACAAAAGATGCAGATTATCGAAGCCTTGCAGCAAAACGGACATGTCGTGGGGTACATGGGAGATGGCATAAATGACGCCCCTAGCCTCCGAGCGGCTGACGTGGGTATATCGGTTAATAACGCCGTCGATGTGGCTAAGGACGCGGCTGACTTTATCTTGCTGCGCAAAAGTCTGCATGAACTGACCAATGGGATTGTAGAGGGCCGCAAGACCTTTGCTAACACCATGAAATATTTGCGTATGAGCTTGAGTTCTAACTTTGGTAATATGCTATCTATGGCCGGCGCTTCGCTGTTCCTGCCGTTTTTGCCGATGTTAGCTACCCAGATTCTGCTGAATAACCTGCTCTATGATGGCTCCCAGCTAGCCATACCGCTGGATAATGTCGACCTCTCAGAAATACTTCAGCCTCATAAGCTGAGCATAGCGCATATCAAGCGTTTCATGTGGTCTTACGGGCTGCTTAGCTCGGTTTTTGACTTTACGACATTTGGTATTTTGCTGCTTATCTTCCATGCTCATGAGTCAGTGTTCCAGTCGGGCTGGTTCCTGGAGTCGATCTTTACCCAGATTTTCGTAGTCTATGTCATCCGTACTCGTCTCGTGCCGTTCAAAGAGAGCAAGCCAGCAGTCCTGCTTGTGGTCAGCACACTGACGGTGGCACTGATTGCACTAGTAGTTGTGCTAACGCCTATCCGCAATGTGTTTCATTTTGGCCTACTTATACCGGCTCAGATGGCTGCCTTGGCGGGCGTACTGATTGCCTACCTACTTTGCGCCCAGGCGATCAAGAAAAAGCTGTATGCCAGTTAGAAGCCAAAACAAAATTCAGGTACAATGGGTATCGATGGCCGTAAGCGACGAGAGTACTATTACACAAAAACAAATTGTTGATTCTGTGCCGCTATTGATTATTGCAATATTACTAGTTGCCCTAGGGTACGTCGGCGCTAGGTATTACCAAAGCTTGATGGTCACCCAGTACGACAGTATCAATTTGGCAACAGAAAGTGTAGTCAGCACTCCTACTGAGGCTGGCGTAACCGCCGGCGCTACCGTAACCAGGTCGTCAACGCCACCAACCGCTTCTACCCCAGCTTCGGCCCTAGCTTCACCCAAAACTGAACCTAAAACTTCCAGCCAGCCAAACACTTCCCCGGCTGCACCGCCGCAAACGCCCACGGACACAGCCCAAACCGCCAGCCAAGCTGCATCCAGTCCGGCGTCTACTCCGCCGGCAACAGCGCAACCAATTATCTGCCTGCTCGGGGTTTGTCTACCCTAAAAACAGCCCCGCTCGAGTATAATCATAGCTATCAATGCCATACGCTAAAGAAATTAAAACTAGATTAACATGGCTATTACTGGGCTTGTGCTTAAGCTTGGGTATAGCCCAAGTTATCCGGAGCTTTGAAAGCACCCTGGAGAAAAATCTGATCCTGGCCAGCTTCATTCCATTGGTGGTTTACATGAGTGACGCCGTTGGCACCCAAATGGAAGCTATTATCATTCGTCAGTTAAGTAAAAAGGTTAATTTTAGCTTCCGGGGGTTCCTGAAGCGACAACTGGTCATTGTACTAAGTGTGGGCTTGGTGATCGGAACGGTAGCCGCGATAGCAACCACTCTAATCACCGGTTCCCAAGATATAGGAATGGTGATCGGGGTCTCGCTGTTTTGTGGTATCTTGTCGTCACCACTTACCGGGGCGCTCATACCATACCTCTTCTGGCGCCTGCATGACGATCCGGCCGAGGCCAGCGGCCCAATTGCCACAGTGGTTCAGAATTTGTTCAGTGTGTTGATATTTTTCTTGGTTGCCGAAGCTCTGCTGTAGAAATTTCAGGTGACTTTGCGCCGGAATAGAAAGTCCATCCAGGCTTCAAAGTTGGCTTGATAAAATGGCTTCTTGATTTCTGGTGGATGCGCGGCATCGGCAACCTGGTCTTTTAAATCAACCGTGTGAGCCAAAGCAACACTCTTGGGTACAATCAGCATCTTCTCTCCGTCCATTGCCTTGCCGAATTGACGACGGGCCTGAAGTTCTAGATATTGGTCGGTATCAAAATATTGGTTCTTAAGTTTCAGATTGCTGTTTTCTAGGGCGTGCAAATCAACTTCTTGTTCTAGTTTGGAGATTTGCTTCTGAAGAACGTAGTTAGTCTGTACAACTGTAATAGCACTCCAGGTTACTAGAATTACGACTACGCCAAACGCCAACAAGCCAATCATGCGCACATCTCGCAGTTGAGCAACGTGTTTTTGGTAATCCGGCTTCTTTATTTTTCCGAGCATAATTGCGCTTCAAATTATACGCTAGTTGAGAGTGGTCATGAAAGCTCCGGCCCCAGCTTGCGGTCCAGGACTGGATTAAGCAACTTCATAATTACGATTAGGGAAGCCGAGCCAACGGCCATAATCACTAGGTCATGGGCCTTCAGTGGACCAACGTCAAAATAGTGGGCCAGACTGTCCACATATAGTACGGCTACCTGAAGAATCAGCGAAGAAGCAATCGCCACACTTAACCAAGGATTGGAGAACCAGCGAATTTTGTAATCGGTACGGATATCAATAAGTCGAACAATCTCGTAGACTACCATGGCCGTGAATACGGCTGACACAGCCGCAAAGCGACTCTCGTGGGTATGATCAAACCAGAACTGACTGACCAGCGCAACGCTCATCAGCGAGCCAAATATAAATATCTCTGCCCAAATACGCTTAGACACAATGGCGCCCTGGAACCGTTTTGGTTTAGACTGCAAAACATCAGACTGAGCCGGATCAGAGCCTAATGCTATTGCTGGTAGACCATCAGTTACGATGTTGATAAACAACAGTTGGGCAGCGGTCAGCATGAGATCTTTGAACAGCACGATACCCAAGACGACAGTGATAACTTCCGCGATGTTGCAGCTGATTAGGAAGTTTACAAATTTGCGGACGTTATCAAAGATGCCCCGGCCTTCTTCGATGGCGTTAATGATGGTCAGGAACTTGTCGTCCAGCAAAATCATATCGGCTGCTTCTTTGGCAACGTCGGTACCAGTAATGCCCATGGCAATGCCAATGTCGGCGGCTTTGATTGCTGGCGCGTCGTTGACACCATCGCCGGTCATGGCCACCTGGTGGCCGCGTTTTTTAAGCGCCTGGACAATACGGATCTTATGCTCCGGGTTAACTCGAGCGTAGACGCTGATGTCCTCCACGCACTTCTCAAATTCTGGTTGAGTCATTTTATCTAACTCCACGCCGGAAATAGCTGCCCCTTTCAGCCCAATTTCTTTGGCTATGGCTTTGGCGGTCTCAATATAATCACCGGTGATCATGATTACCCTCATGCCAGCTTCGGTGGTGACGCGGTGGATTACTTCGACCACCTCTGGCCGTGGGGGGTCCATCATGGCCTGCAGACCTACAAACGTTAGATCGGCTTCAATTTCTGACCCAACTTTTGGCTCGGCTTTAACCAGCTTGGAGGCAAAGGCAATTACCCGCAGTGTTTGTTTAGCGAATTCTTGGTTCTTTAGTAAAACCTCTTTTTTAAACGCGTGGGTTATAGGCCGGATTTGTCCACTGGCGTCCAGGAAGTTGCTGCAGCGCTCCAGCGTCATTTCCACGGCGCCTTTGGTTGCTACCAGGTAGCCCTGGCTAGACTTATGAACTGTGCTCATAAGCTTGCGTTCTGAGCTAAAAGGAACTTCCCGTGCCCGGGGGTATCGTTTCGCGAGCTCAGCTTTGCTCAGGCCAGCCTTGCCAGCCGAAACGTGAAAGGCACCCTCCGTCGGATCCCCCAATATCCCATCTTTATGTAGACTAGCATTATTGCAGAGCACGCCAAGCTCGAGTAGGTGGTTAAGGCTGGGTGGCGGTGTGGTAAATTCCAGCGTGCCGTGGAGCTCATAACCACTGCCGCTAGCTGCACCGGTTTGGCCGTTGACGTATAGGCTGCGGACCGTCATTTCGCCCTTTGTCAGTGTGCCCGTTTTATCAGTACAAATAATATCGGTTGATCCCAACGCTTCTACGGCGGACAACTTGCGCACTAGGGCGTTCTTGCCGGCCATGCGCCGGGCGCCTAGGGCCAGAGAAATCCGCACTACAAAGGCCAGACCTTCTGGAATAGCAGCGACTGCCAGTGCTACCGCTACCGTAAATGCAAAAACCAGGCGATGGATCAGACTCTGATCACCATCCTGATGCACAAAGACAAAGACAATGCCAAAGACCACAACGCAGATGATGGTGATGAAATACCCCAAGCGCCGGCCCAGGTCATCCAGTTTGATCTGCATTGGCGTAGCTTCCTTTTCGACGCCCTCAACTAGTTCAGCAATTTTGCCTAATTCTGTTTTTTGTCCGGACTCCACGACCAAGCCCGTGCAGCTACCACCGGAAATAAAAGTTCCGGCAAACAGCATGTTTTTTTGATCGCCCAAGCTTAGTTCTTGAGTCAAAGCCTGGTTCGTCTTAGACACCGGCAGCGATTCTCCGGTTAGCGAGGCTTCGTTTACCTCTAGTTGACTTGAGTCAAGGATTCGAATATCGGCTGGTATTTTTTGACCGGCTTCTAATGTCACGATGTCACCCGGAACCAAGTCCATGGTGTCAACTTCTACAGCTTTGCCGTCACGGCGAACACGGGCCTTGAAGGCTACTAGCTGCTTGAGCGCTTCTACCGTTTTCTCGGCCTTGTATTCATTGAAAAACCCAACTACTGCAATCGCCACCACAATAGTTATGATTAATATGGACTCTTTTGTGCTGGCACCCTCTTCTACGACGCCCAAACAAAATGATACGGCTGCAGCAATCAGCAGGATAATAATCAAGACGTCTTGAAACTGGCTGAGTAGAATCTTAAGGGGATTTAGCTTCTTACCAGCGTGAAGCTGATTTGAGCCATACTCAGTAAGCCGTTTTTTGGCCTCGCTAGAGCTTAAGCCAGAGGCGGTTACGCCAAGTTGTTGAAGTGCCGCCTCAGGAGTTTGTTGGTACCATTTCATTATCGTCCCTTCATGGTAACGGTTTCACAGCCGCACAGTAAAGAAAAATAATATCTGAAGTCAAGATAGTTGGTGGGGGTGGTAGGGATTGAACCTACGACCAACAGGTTATGAGCCCGCTGCTCTGACCACTGAGCTACACCCCCCAAATATCGGTAGTTAACAGAGGGGAGTATAACATAAAGTGCCTTCAGCAGTATCTATGCATGGTGCTTATGCTAAAACATATTATTTACTTTACGTAATCTATATGTAATTATTGTATTACGAAGTGTCTAGAGGTCGGACGGTGGTAGGTCTCAAACACACCAGAATAATATAAGGAGGATAAGGTATGAAAAAACTATTAAAAGGACTGGCCGCTCTTAGCTTGTTGCTAAGTGTCAGCACAGCAACAGTTGGGGCTCAGGCCGCCAACACCTGTAGCCTTAGCAATACAGGGCCAAACTCAACAAATACTTGCGTCGACAACACCAACAACACTGTGACTGTTACTTGCGCTAACGGCGTCACTGTTGCCAATGGCAACGTCCAGACTACCAGCAGCGGCACAGCTAATGTTTCTGGCAACACCATTAGCGGTAGCGCCACTAGCGGGGACACCGCAAATGTTAATGCAGTCGCTACTGACCTATCACAATTTTGTGCTGCAGCACCCGCTGCCGCAGCTCCAGTAGGTGGACAAGGTGGTGGTTCCACAACAGCCGCTACTCCAGCTCCAGCTGGTGGTCAAGGTGCCGCTAGCGTAAAAGCTCTGCCTGCGACTGGCGCAAGCGAGACTGTTCGCGACTTAGCAATCGGCGTGGCCGCTATCAGCTTGGTAGCTGTTAGCGCTCAAGTAGCAGTAAGCGGCTACCGTCGTTTCGCACTGAAATAAGCTAGGGTAGCTACCCTTCAAGCTTGGTAAGGAAATCTATGCGCAAGAGGCAGTCCATGCCACTTCGAAAGATCAGGTACTACGGCAGCGTGAGCATACTCTACGTGCTCACGCTGCTTTTTGCCGGGTACTTGCTGCGGCCTAATTATTTCTCTAAACCAGCTGTCGTGGTGGCCTATAGTCCACCGCCCGTCGTCGCTAAGGTTGTAGCTGCAAAACCGGTCATCTCCGGCAAGCCAGTCGAAGTGGTTATACCATCGCTCAAGATAGACAAATTACTGGAAGAAGGGTTCTACAACCCCGATAACCGAACCTGGACGCTCAAAGGCGACAAAGCCTACTTTGCCATGCCTTCGTCGCTGCCTAACGACTCCAATGGCAACACGCTTGTTTACGGCCACTACAATCCAAAAGTGTTTTATTATTTAAAGAAAATCACGCCTGGCGGAATCGCCGAGATCAAAACCGACAATGGCCACGTCTTTACCTACACATTTACGTCGGCGGAGGACTTAAAACCTAACGATGTTTCGGTATTTAGTTACGTGGGGCCACCACGGTTAACTATCCAGACTTGCACCGGCAGTTTTTTTGAACTACGCAAACTGTTCCATTTTTCTTTGACTCAAGTGGACGGCCATGCAGTTTGAATCACTACCTGCCCTTGCACTAGCTAGTCTAGGAAGCCTTGCTTTGCTTACCGCCGGCGTAAATCTGCTGCGTGGTAGCTTGTATGATCTTCAGAGTTTTAAGAAATCTGGTCCATTGCGTGATCATCCACATGCCGCCAAGTTCCGCAAACGACCGCTGATAGATGTGGTTATTATTGCCCACAATAGTGAAGCCGACGTTGCTCGCTGCCTAGACAGTATGTACCGTGGATCGTACCGCAAATACAATATTGTGGTCCTCAACAACGCATCCAAAGATAACACCTCAATGTCTGTCAAACAGTGGCAAATCGCCCACCCCAAGGTAAGCTTGAAACTTAGTAACAGCCGAAAAGTCTCCACCACAGAGCAGTTGCTAGGACGAGCTCTCCAGTTCACCCGTGGGGAAATTATTGTAGTGTTAGAAGCCGAACAGACAATCGATAAGCAGCTACTAAAGGGCGTGTTAGAGCAATTTGCCTTGCACGACGCAGGAGGTCTAGAGTTCAGTGGCCGGATTATCGCGGAACCTAGCTTGCTAAACCTCTTACAGCGGTTTGAATATGTTGTATGTCATAGATTACACAAAGGACGCTCCTGGACATACAAGCGTTCAAAAAGCGTTTTGCGCAAGCCTGCGGCTTATCGTCGTTCCAGCTTAAGGGCGCTCCTAAAAATGAACCGGCGATCAAGTGTGCGTATGCACTACGCCGACAACCTCAGTGTTTATAGTGGGGCTTCCCGATCATACGTACGTCTCATAATGCGCCACACCCGTCAACGCCGTTTGCTACTGGGCATTGTATGGCTAGGCGGCTGCGCCGTTACTAGCTACTTGCTATATTTAGCTCTTTATTTAAAGACGCCTGCTTGGTACGGCGTGGTCTGGGCAGCTGTTTCGTTGTTGCTCATCTTAATCATTGGCTCCAGCGATTATATTCCCTCGGCTAGCCGATTACGACTTATACTGCTGGCACCGCTGGCTGCTAGCTTGCTCTATATCATTAGTCTGGTCGAGGTAGCCGTGTGGCTAATTACAATACTCCTCAAAACCCTGACTTGGCCAATTAAGCAAGTCGTTTAATCTTTGTTACGGGCGGGGGTTGCTAAAGCGCTCGGCGCCAACCAGTATCAAGAAAGCGATCATGCTAAAGCTAGCTAGCCACCAGTTTCGAGAAGTATTGCCGGCTCCAGAGTCAGTAGCTATGGGTTGAGCATCTTTCTGGATTTGGCTGGCAGCCACGACTGGCGTTGTGGTGGTCGCGGCTGATGCGCTGACTGTGCCAGTGGTATGACTTGAGCCAGTAGTATTGCTTTGAGGTATGAAGGCAAATGTGCCGGCTGTGGTGGCTGGAACCGCCGCAAAATTATTAGGGCTACTAGCTGTTAATGGGCTGCCACCCCTACCGCCAGGCACTCCGTCACCAAATGGCGTATTGACGCCGAAGCTACCTTTCCAGGAGCCAAAGACATTGATGAACAATATGCCGAACCAATCAGACAGATGGAAGTCACTATCTACCATGTTGAGTACATTGACATTGGCCGAAGCGTCACCGCTGGTAGCGTCACCAGCATGGGTGTTGCCAGTGACTGATGCGTCACCACTAGCTGCCCGCGCCTTTATATTGTTTTCTATCTGACTATTGGCGGTGATGTCAATGTCGGTATTGTGATTACCGGTAGCATTTATGGTGTTGGTCGAGTTGGGGCCAGTGATAGCCGCCGAGTAAGTGCCTGCTGGGGCGTCCATTATCAGCCCAACCCACGATCCCAACACATTGACAAACACTATCAAGGCATTGCTAGCCACCACTCGATGGCCAGTTAGGTTAAGTAAGCGAATGTTGGTTTCGGCATTGCCTGTCAGAGCACCTCCAGCAATGGTATTACTGTCAACTGTGGCGTCGCCACTAGCAGCTTGGGCATCGATATTATTATCGATGGTGGTATTAGTGGTACTGTTGACGTTCAAATTACGATCACCACCAGCATTAATGGTGTTGCTAGAGTTCGGACCACTACTGGCGATGATAGCATTAAGCAAGTTTGGTGGCAGCAGAATGTCGCCTTCTAGATTACCGTTGATATTTAACACTCCAACAAATGATTTATTGGACTTGATAGCTGAGTTGATCATGTTGATTAGGTTAATTAGCACACGAGCATCCCCAGTCTTAGCCGATCCACCGTTGGTATTATTGCGCACACTGGCGTCACCACTCTGGGCAGTAACATCAATATCATTATTTATTGATCCGTTCATTGAGACATTGACGTCAATGTTAGAGTCGCCGCCACTAACAGGTATACCGCTGGGGTCAATCATTAGATCACCATAAATATCGCCGTCAATGTTGGCCATAAAGGTAGAGATATTGTCGCTACCCAAATCCCCCCATGACGACTGCAGCATATTAAGCAAGTTGAGTAGCGTTTCAGCGTCACCGCTGGTAGCTCCGCCGCCCTGCAGGTTGTTTTGAACAGTAGCATCACCACTCTGGGAAAGCTGACCGATTTGGTTACTAATACTAGAGTCAAAGAACAGGTCATAGGTACCGGTGTTATTGCCGCCTAGATTGATTGTGTTATTAGAGTTAGGACCAGTATTGCCAATGCTTGCGTTGCCAGAGCGTAAGGCTGCGTTGGGATTGCTGGTTACAGAGATTTTGTTTTCTTCGTATTTTTGCGTGGTCGGATTGAAGTACCATTCTGTGGTATCCCACATTTTAGTCAAAGGATTATAACTATAGTCTTGTTTCTGCTTGGGTTTGGTCTGCTTGGTTACTGGGTCCCAAGTGTAATAATCGTTTTCCCAAAGACCAGTTTTGTCATTATAGACATAGGTCGAACCACTTACGCCAGTTGGGCTAGTCGGACCAGTCGTTGTTTGTGGTCCAGTAGGCGTTTGCGGTCCAGTGGCTGTCTGTGGGCCAACCGCAGCTGAAGGGTCTGCAGGATCGGTTTGATCATTGGTGCTGGTGTCGGTTTTTGCTGCCGGAGTTTCTTCTGGCGTTACAGATTCTGCAGACTGCCCCATCGAATCAGCAGGATCAGTAACGTTAGTGTTAGCTTCTTGAGCTAGTACCGCAGTAGGCAAGAAAACTTGGACGAAGACCGTAATGCAGATCAAAGCATTTTTGATATATCGCGGTAGTGACTGCACGGCCTTGCTCCTTTGATGCTTAGGGTTTGGGTTGATTTGAACTTTGGACTCGGTTGGGGAGAGAACGCTTGATTAGCGTTCTCTCCGCCACTTGGATTTAATCGGTTGTAAGCGACCTTTCAAACCCGACGAGTAAAACAACTACTTCGCTTTAGTATTAGTTGCTCTGAGAAACGCTGGAGCTAGTGTTGTTAGTGTTAGAAACACTTCCAGTAGTAGCAGAACCGGCGTTGGTGTTGCTTGAAACATTAGCGCTGCCAGAAGTTGCGTTCTGGTTGCTGAAGTTCAATACAGCAGCGTTGTTGGTTGAGTTAACGGTAGTGTTAGTGTTGCCGTTAAATGAAACCGTGTTGCTTGAGCTAGGACCAGTGTTGTTCAAAGAAGCACTGTTGCTACCACCATTGTTGGCGGCAGCAGCTACGGCTACAGCCATAGCACCAGAATTACCCTGAGTTACGCTGGAGCTAGTGCTTGCAGCGTTGCTAGCTGAACCACTTGCTGCGCCACCGGCGTTGGTGTTGCTTGAAGTGTTAGCTGCACCTGAGGCAGAAGTCTGCCCGTTTAGATTGACGACACCTGCACCGTTTGTGCTAGTAACGGCAGTTGTAGTTGTACCGTTAAAAGCAATGTTGTTGTTTGAGCTTGGGCCGGTGTTGCTTACATTACCGGTACTTGCGCTTGCCATGCCAGCTGTCATGCTAACACCCAAGATTGCAACTGCGATTGCACGTAGTAACTTTTTCATAGTTACTCCTCTCTTAATTAATAGTTGATTAGGTTTTCTCGGGTGTTCACCCGACCTGGTGAGATGACAGCTCATCTAACCGGGTCGAACGGACACCTGCCTACGTTAGGGGTTTGAGCTGTATGTATTTTGATTCTGAAAATTAGTTTGATTGTTATTGATAGTGGTGGAAGTTGAATTACTGAAAGTGGTGGTTGAGTTAAAACTATTGCCGCCAGAGGATTGCGTCTCAGTTTGAATGGTTGTGGTTCCATCACTTGTCTGGTGTTTAACAGTTCCGTTCTTAGGCACAGGTACGTCCTGGCCGTTGATCATTACTTTAACTTCACCATTGTTATTGGTAACACTAGTACTGTTACCTGGAGTTGATTGGCTAGTTTCACTCTTATTTGTAGCCTGTTCTTTGGCGGGCTCTGCGGGAGCGGGCACCTCAGCGCTAGTTTGGCTTGTAACTTCACTGTTAATCACCGGTTGTTCGTCGGGGTTAAATGAAGCAGTGGCTGCAGGAGCAATAAAAAGAGTCAGCATAGCGGCTGACCCATAGATAAATTTCTGACGAAGACTAGTTTGGCTGAAAATACGAGCAGGGACTGTGATGAGACGGCGCGCGGTAGATCGTAGCTCGTTGCCGAGCCGTGACTGGGTACTCATCCAAACTCCTCCTTTTGCGTAAAAACTTCATATATTTAAGTTTTACTCCTCGAATAATAACCAGGCGGTTAAGGGGGAACTGTGAGAATTCTAACATTTGTCAATGATTAGATGTGGTGGTCAGTTTTTTATAGAGATGGTTGTAGTATTTTTGACAAACCAATAAAATGATTGTCCTTATGCTAACAAACCTTCCAGGTCTTTGATTGATTCCGCGGCCATTAATTGCTCGCGTAATTCTTTGGCTCCATCAAAGCCATTGATATAAATTTTGCAGAATTTATTAAGTGTATGAAGTTTGCGTTCACGAGGCTGCCAGGTTTTGGCAAACAGCATTACGTGATCGCGGTACAGCTGTTTTCGCTGCTCAGGGGTGAAGCTGGCCCACGGACTATTAGCCGCAAAGACAAATGGATCGGTGAAGATCCCCCGACCAATCATGATGCCGTCCAGCCGGTGCTTAAGTGCCAGCACTTCTCCTTGTTGTCGGGTCAAGACATCGCCATTGCCGACGATTAAAGTGGTGGGGCAGAGCACATCACGTAATTTTCGGATGTGCTCAATGGCCGCCCAGTCAGCGGGGACTTTGCTCATTTGCTTACGAGTTCTGCCATGTATAGTTAACATGTTAAGTGTTTGCTCCAAAAGCAGCTTGTGCCATGTAAAGTCTACTTCGCTAAAGCCGGTACGAGTTTTGACAGAAACGGGCAGGGAACCGCTGCCCTCTTGGGTGGCCTTGATAATTTCTACTGCTGCTCCCCTGTTGGCTGGCAGGATAAAGGCCGAGCAAGTATTGTTGCGTACTACGTTTTTTTCCGGGCAGCCAAAGTTTAGGTCTACTCCATCAAAGCCCAAGCGCGCACACTCTTGAGCTGATTTATAAAAGTTCTCGGGCTGCTTACCCCATAGCTGCGCGATGATGGGTTTTTCCTTTTTGGTAAACCTAAGTCGCTTGAGTGTGGCTTCCCGGCCCTTGCTCTGCAGCGCATCAACATTCACAAATTCAGTGAAAAACAAGTCTGGTGGCGCCGTGTCAGCGATAACCTGACGAAAAACCGTGTCCGTAACATCGTCCATTGGCGCCAACACAAAAAACGGTTTAGGAAGGTTCTTCAGAGGAAACTTCCTTAGATTTAGTTGCCTCTAAATAGGGCATATATTTTGCCAGCTCTTCGACAGTTATTTCTAGTGAATGGCCGACAGCCTCAATTTGTTCTTTCGTATATTTGCCTGTCATCAGCACGTAACGTCTCCAGAATTCAATCCTACGATTGTTGTGTTTAGCATGTCCGTATAAGTTGTAGTGCAAAGCGTCTTGAAGATCATCAGCTGTTTTATCATCCCACGTCAAATTTGTCGCAGCTACTTCAATGCTTTGATGAATAGCATCGCTTGCTACTTTGCGTAAGTCATCGAGGACCGCGACGGTTTGACCAAAATATGCCCGACCTGGAGCTTTTAAGGCTCTGTGTAAACGCAATAAGGCTAATCGCCGTTGTGCTAATACTCCTATAAGTACTTCCAGTTGTGCCGTATTTTGTTCAAGTATATGCCCGGCCGAGCGACTGGCCGTATCATGAGCTTCATCACGATCTAGCCGCTCTTCAGACGGTCGTTTTTCATTTGCTTTCATAGTTCGTCCGTATGTTCTAGTCGCCAACGTAGACGGACTTAGCGTAACAGCCATGAAGTCCGTGGCAGTAAAGCCTATGCCTTCATATACGTTTTTCAGACGTTTTTCATATGCTTCGCGTTTGTCAAAATATAGTCCAGCCTCTATTGAAACCGGATCAACCCGTCCTAGGTCTACCTGATCTGTGAAGTCAGGTGGCAAATCCATATGATCGCTTATTACACAAATCAAATGACTAAAACTGGTCCGCTGTTCGAGATCAATATCTGGTGGTAATTCCGGTGCTACAACTGCATCGGGTATAAAAAAACTTTTCTGACCAATCCCTGGGCTTGTCTTTGTCATAGACTCCCCTGACTATTTTCCTAGTTCACGGTGAAGTATGGCCCTTGCAGCCGCTACCTCAGCTTTGGTTTCAGCATCAAGACTATCAATTTTGGCTTCGGTCACCCCTTTCTGTGCTTGCAAAGGGGTAAGGTTCTGGGTTGTATTACTTTTTTCTCTGCGGGGCATTTCAAAGGGTCTGTGAGGGCGAGTCGTTGGGGTAGCAATTGCATCTTCATCGTTCGGCAAATCACCCGCTAAAGCATTCTCCCAGGCCGGACGGATTGCTGTAGAATCGGCGTGAGCCTCAGATAGTTTATCGTCAGATGCCAAACGTTTGGTTGGTTGTTCACTAATATGGCGTACTTTTGCATCAAGTTCTTCAGCCGATACTGGCGGCTGTCTGTCGGGATCCTCAAAAAGCTGTAATGCTTGATCATTCATAATTTTATTGTATAACAGAGGTGCCTAGTGGTCAATACCAGCCCGCCTGTAGTTCCGTTACAATAGCGTAGTGGCAAAGAAGTCGGCGATAATCATTGGCGCGGGGTTTGGCGGTTTGGGAACCGCTTGTTTGCTTGGCCAAGCCGGCTGGGACGTGACGGTTTACGAAAAAAACGAGCAAACTGGGGGCAGGGCGAGTAGTTTTGAGGCTCAGGGCTTCCGGTTTGATTCTGGCCCATCGTGGTACTTGATGCCAGATGTTTTCGAACGATTCTTTACGAGTTTGGGAGAAAACGTGCAAGATTACTTTGAGCTCCAGAAATTATCACCCAGTTACCGGGTTTTCTTTGAGGGGAGGAATCAGTCAGTAGATATCTACAGTGACCTGGCCCGGGACAGCCAGGCTTTTGAATCTTTGCAGACCGGCGCCGGTGATAGATTAAGGCAATATCTGCAGAAGTCGGAAGACACATACAACTTAGCGACAGACCAATTGTTGTACAAGAATTACAACTCGACCAAAGACTTTTTGAGTCCTCCCCTGCTCCGTCAAGCAACTAAACTTAACATGTTAAGTAATTTACACAGCTATACTCTGAAGTATTTTAAAGACCCTCGTTTGCAGCAGATCATGGAATACCCAAGCGTTTTCCTGGGCGCCAGTCCCTACTCAGCCCCAGCCTTTTATAACCTGCTCAACCATGCACTGTTTAACCAGGGCGTTTTCTATCCAAAGGGCGGCATGGTCCAGGTGACCAGAGCATTGACAAAAATTGGCGCTAAGCACAATGTGCAAATCCATTTGAACTCAGTTGTCCAGAAAATCATTGTTGAGAATAGACGCGCGGTTGGGGTAATTGCAAACGGCCAAGAACAGCGCGCTGATGTAGTGATCAGTAACGCCGACACCTACCACACCGAGACTTCCCTGCTTGAGCTCCCGCACCGTGATCATAGTCAAAAGTACTGGCGGAGCCGAACTGTGGCGCCATCGGCCCTGCTAATCTACCTTGGTGTTAGCCGCAAATATGGCACGCTCCAGCACCACAACCTGGTCTTTGCTGAGAATTGGCGAAGAAATTTTGCCGAGCTTGATTCAACACAATTCCCAAATGACCCATCATTCTACGTCTGCTCCCCGAGTAGAACTGATCCAAGCGTTGCCCCAAAGGGCAAAGAAAATCTGTTTGTGCTGGTGCCAATCCCGGCCGGGCTGTCCTACACCAATCAGCAGCTGGAATCTTTTGCCGATAAGATCCTCAGAAACATGGAGACGGAGCTCTCTTTGCAAAACCTTCGCAAAAGCTTGGAATACAAAAAATTATTTTGCGTAAGAGATTTTGAAAACAGATTTAACAGCTTCAGGGGATCTGGCCTGGGGCTAGCTCATAGCTTAAAACAGACGGCTATCTTCCGTCCAAGTAATAGAAGTAAAAAGGTAGGGAATTTGTACTTCGTCGGCGCCAACACCCACCCCGGCATCGGCCTGCCTTCCACCTTAATCTCTGCCCAACTAGTAGCTGATAGACTGCTCTAATTTAAACGGCTCTCTCCTGAATTGTCGTGACTACTCTTCTGGAGTGGTATCTGTGGGTTGCTCTATTATTGGCATGCGACGTTGGCGTCGTATTCTTCGTCGTTCCCGTTCACTCAGACCGCCCCACACTCCATGCTTCTCGCCAATAGCAAGTGCATAATCTAGGCAAGCTTCCCTAACCACACACTGCTTGCAGACTTCTTTTGCAGGCTTACTACTTTCACCTCTTGTAGGGAAGAACATGTCAGGATCCGCTCCAAGGTACTCCGCAAGATCCTCCCACGAGTCGTGAGACTTTTCTGGCCCTAACTCAGCTCCATATTCAAAGGCGTTCATGCGAATCATTATCAACACCTCGCTTATTAACGCAAGCATGGGCATAATAGATCAGAGTAACTAGAAACCTGATCTTCATGTCGGGTTTTTGTTTTCGCTTAGGATAGGATAGCCAAAGAAATCTTTGATTTCATTACGCGATAACGGGGACTCATGAAACTTGCTCTAGGGGTTAAGTTGAAGAAAGGAGTCACCCTCCCTCATTAGCCAGAGAGCGAAGCGAACGCAGCGCCATTACTCCCAGCGGAACACCCGAAAAGCAATAGAGTAGATAACAATTGCCCAGGCAACCAGTAAGCCGACTTGTGGCATGATGTCAAAGAAAGTTTTGCCTTCGGTTATGATCAGACGGGCACCATCAATTACTGGTGTGAGCGGCAATAGCCCAGAGATTTTCTGTAACCACTCCGGCATTAGAAACCGTGGAAAGAAAGTGCCGCTTAGGAACATCATGGGGAAACTTATTAGGTTAGCTAGCGGTGCGGCTTGGTTTTCGTTCTGAGCCCAACCACCGACAGCCAGCCCAATACCAAACAAGGTTATGACCCCCAGGATCACAATGGCTGCAAAGCTCAGATAATCACCCCTCATGTTTAGATGGAAGACGGTTACGCCAACGGCAAACATGGCCGTCACAGACAAGATACCAATGAAGGCGCTGGACAAGGCATTTGACACAAAGTACTGCCACACCCGTAGAGTGGTGGTGTGGTAGCGGCGCAGGACGCCTTGCTTTTTGAGCTGTGGGAAGACTTGTGTCGGCCCAAAAATACCAAGTCCTAGAATAGAAAAGCCTAGCAGCCCAGCAAAGGTATAGTCAAAGCGGTTCAGGCCAACTTTGGCTGTAGATTCAGTTGTTACGCTGAACGGCGTGTCAGTTTTCACAAATTGGGTGTTGATGCCTTTGAAGATGCCATCCAGCACGGTACTCAGAGTTTGGGCGGCCTGCTCATTGTTCTGATTGTAGACAATCTTGGCCTGTCCCGTTGGATAGGCTTTGTCGGTTACCACTCCAAAATCTTCAGGTAGGATAACGGCAGCGTCTAGCTCATCGCGGTCCATCTTTTGACGAGCGGCGTCAAGGCTAGTGGCATCAGCGTCAACTTTTAACACCTTGGAGTCTTTGGCTTGAGTTACAAAGTTCTGGGCAAATTCCGACTTGGATTCGTTAATCAAAGCTACCTTGAACGATACATTTTGGTCTTTTCCAAACAAGCCACCAAAGATGAACAGAAAGATCAACGGGAACACAAAGGTAAAGAACAGGGCTACTTTGTCACGAAAAGTCCGTTTCACATCAATGCGAGCGAACGTCCAAATAGTTAGGAGCGATTTCTTGAAACTATCCATGGCTATTCCCTCAAATCCTTGCCCGTTAAATCAATGAATACGTCTTCTAGGTTGGCTTGCTCGACATGCTGGGCTTTTTTGAAACCTTTTTTGAGTAAGGCAGTGATTAAGTTCTTGGGCGTATCGAGGGCTATAATTTTGCCCTTGTCCATAATAGCCACCCGGTCGCAGAGCAACTCGGCCTCATCCATATAGTGGGTGGTTAGGATTACTGTCACGCCCTTGTCGCGAATCTCTTGGATAAGCTGCCAGAGGTTACGACGAGCCTGGGGGTCCAATCCCGTAGTCGGTTCGTCCAGAAAGAAAAGTTTGGGGTTATGCACCAGCGCCGCAGCAATACTAAAGCGCTGCTTTTGGCCGCCTGACAGGGTTTCTATGTAGCTGTTGGCCTTGTCCGATAACTGGACTTCTTTCAAAAACTTACCAGCGTGGACTTTTTCGCCGTACGCTGCCGAAAACAGGTCGATTAGCTCGGTTAGCTTGGTCTTGTCTTGAAAGGCGGGGCTCTGTGGCTGGACGCCGATGATAGACTTGACCTTTTGCGGTTGGCTGGCAACATCCAGACCATCCACAGTGATACTGCCACCATCTATGGGACGCAGGGCCTCGATCATCTCTAGGGTCGTCGTTTTGCCGGCGCCGTTAGGGCCAAGGATGCCAAAAATTTCACCGGCTTCGACTTCAAAGCTAATATCATTAACGGCCGTCAATTTCTCGTATTTCTTGACCAAATTCTCAACTTTTAGGATTTTACTCATCCGCATCTCAGTGTATCAAAAAAGTGGCCGAAACATTTAAGATCCGGCCACTTACAAATTTTTCTTTGAAATTTCTAAAGGGTGCTGTCTAGGCGCCTTTTTTGATGGTCAAGAAACCGTTACGTGGGTTCTCATTTACAGAGTAACCAGCTGGTAGATCAGTAGCTTCAGGACGCTCGTCCTTGCTGAAGTAGTAAATCATTTGCTGTTTGCCACCGCGAAGTGTAACGTTCTTTGAGTTTAGGTAGTAAGTCACCCCTTTAGAATTTGTGTGCTTGTAAGCCATGCTTATGTCTCTCCCTCTCTTCACATTAGTTTGGTACTTCCTACCATACTCTTGGACGTTTTAGGTTGTCAATAGATGGGCTATCAGGGTATCACCCCTGATGGTTGTGTTATTGTTGTTTCTTACAGAGGTGAGAGGCATAAAAATGGCTTGCGTGGCACAATGCTTATGCATTACACTGTTACCAGTAGCTCAAATCTAAACAAAGGTGGATATTCATAATGGAATTCATGGATCGTGGTAGCCGACCTGCTCAATCTTCGAGTTCGCCAGCCGCACCTGCCCCTACAAGCGGTGGTCGCAAAAAAAAGACAGCTAGCATGGGGCTTAAGGTTGCTTCAGTCGTACTGTTGTTTTCTGCGACAATACTTGTTGTAGCACTACTATGGTCAGTAGTCTTAGGCGCCCCTACCAGTGAAGGCAAGCATGTTAATAAAGACAAGATGCAAGCTGTATTCCTAAACGGTGGGCAACTTTATTTCGGACATATCAATGACATAAATAAAGAATTCATGCGTGTCAGTGACATCTACTACTTGCGCGCAAACCAACAAGTTCAACCAGATCAAGCCGACAAGCCAACAACTTCATCGGTTAAGCTAGTTAAGCTAGGCTGTGAGCCGCACGGGCCTGAAGACAGCATGGTCATCCGACAGGCGCAAGTCATCTTCTGGGAAAACATAAAAGATGATGGACAGGTGGGCAAGCTCATAGCCGAATTCAAGAAGGCCAATCCAAACGGCCAGAAGTGTGCCGCAGCAGCTACTAGCAGCAGTACCCCCGCCGCTACTACCCCCGCTACCACCACTCCTGCTACTACAACCCAAAAGACCAACTAAAGTTAGCTGATACCTAGGTTTTCTCAATAAAAACATCCGCTGTTTAGGCGGATGTTTTTATTTGTCCTTTAGGAGTGCTCATTAAGCTGCTGTCGCAACCATAACTCCAGAGAAAACCGTAAACCAAATAGAGCACCAAAGATAACCGTCAGCACCAGGCTCCAGCCGGCTAGATCAGGCGACCATAGGGGGGAGACAAAGTCGAACTGATAGAGTTCCTTGGGTATAGATTGCTCTTTGATACCGTGGCTAGCCACGTATTCAGAAATACACGGTACACGACCGCGGCCAGACAAGCCGGCCGGAAAACGCTGCTCGCAATCGGCTTGGGCGGCAGTATAAATACTGGCATTAGCCGTAGAAACACGATCTTTTTCAGCTGACAGTAGGCGCTCATAGCGGTATTTCAACTGGATCGGCGGGCGGATAGCCGTTGACCCGACAGCTAGTTGGGTATGCATATGGGCGTAGACATACTCACGCAATTCCCTTAGGGCCTTTTCTACATCGCCGTTTTGTTCATCGGCTGTAAAAACTGCTTGGCGCAAGCGCACCATGTGGATGTTGTTCTGCCGGTAGGCGTTGACAAAAATTACGCCAAAGATAATAAATCCTGCTAGAAAATACCAGTAGCTAACGACTCTAAGTTTGGTCCATAGATGATGGAGTTTTCGTTTGCTTAACATGTAACCCAAATTATACTTCTTTTGGACTTCTTAAGCGTAAGAAATTAGACTATAGGGTATGCATATTTTCTTCAGTGGCATTGGCGGGACAGCCATTGGGCCGCTGGCTCTAATTGCCCAGCAAGCTGGTTACACTGTCTCCGGCTCGGACAAGCAAGATTCTCAATACATACGCTATTTGCGCAAACATGGCATATTAGACATCCATATCTCCCAGGATTACGACTCCATCGCCGGTGTCCACGCCAAGAATCCCATTGATTGGTACGTTCATTCGTCAGCCGTTACAATGGAGAATCCTGACGCGCCGGAACTTAAATTTTGCCGTGATCAAGGGATCAAGGCGTCCAAGCGTGATGACTTGCTCAACCAAATCCTAACTGATAAAAAGCTCCGTCTTGTCGCCATCGCTGGCACACACGGCAAAACTACTACCACGGCCATGCTGGTTTGGTTGTTTAAGCAGCTGAAGCTGCCGGTCAGCTATTCAGTAGGCGCCAAGATCAGTTTTGGCGATATGGGTCAGTTTGACCCCGCATCCAAGTTTTTTGTCTACGAGTGCGATGAATTTGATCGAAATTTCCTAGCTTACGAGCCTTACTTGAGTCTGATCAGCGGTGTTTCATGGGACCATCATGAGATCTTTCCAACCCGTGAAGATTACCAGCAGGCTTTCGCCGAGTTTATCAGCCAATCTGACTGGACGCTGCTTTGGCAAGAAGATTTTGACTATCTCAAGCTCTCTAGCGACAGTCATTACTCGGTTGAGGATGCCGGCAATCCCCAGATCAGCCGCATTACCCTAGCAGGACATTACAACCGCTTAGATGCTTGGCTGGCTGTCCGGGCTATGCATGAATTGACTCGTGAGCCGGTTGAGAAGCTAACTGATCTCGTGAATAATTTCCCTGGCCTGCAACGGCGCATGGAGCAAATCGCGCCTAATCTTTACAGTGACTACGCCCACACGCCAGAGAAAATTCGTGGCGGAATGAGCGTGGCTCTGGAAATAGCCGAGAAAAACGGCCAAGAGTTAGTGGTGGTCTACGAACCGCTAACTAACCGCCGCCAGCACTTCATGATCGATGATTACAAAGATTGCTTTGAGGGTGCCAGACTGGTCTACTGGATCCCCAGCTACTTGGCCCGTGAAGACCCCAAGCAACGTATCATTCCGCCCGCAGAACTGATTACGCACCTCAGCGACCCAGCGATTGCGGTGCCCATGGAGCGCAACGAAGCCCTGGAGAAAGTTATCAAGGACCACCTGAAAGTCGGTGACATGGTGGTTGGTATGGCCGGAGGCGGTGGCAACTCTCTAGACGAATGGCTCCGCCACCATTTTCAACCCCACTCCCCCATAGAGTCATAACCAGCTTATGCTTAGCTCAGGGTCCAACCCTGAGCTCTGAGCTAAGCATAAGCTAGACCTGGGGTGATGAGGCGAAGCCGTTTATGCTATAGTTCTAGCTGTGGAACAGATGGTAAAAAACAAAAAACGATTGCACTTGCTGCCCCGGCCCAAACGTCTGACATCCGTGGTATTGATACTGATTGTCGTAACTGGGGTGATGAGCGGTATGTTTGCTGGTATTTCTGTTGATTTGCGCAGCCGCGATTACCTAAAAGGCCGCGCCCAAACCATTGCCAATGCCTTGCCTACCAAATCAATATCCTTCCTGGAGGGTCAAGAAAACGACACCCAAAAGTTTGAGTACAAAGAGCTAAAGACCCAGCTGGAACGTATCCAAGGCGATAACCGTGATCTAAGTTACGTCTACTTGATGGCTATGAAACACGACAAGGTAGTTTTCCTGGTTGATGCGGCAAGCCCTGCAAGCGAGAATTTTTCACCGCCTGGCGAAGAGTACACCGAGGCTTCTAGTCGATTACGCGGTGGTTTTTTTGCAGACGCGCCATTTATTGAGGGTCCCTCCCGTGACCGTTGGGGAGTATGGATTTCGGCATTGGCGCCAGTTATTGACCCCGCCACAAACCAAACGATTGCCCTGGTAGGCATTGACACGCCGGCAGCCAATTATTACTTTGATGTGTTGATTTACGCGATGGTACCGTTGTGCCTGGCGGCCATTCCGCTAGCTGGCCTATTGCGGGACCGAAAGCTTCAAGTCAAAGAATGGGAAATTACCCAGCTCAAAAACCAGTTTGTGTCCATTGCCTCACATGAATTGCGATCCCCGTTAAATGGTATGGTGTGGGCCATCCAGACACTGATCAAAAGCGGTGACGGTAATATGACCGACAAGCAAAAGCTGCTGTTAAACGACATGTTCAAGAGTGCCGAATCTTCCACGGCTACTATTAACGAGATCCTGGACCTGTCGGTGTTTGAACGTAGTAAATCTACGACCAAGGACTTTGACACGGTTGATATTACCACTGCCATTCACGAGGTCCAGAAGACCTTGACGCTCGGAGCTCAGGAAAAGAACGTCACAATTGCGCTGGACAAGACAATTCCGCTGGCTGCCACAACGTTTGGTGACATCAACGCCCTCAAGCGTGCTTTCATGAACCTAGTGTCAAACTCTATCAAATATTGCTACGAGGGCAGCACTATCAAGATCGGCTACCGAACCGAGAATAACGAACATATTTTTTCTGTTCAGGATCATGGCATCGGCATCCCTAAAGACGAACAGACTAAGGTGCTGGACGGTTATTACCGCGCAAAAAATGCCGCCCAGACGCAAGTCCACGGCACCGGGCTTGGTCTGTGGGTCAGTCGATTAGTCATCGAAGAACATGGTGGCCGCCTGTGGTTGCAATCAACTGAGAAAGTAGGTACTACGGTGTATGTTTCCCTGCCAAAAACTGGGGCTTTTACAAAGGTCTAAGCCCCAAGGGCTGTCGTGATCTGCTGGACCACAGCGTCAGGTGCCGTGCCGCTTTTGGACAAGTAGACTGTTACGCCAGCTTGCAGGGCTTGGTTGATAGAACTAGTGGATTCGTCAGTCGAAAGCATAATGACAGGTACAGTTTTGCCCCAGGCGTCTTGACGTAATTGTTCAAGCATTGTTAGGCCGTCCATTTCTGGCATACGCAAATCGCTGACTACCAGGTCCGGATGGGATGACAGGGCTGACTCTAAGCCTTTTTTGCCGTTTTCTGCTTCTCTTACTCCAAACCCTTTGGCGGCCAAGGCTTCACCCAAAGCTTTTCTAATCAAACTGTCGTCGTCGATAATCAGTATGTTTTTGCTCATAGCCTTAATCATACCAGAAGACTGTAGCAAGCACCGAACCAGGCTCAAGTTGCTGAGCTAATGCTTACTCTATATACTTTAGACAATAATGTGGGACCTGTTTGTACTGAATTTAGCAGTTCGCCTGGAGTGGATTGGTAGCACCGTTGGTGGTTGGCTAAACCAGCATCTGGTTAATATTATCGTGATTTTAATTGGTGCTTGGATAGTACGTGAGTTTAGCGTCAGGATCATTAGCCGCATATTGCATACCACGATTCGGACTGACTTATACCCCACGAGAGCCGACCGAGAAAAACGCCTGCGCACCCTAACCAGCCTAGTTAATGCTAGCGTGCGTGTCGGTGTTTACTTGATGGCCGCTATCCTGATAATTGGTGAGATTAACCCGGCCTACACCACGGCTTTGTTCGCCAGTGCGGGCATCCTGGGTGTTGCCCTTGGTTTTGGTGCTCAGAGCTTAATTAGAGATTTTGTGAGCGGCATTTTTATTATTACCGAAAACCAGTACAGAATTGGCGACGAAGTCAGGCTGACTGGAATCGGTATTGGCGATGTTGACGGCACGGTGGAAGAGTTAACTATCCGCACAACTGTGCTGCGAGATTTGAGTGGTGACGTCCACCATCTGCCCAACGGCAATATTGCTTTGACTACTAACAAAACTCTAGGCTATAGCCGAATCAATGAGGATCTGACGGTTGCCAGTGGCACCGACCTAGACCAGCTGGCCCACATTATCAAGCATACAGGCGAACAAGTTGCGGCCATTGCCGAGCTGAAGAGCACCATTGTAGAACCGCCTTACATGGCAAGTGTGGAGGGTCTTAGTGAAAACGGTGTGACGGTTAAAATCCTGGCTAAGACCACGCCGGCCGCCCAGTGGAAAGTACGCAGTGAATTCTATACTCGATTAGTAAGAGCGCTAGAGAAAAACAGCATCAAGCTAGGTGGAATAAAGTAGCGGGTTCTATAGTCCCAATGATGTGTCGCTTAGATCGTTCGAGCTGAAGTCTTGGGCATCGTTGGTGGTGTCCAGTTGTTTGTCTACAGCTGTCTGGGTGGCGTCAACTTCTTCGGTTGTGACCGGTTTTTCTGGTTGTTGGCTAGCAGTAGTATCCCCGGATTTAGCATTATTCTGGGTTTTATAAAATGCAAAGATCGTGAGACCGATCAAGCCTAAAGCTACGATCACCGCGATGATTATTGCGGCAATCGGCGCCTTGGCCTTGGCTGGCAATGTTAGCCCAGCTAAATCGGCAGTTTGTGTAGTAGAGGGTTGAGCAGGTAGCTTAGCGGGTGACTGCGTTGGGACAGCTGGCAACGGTGAAACCGGAACGGCTGCAGGGGCAACTGGCGCTGATGGCTTTGACAATACACCCCCTGGCGAACGTTGAACGGGTTGTGGAATTCCACGAGGACGAATATCCATGGTTGGGACAGTGCCCCGAACAGGACGTTTAATATCATCCATTAGTTGATTCCCTGACCCTGTTTCTGTTTAAGCTGCGCGCGAAGCGCCGCTAATGCTGGTTTAATCATGTCTGTGATATGGGCCCGGATATCCATGACTTCCGTCCTCAATTGAGCCTGCGAAGCTTTGGCAGATTCCAGCGAAGCCTGAAACGCCGCCGGATCAGCTCCGCAATCCATAGTGTGTAAGTCTTCCACTGCCTGTCGGTAGGCAGTAAAGTCGGTTTTGAAGGCTTCTACTTTTGAATTAAGCACCGCAATTTGGGCCTGCAAATCTGTGGTATCGGCTTTGTCCCCGACGCGAGTTGTCAATGAATTCAAGTGGTCCAGGATGGTGTCGTAAGCGTTAACCCGATTGCTCTCCACAGTTTTGATACGAGCGTCAAAGCTCACCAACAGCCCCTGGGTGGCCTTACAACGATTTTTTATACGAGCTTGCTGAGCAGCCGTAAGTCGAGTCTTAAGTTGAGTTTTTCGTTGCGTTAACCGAACTTGTAGGGCTGCAGCATCACTCTGGTCCGATGTTTGATCACTCTGAGCGACTACGGGCAGACTTACTGCAAACACTAACAAGACAGCGCCAGTCAATCCTCCTATCTTCAGCCACTTAGCCTTATTCATTAATCTCATTTTAACATAAGCACTCTGTTCTCTTCCGGGCAGAATCAGTGCTTCTGGATCATTTCCTATTCACAAACTGTCGAAGGTTGATTTAAGATTTTTTGGAGGCGATCCAAGTCATGACGACTGCGGCAGCTACCCACTGCGGAAAGATGCCGTACAAAGTTCCACTAACAGAATCGCTGTTAACATGCACTACTACTAATACCGTCAACAAATAGGCAACAAATGGTACGTACAACGCCCAGCCCTGCCAGCTCATCGGCAAATAACTTCCCCGAACCTTCCTAAACCACGCCTTATTTGTCGACTTCGTCATGTACCCACTCTTCATATGGCTGATTTACCTGATGCGGCCGCAAAGCAATTAGTTCGGGCACTTCGTAGCCGGAATGTTTCATAAAGTAATCTTCAATTTCCGCAAATCGTTCCTCGGTAGTTTTCATAATCAGAAGTATTTCGTTTTCAGCCTCAATTTTACCTTTCCACCAATAAGCAGATTCAATTGGAGAAAGATTATAGCAAGCGATCAACCGAGCCTTCAGCAACCCGATCCCAATCTCCTGCGCCATCTCCTTTTTATGCA
>CAZARM010000002.1:0-32059 GCA_964487615.1 uncultured Candidatus Saccharibacteria bacterium | reverse complement strand
AACCGAGCCTTCAGCAACCCGATCCCAATCTCCTGCGCCATCTCCTTTTTATGCAAAGTAGCAATAAGTACAATCACAACTCCATGCTACCATAACCCACTTCGACATCTAAAAGTGGACATAACTTGTATTGGATTATATTATTGTTCTATGAGTAACCGAGTAGCTGGATTAGTTGTAGTAGGCGTACTTGCCTTTGGTGCTTGCGGAGAGAGCGGTAGCTCATCTCCAGAAGTTGCACCCGTGACCACCACATCTGAAGTGCCGGCCACGACCTCTACCTCTCAACAGCCAGTAGCTAAAGGTGAAGTAGATTTATCCCCTTTCCCGCCAGAATGTGGCGTGGCTTTTGTTGGCAATTTTAGCCTAGCGGCTTTTTCAGGCATCATAAAGCCAGAAGACTATAAAGCAGAATATGCGAAATTCGGAGACAATATCAGTAAGCTTATACAGATAATGGGCGGTTTAGGTGTACATGAAGTTCAGCTTGATGGCGATAATCCTGACCTACAACTTACTGATACGGCATTACTGATTGACCCAAACTTTGATGAACGCTACGATCCTGTAGAATTTCCCATCACTGATCAAGGCGTAGTTGTCGACCCTGCCGATCTGGTATGTAAGGCAGATGACGGCACACTTTATAAAACTGCAGTTGCAGTTCACGCTGAATCTCTCATAAAAGCTCTGCTGCCAGCTTCTTAAGATTAAGCACTGCTCCCCAGTCACGGTCAGCTGTGCCCACTCTGCAGGCTAAAGTTTTTGCTTGGCTTCGTATAGAATAATCAACAAAAATCCCGATCTTTATGTCGGGATTTTTGTTTCCTTTTGGGAGAGGAGAGCCCTATAAATCTACGATTTCTAGGCGCGATGAGGGGAGGAGTCGCCTTCCCTCATTAGCCAGTGAGCAAAGCGAACGCGGCGCTAGTAGTAGTACCAACGATCAATGCCAGAAGTATTAGTGACATCCTTTAGCTTCTTGGGCTCACCGCCGTCAATGCTCATGATATAGTCGGCGGTTTCCTGGGGAGTAGAAACTCTAAACACAATGGCACTGTTGTTTAACCAACGGACGGGGGTGTTTAGGCCGCTTTTTTCTAGCAGCACTTTGTCTGTGCCGGTAGCCACGTCATAAGACAGCAATACGCCTTTGCCATCACGCTGATCCACCCATAGGCTATGGTTGTGGTCAGCGCTTTCTACATAAATACGCGACCTCAAATTAGGCGGCTCACCACCTAGTTTGGTGGTTTTGCCGTCAGACACTTTGTAGTCATACCAGTCCTGGGAAACAGCCAATACCAGCTTGTCGTACTCGGTCCTATAGACATTCCAGACCTCTGTGGCATAAGCAGTTTGTTTGCTGCTACCGTCGGCATTTATTTTGAACAAACCAACTTTGTCAGAAGTATAGGCGCTTGAAGGCGCGTAGTAGATGACGTTGTTGACCGCAAATACATCATTGAAGTAGTTGGAGCTAGCTAATTCTTTGGTATCGCCAGATTCGATACTATAACTTAATAATCGATGGCGTTTGGGATTGGCCGCACTGGCGCCAGCCGCTATTTGCACATAAACCAAGCGGTCCCCGCTCCAGTCAACAATTTGGATCCGTTCGGATTTGCTGACATTAACCACACTGTTGTCGGCTAAATCAATAATTGTCAGGGTGCTGAGCAGGAAACCATCGCTGTTCCGGGCATTGTCGCGGGTAGAAACCAGGGCAACTACTTCTTTGGTTGGATGAGGCACTAGTACCATGTCGTCGCGTTCTGCACCGGTACCGGCCAGGATGCGTTCTTCGTTCTTGCCATCAGCATCAACCTTGAAAACATCATACTTGCCAGAGCGCTTAGAGATAAAAACGTGCTTGCGGGCGGGCACTAATGAAAGTTTAGTTTCATCCTTATTATCTAGCTTCAGCATAACTTTTTCTTCACGATACTCGTCGGCTTTGATGATAACTTCTAGCTCTTGTTTATCGGCAGTTGATTTATCGACTGTCAGCTTCAGCTTACCTTCCTGGTCAGAAAAGGCGCTGGCTTCGTCTGATATAGCCTCGACCTTGTCGACTGGCTTGCCGGATAAATAGTCTGTTAGCAGGAACGAGTATTGGGAGCCGGTGGGAGTTAGTCTCATATCGCCCAGTGGGTTACTGCCCCAACCTAGCGTGAAGTTGCGTTCCAGCTTGGCGAAGGCTCGTTTTTCTACAACTAAATGGTTACTGCCTAGGTGTAGGTGTTCTAAACGAACCTTACCATCTTCATCGGTGTCGGCACTCTGGTTGCCCATCATAACGTGGACGTTCTTAAGCGGTTGCTGGGTGCTGTCGTCGAGTATGGTTAGTGAGGTGCTACTACGAACGCCTGCTGTGTTGAGCAAGAAGTAACGGCTATATGGAACTGCTAGGGCAGCGACTATCAAGACGATGATCAAAATAATGGTGGCTCGCTTTTTGACAGGATCCTTCCACCAGTCATGCCAGGCTTGCTTGATGCGATCCATTTTGCTTGGCTTTTTGCTGTCAAAGGCTTTGGCTAGTGTTTCGTCCTCGGCTGCTAGCAGGTCATCGCCTTCCTGAGATACAATTTCATCGACGGCCTTATCTGTTTCGGGGTCTGCCGGTTCGGCTACTTCTGGTTCAACTGGCTCAGCTCCATCAGTTACCGCAGGCTCTATAGACGTTACGGGATAAGGTGGCAATGTTTTGACATTGCCAGCATTGCCGACAGCAGCTTTTAGGGCTTGGTTAATCTCGGCTAATTCTGGAGCACTAGTGGCCTCTGGTATTTCCGATTCAGTTTCTGGTGCAGCTGGAGCGTCTTTAATCTCAGGGTCTAGCATAAGTCGAACTTTTTCTTCGACGGCGGCTTCCTGGGCTTGTTCGGCTATTTTCTTGGCTTGTTCAGGATCTGATTGTTTTTTGGCCATGATAATGTCTTCAGTTTAAAAGTGTAGCAGAAAGCATAAGCCAGATACAGGACTTCTTTGACATGCTTATTTACGGGGTCGTTTGCGTTTCTTGGACTTCTTGGCACGGGCGATAGTTGTGTATCTCTAAATATGAACAGCTTTGCAAATAAAAGTATTGACGTTTGAAAATCCGAGAGTACATTGGATAGTATGGTTCTAAATTTAAACAAAAAGCCGTGTTTCAACCAAACACAAATTATGGCCGAGGAGGCCAGTGCTTTTTAGTTTTTATAACCAAGCTAACGAATTAAAAAGCAACGAGCCTCTCAACGACCCAGTGAGAGGCTCTTGCATTAAGGAGAGAGTAATGGCTAATAATCCTTGGCAACAAGCAGCCAAATCTTTGGATGTGGAGTACTTGTACCCCCCGCATCCAACCTATGGCGGCGGTTATAGTCGTAAGGAGTTTGCGTTTAACACTTGGGATTCTGATACCAAGCTTCTTTTAGGTGAATCTGATGAGCTTATAGATGCCGCTCGTATAAACGTCAGTCGAGACATTCCCTGTTTGTTTATTGGCAAGGTATGCCTATCTCAGGAGTTAGGGGACACAGAATCTCCGGCATTAGAGCAAGAACAACCAGTGAGCATTAGGCAATATCAGCCGCTAGGGTTGACTGTAGACATGTCTGACGAAGAATTCTCGCAACGGGTCGCTAGCATAACAGATGCGGTATCTGCCGAACTTAAAACTTGGTATCCAGATTTAGCTGAAGCTAGCTAATAACCAACGATTGCAGAAGAGTTTTGGCTTGCTTAAGAAAAGCGTTGTCTTCCCATTCGCTGTCGGTCAAACTCAGGGGTTTCGCAGTTTTAGTATCACATGCGTTGTCTTTGCAACTGACAAATGACACATTGACAATTGGATCGCCCAGGCTCAAGTCTTTCTTGGGCACAACGGCATCTTTTTCGTAGCCGTTGTCGCCGGTTATAAATACTCCGTCCAGGCCCGGTCCGGCGTAACGAACAAATGTTAAGTACGTCTGTCCCCTTTGTTGGCTGCTGGGTTGAGTGTAGGACATTTTCTCTGAAGCCCTGGTAGCTGTAATCTCCCCGGTTAACTCTGATAATGCAGAGCCTTTACCACGGACTGTGACAATTACCTTGCCGTTAACATCGGCACCAGAAGCGTCTTTAAGTTTAGTCTGGGGGGATATGACTTGTAGTTGTGCGGCATCAGTGTCGTCAACCTTCCAGTTACTTGGGTAGTCCAGGCTTAAGTTAAAGGCCTGGGATACGTAATGCTCGGTGGTGGTTACCACCTCGGCAGCTGGTTCGGATTGCTGCTGTTCGGCCGTCTGGGACGAAGGGCTTTGATTAGCCGGAGCGGGTTTGCGAATCACAAAATACCAAACTGCTGCGCCGACAGCCAACAGGACTACGACGATTATCATGATCAGACGGTTTTTGCGGCGGCGTTTTTTCTGCTTTTTCATTGGCACCACATTGTCGACGTAATCCTTCATGCTAGTGCTAGCTTCTTCAAAAACATCATCAGGTTTTGACATGATGGACTCCTAGACCTCTTTCAGTTCCTCAATCGTTAGCAGATCCATTCAGGAATTGTAGCATGTGCGAATTCTTTGGAGGAAGCGTACTTGCCAGCTACGTTGACGAGAAAAATCCGTGCAGGCTGCGATTACTGGATTGATCTGGTAGAGGGAGGGGTTGGAAGAGGTCTACTATACAACTGTTGGAGACGAGACCAGATGGCCGAAGGTTGGCGCTCCAATATGGCGGATGTGTAGTCCAGCCCAATTCCTTGCTCAAACAGTTCCAGCAGCAAAGTTTCTTCGGTTTCCTCCCAGCGCTTAAAGGCCCGGGCGTACTGGGCAACGGTTTCTTGCCGACGCTGCATGATTTCAGTAACCTCGTCAGATTCTGATGCCACGCTCTGACGTGAACCAACCAGGGCTAAGATATCCTGTCCATACTGTTCTATTTTATTAGGGCCCAGGCCTTTGACGCCGACCAAATCTTGGGTGGTCTGCGGCAGCCGGGCAGCAATGGCTTCCAGTAACGTGTCGTGAGCCACAATGTAAGCTGGCACACTTTTGGACTTGGCCTGTTCGGCCCGCCACGTTTTGAGCTTACTCAGCAACTCTTGGTCAATAGCATCGTTTGGTTCCGATTCAACCGTTTCTGGCGCTACTTCTTCCGTAACAGCTGCTAGTTCAGTCGAAGCTTTGCGCAACTGCAAATCCAGCTCATAAATATCTGGGTGCAAGCGCAGAGCCATGGTGTTAATACCACTCAAATACAAGCCTTCCAGACTACGTACCCGGGACAGTGCCACATAGCCCATTCCTGGTGTGAAGGTTTTGCTCAAATCTATTTCAGCGGCATCCAGACTCATGCCTTGGCTTTTGTGAATTGTAATAGCCCAGGCTAGTCGCAGTGGCAGCTGAGCTACTTCGGCCCGCACTCGATTGTCTTCTTCTAACTTCCAGCTATGCAAAATTACTTTGATTTCCCTGCCATTTGTAAGTTTCACGATCGGCTGATCGTCGCGGAAGTCCACCACTTGGCCGCGGCTGCCGTTTACAAACCCGCCACTTGGATTGTTAGCTACAAACATGACCTCGGCTCCGACTTTTAGTTCTAGCTGCTCTGGTGCCAAGATACTACGGCGCAACTGCTCAACTTTGGCTGCTGATCCTTTGGTTACCATTTCATAGACATGGACGTCAGCCTGCAGAGCAGCTAATTTACTGTGGTTAACACTGTCAATATCTACATTGTGGGCATATAACCTTGTGATGGCCTGGTCAGCATCGGGGCGAACACCCAGACGTGAAGTCAATATCTCTTCATGGGTAGTTTCTAGCTCGCCGCTGCGCATAGCTTCTAGCAAGGCCAACAGCCCACCTTCTTCCTGGCGGTGTTGCTCGGTTAGATAACAGACTTTGGGCTGTAATTCTTGCCAAGCGGCTGACAAATGGGCAAAGTCCAGTGCTTCCATGCCGCGATTGACCGGCGGTAGCTGAAACAGATCGCCAACCAGAATGATTTGTAGACCGCCAAAAGGTTTGTCGCTTTTGCGCAGCAATTTGCAGACTTGATTCACCATGTCCAGCCGCTTGCCATGCAACATAGAGACTTCGTCAATCACCAACACGTCAGTGGCGTTGTAACGCTTATTGAGTTTGGCATTGTTGATCAACTTTTGGCGATCGTGCGGTCCCAGCTCTTCACGGATACCCAAGCCTGACCAGGAGTGAATGGTGGTACCTCCAATATGTGTTGCTGCTATACCTGTACTGGCGGTTACGGCCACTGTTTTGCCACGTTTTTTAGCCCGGCGTACGTATTCATTTAATATGTACGTTTTACCGGCCCCGGGTGGCCCGGTTAAAAATACTGATTCACCAGATAGCATTACTGCCAGTGCTTGTCCCTGCGTCATCCGCCGATTATAGCACCCACCCGGAACGGTGAATGCTAACAATGCCATGAACTATACTGAAAGAGATGATTTCTAGTGATGAAGTGGTTGAACAAGCAGCCAAACATTTGGCAGCAAACGATCCGATTTTAGCTCCGGTTATTAAACGCATTGGCTTGTGTACTATCAGGCCGCATAAGAATTATTATCAGGAATTGGTGGACAGTATTATCAGCCAGCAGTTGAGTGTCCATGCGGCGCGAGCAATTGAAAAGAGATTTTGTGAACTATTTGGCAAATCAGAATTTCCTGAGCCCCAAGAAATCCTAACCAAAAATGTCGACGAACTGCGAGCCATCGGCTTCAGCCGTGCCAAAGCCGCCTACGTATTGGACTTGGCCCAAGCTGTGCTTGATGGACGAGTAAAATTTGACCATTTGGATGCACTGTCCAACGAAGAAGTAATTCAAGAACTAACGGCCGTTAAAGGCATCGGCGAGTGGACGGCCCATATGTTTCTGATGTTCTGCATGGGCCGTACGGACATCCTGGCCTACGGTGACCTAGGCATTAAAAATGGCATTACTAAGCTTTACGGCCTAGACTATTCCCCTACGCCAGATGAAATCAAAGCTCTAGCTCAAAAAAACAATTGGCACCCCTACGAGTCCATAGCCTGCTGGTACGTCTGGCAATCCCTAGACAACGTCCCTGCAGTTTAGAAAAGTTTGTCTAGCTCTGGCTTGATTAAACTTGCTATCAATTCGTGGCCGGTGTCATTTGGATGAACACCGTCTGCAAATAAACTCTCAAGGTTTTTGGCTTGAGAAAAGGGGGTGAACAAGTCTACAAATGGCAAGTTATTTTTAAAGCAAAAATTTTTTAGTGTTTCGTCAAAGAGTTTCATTCTGCTCGAAGAATAGCATTTACCTGTGGTGCTCCAGGACATTGGTTGTAAAAGTTTATCAACAACTGGGAAAAGGCCAATGCAAATAATTCTTGGCGAGTACGTTTTTGCTTGCGCAATTAATTCTTCCAATTGTTGTTCATATTTTTCAGGTTCAGAGTCGTTTTCTGTGCCTCTATAGACCGTATCGTTCGTCCCTGTGGCAAATATGAATGCAAATTCTTCTCCTGGATATTTGCGTGCTTCAGTCTCAGATTTAAATCGCTTCAATATAGCTTCAGTTGTATCACCCGATATACCAAGATTAAAAACAGTGGGTGGATTTTTTAAGCCCTTTTTGTAGTTCAGCTTTGTGTAATACTCCCATAGGTGCACACTCCAGCCCCCCTGGGTGTCATAAAACCCCTGCGCGATGCTATCTCCAAAAACCAATACTCTCATTACGGTGCCAAGCGGTTGATGTCGCGGGGGAAGAGAGTAGCTTCTTTGACTGAGTTTAGGCCTATGGTTTTCTGGACCAAGCGGTCAATGCCGAAGCCGCAACCACCGTGTGGTGGCAGGCCGGCTTTAAAAGCTTGCAGATAATACTTATAGCCAGGATGCTTTGGATCCAATCCGGCGGCTTTTATTTGCTCAACAAGTTTTTCGTAGTGGTGCTCGCGCTGCGGGCAAGTTGCAATTTCTAAACCACGAAACAGTAAGTCTGCCCATCTGACGGTTTTCTTTTCTGGATCAGCCATATGATAAAACTTCATGGCTTCAATCGGGAAATCGGTGGCAAAAACAGCTTCACAGCCTAGATTCTTTTTGGCGTAGTCACAGATCCAACGCTCCTCTGCCGGGATTAAATCTTTCTCAGCAGTGGTGTCTTCTTTTGTGGCCTTGGTGTACATGTCATGGATTTCGGCAACCGTGAAACGCGGGAATTCAGGCTTAAGTACTAGCTCAGGAGCGTTTAGACTTTTCAGATCCTCTGCATGTTCTTTGTAAGTACGAGTTAAGGTTTCGTAGACCATGCCCTGAACCATATCCAGAACGTCCCCATGACCCTCGATGAAACCCATTTCGATGTCCAGCATGGTAACTTCTGACATGTGCCTGGTAGTCATGCTAGGTTCGGCACGATAAGCCGGTCCGATTTCAAACACCCTCTCAAACACCCCAACCATAATTTGTTTATAAAACTGTGGGCTCTGGGCCAGTGTGGCTTCCTGACCAAAATAATCAAGTTTGAACACCTCGGCACCGCCTTCTGTGGCACCAGCCAAAAGCTTGGGGGTTTGGATTTCTACAAATTCATTTTTGGTCAAAAATTCTCGAATATAACGATTCTGGGCAGCCCGAATTTTGAAAATCTTTTGCTCCTGAAGATTGCGGAGATTTAATACGCGATTATCAAATAAGGTCTCTTGGTTGTCCGGCTTGTGATCAATTGGTTTGTCAATCTCGATGGCTGGCTGATCCTCTACTGGAGAAATGACTTCAACTTTGGGATCGTGTAGCTCAGCACCGCCAGGTGAACGTGGTTCTTCAGTTACTTTGCCAGTGACACTCAGAACTGTTCCAATTTGCAGACCTCGCAGTTTCTCTACCTCATCTTTGTCTTCAACTACAGCTTGAGTTAACCCGCTGCGGTCGCGAATGTTAATAAAGTTCAGTCCGCCAAGCAGGCGTTTCTTATGAATCCAACCCTGCACCGTCACAGACTCACCGATGTGGTCTTTTAAATCTCTGGCCAACGTTCGCATGAAGGCTATTCTACCACCTCTGTTTCATCAGAGGAAGGGGTTTCCTTGGCCTTCGCTTCTTTATCCTCTACTTCTTCATGAGCCTTGTGTTCTACCTTGGCTTTACGAGTAGCAACTGCCCGGAGGTCTTCATACTGGTCAAATTCATCTTGGATAGGTTGACCGGCTAGTTCTTCAAATATGTCTTCTATGCTCAGTACTCCGACATATTCTTCAAAACTGTTAACTACCACCAGCAGGTGGTGGCGGGTTTTTAGTATTGCCTGCAAAGCATCCCGCAGTGTCTGGTCTTCGTGTACATAGACGACGTTTGGTCTCATGACCTTGGATACTTTGCTGCTGCCTTTGGTGCGAACTAGATCGCGCAGAAACAGCGTACCGACAATGTTTTCTTTTTTGCCCTCATATACTGGAAACCGCGAAAAGCCACTTTTGTGCAGATCATCCATCAGCACCGGCCCAATATCATCACCTACGGCTACGGTCTTGACTATGCGGCGAGGTGTCATGAACTCGCTGACTAGTTTGTCCCCAAATGTCAGAGCGTGAAAGGCTAAAGCCAGTTCATGTTCATCCATGCGGTTGTCGGCTTGAGTGTTTTGGTGGTTGAGTAGTTCCAGTAAATCTTCTTTTTCATACAAACCCGTGTGTATGTGGATTGGCCAGAATTTGTGAAACAGTCCGATTAGCCATTCAAGTATTGGGTGCAGGTACAGCAACAACCAGGCCAGGATTGGGGTCGCCAGACGAGCCAGAAATAAGCCAATCCGACTAGCCTTGCCGGTTGTGCCCCGAGCAAAGCCAATCCAGACCACCATAGAACAAACCACTACTGCTAGTAGCGTGCCTGCGGTGTTTGAAACGAACACAAAGAACCCAGCGGTGCTGATACCAATCAGGAACCATAATAAGACCCGTAAGCTCGGTCCATAGGCCGCTGCTCTGTGCAAAAGCTCCGCCAACTGATCGCCAGCCCGGGCTCGTCGCCGTAGCTCCTTGAGAGGTACATGGGTATAGGCCCGCTGCAGACTGATAGTAGCTACGACTAGAGCCGCCATCAAAAGACCATACAACATGTTCATGCTTTTATCTTACGTCGTCACTGCTCTAATTTAAAGCTGACTAGGGCCGTCCGTGCTACAATGAACGAGCAATTTCAGGAGAGAAACTGACCCATGAACAAGCGATTTGTAGTTATATTAATTGTCGTTATAGCCGCCTTTCTAGGACTGATAGTATTCACCAAAAAAGAGGCCAAAGCGCCTGACGCGACAGCCAGCGTTCCAAGTAACCACGTCCAGGGCGAAGGCACCAGCGGTGTGACTATGATTGAGTACGGCGACCTGCAATGTCCGGCCTGCGGGGCTTACTACCCGATTGTTAAGCAGGTACAGGCCAAGTATGGGAACCAAATTACCTTCCAGTACCGTAATTTTCCGTTAGTCAGCTTGCACAAAAACGCAATGTCAGCCCACCGTGCAGCCGAAGCAGCCAGCAAACAGGGCAAGTTCTGGGAAATGCACGACATGATGTACGAACGACAAACGTCTTGGGCAGCTAGCACTTCAGTTGGTAGCATCTTTGAAAGTTATGCCAAGGAGCTTGGGTTAAACCTTGACCAGTACAAGACCGATCTAGCCAGCCAAGAGGTTCAGAACGTTATCAATGCCGACATGAAAGAAGGCCAGGCGCTCAATATCACCGCTACCCCGGGCTTTGTTATAGATGGCAAGAAGCTAGAGGAAAACCCCCGTGATGTTGCTGGCTTCAGCGCCCTAATCGACGCTGCCATCGCAGCTAAAAAGCAGTAGTTTTTTAGCTGCAGGTCAAAAGTCTATAAAGTAAAAAGTCCATCAAGCTTTATGGACTTGAAGGACTTTATAGACTTTTAGCTATATTAGTAGCTGAGAAATTGTTGCCACAACGGGCGTTTGACTCGTACTTCCACGTTAATACCTCTATCAGTAAATGTTTTTATTTTTATTGACCTCATAGAACTAACACCTTCCCACCGGAGCAAACTTTCTCAGGGTTTACCCGTAAACTTTTTTGTTGTTTTTTGAATTTTTGTCTTCGCTCGTGACTCTCACGCCACTTGAAGTAGGGTCATTATTACATAAGCGTTACCCTCAACGCAAGCTGATTTTTGAACCATTTGCACCAAACTGCTTATGATTTGTTGTAGAATGTAATAAAGAGCAAAACAGATACCGCCATGCATAATTTTTTCACCGAAATCAGTATCCTACTAGCCTTGGCTGCTGCCATGGCTATTGTCATGAAAACTCTGAGACAACCGTTGATAATTGGTCACATCCTGACTGGCATCATTGCCGGTCCTGCTATGTTGGGGATCCTCCACGCAGAAGAGGCCTTTTCTGGGCTAAGCACTGTCGGTGTGGCTCTGCTGCTGTTTATCATTGGCTTGGATCTAAACATCCGGATTCTGTCTAAACTTGGCAAGGTTGTGACGCTCAGCACCCTAACCCAAGTTGGGGTCATCACCTGGGTGGGCTTCATAGCCGCCCGGTTCCTAAACTTTGGGCGAGCGGAATCAGTGATTATTGGCCTGGGGTTGGCCATGAGCAGCACTATTATTATCGTCAAGTTGCTCAATGACAAGCGGGAGACTACCCGGCTTTACGCCCAAATCGCCATTGGTGTGTTACTACTTCAAGACATCATTGCCACCGGCGCTAAGATTGGCCTGGCTGCCAAAACCGATGGTGGCTCGGCTGCGGACATCGCATTGCTGATTGGCCGGGGCATTAGCCTGACACTGATGCTCTATGTTGTCAGTCAGTATTTTATCCCCCGTTTTACCCGAGCATTGGAGAGTTCCAAAGAGTTATTGCTGCTGTTCGCCCTGGGCTGGGCGTTAGGGATTGCTACGTTATTTGAGCGAAGTGGCTTTTCGATTGAGATTGGTGCCTTGTTTGCCGGAGTAAGCTTGGCCAGTTTGCCCTATGCCCGGGAAATGGCCTCGCGGTTGAAGCCGCTGCGAGATTTCTTCATCGTTATCTTCTTTATTACGCTGGGCCAAGCTATGGTGCCGGGCAGCATGCTTGGTGTGCTGAAGTCTGCAATGATTCTGAGTGCCATTGTGTTGGTACTTAAGCCAGTAGTGGTAGTTGTCACCATGGGGCTGCTGGGCTATACCAAGCGCGCTAGTTTCAAGACGGGGTTGAGCTTGAGCCAAGTCAGTGAATTCTCACTAGTCTTTATGGCGGCGGCCGTGACGGCTGGGCTGGCCAGCGAACGAGCGGCAACTACTCTGACGTTAACTGCACTGATTACCTTTGCCCTTTCAGCATACTTAATCAAATACGATGACAAGCTTTATGACCTGTTCCAGCATCGTCTGCGGTTCTTTGAACGCCATGTGACTCGTGTCGAGCAGCGTGAGGCTAGCCAGGGCAGCCCTATCGTGATGTTTGGCTTCAAAAAAGGCGGCAGGGAGTTTTTGAAGACCTTTGCGTCCATGAACAAGCGTTTTGTGGTCGTTGACTACGATCCTGATGTAATAGAAGACTTGGACCATCAAGCTGTCCCCTATTTGTATGGTGACGCAGTTGATCCGGAGTTGCTAGAAGAGGTAGATTTGCATAAGGCTAAGCTGGTGGTGTCGACGATCTCAGACTTCAAGACCAATAGTTTCTTGTCTCATTGGTTAGCTAAGAATAATCCGGAGGTAGTTTTTGTGTGCTCAGCGGACGGAGCCGCTGAAGCGTCTAATTTATACGGTGAGGGCGCCGCCTACGTTATGATTCCCCACTACATCGGCAGCGAAAAACTAAGCGCCTTTATCCGCAAAAACGGCTTCAGCAAATCAGAGTTCAAGAACTACAGGGAGAAGCATCTAGCCTATCTGCAAAGTCACTATGACTCGGTAGCTGAGGTATAGAGCCCCTCGGCTTTTATATATTCCCAAACCGCGTCGTCGATTTCGCTTGGACGAATGCCTTTGCGTAATTCTGCCCTGACCCGGCTGGAACTGGGCACCGGCATACTGGTGTTAAAGGTATCGTAATTCATGGTTACTGCCCGGGTTTTTTCGATTAACTTCACCTGCTGCTCAACGTTCTGCTGACTATGATTACGTACACCAATGATTAAGTGCATAGCCTTAACAAACTCATCAATATGCGGCCACTGGTCATCTGTAAAGTGGCTGAGCATGTCATCACCCATCAGAAAATAAATCTTAGCGCCATAGAATCTTGATTGCAGCGCCGGCAACGTTTCCAGTACCGTAAACTGGGCGTGTTCTAGAACGATGCTAGCCAGTTTAGGCTCAGATTTTAAGGCTAGCTGGACCATGGCTACCCGGTGTTCAAAAGCTTTGACGCCTTGCTTGCGCCGAGGGTTGGGCTCCACCAGGAAAAACACTTTCTCTAGCCCGCATTGCGCAAGAGCCTCTTTAGCAAATGTGACATGCCCCTTATGAATTGGGTCAAACGTACCAGAAAGAATTCCAATCTTTTTCATTGCCTTTATTGTACCTTCTACTTATTGCCTGTGCAGAGTACAGCGCCGGTACAAATATCAACCTCATACTTACACTTGGGGCAGCACCAGCTTTTTACTTTGACCACATCCTTACTGGGAACTTTCTTGTTACAATTTACGCACCGAATCATTGCTGGCAATGGCTCGCCTTCCTGATTGCCGCCAAAAATCGCATCAAAAACCTTATCCGGTGAAGCGTTTAGCAGGGCATCCTCGCCCTTAATACTGCCGCCACAGCCAAACATTACTTCACCCCTGGCACTGAGCAATGTATAGGCTTGGGTTACCTCATTTACTAAATACATGTCGCCTTGTCGATTGGCTGACAATTCCCCGTCTACTGACAAGACACCTTTGTCTAGGCGTTGTTTTAACGCTGCCCAAACACCATAGGTTAGACGTTTTTTATCACGCTCTAGGCTTGAGCGGCTATGATCAGTTCTACGAGCTAAGTTTTTAAGCTCACGGAAATAGTATGACAGTAGGTCTTGGTGCTTATGAATTAACTCCCAGGCATTTTCTTCTGGCAGGGTTTGGTCTATTTGTCGACCAGCGTAAAAATCAGCCTCATACTTGGCCGACATGACCGCGTCATAAACCGCAAGTAATCCGTGCATGTCTGAATTAGGATCAGACATGGCTACAGCTTCAAAAGCATCGCGGTCACTATTGTCGACAGAATGGGAGCGCAAGATAAGACGACCGTCCAAGTCCTTCTCAGCTTGGTAGATGAAGCCTAGGCGCCGTTCACAGTTGTAGCCCAGGCTGCTTACTAGCTCAGGGCCGTATAGTCGCAAGGCATTCTCTGGGAAGGGTGAATCCCAGACCATTTTCTCTCCGGGACGAAGCTTCAGCATTTGAAAGCCGATAGACAGATCCTTCTCCGCGCGTTCAACCTGAAAAGACTTACGAGGATCTAGGGCAGCCTCCTGCTTGGCTGTTTCCAAGCCTCGCATCAGAGTCCCTAAGTACGGTCGCCATTCGCCTCGGTCAAAGAAAACTATCTGGCCGTCAATCTCGTCTAATCTAAATTCCGTATATAAGGGACGGTTGATTCCCTCGGCTATATAGGTCAACTCCTCGTCACAGACTCTCTGCATGGTTTCGGGCAAAATGACACCGGTCATCTGCAGATCAAATCGCATCAAGTCAATACTAGCCATTGGGTCGAATGACTTATATCTTTCCCTATCCGGAAATCGCTCCATTTAAAAACCTGCTTTTGATTTGGTCTCTAAAAGCAGGTAAGTAAACTATACTTGTTGCTCCTGCTCGGGAGACTTAACAAGCTGTATCGGACTTTAACCCTTCGACTAGCTCAGGGCGGACCGTTGCGGCACAGTTCCCGAATTTCACGGGATTCCAGCAAGTGAATTGTGAATATATGTAGTCTATCACGTCACGCTTACGCTACATGTAGTATTATTTCCCACGTCGTCACACCAGAATGCCTATAGAGCTACGAGTAGAATCAACACAGCTCCGGCTAAAACTAGACGATAATAGGCAAATACATTCAATGAGTGTTTGGCCACAAACTTGAGTAGGAAGCGGATGGCAAACATGCCGCTCAAAAAGGCCGTAATAATGCCCACGACAAACAAGCCGGGCGTGGCTTTGGCATCAGCAATTGTCTGGGCCTCGGTAGTAACCTTTAAAATCGCACCGGCCGTGACTGGAATCGACAGCAAAAACGAGAAGCGCGTAGCAGCAACCCGGTCTAGGCCCAGAAATAGTCCAGTGGTAATGGTGCTACCGGAACGAGAGACACCCGGCACTAGTGCTGCGGCCTGAGCAAAGCCAATACTCAGACTTTGTTTGACTGAAACTGCTTCCAGGCTAGTCCTTGCCTTCCGGCTTTTGGAGTACCGTTCGGCAGCTAGCATTACGAATGCCATGCTCGCCAAAGCTATGCAAACCAACTGCGGCGAGCGAAACGTAGTCTCCGCCAAATCCTGCAGAATTACCCCAGCTACCACGGCCGGTACCGTGGCTAGTGCCACCATCCAAGCCAGATGGGTTTTTTCAGTGCGCTTGAAGACTGATATGACTAATTCGATAATGTCATGGTAGAAAAATACAAGCAAGGCGCAGAGCGTACCAATGTGCAGGGCAACGTCAAACCCTAGGCCGTTTTGATCCAGCCCCATGGCGTGGTGCAGCAGCAATAGGTGCCCGGAGCTGGAAACCGGAATAAATTCCGTGAACCCCTGGGCAATGCCTAAAACAATAGCTTGCAGTATGTTCATAACTTATTTAGCCCTGGCCTTTATGGCACTCAAGCGCGGGATAAACGACTGAGCGGCACCATCTAGACCCAAAACTTTTAGAGCCCCTACCAGCACATAGAGTTCATCTACTGCTTGGGCATTAGCTGCTGGCGTGCCTTCCAGCCGTTTGAAGAAGTAGTCTACTTTTTCAACCAGCCACTTTTCCTCACCAGGCTTAACTTCATTACTAGCGACTTTTGGTGCTTCGACTACTTCTACTACCTCTAGCGAACGCGCTGAACGGTCGCGTTTGCGCAAGTGTCCGCGTTTAATGAGATTACCTACATGCAACGCCACTGTGGCAACTGACGTGTAGTTTAGCCCGGCCATAATTTCTCGGTAGCTGGGGCTATAGCCATGTTCAGCTATAAAATCCTGAATGAAGGTTAGTAGCTCCTTCTGTTTTTTGGTCGGTAGTATGCTATCGGTCATGCCAACTTTCGGTGTCTTTTATTGGTAAAGACCCACACCTTAAACAGTAAATAGTTCCAAACCGTGAAGAACCCGGCACTGACGAACTGGCCGATGTAAGGTGTCAGTCCGAGGTACCGGAGCCCACCGACAATCAGTAAATCCAGCAGGAAGTTTACAAACATCAACACGTAGTAACGCTGAGCAGAAGTTTCTACCTGACGTTTGCTGATCCGCTTACCGCCAAACACCCAAAAGCGTTCAATACCAAAGTTAACGCTAGCCCCTACAAAATAAGCAGCAATTTTGGCCGGCCAAAAGCCTACGTGAAATACTAAGTCAAATACGGCATAGGCGGCATAACCGCTCCAAAACTGAGCACCACCACCCACCATATATTCGGTGAATCGTTTGGCCTCTTTGATTTGTTTCTTCTTAAGCTTTTTCATGTTGTTCGTATTTAGTGCAGTATAACACCAAGGCCAGCGGTGTTACAACTCGACTGATTAGGGAGAGTTGTATGCCAAACCCAAGATTGTCCAGTCCTCAAGATGTTAAAGACAATCCTGGCGAGAAGCTATACAATAAGCGCCAGATATATGAAAAATAATTCGTCCCTGGTCTTTGCCCTCTTCCTGGTTATTGGTGACTTCCTGGCTCTGCTAGCCGCCTTCAGTGTGGCCTATATACTGCGAGTCAAGCTTGATCCCCGCCCCTTGCTTGATCAGATCCCCGCCCTAACGTATCTGCGCGCTTTTGTGTTTGTGCTGCCACTATGGATACTGGTCCATGCTTTTATTGGCTTGTACAGCCCATCGGTATATGAAAAACGATTTTCAGAATTTGGCCGTTTGATTGTTGGTTCATTTATCGGCATCCTAGTCGTCATTGGCTACGACTTTATTGCTAAGGATGTTATCTTTCCAGCTCGATTAGTACCTATTTACGGTTTAATCTTGGGCTTTGGTTTCTTGGTTCTGTTCCGCTCATTGGCTAGGATGCTGCGCTTTACGCTGTTTAACTACGGCATGGGCATTAGCAACGTGTTGATTATCGGCGATACACAAGCAAGCGAAAGCCTCAGCACAATCCTAAAGGACACCAAACATACCGGACACCGAGTGCTAGGGGTTGTGGGCCGTAAGATTGAGGATTTCAGCCACTACGAGACGTTCGCTAGTGCTGTGCAACATGTTAGTTTGCCGATCCATAGCATCATCCAGACCGAACTCTACCAAGACGAGGACAAGAATAACGAAATCGTTAAGTACGCCCAGGAGAACCATGTGTCCTACCGCTTTGCACCAGGCAACAGCAACTTGTTCGTGGGTAATATCCAAGTAGAGCTGTTCGCCGGTACGCTGCCTGTGGTAGCAGTACACCAAACGGCCTTGATTGGCTGGGGACGAATTTTAAAGCGTCTGTTTGATCTGGCCGTATCACTCAGCTTGCTATTGGTGCTTTCGCCGCTCATGGTATTGATTGCCCTCTGTATCAAATTATTTGACCCTCGGGGCCCAGTGTTCTTGCGCCAAACTAGGTTGACAAGATTTAACCGAAACTTCCGCTTATTCAAGTTCCGGACACACATAGCCAAATATAATGGCTTGTCACCGGAAGCTGCCTTCACCAAGATGGGCAGGCCTGAGCTAATCAAACAGTACCGCGACAATGGTGACTTTTTGCCACATGATCCCCGAGTTTCTGCTATTGGACGCTTGCTGCGCCTAACGACATTGGACGAATTACCACAGCTATTCAATGTGCTGAAAGGTGACATCAGCCTAGTTGGGCCGCGAGCGCTAGTCCCTGAGGAGCTGGATGTTTATGAAAAGAAGTACGCTATATTAAGCGTCAAGTCCGGCATGACCGGACTGGCTCAGATTTCTGGGCGCAAAGACATTAGTTTTGAAGAACGGCGTCAGCTGGATGTCTACTATGTCCAAAACTGGAGTTTCTGGTGGGATCTGGTAATTCTGATGAAGACCCTGCGAGTTGTTATTGTTGGTTCTGAAGCAAAATGAAAGTCGCGATTGTACACGACTGGTTAATCGGCGGCGGAGCAGAAAAAGTGGTGCTGGAACTACACAAGATGTATCCCGAGGCACCCATCTACACCTCTTACGCCACCAAGGAATGGCAAGAAATGTTAGACGGCAAGGTAGTTACTGGATACCTGCAGCACTGGCCCTTCTCAAAACTTCGTAAGTTCTTGCCGGTCCTGCGTATTTGGTGGTTCACGCACCTTAAATTCGATGGTTTTGACCTGGTTATCAGCAGCTCTGGCGCCGAGGCCAAGGGCATCAAGGTGCCTGAGAGTGTCGTCCATGTCAATTACTGCTACGCGCCCACCCACTACTATTGGAGCCGCTATGATGAGTACCTGAAGAACCCTGGCTTTGGAGTATTAGACCCCGTAGCCCGACTTGGCCTAAAGCTGCTAATTGCCCCACTTAGAAAATGGGACTACAAAGCTGCCCAACGGCCTGACAAAATGATTGCTATATCCACCTATATCCAGCAGCAAATCAAAAAGTACTATGGCCGGGATGCCGACATTGTATTTCCACCCGTTGACATAGAACGTTTCAGAGTTCAGAGTACAGAGAACAGAGTACAGAGAAAGGGCTTCGTGATAACTGGCCGGCAGACGCCGTACAAACGGTTTGACCTGGCCGTGGAGGCCTGCACAAAACTGGGGCTACCTCTGAGCGTCATTGGCACCGGCCCGGAACATGAAAGACTAAAGAAACTGGCTGGACCCAGTGTGGTATTCAAGGGTTGGCTGAAAACCGAGGAAGTTATTACTGCCCTGCAGTCTTCGGAGGCATTCCTGTTCCCAGGTATGGACGACTTTGGTATGGCACCCGTGGAAGCCATGGCAGCTGGTACGCCCGTAGTAGCCTACCGGGCTGGCGGAGCATTGGACTATGTTATCCCTGGCCAAACCGGCAATTTCTTTGATAGGCAAACTATTGATTCGCTTGCTTCGTCCCTTAAAGACTTCAATTCAATGCAGTTTTCTCACGATACAATTGCCGCTGAAGCGGAGCGTTATTCACCGGCACATTTCCGCAGTGGTTTCTTGGCTGTTGTCGCTACGCTCAAACAGTAAAATTCTCGAAGTTATGGGCTGCTTGTTTGATAAAATCGAGCTGAGAGTGCATGACATTATCTGGGAATTCATTCAGTGTATAGAATTTGCCGATTTTAGGCTCCTCCAGGACTTCGACCCAGAACACTTGGGCTTGCTCGGTGCCCCGCTTGCTCTTGTGAAGCAAGTTGCTGACGTGGTGCGGTGAGGAAGTTTTAGTCCCTGCCAATTCTTCGCTTAATATTCGCTCAAAAGCGGCATATATTTTACCCTGGGTATCAGTCGGTCGGATGACAGTACCAGGCACGTGAAGTTCACTAGGCCACAGCGGGTCATCGGCCTCACGCGCTAGCAGCAGAACTTCCGTAATCCCTTGGGCGTTTCGCCTCAGCGGCACAAATTCAATGATTGACAACACTGTCAGCCGAGCTAACTCAACAAAGATATCATAGGGCAAAAAGCCTGGTTGCAACTCCCTAAGCAAGGCTACTAGTTGGTCGTTTTTTGTTTTAGCATCCGTCATGACTTCATTCTACAGACCATTTAGTAATAGTTCTAGATTTGCTCTGACTCACGGACATGAGGATTTTTAACTTGTCTCTGTTTTACTCGAGGCTTATAATTCTAAGTCCAAAACGCTTAAGGCTTTGTAATGAAACAACATTTGTGGTATCATAATGAAAATAGGTAAAACAAACATGAGCTACGTATCATCCAAAAATCAGCGCAACCGCAAGAAGCTCCTGGTGCCGGCTTTGATAGCCATTGTTCTGGTGCTGTTTGCCGGCAGCTACGTGGTTTACAAAAAGCGTCATACAACTACTCCAGTGACTGTTACCACCGGCTCTGACAATCCTGAAAAAATTGATTTGAACCCTCCTTCTCAGGAAGTTATCCAGGAAACTGAAGCGCACAAAGAGCAGTTGTCCCAAGATAACCCCAGTACTGCATCACCCTCGCCTGGAACACTTAAATCAGTCACCCCAGTTATTACCTACGCCGATCAAAACGAGGTGAGCTCCTATGTATCCGGTGTTATCGAAGACGGCGGCATTTGCACCCTGACCCTGACCAAAGCCAGCCAGAAAGTCACCCGGCAAACTACTGGTGAGCGTGATGCCACCACCACCCTTTGCCCCTCGTTCACAGTTCCGCACGACACCATGGCCAAAGGCACCTGGACAGCCGTGGTTACATATAAGTCTAAGACAGCTGCTGGCAGCTCAACGAGTAACAAAATAGAGGTAAACTAAAGCAATGGTGGGCAACCCGTTCCGCACAAATCACATGGCTCGAAAACTACTACTGCCTTTAGCTGCGCTGTTAGTTTGTGTGCTGTGCAGTAGTCTAACCCGAACGGCCTCAGCAGTAACTGGCAGCGAATTTAAGGCCGGCCGGATTATGGACGATGCCATATTCTTTAACCCCACTGTTATGGACTCTACTTCTATTCAGAATTTCTTAAACAGCAAACTGCCAAGCTGTGACACCAATGGAAGTAAATCATATAATGGCGGCGCTCAAACCCGCGCTCAATACGCCCAGGCTAACGGCAAACCCCAGCCTCCCTATGTATGCCTAAAGGACTACACCCAAAATATTCCGGCCATGTCTGCTGACGCCTACTGTGGCGGCAGTATAGGTGGCGGCATCAAGACAGCGGCCATGATTATCAACGACGTTTCGAAGGCCTGCAACATTAGCCCTAAAGTTTTGATTATATTACTGCAAAAAGAACAAAGCTTAGTCACTGATGACTGGCCATGGCCAGTTCAGTATGACAAAGCTACCGGTTTCTCTTGTCCCGATACAGCTGCCTGTGATCCGGCGTATGCTGGTTTCTTCTATCAGGTCTACTACGCCGCCCGCCAGTATCAGCGCTATGCTAAACTGCCTAATAATTATCAGTACCGAGCCGGGCGCTCGAGCAATATCCAGTACAGCCCGACGTCAAGCTGCGGCTCAAGCAGCGTCTTTATTACTAACCAGGCCACTGCCGGACTGTACAATTACACTCCTTACCAACCCAACGCCGCCGCCCTAAATAATTTGAACGGCACCGGCGATAGCTGCAGTGCCTATGGCAACCGGAACTTCTGGCGACTATTTAATGACTGGTTTGGCACTACCATCACTGACTTCAAGTGGGCTACCAGCGGCTACACCGTACTCGACAAGACCGAGAGTGCCATTCTTGACCCCGGCCAGCTGAAGCCAGGCGAGGAATACATCGTTAAACTGCAGGCTACTAACATTGGTTCCGCCACCTGGACTAGTAGCGGCCCGACGCCCGTGACTCTGGCCACTAATCTCAATCAAGGACACGACAGCTTTTTGTGCACCAATACCTGGCTGCTATGTTCGAGGCCAGCTTACTTACAAGAAAGTGGCAGTATCGCGCCAGGACAATCCGCTAATTTCAGGTTTAAGATTAAGGTCCCTTACCAGCCAGGAATGTACCGGGAATCCTTCAAGCCGGTCGCCGAGTACGTGACGTGGTTTAACGATGTTACCGAGTCACTAGGCATTAGAGTAGTCAGCCCGGGGACTTACAAGTGGACTACCACCGGCTATAGGATTTTGGATGAAACCGAGAGCACTTACATGGATTCTGGCGACCTGCGCGCCAATACTCGTTACATTGTTAAACTGCAGGCTACTAATGTCGGCACGGCCACTTGGTTTAAAGACGGGACTACCCCGGTCTTGGCAGCTACTAACTACCCGCAGGGGCACGATAGTTTTATCTGTGACAACAGCTGGCTGTTTTGTTCCCGCCCAGTTTCCCTGCAAGAACCGTCCGTGGCACCTGGTCAAATTGGCAACTTCCGGTTCTACTTCAAGACACCGTCAACGCCAGGAACCTATCATGAGTATTTCAAGCCGGTAGCCGAAAACTACGCTTGGTTTAATGATGTGCCAGAAGATATGGGGATGATCGTTCACTAGGTCAGTAGACCAGTCGAACCGATTCGCCAAACACATCTTTGAGCTTCGGTACCGAAGCCTGGTCTGTAACAATGTAGTAGCTTCTGCCATTTTGAGTCGCCTGGTCTACGCATGCCCTGGCGATCTGGATAAAAGATTGTTGCTCAGAATCATCCCGAATAGCGTTTAGTAATAGCCCTCCCTGTCGTTCAAAGCATTTACCGGCCACGGCGTCATTTTTGTGAGTGGACATAATGTGAGCCCATGAAACTGTTTGGACGTGTGCCACGAATCGGTGGGAACTTGGGTCTTCGTGAATAATCGAAACATTGAAGTTATCTATTAACCCCTGTCCCCCTATGTCGGAGATGAGCCTGGCATCACTATCAAAATACGGCGGCTTGCCAATTTTGGAATAGTCGCGGAATAGGCTTCTGGCTTCAATTAGTGGCTGTGGCAATGTGCCAATTGTAGCTAGGATTACAAACAGCATAATGGTGGGCGCTCCGACCAGTACAGCAATCACGTCTAAGCCTGAGCGCGACAGCAAGTGAACCAGGACCGCAGCCGTTATGGCTACCATACCTAGCTCCATAACTTCGGCGCACTTCATCAAATAGTAACGGGCCTCACCTAACAAGAAAAATTGCAACAACATCAGAGCCACCACCAGAATAACGTACGGCAGCAGTGCTGCGACTAGTGACTTGCGGAACGCCAGCGATAAATTCTTCCAACAAATAACGACCGTAAAAACTAGTATAAAAATTAGCAGTAGCGGCAGATTGAAGGAGTGTATGCCGCCGTGGGCATCAATCTCTGTCTGGCCACCAGGTGAATAATGCAGCTGAAAATAAAGAGCCAACACATGGAATGTCACAATAAATAAGATCGGTAGGTTGGCTACTGCCAGGACTTTCCTTGCGCCCTGAAGTTCTTTTAAGCTACCCGGCAGCGCCCATAATCCGGCACCGATCAGAATAGGCAGTGTTAGGAGTGGCCAGCTCAACGATGCCCCCACACCTAGTAGCAAGTAAGCAGCTAGAGGCCATTTGTCAGCCAGTGTAGATGAGCGAAGTTGCCCAAACGCCCCTCTGCCCTCGAACAGATAAAGCATACCGGTAAACAGAGCCGCAGTGATGTAATAGTAATTTAAAAATCCCTCGTTCATGAAAAGAAATAGATTGGTAATGGCCGCAGACAACCCGATAGTCAGCCCCGTGGCTAGGAATGCGCTGCGGTTGGGCAGCTTGTCCCCGAGGCCATACAACACAGCGAACCCAAGATAGACGAGCGTCAAACATAACAAAACCCCGAAAAATAGATAGTCCGAAAAATACAACAAGGCATGGAAGCGCCAGCTATGGTTTTCGTTGCTTCCAAAGAAGCTGTGCTGAATGATCGAGGTGCTGATTTGGAAGCCTGAAGGATAATAGCCGCTTTGCTTATAGCCGAGGTTTTGGGTTGTCGCGTAGTTGGAAATCATTTCGGAATGAGCTATTGAGTCAACAATCTGGACACCGCCTATTTTAGCTATGCGCTCCATACTGTGGTTCCCCGCAAGAATCGGCGTAAACGGTATGATAAAAAATAAGCAGCCAGTTAGTGCGCAGCCATCGCGGAAGTTTACAAACTTCCGTTTTAAGGGCTTGCTGGTACCAAAGAGTGCCAACAGCAGCCCGAGCAAAACCACAAAGATCGTCATAATTAGGTTGAACCGGCCTGTGGGACGGATAATGAACTGCAAAGCAGCAGACATTTGCAGCAGTGAATAAACAACCAGCAAACCCACTAGCAAACGGCTAAACCAGCTACTCATGAGCTTTGGCATTGGCAGTAAAATGGTTGTCACGGCCAGGGATATTAAGACCACTGGCCATTCAAGCCCAAGCCAATATAAAATCAGCCCGATCAGTAAACTGCCGCCGGCGATACGCTGGGTCTGGTCGGCGAGTTGCTGGTGTAGGGGATTAGAATATGTCATTTTTCAAGGCTTTCGGCACACTACGAAGGATTCGGTAGTCCATAAAGTCAATCGATATATAGCCACGCCAATAAGCATACATCAGCGACATGTTAACGAATATAAATAACGCCATGACCCCGCTTATGGCCTGTATACTTACCCACCGCCGTGCGTAGCCGATGCCTGCGGCTAAGGACAAGGCAAGCAGCGGCATCAAATCTACGAACGGTCGTGACCCAAAGCTGCCGCCAAAGGCCCAGGCCCACCAGCTGGAACATAAGTATACTGCCAAACAAAACACTAGCCCAAGCGCAATACCCAGACCCTTGAACTTCTTGACCACTGCAACAATCGACGCAAAGGCCAAGACTAAGATCGGTGACCAGAAAAATAAGCCTTTGCGAACACTAAACAAGAAGTTGATGATCTCGGGACGGCGCAAGTTAGTGAAGCCCCCATACTTACCCTCGGCCAGGTGATAGCCTGGGAACTGAGCGGGATCGACTGGGAAAACTGAGTAAGGGTTGGTGACCACACTGCCGGTGGTGTATATCAGATACAAAATATACGGCATAAAGACCACCAAAATAGCTCCGCCAACAAGACTTAAATCTTTTAGGACCTGCTTGAGACTAGGTTTGTTTTCATATAAAACGGGTATAAGTAGCAAGCCAACGATGATATTTGGCACCCTGATCAGCGCGACTAACCCCAGACTTAGGCCCACGCCGAGCAGCCAGGGTGTTCGACTTTTTTTAGCTGCCCCTTTCAGCCGAAACAATAAGTACAAGTACGCCCCCACAGCGGCAAATGAGTAGATATGGGAAAATGAATTATCGTATGTACCGTAATGAAAGACGCTGGTCGCAAACACCATTGCTAGGACCGTAACAAATGCCGTACGCTTGCCAAACAACCGCCTCAGCGTCACGTACACCAGCAAACTGCCCAAGCAAAGATAAAAAATACCACTGGCCACGATCGCGGCTTGATACGTTTGGCTATAACCGCTTCGAAGGCCACCACTTAGGCTAGTGAACAAATCAGCAGCTATGAAAAACGGTGCCTCCAGGATAGCCGTACCGGGTGGTACGATGGTCAGCATCTTACCCGTCGGCTGGTAGACACCTATGCTGTACTGCGAAAGGTCGACTCCAGGGGGTGTGTGTTCGCGTGCCAAGCGGAATGACAAATCATGGTCAATCACGACACTCGGCAAGTAAGCGTAGTAACTAAAACCGTCGGAACGTATGGGCGGATTATTGAGCTTTGAGCCGTAGATAAATAGACATGAGACACTGGCCAAGACGGCAATAAAAATACACAATATCACGCAATCTAGGTTTTTCCGGACAAACTTAAAGCTTAAAGAGCGCATACCGACCATCTTCGTAGACTTTGTTCGGTACTCGAGCCTGAACATCATCGGCTAGTTCCGGTTTGCTGGTAGATAACTGTTTATCGACAAGCACATAGCGTAAATCTAATTCTTTCATTCGGGTAACACTGGCATCAGAAAAAGCTTTGAAGGTGATGTAATCTTTGTCGTATGTCGTTGGCACGTAGCCACTGTAGCCATTGAAAATATTACGGTTGTGGTAGCCAGACCACAGTACATCTTCGGCCTGGGCGATGGGGATTGGTGCGCCTGGATAGTCATAGTCATACCTGATAACAACAATATTATTAACCTCAGGGTGCTCAGCCACGTAGTGGTAAACCGCCGGAACACGCAGGTTGTAGCTGTAGGCATGGCCATTTGTGGCCAGCAGGTGTAGCGGCATGAGCTCAACCACCGCCAGCAACACAATAAGGCCGTAAATCAGTCGCTCGCGCAATGCTGACAATTTCAGCTGCTTCAAGTAAGCCGGGAATAGTGCCAGCATACAGCACAGCGCAAACAAGAAGAGGATGCTCCAGCGACCGACGGCACGTATAAACTTGAGCTGAGGCAAGAATTTATTGACCAGCAAGTACGGCATTGGTACGGCCAGCCGATAGCCCTTGGAGACCTCGGCATAAGAATAGCTACCCTTCACTTTCAACAACGGCCCCAGCGAGAAGAAAAGCCCCACCATGCCAATAACAGCCAAGATCATGACCAACTTATGCTTTTGGCGCCACTCGGCCGTACGCTTCCGGTAGTGCCAGCTTAAAACTATAACTAGGCCGGCGATTAGGTACAACACCACGCCGTGGTAGGAGTAGCTGTCTAGGTTGTAAGCATTGACTATGCCATGCGCTGAGACATGATGATAGATTTTGCCGGCAACGGTGCCAACTTGGGGCGTAAAGTAGTCCGCAACACTAGAGGAATACAAGGTTTCTTGGGCAATCGTGAGCGTACCGCCACTTAGTTTGGAGAATCGTATATATTGCTTAGCCAGTGGCAGCGTCGCGGCAGCGGCGACCAGAATTACCAAACTCAATGTCAGGACTGGCCGCCAGCCCGCCAATCGGAAGTAGAGCAAGCCCGCCAGTAGAATAACGAGTGCCGCGAACAGAAATACCATCTGGTACCACGAAGCGAAGAACACATATAGCAGTATCAGTAGCAACCCGACTAGGTATTTCCGGTGTTGCTTCTGCACATATTTGAGGATGAATAAAACGGCTAGTGGCAAGCCAAAGATACATAAATTCTGCAGGTGAAAAATACCAGCCATTTTATAAGGAGCAAATTCAAAAGCCAAACCGGCCAGAACGGAAACTAGCTCGTGCCCCTTGCTCAAAAACTTAGCAAGTAAATACATAAACCAGCCGGCAAAAAAGAAGCTGACAACAGTAAGAACATTATTGGCAAAAATTGGGTTGTCATTAATGAAGTGCAACGGTAGGGTCACCACCCCAGCCGACAACTGCGTTTCCGAGTAGAGCATAGTGTCTTTGTTAGGGAAAAAGATATTGGCGTCTTTATAGCTTGGGCAACTTTGCCTCAGCAGACAGTGATGGTTTCGTGACAAGGTCCAGGCGTTGAACATAGCATCGCCGCCCTCACTGTAAGAACTAATTCGGGTGATCAAAGGCAAAAAGAATATAAACGTGGCGGCCACAATAACTACGGTGCCTATCCAATTAGCTTTGAAAAAAGCTCTAAGCTTATGGTGCACCGATGAAATTTTGGGAGTAGGTCGGCTAGGAACCTTTGCAGCGCTCACCTTTTTGACTGCTGTTGATTTCTTCGGCTTAATGGCAGGACTTTTTTTCATTGTTTGACTACTTTACGAACACGTTAAAGCGAATAATTTCCCAGATGGCTTTGAGTCCATCCTTATAGCCAATCTTCTTGCCTTCTTCTTTACTACGTCCGTAGTAGCTAATGCCGATTTCATAAACAGCGGCTTTGGTCTTAGACACCCGGGCGGTAATCTCCGGCTCAAACCCAAAACGCTGAGCTTTTAGGTTCTTGGCAATGTCTCGTACAAGCTCGCCTTTAAACGTTTTGTAGCAGGTTTCCATGTCAGTTAGGTTGAGCCCCGTAAATAAATTGGATAGGAAGGTCAGAAACTTATTAGCCACTTGATTTCGGAAGTAGATAATTCGGTGTGGCTCACCGCCAATGAAGCGTGAGCCATATACTACATCGGCGTGCCCGCGCTCAATTGGGTACATCAGCCTGGGGTACTCCTGCGGGTCATATTCTAGGTCGGCATCCTGGATTACTACGACGTCGCCAGTGCTTTCCAGTAGTCCCCGTTTGAGTGCTGCACCCTTGCCTTGGTTCACTTCTTGGAATATCAGTTTGATGTCTTTGTTCTTGGCAGCCAAGTCTTTTAGGATGTCGCGGGTGCCATCTTTGGAGCCGTCATCGATAATGATGATTTCTTTTTGGGTGGTGCCCAAGTCGACTTCATCGACCTCCTCCAAAATCTTTTTAATCGTCGCCTTCTCGTTGTAACAAGGCATGATAATGGATAGTTTTTTGGTCTTGGCCACAAAGTCCCCTCTGGTTACTAAAATTAGCTCGCTTTAGAAGTTATGCTACCATATCTAAAGCATTTCTGTATATGGGGTAATTGCATGCGAAGACTACTGAAATTTGATTTCGTGCGGTTCTGCATCGTTGGAGCCACGGGCTTTGTAATTAACTTTACGCTTTTGACTCTGTTTTATAAGGTTTTTGGGTGGCCGCTTTTTTGGTCGCAGCTAATTGCCGCGGAGATTTCCCTGTTTTCTAATTTTTTGTTGCACCACACTTGGACCTATAAAGCCAACAAGGTAGACAAGACATTGCTGCAGCTAGTCATCCAGTTTCATGTCTCTTCTTGGGCTGCAATCCTGGGTAGTGCTTTCTTGGTCAGTGGCGGAGTGCATTGGCTGCATCTTGGTTACCTGGCTGCTTTAATCTTAAGCTCGGTAATCGCCCTGGGCTGGAATTTTGGGTGGACCAAATTTGTTATTTGGAAAGGCGGACCGTTGCCTGCTAGTTCAGAAGAGAAGTCATGATCGGGCCATCTGCGGAAGTCCTTGACGAACGTATTGCGATCATTGGAACTGGCTATGTAGGTATAGTCACCGGCGCATGTCTAGCCTCTAAAGGCATGGATGTGACTTGTGTTGATCTAGACAACCCGGAAGGACGAGAAAAAGTAGACGCTATCAATGAGGGTCGCTCACCAATAGTAGAGGACAAGCTAGAGGGAATGATTCGCAAAACCGTGAATCAAGGCAACTTGCGAGCAACTACCGATATTGGGAAAGCTGTGCGAAACTCAAGCATAGTGCTAATATCGGTAGGAACACCTTCAGCCGTAGATGGGTCGGCAAATCTAGAGTATGTTTTTGATGCCGCGAGTTCGATTGCTAAGCATGCACGTCCGGAAACAATTGTTGCAATTCGTAGCACGGTTCCCGTGGGTACGACACGAAGAATTGGTCAGCTTTTAGCATCGCAATCCTCCACGCGACTACACACCGTGTCTAACCCAGAGTTTCTAGCTGAAGGTACGGCCGTCGACGACACAATGAGACCAAGTCGAATTGTGATTGGTACGGATTTACCTGATGAAATCGGTAAGCGTATGTCCAGAATGTGGCATCCGTTTTTATTAAACCCTGCCCGGCACGATTTGCTAATTATGGATCCTGAGTCATCGGAAACAGTTAAACTCAACTCAAACTTTCAGCTAGCTCTCCAAATCATTGGGACAAATACGGTAGCTGAGATGTGTGAACGCACGGGGGCCGACTACAGAATGGTTCAGGCCGGAACCGGGAAAGATCCTAGAATTGGTAAGTTCTTAAATCCGGGTCCGGGCTACGGTGGAAGTTGCTTCCCTAAAGATGTTCGTGCTCTTGCGTTTTTGGCTAGTCAGCTGGGCGTAGAATCAAAGTTCCTACAGTCACTAAACGAAACTAATGAGTGGCATAAGAGCCGCTGGTTTGAGAAGATCAAGGATTTTTACGCAGGAGACCTTAAAGGCAAAAAGATTGCTGTCTGGGGGCTGTCCTTCAAGCCAGGTACTGATGATGTAAGGGAATCTGCTGCTATGACTATAATCCCAAGTCTATTGGACGAGGGAGCACATGTAGTAGCGTTCGACCCGCTAGCCAAAGAAACGGCCACAGAAGTTCTTGGCGAGCACCCTGGAGCTTTGGATTATGTCGAAGATAAGTACGCCGCGCTTGAGAGTGCGGATGCACTTCTACTGCTCACCGACTCTGGCGAATACACACACCTGGATACTCGCCGTGCGTTACGTAACATGAGAGTTCCGGCGGTCTTTGATACTCGTAGGATTTGGGAACCTACAACCATGAAAGCCGCTGGCTTTTACTTTGACAGTAACGGAAGCAGTGTCGTCGATGGCCGAGCAGCGTAGACTAATTCTGGTCACCGGTGGAGCCGGTCATGTGGGGTCGCATGTTATCGAGCAGTTGGTCGGGGACTCACAGAACCAGGTCATATCACTTGATAATTACTTTAACGGCAGTGAGAAGAATCATATTCCGGGGGCTGAGTACCGCAAAGGCCACACTAAAGATATCGACAGGCTCGTCCCTGAGACGCCTGATATCGTCTACCATCTTGGTGAGTATGCTCGTATTGCTCCGTCGTTTGACGACGTCGAAAAGGTGTACGATATGAATATCGTTGGCACCTTTGCGGTCGTCGAGTTCTGCCGCCGGCGCCAAGTCGGCAAACTAGTTTATGCTGCCTCCAGCACCAAGTTCGCCATCGAGGGAGATGGCCGTCATCAGACACCCTATGCTTTGACCAAGGCCGCCAACGTTGATCTTATCAACGATTACGGTCGCTGGTATGACCTGCCCTATGCTATCTGCTATTTTTATAATGCTTTTGGACCACGCGAGAATGGCGAGGGCAAGTACGCCACGTTAGTTGCTAAGTTTGAACGGGCATACCTAGACAGCAAGCCGATGACCGTTGTAAAACCTGGTGACCAGAAGCGAAACTTCACTTACGTGAAAGATTTGGCAAAAGGTATTATCCTAGTTGGCGAAAAAGGTCGGGGGGACGGCTATGCACTCAATAACACCAAGGGCTTTTCAGTTTTAGAAATAGCTGAAGCCTTTGATGGGCCTATAAAATACGTCGAAGGTTATCCTGGCCGGGTCGAGTCTGGTGAGATGCCGACTAAAGCCCGAGATGAGCTTGGTTGGGAAACGACAGTTGATATTTTAGATTACATCAGAGATTTTAAGGCCGCCCATCCGCGCTAGACTGGTGCTTAAAGACCAGCTTTTGAAACAGCAAGAAATTCCAAACCGAAGTAATGACCATGGCCAACAGTTTTGCTACTCTAGGGTCTAAGCCCCACGCCCGCAAAGTACCGACGAGCAATAGTGTCAGGCCCAGGTTAATGAACGCTACGATCGTGTAGCGTATAAGTTGCTGTCGTTGGTTCTTGGCGTAAGGCTGCCCGGCAAAGGTCCACAAGCGATTGAGCGTAAAGTTAGTTATAAATCCACAGCCAAAGCTTAGGCCATTGCTTGAGATCAGTGAAAAATTGAAAAAATAGAAAAAGACAAAGAAGCTGGCAAATTCGGCCAAGAACGCGCTGCCGCCCACCACTAGATAGCGCACAAAAGGCTTCTGCAGTATGGCCCTGATTATTGCCGTCATAGGTTATGGCCCACGTAGTGCATCAAGTTTTCTTGCCGATGTAGATACTGTTTAAGCCATACACAAAACGACGCCGTTTAATGCTATTGAAGCCGGCTTCACGTAAGACTCTTTTGACGTGGCTTGCGGACATACCCATAAGCTCGTGAGAGTGGTCGATATGGCGAGCCTGATGGTCTGGGTCATTGCGGAACCGCAACCAATGAATAAACTGACCCAGCCGCGGGGTAATCATAGTTACGATTACCCTACCCTGAGGTTTCAGTACGCGGTAGGCAGCCTTCATAGAGTCATCGCGATTAGGAATGTGGTTCAGGCAAGCTAGGTAGCTGACCGTGTCAAATGTCTTATCAGTAAAAGGCAGTTTGGCAGCATCGTCTATAACTTTGTCGCAGCCCTCCCAGTCCTCAACGTCAACGCCGACACCATTACCATAGCTTTTAACAAAGTTATTGGCTCCGCAGCCAATATCAAGCAAATATCCCTTGGTATTCTTCAGCGCCATGATAACCCGTTCGTCATCAATCGGAGTTAATCCTAGGTTCAAGGTTTGTTCGCGCGAGAGCATACACAACAACGGAAAGCTAAGACGGCTCATCAGCCATTTAGAAAAACTAGGTATAGCAATTTTGGAATCATTTTTAAAATACTTCAGCGTTTTTTTGGCCATTACATTACTCCTGGTTTCATTTATGTTTTGTCTCGCGCAAATTAGCTTCCAAAATAGCAATCCTGCGGGTGAGTTGGACCAGCCTCTTTTGTTCGGTCTGGGATTTTA
>CAZARM010000001.1:0-138983 GCA_964487615.1 uncultured Candidatus Saccharibacteria bacterium | reverse complement strand
GGCTTTTTCTTTGGTGGCTCCTCCCAGACTCGAACTGGGGACACAAGGCTCTTCAAGCCTCTGCTCTACCAACTGAGCTAAAGAGCCTCGTCAGAAATGATGGTCGGCTTACGCAGAAGAATAATGTTTCTTCTGCTCCATTTTCTGATCGCTTCCTCCTATCAATTTTCTAAACAGTTCCTTGGTTCAGAATATTGGACAAGACCCTGATATTCTACGGTAAACCACAAAATTATGCTACTGTCCCGAAGCTTGCAGGTATTGAGTCTATTTGTCCTCAGATTCGTCGTTACTTAGCTCTGCTGACAGTGCATTATCCTCGATAGCATCAATATCGTTAGATTTAGTGCTTAACTTCTTATTCCTCGCGGGCCAGAGCCGTCCCTTTTTTGCTAATATTAATGCTACGATTGCCGCCACTAGCAACGCCAATATCAGTAAACCAACGAGGGATCTATTATTCTTATTTGCTGGTGTTGCTGCTGCAGGCTGAGAGTTTACGGTAAACGAAACCAATGTGGCAGTTGCCGAAGTCTGCTTAGTAGTCGGGTCGGTGACACTGGCCTCAATATAATGTTCCCCTGGCTCTAAGCCGTTGACCGTATAGCTCCAGTCACCGTTTGCGTTGGCCGTAGTTGTGTCAGTCTGTGGTGTTGAGTGGATGGTAAGGTTGACTACACCGTTTGCCGTAGTGTGGCCAGCCAGTCCCAATTCTTGGGACTGGCTTAACTCAATAGGGCTATCCAGAGGCACCTGGTTACCCGCCACTAAAACCGACGTTAATTGTACGGGGTTGGCGGCAGTCGAGGCTGACGAATCACTGCCTGGCGCGGGTGTAGTTGCTGGTGTGGTCGTCTTGGTCGTAGACGAAGATGTGCTTTTAGGGGTTGCCGGTGTTGTGGTCGTTGCCGGCGGGTCAGCAGTAATAGATGCACTGGCCGGACCAGGCCCAGAATACTGATAGCCGGGTGTACCACAACCAGAGCCGTTCGCTGATGGAGTGACGCTAATATTACCCTGGACGTTGGTGAAGCTTTCGCTATCACTGGCACCGGCCTTTACGAACTTATAAAAGCTACCGTCTCCGCCTGATTTAGCGTACACAACGTTAAGATCTGACGTAGATTGGTTAACTAGTTTGGTGTTTACCGTTTCACCCTGTGTTACATGGTAGCTGATTATGCCCGTACTACCGTTTATGGTGCCGGTACACGTTGACTCCGTCCAGTTTGCGTTAAACGTGTAGCTGGTTGTACCAGCGGAGACTGAGCTCGAAGCCAATAAGCTTGAGCCAAGAAGTATTAAACAAGTAATTGCACGACTGAATAATTTGTTCCGTTTCATATGTGTGTTTCTCATATCGTTTAGTTTTAAAATATTGATCTAATAATATCAGAAACTAACAATATCGTCTCCCTCAAGGAGGCTGGGGGTAGGTGAGGCTAGCCTTCTTCTGCAGAAGTGGCTATGAATTAATCGATGCATCGACGGAATAGCTTGTCATTTTACGCGCAGGATTTTATCCATGGTTTTGCCTTTGGCTAACTCGTCGATTAGCTTATCCAGGTAGCGGATTTCCTGCATGGTTGGTTCTTTGATATCTTCGACTCGGATTCCACAAATCATGCCTTTGATCAAAGTACGGGAAGGGTTGAGCTTAGGAGCCTCCGCAAAGAACGTCTCAAGATCAGTTTGTTTTTCCAGTTGTGCCTGGAGGCCGGCCTGGCTATACCCTGTCATCCAATGAATGATTTCATCGACTTCCGCTTTGGTGCGCCCTTTTCTTTCTACCTTAGCGATATAAAGAGGGTAGACCCTGGTAAAGCTCATTGTATAAAGCCGAGGTTTTTGATCTTCCATCTTAGGAAATGCTATCCATATCTATTCCCCTACTGTTCCTGTTTTGACTTCTCCGGCACGTTTATAGTTTGCAAATATCACCCCATCAGAGGTAACGCTGTGTTCCATCAATTCAAACGCTGCGGGTATAGTGCCTTCTTCAAACAATTTCTTGCCACTGCCTAAGGTAAGCGGATGAATCTTTAGCCACAGCTCGTCAACCAGGTCTTCCTTCAGCAAGGTTTGAACCAGGTTACCACTGCCATGTACTTGCAGCATTGGCCCATCCGACGCCTTGAGTTCCTTTAGTTTGGCGACCACATCACCGGTAATTAATTCTGAACCTTTCCAAGGCAGATCTATGTTTTTGTGCGACACAACGTATTTTGTGCATTTGTTAAACGGACCGGCTACAACTTCAATTTCTGGATGCTTTGGCCAATACCCCGCAAAGATATCATAAGTCTTTTTACCCAACAGCAAATCAAACGGCATACTGAGCTGCTTGGTCATCTCCCGCATTGCCTCATCAGCAATATACGGCGCTTGCCAGCCGCCAAACTTAAAACCTGATGAGGTATCTTCGTCAGGTCCGCCTGGTGCTTGCATAACGCCATCTAAAGTAATAAATGATAAAACGACTATTTTTCTCATACTTATATCGTATCAAATCCACGCAAACTTTAGTTTAGGCCTCGATTTTGGTGAATCGGTAGGAGCCAAAGATAACCAGGGCTATGAGTGTAATGGTCAGTACCACAAAGTCGAGCAGCAAGCCGTAATGTCCCGCCCCCAACAGGCAGATACGCAGGGCATCAACAGCATAGCTGATGGGATTGATACTAGCGATTACTTGCAACGCTTTTGGGGCACTGCTGATGGGATATAGCGCACCTGACAAAAAGAACAACGGGAAAATCAAGAACTGGTTAATCGACTGGAAGCCAGGTATGTCATTCACAATTGATGCTATACCGCTACTAAAACTGGTGAGCGCTAAGGCCAACATGAACATTACTAGCACGGCAACTGGCAGCATCAACCAATTGTATGGGTGAACACCCAATGCCAAGGCGATAATAAAGACCAGTGCCCCCTGGAAGAGTGAGGTCGTAGCTCCACCCAACGCTCCGCCAACCATGATCTTAAATCTTGAAACGGGGGCCACCAGAGTCTCCTTCAAAAAGCCGAACTGCTTATCAAACAGAACGTTGATACCATAGAACACTGCCGTAAACAGCACCGTTTGCGCCATGATGCCGGGCACCAAAAATGCCAAGTAGTTACCATGACCAGCCTGCTGAAAGGCAGAGCCTAGTCCATAACCAAGCGCCAGCAACAGCAACAACGGTTGGCCAATAGCGCCAACAATGCGGGAACGTGCCCGGATGTAGCGCTTAATCTGTCGCGCCCAAAGTGCAAATACAACTCGCATTATCTTCGCCCTCTCATTCGCGCACGGTTACGGGCGACGCTGTCAGCACTACTGTCTTCATCACGCGTGCTGTCGCCAGTTAGTTTTAAATATGCGGCTTCTAAAGTTTTGGTACCGGTTTTATCCTTGAGTTGTGCGGTGGTGCCACTGGCAATGATATGACCATGATCAATTATGGCAATGCGTTCGGCATATTGCTCGGCCTCTTCCAGATAGTGGGTGGTGAAGAAAATCGTCATTCCCTCGGTCTTGCTCATTCCAGAAACGTAGCGCCACAGAACATTGCGGGTTTGGGCGTCCAGCCCGATGGTGGGTTCATCCAAAAACAATACGTTAGGGTGGTGCAACAAGCCGCGGGCAATCTCCAGCCGCCGCTTCATGCCACCAGAAAAAGTCTTCACTAGGCTAGCCTGCCTGTCCCATAGCTCCACCATCTCAAGCAGTTCCTGGGATCTAGCTAGTGCTTCAGCTTTCGGCAGCCCGTAGAACGTAGCGTGCAGCATCATGTTCTCCAGTGCCGTCAGTTCATCGTCAACACTAGGGTCTTGGAAAACAATGCCAAAAGAGTTTCGTACCTCTGCCTTCTGAGTGATAACGTCAAAACCTGCAAGCGTTACCGCTCCACTAGTTGGAGCAGACAAAGTTGTCAGCATCTTGATGGTAGTGCTTTTTCCTGCTCCATTGGGGCCCAGAAAGGCAAAGATCTCGCCCTTTTTAACGGCAAAATCAATCCCATCGACTGCAGTGAAATCCTTGAATTTCTTGGTCAAACCTTTGGCCGTAATCATATCTTGCATAGGACAGTATTATGGCATAAGCAGAAAGTTAGCAGAAGTGACCAAGTGGGTTCTGTCTAGTTCGGGTCGAATTCTACCGTCCACTCAATACCGAATTTATCTCTGAACATAGCAAAATAGGTACCCCAAGGGCTCTGAGCCATAGGCATTTCCACTTTGCCACCCTCGGAAAGGCCTTTGAATAGCTTGTCGGCTTCCTCTTTAGTTTTCGCAACCACCGCTATTTTGGACCTGTTTTCATTTTCACTCACTGGACCCATACTCTCAGGGACATCATTGGCTATCAAAGTATTTCCACCAATTGGCAACGTAATACGCATAATTTTATTTGCTTCGTTTGCTGGTACAGGAAACTCCGGGCCTTCTAGATCTTTGAAGCGTACAATCTTCCCGAATTCGCCACCAAAAACAGATTTATAAAAATAAAAGGCTTCTTGAGCATTGCCGTTGAAGTTAATGTAAGGATTGATGGTTGCCATAGATTATTCCCCCGGGTAAGAATTAGTTTCATTTCTATTTTAGCAAACAAAAAATACCCCCTACTTGGGGGGTATTTTCATATTGATCAGTCTAGTAGGCTTTTGTTGCGCCGTCTGCTACTGCTTTTTCAGCAGTGTCTTTGGACATCATTGCACAGACAGTTGTTCCGCATTTTTCATGCTTCCCTTTGGCCATGAAACCACCTTTTTTAGTTTGGACAACCTCTGGTGCTGACAATTCAACACCTTTTTCTTTGCATTTAACGCAGTATCCTGTAACCATGTCTGTCTCCTCTTGAATTGATTGCTTCAGTATACAGTTAGTCTACTAAAACCTACTATAAAAGATAAAAGGACACTGAAGTGTCGCATAAAGTTCATTTGGTGTAACACTATTAGTCAAACTGTAAGCGAACTTACTAGTTATCTAGTGGCTGACAATTAATACGATTAGGAGTTCACATTGCCCTAAGGGTATTACTTTATCTAGCAGCCCCAGTACAGTTACGCTAAATAACCGCGTTATAATTGCGATATGTTTACTTTAACTAACAAGAGGTTATCGGCTGGCCCAAAATCTGTTCTGGGGGCACTAGTGCTAGGAAGTCTTATGGGTTTTGTAGGTGGCCCTGCGCTCGTACTTATTCCTTGGGCAATAGTCAGTTTTTCTATAGGAATATTAAGTATATCAAGAAAAGCAGCCCTCATTGATGGTGGGGTATACGGCTTTGCACTAGCGTATGTGTTTATGATTTCTAGCTATAACGGAGCCAATCCCTTGAATACAAAGATCCTGCCGTTTCTCATATTTGGTTCAGTGGGCACATTCTGCGGAGCAATTCTCGCATTAATCGGTTTTAGCGCCATAAAACTGCTGAATAAAACGTAAATTAACCGCCTAAAAGTTTACTCTGGGTCGTTGGGTGGGGTTGGGCCGATAAATGCTGACATTATCAATGAAATTAGGACCAACTTTTCTTGAGTTTTCGCCAACCACCCTTGCGGTTGTTTTCGGCTACAGCTTTAATTAATTCAACAAAGGCTTTTTCATCTACTGGATCGTCTTCATATAGCTGTATTGAGCGTGCAGTAGCATTTCCATGACCTTGATTAATAAGACCCGAGGGGTCTGGCGCAATCGGGTCGTAGATAAACACATTCACGTGGTCTTTAGCAGCTAGCAAAGCGCAAACGTTTCCCTGCATCGTAAAATAAGGGCGATTCTTAAACTTAATCTCCTCGACAATATCTGCATCAGCTTGATGAATTAGGTCACGTACCTTTCGGCAGATACTCTGCTGCCACTGAGGCAGCAAGCTAATGTACTTATCGACTTCTGGAATAGTTTTCATAGCATCATAATAGCAAAAATACCTCTGTTCGAGGTATTTTTAGGTTACATAAAAATGGTGCAGCATAGTTGACGTATTACAAACATCCGCAATTGATAGTGTGGCTGACGCTAAGCTGTTAAATCTTGTGAAGTTATTCAACCTGTCTAGCGAGCTAATCTAGTTTTTTATCACCTACTTTTACAATGTAGGTTAGCCATTTTGTTCGCTCGCTCATCGGGCGATAACCACGTTCTACTATGTTAAATCCATTAGCTCCAAGACTCTTTGAAAAGTTTTCGTCAGTCCAATACACAAAAAAGCGTTCGTCACCTTGAGTGCTTTTATCATCTGCTTCTAGCTTTTCGCCTTCGCCTTCTTTAACTGCGATGAAGCCAATTGCACCTTGCTTCATGTTTTTATTGATGGCTTGCAGAGCCTCATCAATCCTGTTTCGTGGTATATGCAGTAATACTGCCGAACACCAAAAGCCATCAAATAGTTCTTCATAGTCCAAGTCATACACGCTAACCTCTTCAAAACTAATGCCAGGGTTATTCTTACGTGCCTGTTCCAATAATCCTGTCGAAATATCAGTTCCGAGATAATCAAAACCTGCCTCAATAAGCTCCTTTGCGTCACGACCACCGCCAGCCCCAATTTCTAATATCCGACCACCACGGAGCAGTTCTTTGAAGCGAACCATCTCTTCACCCCAAAAGTTGGCAGTACCGTGACCTGACGACCAGTTTTCAGCCTGTCGGTCATAAGTAGCAATAGTCAATCTCTCTTCAGGTGTTAATTCACTCATTGTCTAATAGTAACAAAAAGAGCCTCATCAAGGCTCTAAATGTTTGAAACTATACTGTTTCAAAATAGTTTGGGTCTAATTGGTGCGGGTGACGAGACTCAAACTCGTGGCCTCTTCCTTGGCAAGGAAGCGCTCTATCAACTGAGCTACACCCGCATATTTATCGATTATTATTGTGAAGGTTCAGTCAGTCTATCAAGTGCTTCCTTGGCCTGGCAAGTAAGGTCACGTTCCGCGACCCCGAGATTTTCATACTTACGACAAGTCGCAAATCTGAGAAGTCTCCTTGCGGGGTGCCACTGGCACTCCTCACTCTTACAACTGAGCTACACCTGCTCGTCGGAATCGACGGTCGGCTTACGTAAGTGCAAAAGTATTTGCCCTTGCTCCAACCTCTAGTCGCTTCCTCCTCTCAATTTTGTGAATCCTCTCACAAAATTGGCCAGAACAATAGCGTAACAGAGGGGGATTATACCTTAAGTTTGGGGGTTGGTGCAATGAGGGATCATTGTTGCAGGACGTATTATTATAAACAAAAGTGGAGACAGCCAACAGAAAATGGTATAAAAGGAATATAATGCGAGTTATTGACAGTTCATTCTATCTTCGTATTGCTGACACAGCAGAGGTTGGCTCCCATTGCATTATTGGACGAGGTGTAGACGTGGCGCATGGAGTGCAAGTTGGTGACGACGTATTAATAGGCCCGGACACTCATATTGGACCTAGATCTATAATTGGAGACAAAGTTAGGATTGGCCCAGACGTCGGCATTGAGGCAGATGTATTCATCATGCATGAGGCGCAAGTATGCCCGAACCCAGTTTATTCAAAATCAACTAATGCAAGAACCATACAGGCTGGTTCCACTATTGGACCTAGAGTTTTGTTACACGATGAAGTCGAGCTTGGGCCGCAAGCCATCATCCCTTCACAGCGTACGATTGCGTCGATAGGTAACCTTGGATCTAAAAATCGAGTCGTAACTATTTATGGAGCGATGGATGGCCCACTCTATAGTGTGGGGTGCCAGATCGGAATAACGTTCGCGGTTTTAAGAGAACGAGTTTTTGACAGTACTGCGACTAGTCCTGAGAGCGCCGCAACGTATGCTCCTTATCTGGGCGTATTTAGTGACGTGGGACGAGTTGTGCAAGATGCATATGACAGTGAAGAATCATTGATTGAGGAGATTCTGGGAATGCGAGCAATAGCTGCTCGAAACCAAAGAATGTCCCATAGTCCAATTACTCCAAGTAGCAAAAAACAGTAGATAGCGTAATTCACGGGGAATCTCAATAGCTATGGTATTAAGCAGGATCAAAGCAATGGAGGCGCGTACGGGTAACGCTCCCGTCTACTGGGTTTTGCAGACCCATGCCTAACTTCTCGGCCAACGCGCCTCGTCACAACTGACGCCGCTGCCTCGTTTTGCCTGAGGGGCAAAAGCTTCGGCCTGTGGCTAGGTTGTTCCTCTCAAAACTTCAAACATCCGCTCGTGGCGGATTGGTTTAAAATTTTGGACAGGCTCATTGTATCAGTTTCCCCTGTTGTCGTCAGCTCTATGATTCGGACTGGCAACGTGGTAAAAATATAGAAGTTGATTGAAACTGAATGGAGATGTATGAGGTCAGTCGTTGTTTGTGGTTCTAAGCGTTATAACAAAGAGATCAAGCAGTTTTGCGACCAGCTTGAGAAGCTGGGTGTATTGGTATTTGAGCCTAGTATTCAAGAACCGATTTTTGAAACAGAGTTAATTCACTCACCCTATGTCACCAAGAAATTATTCAAGGGGCTAACATTAGAGCACTTTGACTGGGTGCGCAAAGCTGATGTCTGCTTTGTTTATAACAAAGATGATTACGCGGGTGTAAGCGTGACTCTGGAAATGGCCTATGCCTGCGCGCTGGGCAAGCCAATCTTCGCATTGTCGACTGCAACGGGTGATCCATGCCGGGACGTGCTAATTGATAAAGTAGTAAAAACCCCAAAAGCCCTCCTATCTCTGTTATAATTTGCTTCGTCTCCCCAAGGAGCAACATCTGCGCGGGTGCTGGAACTGGTAGACAGTCGTGACTTAAAATCACGTGCCCAAAAGGCGTGCGGGTTCGATTCCCGCCCCGCGCACCAGCTTGTAATTGCACTACGGCTTCCGTAAAACGACGGAAGTCGTTTTTACTTACAGCCTCCGACAATTCCTGCGTTTAACCCCACGGCAAATCCTCTTGCCGCGGGGACTCCCAAAGATCAGAGTTGCGACTTCCAACAATTCTTGCGCTTTAGCCCCACGAAGAATCCTCTCTTCGTGGGGACCCCGGCTCTCGACTTGGGGGGAGGGAGTCTGACATAATGAAGCTTAAGCGATTATGACCAGTATTATTAAGAAGTCTGATGTGGTGAGTGTATCTGTTGGCAGCTTTGCGTTTTGCATGTTTGGCACGCTTACTCTGTTGCTGGGCGCGATAATAACTAAAGTTCGTGGGGGACAGTTAGTAAGTGTACTTCTAGGTAACGACGCCAGCGTATCGCTCGTCCAAGCTTCCCAAGATAGTGTTTTGACTAGAGTTGGCCAAGCACTGAGCAATGACACATTAGGACGGACAGTAGTTTTTATGTCGTGGACGTTTGCGGGCCTTATGGTGTACGCTTTGATTTCTGCGACCCGGGGAGCTACTAGGCAGCTCAGGGATATTAACACCCAGATGCATATGATCCATCAAGATCGTGCCTCATTCTCAAGGACGTTGTGGAGGGAGATGGCATTTCGCTTTGGCGTGTCTCTAGCTTGGGTAATCTATACGTTATTCTGTTTGCATCTGCTGTTGCCATTCTTCTTTGCAGCAATTGCCATCGTGTTTGGTGGGGGCGCCCAAACGCTAGACTGGCTAATGCTATTAGCCGCTACAGCAATAATATTTCTGAGCCTGCATGGCCATGTTATTTTAGCCCGGATGTTCTTTGGCAGAGTGCGGTTATTTAGCGTCTAGGTAGGCGCTAACTGTGGTAAAATATAAGTACACATAAACTTTGGAGAAACGTCCTATGGCACTCGTAATTGTTCTGGTAATTCTGGGAGTCCTGCTAGTCGGTTTGATCGCAATCTATAACGGTTTAGTCCGCGCTAACGTTCGTGTTGACGAAGCGTGGAGCGATATCTCTGTGCAGCTCAAACGGCGCTACGATTTGATACCTAACTTGGTCAATACCGTCAAGGGTTATGCCAAGCACGAGAAAGAAGTTTTTGAAAAAGTCACCGAAGCCCGCGCCAATGCCATCGGTGCCAAAGGCGTAGCCGAGCAAGCCCATGCTGAAAATCAGTTCCAACAAGCACTGAAGAGCTTGTTCGCGGTAGCCGAGGCTTATCCGGACCTAAAAGCCAACGACAACTTCAAGCACCTGCAAGAAGAGCTGGTTGATACCGAGGACAAGATTCAAGCATCGCGCCGTTTCTACAATGGCTCAGCACGTGATCTGAACATCAAGATCAAGACGTTCCCAACCAACATTTTTGCCGGCATGCTGGGTTTTAAAGTCCGTGAGTTTTTTGAAGTTGAAGAGGCCGAAGCCGCCGCAGTCAACAAACCAACCGACGTAAACTTTTAAGACGTATTTCGTATAAAGCCGATGACAGAGAAGATTGCTTCTTTTACTCAATTGCGCTCATGGCAATACGCCCGAGAGCTTAGTACGTATGTCTATCGTGCTACGGAATCTTTTCCGAGTAGTGAAAAGTTTGGACTTTCTTCACAAATACGACGTTCAGCCGTCTCGGTGGCTGCAAACATCGCCGAAGGATTCTCCAGGAACGGGCCTAAAGACAAGATACAGTTTTATAGTATTGCTCTGGGGTCTTTGACAGAGACCCTTAGTCATAGCTACATTGCCTGCGATCTCGGCTTTCTAAAACAATCAGAACTCCTTATTATAGAAGAGAGGGTTGAGAACCTACACAAAATGATCAATGGATTAATCAAAACTGCGCCAGGGAGAAAAGCGTAATACGTTATACGTACTACGCAATACGAATTCATGTATAACCAAATCGCGTCCAATAAGCGTAAAACCGTCCTGCTCATAGCAGTGTTTATTGCACTAGTGTCCGTACTGGCCTGGTTCTTTAGCACTTATTTCCTGAACTCCTCTGACCTAACGTTGTACATCCTGGGAGGTGCAGTAGCCTATGTGCTGGTAACTTACTACACCGGCTCATCGCTAGCGCTGGCCGTCAATGGCGCCAAGGCGATTGAGAAAAGAGATAACCCTAGGCTCTGGCGAATTGTTGAAAACCTGGCCATCACTGACGGTCTGCCAATGCCCAAAGTCTACATCATGGACGATCCAGCTCCCAATGCCTTTGCCACTGGTCGTAACCCCAATCGCTCGGCAGTTGCGGTGACCAGTGGGTTGCTGGAAATCATGTCTGATACTGAGCTGGAAGGAGTTTTGGCTCACGAATTAGGACATGTCAAAAACTACGACATTCGAGTTTCATTGATAGCGTTTGCACTGGTGGCCGTGGTTGGGCTGATTGCCGACACTATAATGCGGTTTTTATGGTTTGGTGGCGGGGATGACGATAACAACGGTGGCAATGGCATGATGTTTATTATAGGGCTGGTTGGGGCAATCCTCGCGCCGCTCACGGCCACACTTATTCAGTTGGCTATTTCTAGAAAACGGGAATTTCTAGCTGACGCTACCGGTGCCTTAACTACGCGCTACCCAGAAGGCTTAGCCAGTGCGCTGGAAAAGATTGGGCCCCGTGGGGGCGTGTTAAAGCGGCAGAACACCTCAACTGCCCACCTATTCTTTGCCAGCCCCCTGAAAGGCAAGAACCTAGCATCGCTGTTTAGCACCCACCCGCCCATTGAAGAACGTGTTGCCCGGCTGCGGCACATGGAGTCGAACGCCTAATGACTACTAAGAAACCTGCTAAAAAAGCCGTGTCTACCAAGCCAAAGACACGGCAGCTCAAGACTAAACCGTATCGCTCATTTAGGCTGACCAAACGAATTAAGCATTCTAAACCTAAACTGACCACTGCCTGGAGGTTGTTCCTTCTAAGCCTCAAGTTTTTGCGCCAAAACTGGAAGTTGTTTTTGAGTATCGTTGTTGTGTACTTTATCCTAACGGCCGTGATGGTCAAGGGATTGGGTGTCAGTGTCGGCGTCAAAGAGGCAAAGAGTCAACTGCAGGATAAAGTGTTTACTGGTACGACCGGCACGCTGCTAACCAGCGTGACGCTATTTGGAGTGTTGCTGGGTTCTACCAGTTCAGCGTCCAGTGATGTGGCCAGCGTCTACCAATCCATCCTGCTTGTTATGACTAGCTTGGCGGTAATCTGGGGCTTGCGCCAAACCTATGCTGGCAAAAAGACATCTATGCGAGAATCATTTTATAAGGGCATGTATCCAATGGTGCCATTCTTGCTGGTGCTGCTGGTTATCGGCTTGCAGCTGCTGCCTATTGCTGCGGGCACAATGATTTACTCAGTTGTTATTGTTGGCGGCATAGCCGTGACGGTAGTAGAAAAAGTCGCTTGGATTCTACTGATTATTTTACTGGCACTGTTGAGCTTATACATGGTTTCTTCGTCGATTTTTGCGCTCTATATATCTACACTGCCCAACATGACGCCACTGGGTGCGCTACGTTCGGCCCGTGAACTGGTGCGCTATCGGCGCTGGATGGTCATGCGCAAAGTCCTATTCCTGCCGGTTATGCTGCTTGTCGTCGGTGCCGTCATCATGGTGCCGATAATCATCGTGGTCACCGTGGCCGCCGAGTGGGTTTACTTTGGCCTCAGTATGATTACTCTGGCAGTGGTTCATTCATATTTGTATAGCCTGTACCGGGAGTTGCTATGAGCCTCCACCAGCATCAAGCTAGGGAGCGTATTGAAAAGCTTAAAAAGCTAATTAACGACTATCGTTACCATTACCACGTACTAGATGAATCGACCATGAGTGAAGCGGCCGCCGATAGTCTGAAACACGAGCTGACGCAGCTCGAAGAGCAATATCCTGAGCTACTAACTCCTGACTCGCCATCACAGCGCGTAGCTGGCGTAGCGCTGGACAAGTTCAAAAAAGTCGAGCACTCGCGGCCAATGATTAGCTTAAACGATGTCTTTAACCGCGAAGAAGTAGAAGCTTGGGTCAAGCGCACCGACAAGCTAGCACCCGGTCGTACGCACGAATATTTCTGTGATATCAAAATGGACGGTTTGGCCTGTGCCCTAATCTACCAAGACGGCGTACTACAAACAGCTGTGACTCGCGGCGACGGACGGGTAGGTGAGGACGTCACCATGAATGTGCGCACCATAGAGAATGTGCCTCTAAGACTGCGCGACTCCAAAGAGTTTGCGGTGTTTCTGCAAGGCCGGACAGAAATCCGCGGTGAGATCGTCATGTACAAAGACGATTTTGCCCGACTAAACAAAAAGCGCCAGGCCGCCGGCCAACCGGCATTTGCCAACCCACGTAATCTAGCAGCTGGCACCATCCGTCAGCTTGACCCACGTTTGGTCGCTGCTCGACCACTGAGATTTAGGGCTTATGACCTACTGCGAGATGATCCAAACGATATCCCGACATTTGATTTTGCCTACAAGGCTACTCGGGGGCTTGGTTTATCGGCTAATACTCAAGCCGTGGTGCTTGATTCTGTAGATAAGGTGATGAAATTTGTTGACCAGTGGGATAAAAAGCGTCAGGACTTACCATTTAACACCGACGGATTGGTGGTAAAGCTGAATGACCTAAAGTTGTACAGAGAACTTGGAGTAGTTGGCAAAACCCCCCGCGCGGCCGTAGCATTCAAATACGCCGCCGAAGAAGCCACTACTGTAGTTAAAGACATCGTTATTAGTATTGGTCGCACAGGCGCGGCGACGCCGGTAGCTGTATTTGATCCAGTGGTGGTGGCCGGCACAACTGTACAACATGCTAGTCTGCATAACGCCGACGAAATTGAGCGCAAGGATATCCGGATTGGCGACACAGTGGTTATTTATAAGGCAGGGGATATTATTCCGCAGGTAGAGAGGGTGCTTGTAGAGCTACGGGCCTCCGGCGCCAAACGCTACAACATGGAGCTAGAACTGAAACGCCAGTATCCCGATCTAGAATTCGTACGACCGAATGATGAAGTAGTGTACCGAGTCAAAGGCGTTACTAGCAAGATATTGCTCAAGCAAGCTCTGGAACACTTCGTTAGTCGTGGTGCCCTAGATATCGATACCATGGGAGAGAAAAATGCTGCGGCGCTAGTCGATGCCAAGCTGGTACATGACATTGCTGATATTTATACCTTGACCAAAGATCAGCTGCTCAAGCTCGACCGCTTTGCGGAAATTTCCGCTAATAACCTGCTCAACGCCATCGCGGACAAGAAGCACCCCAGCCTGGCGCGTTTTGTCTACGGACTAGGTATCCGTCACGTTGGCACGCAAACAGCTATTGATCTGAGCACCCATTTCCGGCGTCTGGATTCTTTAGGCACAGCGACCTACGATGAACTCCGCCAAGTGGAGGGCATTGGAGAAATCGTTGCCGAATCATTAATGGCCTGGTTTACTGATGACGATAATCAAGCCTTGCTTGCCAAATTCCGCCAGCTGGGCGTCTGGCCGGAAGAAGTTAAAAGTGTGGGCGGCAAATTATCAGGCAAGAAATTTGTAGTTACCGGAACACTCGAAACTATGGGCCGCGACATTGCTGCAGAACGAATCCGAGCACTCGGTGGCACATTCCAATCGGCCATCGGCCAGGACACTGACTACTTGGTTGTCGGCGCCAATGTCGGCGCCAACAAGCTAGCCAAAGCCAAAAAGCTGGGTACTAGGCAGATCACCGAACATGACTTACTTAAGATGCTGGGTTGACAAGACAGACAAATAGGTTATGCTTGAGAGTGAATCGTGCGCTCTAGCGGCGTGTGAAACAAAAACCAAAACAAAATCCACCTGTCGCTGGGTGGGCGCGCACGAAAAAGAGCCGGTAAAACGGCTCTTTTAATTAGCAAAGGTACTTCGTTGACCTGGAGTGGTGTGCAGGTTTTGAGCGCCGCGCACCAGACCTCGCTTAAGAGCTAGCAGTCTATCAGCATCAGTTATAACACGAGTTATCATATTGGCTGAAGGGTTCAATATGTCGGGTATGTCTGCCGTCACAATCGGGATTTCCGCTCTCTGCGTAATCGGTTCCAGTGGCTGTGGTGAGTGCTGCTCGCTGCTGGCGCTATTCATAGATAACTCCCCCTAGACAACTTCATAAATTTTGGTGGAGCATATCGGATTCGAACCGATGACCTCTTCCATGCCATGGAAGCGCGCTAGCCAACTGCGCCAATGCCCCTAGGCTCTTATACCGCGTAAATTATACACGAATCTGTTACAACTGATACAATGGACGGATGGCACGAGTATTGGGAAACGATTCACGCGGTTCGGTGCAAAACTTTTTTAGTCGGATCTCGCCGTTAGAGATAACTATTTTGGCCGCCGTTTTATTTATTGGGTCAGGAGTAATCTGGTGGAACCGGGTGTATACCAACCCGCAGCGAGTCTTTACTGGCATGTTAGAGAACAGCCTGCGCACTAACGGTGTTAGCCGCCACGTCGTCCAGACTGGCAATGGGCAGGACTTGAATGAGATATCACAACTATCAATCGGGGCGTCCCAAACCGCCCAATCACTGACGACACTGACCCAAGGCAGTGATGCCTCGACCGTGGTACAAACAGAAACCATCGGCACCCCAACTCGGGACTATACTCGCTACACCTCTATCCAGACCGACCAAAAGTCTACATCCGGCCAGTCGCTAGATTTCTCTAAAGTCCTTGGCGTCTGGGGCGATAACGAAAACGATTCCGACAAAACCGTCACAAATGGCGAACTGTACAACGAATCAACCTTGGGGATAGTTCCGTTTGGCAATTTGTCCGCAAAATCCCGATCGCAACTGCTTAAATCCATAGCCGATAATAATGTCTACGAAGTTGATTACTCCAAAGTCGCACGGCAGCGCCATGGTCTGCGTCAAGTCTATGTCTACACCGTTAACGTTGATGCTAGCAAATACGTGCAGGTGCTCAAAGATTTTGCCAAGGCTAGCGGTCTGAACCACCTAGAATCCCTAGACCCAGCTAATTACACTGGCTCTGACAAGCTGAACTTTACGCTGAGCGTCGACGTCTTATCACGGCAGCTGACTCGGATAGTCTATGCCGATGGGTCCCGAACCGAAGATTTATCTGGTTATAATGCCATCAAGAACGTCAACTTGCCAACGGACACCATCACAATCGACGAACTCCAGTCCCGCCTCCAGCAGATACAGTAGATAAGCTAAGCATAGTAATTAGCGTAACCATTCCCTATAATCTGTTGCAATGCAACTTGTCGTCGACAACCTACTGACGAACTACTCAACGCTAGGAAGCGGCCCTGTGTTATTGCTTTTGCATGGCTGGGGCGATGATTTACGGACTTTTACAGCGCTACAAGACAAACTGGTCACTTCCTATAAAGTGATCGCAGTCGATCTACCTGGTTTTGGCCAAACACAGATGCCATCTGTTGCATGGAACCTAGATAACTATGCTGATTTTACAAAAAAATTCCTGAGTAAAGTTGGGGCAGACAAGCCTTACGCTATTATTGGACACTCCAACGGCGGAGCTCTGGCCATAAGGGGCTTGGCTAGTGGCACGCTGGAGGCTGACAAACTTATCCTGTTGGCAGCCTCAGGGGTTCGCAACGGCCAGTCAGTCAAAAGGCTAGTATTTAAAGTAATTGCTAAGGTAGGCAAAGTAGCAACCTTCTGGTTGCCTATGAGTGCCAAGCAAAAACTACGCAAACGATTATACGGTGTAGCGGGTTCAGATATGTTGGTCGCCCCACATTTGCAGGAAACCTTCAAAACTACTGTGCGCCAGGATATTCAAGAAGACGCCAAGAAGCTCAAACAACCAGTCCTACTTATTTATGCAGAGAAAGACGCAGCCGTTCCGCCAGCTGATGGCAAGAAGCTTGCCCAGCTTATCCCTAACGCACGATTCGTAGAAGTTGGCGGGGCTGATCATTTTGTTCACCATTCTGTGCCACAAGAAGTACTTAAACTTGTTCAGGAATTTCTAGCCGCATGAAGCTTCTAACGTACTTTAGCCCCATAATGCCCCAACGCTTTGTCTACATGCTGCAACAAGTGGAATACGACAGTAGAAAATTTTTGTCATGGCTAACGCGATTTCCTAATCTGTACAGAGTCACACGCAGAAGGCGACTAGTATATACCAAGAAGGCAAAACTGTTGATAGTACTAGCTTATGGGATAGGGCTAGTGGATATACTGGTTGTCGCTTGGCTGCTTATCTTGCAATTTTGGATATTTGCGGCCTTGATGCTCTTGGGCCTGCCATTGCTTATTGCACTGGTTCTAGGACTTAGCGTGGCGGTCGGCAATCAGCTACTCTATTTGATTAGGCGACCCTTGCTTGGACGAGCCAGGGCACAGCTTAGAAACCATCCGGCTGTTAAGATCGCGGTCTTAGGCAGTTACGGGAAAACAACTATGAAAGAGTTGCTTCTGACCGTCTTAGAAGAAGGTAAACGAGTTAAAGCTACGCCTGGGAATATGAATGTTCCGATTAGCCATGCGCGGTGGGTAACGTCAAAGGTAGGCGTCACTGAAGAAGTATTAATATTTGAATACGGAGAAGGCAAGCCAGGTGATATCAAACGGTTTGCCGATCTAACAAATCCCAGTCGCGGAGTTATCACGGGGATTGCGCCTAACCACCTGGACCATTATCCTTCACTAAAAGCCCTAGGTGACGACCTGCTGTCCATCAGGCAGACTGTAATAGACGACAAGCTACTTTTGAATGCCGCTGCTTCCCAGCTGCACGAAGCCGCGCCTATTATTCCCACCTACGGAGAGAGTAATGTCGGTGACTGGCTGATTGATGACGTACGTGTCGATTATGAAGGTACCAAGTTTGTAATGAAACGAGGTGACGTTGCGCTTAATATCCAGAGTGGTCTGCTTGGACGTCACCAAGTTGGACCTTTGGCGGCAGTGGCAGCGATGGCTCACGACTTAGGCTTGACCCCTGGCCAAATCCAAGCAGGAACTGTGAAGACCCAACCATTTGAACATCGCATGGAACCCCGCCAGCTCCAAGGAGCATGGATCATCGATGATACATACAATGGCAATTTGGAAGGAATTCGTGCCGGGCTGAGACTAATAAATGATCTAACGGCTACCCGGCGTATTTATGTAACGCCGGGCCTGGTAGACCAAGGTAGCGAAACACAGAAGGTTCATGAGGAAATTGGCAGACTGATCGCCGAAGCCAAGCCGGACCGCTTAATTCTCATGAAAAATTCGGTCACCGGGTTTATCCAAACCGGCCTTAAAGCAGGGAGTTATGCTGGTGAAGTGGTTATTGAGGATGATCCGCTGAAGTACTACACCGGACTTGAACATACCCTGGCAGCGGGCGATTTGGTGATCATGCAAAACGACTGGACTGACAATTATTTGTAACCTGATAGCCTCATTGACTATACTACTTGCATGAAAACAGTTGCGGTTATCTTTGGCGGACGCTCAACCGAGCATGATGTTTCCATAGTCACCGCGCTGTCCAGTGTCATTAAGCCCTTGGAATTGACCAAACAGTTTAATGTTGAAGCCATCTACATAGCCAAAGACGGAGCCTGGTACTGGGACGAAAAACTAAAAGATATCCGCTTGTTCAGCTCGGGCGGTATTGATAATTTCCTGAGTAAATCAAACCCTGTCAGCGTCCAATTTGACGGGGCTATGACACTAGCAAAGCCAGGCAGAATCACTAGCCGAAAAACCAAGCGCAAGGTTGACGTTGTCTTTCCGGCCACTCATGGTACGTACGGTGAGGACGGCAGCCTGATGGGCCTATTGCGTATGGCGCATGTATCCTTTGTGGGATGTGATATGGACGCTAGCGTGCTGGCCATGGACAAAGTTCTGGCCAAGCTGATGGCCGAAGCGCACCAGATTCCGACGCCTAAGATGCAGTTTGCCACCAAAAATGAATACCTTAATAATCCTAATGACTTTGTGGATGCAGCCGAGAAAAGCTTGCGCTATCCGCTATTCGTGAAGCCCGCCCACCTGGGATCGAGCATTGGTATTAGTCGGGTGACAAACAGAACTGAGCTTGAAAATGCCATTGAGGTTGCCTTTCACTATGATCAGAAAGTTTTGGTAGAAGAGGGTGTTGAGAATTTGATTGAAGTTACGCTGCCGGTGATGGGTAATGATGAACTCAGACCAGCTTTGCTTGAACGACCCCTTACAAAGCCGGAAGATTTCTTTGACTTCGAAACAAAGTATATGCAAGGTGGTAAGAAGGGTGGCGAGTCAGCTGGCACCAAGGGCGCCCAAGGCTACAGTGAGCTGCCTGCAAAATTGGACGAGGTCTTATACAAGAAAGCTGAAGATACGGGGCTGGCGGTTTACCGCGCGCTCGGTTGTTCAGGTACAGCTCGTGTGGACATGTTGATTGATAATAAGGCTGGAACCGTGTATTTCAACGAGGTAAATCCTTTACCAGGCGATTTGTATGCCCATAACTGGCGTGCTGCTGGCGTATCAAGCGTTGATTTAGTCACAGAACTTATTCGATTAGCAGAGGAACGTTACGCCGAAAACGAGCGGCAAGACACCGTATTCTCAACCAACTACTTAAAGCAGTTCTAAATCGATCCAAAAGTTGAGGCTCGACCAGAAACTTATGGAAACCTACGACTCCATTCAGCGTGGCACAAATGCAGACTTCCCGGAGTGGCGTCAAGCACTCTAGCGAGGGTGGTTGATTTATTCGTGCCTGAGGTAGAGAATACTTCTACCAAGGAGTAATTGTGGCGATAGCTGATGATAGTCTCGAATTTGAGCATGTGCTTCCACTCCCGGAGGTTGATGATTTTCTACAATGTGAGGGCATAAAGCCACTTAATGGATCACAAGAAGGAATGATTCGGCTCTTGCATGCGAAGGCAGGAACAGAGCTTGCCCGGCGTGAGATTATTGTGGCAGGTACTGGTTTAAAACCAGAGCTTTACAGAGATTTCCTGCACCTGGTTAGAAGGGTTCAAGATTCTCGACTCGGCGTTTTTCTACATGATGAGGGAGAGAGGGGAGGAAAAAGATATTGGTTTGGTGTGTCGGCTGCAATACAAGCAGGTTACGCAATTGAGGACGGAGTTGCCACATTTGAGGACTCAATCGAGACGGATGAACTAGTATCTGAAGGCTTCTCCTACGACGCCTCTTTTAGCTGGAGACCACGGGCAAGGTGTAGGTCTATAGACCCTGACGTATTCTTTCCGGAAGATACCGAGGGCGTTAAAAATGCAAAAAAGATCTGCGCAGAATGCTCTGTTACAGAGCTATGTCTGGGGTTTGCTCTCCAAAACCGGATTGATAAAGGAATATGGGGTGGCGCAAGTGAACGTAGCCGCAGACGCATTTTGAAAGAGCGCGCAGCTAGAGCGGCGACAAAGTCTGACAACTAGACGCTACCTCTGGTGCTTATGCTTGCATTCAAGGCACTAATGGAGTTAGGCTTGCTGTTAAATGAGGATAGAAGACCCAACGTATTATGGCGTGCCAGACTATGGCATGGAGCGGCCTGAACTTGAATATCGGTTTCATTTCAGGTATCTGTCAGGTGACCGTGTTGAGGTGCATCACCCCTTTCATGGAGTGGAGACAGTAGGCAATAGAAGCGTGTTCCCTGATCCGGTTATTGACGACGCGATTGCTATAGCTTTTCAAGAACTTCCATATCTTGTGGACGCCATGAAGCTTAGCCGTCCAAGGCCATACGAGACTCGCCCTTACGCGGGTGAATATGCTCAACTGAGTCACTGCTATTCACTTGCTGTTATTGGTCGCGAGCTAGGCGGTGGCCCTTTAGACATACTTTACGCAAAGTACAACGATGCGTCCCACACAGAGGGGGGTCATGAGGACGATGACCTTGTTCAAGGCCATGGAAGGGAGACTTTCCATGACATTAGCCGAGGCTCCTTCTTTGAAAGATCGGGCCTTTTAAAGCGGTTTATTGACGAAGGTATTTTTGTTGGACCTCATCGCTATTTGCGGGGTACAAGATTGATTTGTCACGATTTTCTAGGTGAATTGAGTATGGAAGCTCGGCGTAGTTTCCTGAGTAATAACCATCCGGCTCGCAGGATGGATGGGGACAGGTTTCAGTATAATCAAGAAGAAAGCATGCTCAACGCACTGGCAACTTCTCCACGAGATGAGTTTAGTCGCAGATCAGTTGAATTCTTTTCTCAGCAGACGTTGGATATGATGGCCAGGAAACCCGTGCCAGATGATGGTGAGGGGGAGCAGTTGGTTTTTGTTAACAGCAAGGTTGCATTTAGATCGACTGTTAATTATGTCAGGAATAACTCGGAGCACTGGGTTGAACCTATGCAAGACCTTGTCAGTGACCTACTGATCCTAGCCAAAAAATACTTTTTTGTGTGTGACCATCCAACCGCGCGCCTATTCCAAGACCATTTTCCTCATGATTATCTACATACTTCTTCGCACTTGATGTACACGCTTTTTGAAGAGGTGGCAAATGACGATCCAGGAATGCGATGGATACTTGATACGGCAAAGTCGCTCGCGGAGCATCAAAGAAACATTATGGGCAAGTATGACCCTGACGCTGGCTTGCCATACCTGGGACCCAGATCGCCAGGCAACGTTTTGCTCAGAAAGTTGCCAGATGACGAGACGCTTAATTCGTCATCCGCCCAGGTGGAGGGAAGAAGGCTTAGGATGTTATTACCAAAAGGGAAAGTGCGTACTATTGATCCTCGGGTAATGTTAGATGAAGGGAGGACTATACCAGTAAGCAAACTTTTTGGACCCGATTACGAGGAACTGCTTCATGTTCAGAATCATTGGATAGGCGACTACTATGCCGAGATAGAAACAGAAGATTCCGAGACAGCCCAGGCTGTAGGGAGGTTAGTGGATATGGTTAACGCACGATGGCAAAGAGCGTTAAGCAGGCGGCCTATGTCGCCTACAGAATTTCAGAATAACATCCAAGAAGCCAACAGGTACGTTAAAAAGGTAGCTGCTTTTACACTCCGTTCCTCGGCAGTTTAGAATTTTTGTTTTCACCTCTGTTATGGTAAGGTGAGAGCTGTATTATGAAACGGTATAACCCAAAAGAAATTGAAGCAAAATGGCAGAAGGCTTGGGAAGAGCAAGGCGTTTATAACGTTGACTTTACTTCTGCCAAGCCCAAGTTTGTGGGCTTTGGGATGTTCAACTATCCCAGCGGTGCGGGGATTCACGTGGGGCATGTGCGTAACTTTACGATCCCAGACGTCATCACCCGGGTTAAGCGTCAGCAAGGCTTTGAATCCTATCAGCCAGTTGGCTGGGACAGCTTTGGTCTGCCGGCAGAAAACTTCGCGATTAAAACCGGTGTGCCACCGCAAGAATCGACCATCAAAGCCATCGAAAAGTATCACGACCAATATCGGGCGATGGGCTGGGCCGTGGACTGGACTAAAGAAATCAATACTACCGATCCAGAGTATTACAAATGGACGCAGTGGTGTTTTAGCAAATTGTTTGAACACGGGCTGGCTTATCAAAAAGAATCGGCGCAATGGTGGTGCGACCACGATAAAACCGTACTGGCAGACGAACAGGTAGAGGCTGGCAAATGCTGGCGTTGCGGCAACCCGGTGATCAAGAAGAACTTGAAACAATGGTTTTTCAAAATTACCGAGTATGCAGACGAGATCTTGGAAGCCACCGATGATTTGGACTGGACACCATCTGTCAAGGCTAGTCAAAAAGCTTGGATTGGACGCAGTGTAGGAGCAGAGATAGAGTTCAGAGTTCAGAGTTCAGAGTTCAAAATCGAGGTTTTTACCACGCGCCCCGACACATTATTTGGTTCTACATTCATGGTGCTAGCCCCAGAACACCCCTTAGTCGCAAAGATTACGACTGATCAACAAAAGAAAGCAGTTGAAGATTATGTAGCCCAGACACTCAAAAAAACCGAAGTCCAGCGTCAGCAGGATGCTGACAAAGATAAGTCTGGTGTATTCACCGGTGCTTATGCCATCAATCCTGTCAATGAGGAAAAAATCCCCATCTGGATCGCCGATTATGTACTGATAGGTTACGGCACGGGCGCCATCATGGCCGTACCCGCTCACGATGAACGGGACTTTGAGTTCGCAAAGAAGTTCGATCTGCCAATCAAGCCCGTAGTGCTAGCCGAGTTTATTGATACTATTAGTCCGACGAGAGAAGGAGCTAAGATGGTCGAAAGGGTTGTGGCCCAAACCATCGTCAAGCATCCGACAGAAGACAAGTACCTGTTGGCTAGGCGTATTAGCTGGGAAAACAAAACTTACAGTTTGCCTATGGGTGGCATTGATAATGATGAGACGCCGGCAGAAGCTGCCAAGCGCGAGCTTGTTGAGGAAACCGGCTACCAAAACACCGAGGGACTCGAGTCGTTTGGCCAGCCCTATATTGCCGAGTTTTATCATGAGTTCAAAAAGACGAACCGCCGGGCCACAGTACATACTTTTGTAACTAAACTGAAAGATCTAAAACAAGTGGAAATATCTGAAGAGGAACAGGGCATCAATGAGGTTGATTGGTTTACAGCAGCAGAAGTTATGAACTTGGTTCACGGCGAAGGTGCCCAGAGTACGTTTAAAGCGTACATTGAAGGAGCAGACTTATTACGAAACGGCGAAGGCATCATGTACAACTCGGGTAAGTACGATGGTCTCAGAACGTCTGAGGTGCGTGAGAAAATCGTGACTGATCTAGCTGGCAACGGTGCTGCTGAGGAAAAAGTGAACTACAAAATGCGGGACTGGTTGATCAGTCGTCAGCGTTATTGGGGCGCACCGATCCCTATAATCCACTGTCCTAAAGACGGTGCGGTTGCCGTGCCAGAGGCAGATTTGCCAGTAGAACTACCGGTCATTGAGAATTATCAGCCAACTGGCGGTAACGTGTCGGTGTTGGCCGGCGTGGATGATTGGGTCAATACCACATGCCCCAAGTGCGGCGGCCCAGCCAGGCGAGAGACGGATACCATGGACGGCTACGTATGCAGCAGCTGGTATTTCCTACGTTATCTTGACCCAAAGAACAATCAGCAGCCTTGGAATCCTGACCTAGCCAGCAAATGGATGCCAATAGATTTCTATAACGGGGCTGACCACGCTACCGCCCACTTGCTGTATGCGCGCTTCTTTACCCGCTTCTTCCACAAACTAGGGCTGGTCGATACACCTGAACCATTCAAGAAGATGGTGTATAACGGCAAGATCAAAGCTCATGATGGCTCGGCGTTCAGTAAGAGCAAGGGTAATGGTATAGACCCACTAGAAGTTATCGAGCAAGGCTACGGTGCCGACGCCATCCGTTTGTACGAAATGTTTGCCGCGCCGGTAGAGTTAGATGTGCTGTGGGATGAGCAAGGAATCCCCGGCAGCTACCGATTCCTAAACCGAATTTGGGTGCTAACTCTGACGTTCTTGGCTGCGCCAAAAGGCGACACGCCATCAGAAGCCGCTGGCAACTTGAAGCGAATAACCCACAAAACTATCAAGAAAGTAACCCAAGACATGGAGGACGGCCACTTCAACACGGCAATTGCCGCGATGATGGAAGCCGTCAACGGGTTCTATAAAGTCAAAGAAGCCCATGGCATGCAGCAATCAGATGATTGGCGGTTTGCGATTGAAAGTACATTACAACTGGTGGCGCCATTTGCGCCCCACTTAAGTGAAGAGCTCTGGAGTCAGCTGGGGCATAAGGACACCATCCATGTCGATCATTGGCCAACATGGGACGAGGCGTTGCTAAAGTCCGACAACATGATTATCGTTGTGCAGGTCAACGGCAAGCTACGTGGTGAGGTTGAAGTTGCACATGACGCTACCCAAGAGCAAATAGTAGCGGCCGCTAAAGCGAACGAAAAAGTGGCTACATTTTTGAAAGACACAGTGGTTAAAAAAGAGATTTATGTAGCCACTAAATTGATAAACTTTGTAATCTAACAGAAAGCTTTACGCGTACTATTCGTCAGCACCTTCGTCAGCACAGAATATTTCTTTGTATAGATAAAAATTACCTTGCCTTACGTCTTCGGCTGTCCGCATACCACCATCATCTCTTTTGCGGTTCCAATCTTTGAGGTATTGAGCAGCGTCTCCGTAATGATCTGGACCAGCACCTATTACACTATGAGCCATAACATCAAAGTCAGGTTCACCGCTGCTGACATCAAGAGTGACTTTGGCTGGTTGGTCGGCAACACAGCCTTCCGGTATATCGACTGTATATGCCCACGCTCCGACAGCCGGAACACCAATTCCAAGCGCCAGAAACAGTGCCCATATACGTCTACTACTACGTGCTTCATTATCTCTGCCTGGATCAGCATCACTCATAAGAAATTATCATATCAATATAACAAACTTTTTGTCAATAGTCGCGATCTGTTGTGGGGTTGAGAAAACCGTATGAATAAGCTATACTGCCTTGCAAATACAGGTAAAAGATAAGGAGAGTTGATTTCTCATGGGAAAGCCCAAGAAACGAACCAGTCCCCGCCGCACCGGCACGCGCCGCAGCCACTTGGTGCTAGAACTAGCACGCAAAGTTAACGCCACGTCACCGGTGAAGGTCCACACTACAAACAAAGAGACAGGCAAGAAGATCGCCAAAGTATAAGCTTTTTCAGGTTATACTATAGGCAGTGCCTAATACCAATAACATCCGCAAACAAGATTAACTTAACAATATAGCTTATGAGATAGCTCAATGAGTGCTAATCGTCACCTCGGCCGCATCATCGCTCTACAGACTCTGTATGAACAGGATTTTCGTCGTGACTGCAATGATGTGACATTCAAACTCAAAGACGTCTTAGCCCGTAATATCGCCCGCTACCGCGACATGGTGGAGGATCGGGCATTCATTGAGCGGCTAGTAAATCAAATTACACTCAAGCAGACAGAGATTGACGAGCTCCTCCAACCAATTGCGCCAGAATGGCCAATCGACCAGATCGCGCGTATAGACCGCATCATTTTGCGTATAGGCACCTACGAGCTATTAAACGAGCACGACACACCACCCAAAGTTGTCATCAACGAAGCCGTCGAACTGGCCAAAGGCTTTGGAGGTGATAATTCATCCAAGTTTATCAACGGGGTCCTTGGTACGGTGCTGAAAAAGCACTTACCAGAATCTGACGAGAACAAGCCCCGAGTCAAGAAAGAACCAACTAATGAAACGACCTAAACCACTCCAAGGATTCAAGAAATACGTCCGAACACGCCGGCCCGGGATTCAAGAAGTAGTCCGTGAGCCAACTGCTGGCGGCGTAATTTTCAGACGTAACCCCAAGAACCAAGTTGAGATCCTGCTTATTCAAGACGCCAAAAACCGCTGGACCATTCCCAAAGGCCACATTGAAGAGGGCGAAAGCGCGCGTGATACAGCTGAGCGGGAAATCCGTGAAGAGACCGGCCTGCAGGAGATGAAAGTCCTAAACTGGTTGGGCAAGATTAACTTTCGCTACCGTCGGATGTCTAGCTTAGTGTTGATGACCACAGAGATTTTCTTGGTCAAGGCGCTCGGGAAGTCCGATCAACTGCAAGCCGAGGATTGGATGAATGGCATTAAATGGTTTCCCGCTCCAGAGGCGCTTGATAAAATTGAGTATGATGATATCGGTAAGCTAATATTGCTGGGCCTCAAGAAGATAAGAAGCGATAACCTATGATGAGAGCGAATTACAGGAACATATAGGATGGATACCAACGCATATCAGGTTTTTGCAACGCAACACTTAGGCGGTCCGTTTAAAGACATCGACCTGCTGCTGATGGCCTTTACGCACCGATCCTACGTTAACGAACATAAAAAAACCGCAAAGGAGCACAACGAACGCCTTGAGTTCCTAGGCGATGCGGTGCTCGAGTTAGTTGTTACCGAATATCTTTATGGCAATTTTACGGAGCCTGAGGGCGTACTGACGAACTGGCGGAGCAGCCTGGTACGCACCGAAAGCATCAGTGCCGCGGCCTCACGTTGCGAGATTGAACCCCTGCTACGACTCAGTCGTGGTGAGAAGCGCGGTACACCACGGGCTCGGGCGCAGATTCTAGCCAACGCCTTTGAGGCGGTCATTGGAGCCCTCTACCTGGAGCGCGGTTATGACGCCGCCAAGGCATTTATAGAAAAGAATCTACTGACAACCTTTGATGAAATCCTCAAAACCGGCTCCTGGATGGATCCCAAATCACACTTGCAAGAGCTAGTCCAAAGCCAAGAAGGCCACACTCCAATCTATAAAGTATTAGAAGAAGTCGGTCCTGATCATGACAAGGTCTTTACTGTTGGTGTCTACGTCGGTGGTGAGCTGAAGGGGCAGGGGCAGGGGCCCAGCAAGCAGGCGGGGCAGGTTTCTGCGGCTGAGGCGGCGCTGTCTGCTTACCAAGCCAAGTAATTTCTTCTTTTCCAAAAACCATTTCACCCTAGGCTTTCTGCCTAGGTCGAGTTACTTTCTTGTGTCGACAAGCAAGTAACCAAAGAAGCGCCCGGCGAGCGTCACACTTTATCTATCTGTAGTTATAAATAAGTTTGACTGCCAAGCACTCCAGTTGCACTTGCTACTAGCAACTACAACAGAAGCACGAGTCAGTCACTCAAAGACACTTATTTATAACTACATTTAGTCAGGTGCTCCTTTAGCCGGGGGAAGACCATGGGCATTTCGCTAAAGACGAAATGGATTAATGGATTGACTAAATCAAAACAAATGACGTACGCGTATATAACTATTGGACATAGTGGCAAGTATATGTCAGAATAAACACATGAGAGAGCGGAAAGTGCCCGAAGCATATACACGTGAAGACGCTATTCACGACGTTAAGCGCCGATTAAAGATTTCTAAGTGGTTTAGCCGTGCAATGCTAGCTGTTGGTCTGAGCTCGGGTCTTTTTATTGCAGATTCGCCTGCGGAAGGACGAACTGCAGATGGTTTCGCCCTGGCCAGTTTGGTGGCAGCCACGGTTGCATCACCGCTTGAAAAGCTTCGTGCACGAAAAAGAGCAGACGAAACGGTATTATTGTTTTCTCTTCGTCACAGCCTGGACAGTGGTACCGAAGATGCTGCAACAGGCGATTTCGTAACGGTTCTACAGCAAGACGGAGAGGACTTAGCTGAACACAGGCTCCCAGATTTTAAAGCCATAAGCGGAAACGATAATTTCGTAGCCACTATAAGCATGGGACCACCCTTTTTAGGAGGGGTTGGTGCAGCGTTTATGGCTCGGGAAACGTTTACGGGTTTGGTGGATGAGAGCCACGTGGATCAGCTTACAAGAACTGGTGAAACTTTGTTGGCTATGGGAGCTTTAGTATTTGCCCTAGATGAGTTCGCGATCCACCAAAAGACAGAGTCGTGCGTGCAGAAAATTAATAACATTGACGGCGGGATGCGGTTTGTTGGTTAAGCCGATAGATTTGTTGACAACAGAGGTGATAATCTGTAGAATAGCTTGGTTATTAAGAAACTTAACAGGGAAGAGAGTAAATTGAATGTTAGTCATTCGCATGCAGCGTACTGGCCGTAAAGGTCACGCTCAATTCCGCGTCGTCGTCCAGGACGCACGCCGGACCCCAACCAGTGGAAAGATTGTGGCCTCACTTGGTCACTTCAATCCCCACACCAAAGAAACATCAGTAGATAAAGAAAAGGCCACTTTTTACTTGTCTCATGGCGCTCAGCCCTCTGAGCGTGTAGCTCGGCTATTAAAAAGCGAAGGCGTCAAATTGCCAGCCTGGGTGGCTACTAGCGACGCTAAAAAGCGTGAAGTTCGCAATGCCGACAAGCGTCGTAGCACCCGTCCTGAAGAACCAAAGACCGAAGAACCAGTGACGGAGCCCACAGCCGCAGAAGAAACTCCTGCCAAAGCGCCAGCTGCTCCAACTGAAGAGCCCGTAGCAGTTGCTGAAGACGTGGAAACCCCAGCCGAAGAGCCAGTAGAAGAAGTTGCTCTTGGAGAGCCTGCCGCCGCTGCAGTCGAAGAAACAGCTGAGCCCGCCGAAGCAGAAGAAAAAACCGAAGCCTAGGAATTCGCCCTTGTGAGAGTTTCCTCGCCCAGAATCGCTTTCTGGTTTTGATATACTGATTGCAGAGTCCGTAATTGAAGGGAGTCCATCCGTGAGTACCATTGACCAACAGTTCATAGAGTTTATTGTTAAGTCGCTAGTCGGGAAGCCTGACAGTGTCATCGTAGAGCGCCGAATAGACGAAAAAGGCGTATTACTAGAGCTAACCGTTGACCCCGAGGATTTAGGCCGCGTAATCGGCAAACGGGGAGCAACAGCTCAGAGTTTACGCACGCTACTGCGAGCTTTGGGCACCAAGAACGATGCTCGCTACAATTTGAAGATTGTAGATAACGGTGAGCCGCGACACGCGGATGATGACCGTCAGCAGTCAGCCGCACCACGGGATGATGACTCTGTAGCTGCTGATGATGACTCACATGCTTCGCCAGCAGATGAGCCAGCCACTATCGACGAGGTAGCCACCGATATAGATGACGAGCCCGAACAAACTACCAGTGAGTCCGTATCTAAAACTCGCAAAGAATTAGAAGACCTAGACGACCTAGATATCTAGAGTCGATAGTGTTGTGATAATTAACTTGCTTCATGTGATCTAACTACAGTATAGTTATCGTACATTCGGCTGTGACCTAGCAGCAACAAAACAAACAAAAACAAGTAAAAGCTCATGCGAGCGATTCGAAAGAATTGGAGCTTTATGTGACAGAACGATCCGCTAGTATGCGGATCTTTTTGTTTAAACTTGCTTAGCGTATGCCACGCCAGCTAACTGAAGTGCAAATTCAGCAGCATCGCGCATTTCGCGCCACGACTCTTTGATTGAGTCTACAAATCGTGGGTCATCCTCCCATGGCGCAAGAGCTGGTGATATAGGAGTTTCAGTAATAGTTTGCATAGAGTCTAAGAATTCGGAAAATGCATAGAGTGGAAGTTTGTAACCCCTTAAAGGACTGCCAATCGCGGTGAGGCCGACAGTTGTAATATGCTCGTAGTCACATAGATGAGTCCATTGCGGCACGGGAGTTAGGCTTAAACCACCGTGGTGTTCCAGGTAATCGATCGTAAAACTATCGTTTTCGACGAACATAAATAGTATAATGTCATAATGAAGATGAAAATTCAAATCATCAGTCTGTTTCCTGAAATGTTTGCTCCCGCACTAGAGACCAGCATGCTCTTCAAGGCCAAAGATAAAGGAATTGTGGACTACTCTTATGTAAGCCTGCGTGATTTTGGTCTGGGCAAACGCAAAACGGTGGACGATACTCCTTACGGGGGTGGTGACGGGATGCTGCTTAAGCCGGAACCACTGTTTGCTGCCGTTGAGCACTGCAAAAAACAGGATCCTGAAGCCCAAGTGTACCTTATGACACCTCGTGGCGAGCGCCTGCGACAGCCGATGGTGCGCAAAGTAGCCAAGCAAAACAAAGGCATGATTATCATTTGTGCTCGCTATGAGGGCTACGACGAACGAATTACTACAGTCGTTGATCAGCAACTAAGTATTGGCGACTTTGTCCTTACCGGTGGCGAGCTGCCGGCCATGCTGCTTGTAGACGCAGTGGTCAGATTACTCCCCGGAGTCTTGGGCGGTGAAAAGTCAGCCGAGATTGAAAGCTTTTCAGAAGGCGACACCCTAGAATTCCCCCAATACACACGACCCGAAGAGTTTAAAGGCATGAAGGTACCGGACGTGTTGCTTAGCGGCAATCACGCCGCCATAGAGAAATGGCGTCAAGAAAAATCCCAAGGATAAACTATTCTGCCACTGTTGCTGCCGCGCAGAGTCCTTGTTCGGCAAAGCGTACGATATCCTCAGCAACTGCTTGTAATGCTTCGCTCATCTCATCTTCCTCTAACGTTTTTGTAGAGTGAGGTAATTCAGCTAATTCATCAATTATTCGTTCGACTTCGACAGCGTGATCGTTAGCTTCTATAAATCTTGAATCGTCTAAGCTGTCTGCGTTCACCATATCAACAAAGGCGACCTCAAGGCCGCGCCTGACGCGCGTTGCTCTAGCAGAAGCGTCGGCCATATTCTTTCCTAAGTCGTCGATCAACGTGTCAACAACTTCTCCGTCTGCCACTGCTGGCACTAGTCGATCACCGTGGAACTGATAAATACCATCCACCGCTTCGTTAGTTTCAGTATTTATGCGTTCCAATAGCTGACCCGCAGCACAGTTCGCCTGCATGGGACAATCCCAGCATTCAAACGAATTAAAACTGAATACTCTCGCAGCCATTAATTTTACTTTAACACTAAGTATCCAGTTGTCAATGATCAGAGTCATGGAAATGATATATACTTTAAATAGCAAAAACAGGAGGGAAATATGTTTCGAATTAAACCAGTTTATGCACATTGTGATTTACCGTGTGGTGTTTATGACCCGGCGCAGGCGCGTATTGAGGCTCAGAGCATCTTGGCTATCATGGAGAAGTACGATGGTTTGGATGAGCATAATAAGCTGAGGGCGGTGATAATTGTTGAGCAACGAGCTGAGCTGGTGAAACACCACCTTTGGGTACTTTGGACAGATTATTTTAAGCCAGAACACCTGGAAAAGTACCCTGATCTGCATGACAAATTCTGGAAAGCTACCAAACAGGCTGGAGAGTGCAAGCACCATAATGATCCGACTGAAGCTAAGAAATTGCTTGAGATGATTGATGAAATCGCCAAAATCTTCTTTGAAACCAAAAAATAAGTATCCGCTTATCATCCGGCGAGTCTACGGGCACAGCATGGTTCCTGTGCTGCCTCCACGTACCCTGGTGATTGGCTGGGGATGGACCAAACGCTTTCGCCAAAAGGACATCGTTATTTTCCTTCATGACGGCAAAGAAAAGATTAAGCGTATCCAGGAAGTCTTGGGTGACGGCAGTCTGTTTGTCGTCGGCGAACATGCCGAGACTAGTACAGACAGCCGTCACTTTGGTGCGATCGATCCACACCATGTATTAGCCAAAATCGTCTGGCCCAATGTGCATAAACAATAGCCTGGTCGTTAATTAGACGAATGATCTTTGAGCGTCTATAATACATAGGGTAAAGCTCTAGGACTAACATAAAAGGAGATTTCGTCATGGACGATAACGCACAACCAGTAGTTAACCAACCTCAAGATGGCGGACTCAGCCAGGACGGCCAACCAGCTGCTCCAGCACCAATGCCAGCCCCAACTAGTGACCCCGGAACCGCTATGCCTGAAGAACCAAGCGTACCCCCCGTATCTGATGTCCCAGCTCCAGCAGTTGAAACACCAGAAACTCCTGCTGCACCAAGCCCTGATTTTGGCGCTGCCCCAGCTCCTGAAGCACCTGCTGCCGATCCTGGTGTTGGCGGTCAGCCTACTAACCCAGGCGTTTAGTTCAAAACGTTCTGTCGCAAATTTTAAGCACGTGCTTATCTAGTTTCATTTGTGTCGTATCAAGGCAACTTTGATTTTATTGGCAACCCTAAACCCCGACGACCTGCAGGCCCTCGGGGTTCTGCAAATGCACCCAGGCGGCCGAGTTTTCAGTACGCGCAGACAGCCAAGCCGATTTCTGCGCCAAAACACAAGCCCAATAAAGCATCCAAGACGTGGTTAGTTTTACTGATGATTGTGGCTATTGCCGGAGTCGGTGCTTATAAGCTGTCACCGTGGTCTCGACACTCAAGCGCCGGTGTAGTTAGCTCAGAAAGTACGACAAAAGAACCCCAGAAGCTGCAGGTGCCAGCGATTACGATTGACGAAACCCAGCTGGCGAACGGCATCAACGGTCTAATCGCGGCTAATCCTGAACTGGACATCAGTGTTTCTTACCGAGACCTGAGCACCGGCACCACCGAACATTACGGAATAACCGACCCGTTTGTAGCGGCCAGCATATCCAAACTTATGACGGCCAGTTTGTACCTAAAAGACATTGATAGCGGTGCGCGAAACTTAGATGATCCAGTAGGCACTGGAACAGGTGGGGAGCAGCTGAAGTTGCTCATTGAGCAGAGTGACAATACAGCGTGGGCAAACTTCGACAAACTGCTGGGCTCAACACGTTTTGCCCAGTTCGCCGCTGACATTGGCATGAAAGATTACGATCATGTTAAGAATGTAACCAGCTCCGAAGACGTCGCGCTGTTGCTACAAAAGTTATACAAGGGCGAGTTGCTTAGCAAGTCCAGCACTGATTTGTTACTGTCGCATATGAAGGCGGCTAACTACACTCAATATATCGTAGCCGCGCTGCCAAGAACGGCAGTCGTCTATCACAAGACGGGCTACCTAAAAGATCGGGTCCACGATGCCGCCATTGTCGATAATGGCCAGCATCCCTACGTTTTAGTCATATTTACCAAAGCCCGTGACTCCAGCTATGATTTTGTGAACGGCCCCACCCTAATCCACTCCATAGTCGTGGCGGTTAACAAACCATACTTGAACGACCAATAAGTACTCCAACGACGAAACAAAACACCGTCCAGCTATTTGCAAAATTTCAATTACTATTATGAAATTGCTATCAAATGTGCTAAGATTAGATTACGCAAGTGGTTACTATAACTTCTCCGGTGTTTTAACTAGTCGATCACAAGACTTCCTATCATCTCGGTCAGAGTACTAAGCTCGTATGCGACAAAGTAAATAGGAAGGACAAATTATAATGGCCATGAAACTATACGTAGGCGGGCTAGCCTATAGTGTCACAGATCAAGAACTAGAGGCACTTTTTGCCACCTACGGCAAAGTCACTAGCACCAATGTCATCAAGGATCGCGATACCAGCCAATCAAAAGGCTTTGGATTCGTCGAAATGGAAGTTGATACTGAAGCCCAGAATGCCATCAAGGAATTGAATGGCAAGGAAGTCAACGGTCGCGCACTGACCGTAAATCAAGCTCGTCCTCAAGTCGACCGCCGCTAACGACGTAGACCTCTAAGCAGAGCTATCCCATGATAAATTAAGTCGGGCTTGGTTACCTAAGCCTGTGATTGGTTTGTATTATGAAAATTCCTAGACATATTGAAATCGTAAGCTCTACTCACGTAAGCTTAAGTTCAATGGGCGCTGAATCCCGCGCGTCTGTGCGGGCTATTCTGGCCAAGCGCTACACGCACGTTAGGATTAGTCTGGTCAATAACTTAGGCGACCTGGAAGCGCTTGTTGCCCGCCAGCCGGACCTCGTTTTTTTGGGCATGAAATTTATTCCGCATGACCCTCGTTTAGGTCAAGACGATTCGCGCAAAATCTGGCTAACGCATTACTTGGATGAGCACGATATCGCATACACTGGATCAAATCACTTAGCCCATGAACTTGAACTCAACAAAGATCAGGCGAAACAGCGTGTTCTAGACATGGGACTCAAAACATCGCCTTTTTATGTAATACAGCGTCAGCAGCCGCCTAGTATGGATATGCCGTTTTCTTACCCGGTGTTTATTAAACCGACTAACCGAGGAGGCGGCTTGGGTATTGATAGCGACTCAGTCGCTCATAACTTTGCTCAGCTGGTGTCTAAAGTGCGCAGCATTACAGAGCTCAATTCCGACTCGCTTGTCGAGGAATATTTGCCGGGCCGAGAATTCAGCGTGGCTATTTTGAAAGACGCACCTTCCGGCAGGTTTTGGACTATGCCAATTGAGCTAATCGCTCCTTTGGATGCGTCTGGTGCGCGTATTCTCAGCGAGAAAGTGAAGCTTGCCGACACCGAAACCCACCGAATGGTTGCAAATGAAGCTGTCAAATCCCAAATTAACGCCCTGGCGATAAGTGTATTCCAGGCAATTGGGGCCCGGGACTACGGGCGCATAGATATTCGCCTAGATCGCCACGGTGTGCCACAGTTCCTGGAGGCTAACTTGCTGCCAAGTCTAATCAATAATTTTGGCAATTTCCCCAAAGCCTGCTTACTAAACATTGGGCTAGACTACGAATCTATGATATTACGCATCACTCGGCTTGGGCTGGCTCGCACTACACATGCACCCGAGCCTGTGGTTACGCCTTTGGCTCTGCATTCTCTAATCGTTCCGATGAACGAAACGGCTCTTGAGCCCGTAGGTTAATCTCTTGCTGCCTGTTGCCAAGATAATGAGAGAGCTAGCTTACTTTGCAAATTAAAATAATTTGTTAAAATGCTTACGATTATAAACAACAAATAGGAACTGATCATGGCAAAAACATCAAATAAAACTTCAAAAAAAGAGCTAAAACAGCGCACTAAAATGGAAAATGTACTGTTAGCGATACTAATACTCATTTTACTTTTCCTGCTGCTTGGTTTTGGACTCAAGTGGCTACGTTGGGATTTTGGGGGCAATGGGGATGACCTGGGCAGCGCCTTTTACCCAACAACCAAAAAACTTAGCGACATAGTGCCGGGATCTGGCAGCGGCAGTGGCTCGGGTGGTTCTGGCGGCTCTAGCTCGGGAAGCCATAATGGTTCTAATAGCGGCGGAGGCAGTGGGGGCAGCGGAGGAGGTGGCAACACGACCCCATCGGGTTCGCACTCAGCCCTAATTAGCTTTGCGGCCGGCATTGACCGTGGCGATACTAAAGAGCAAACCAGCGGCGAAGCCCAGGGCATAGATCAAAACTGCGCTATTTTGGTCAACTCTACGACGGCCGGCAAGCAAGAGGTCTGCACCTATCGGGAGGGCGACAAACTAGTAACCGTAACTTTCCTCGATGACCATGTGGTGACGGCCTCGCGTCAAGGATTCTAAGTCAGGCTAACACAAGAACAAGGCCCGTCAGGCGAACGGGTCTTGTTTAATTTGTTACACTTAAATGTAGCAGTATAAATCGAGAGGCGGCGAGCTCTATGCAAAAAATCACACCCCATTTATGGTTTGACACCCAGGCTGAAGAAGCAGCGAAATTCTACGTCTCAATATTCAAAAACTCCAAGATCAATAACTCCAGCCATTACGGCAGCGAAGGTCAAGAAGTTACCGGCATGGCACCTGGCACCGTTATGACAGTCGATTTTGAACTGGAAGGGCAGAGGTTCATGGCCTTAAACGGCGGCCCGCACTTCAAATTCAGTGAAGCCATATCGTTCATGGTTGACTGCGAAACTCAAGAAGAGGTCGACGAACTATGGGGCAAACTATCGGCCGTTCCCGAATCAGAACAGTGTGGTTGGCTGAAGGACAAATTCGGCTTGTCCTGGCAGATTATCCCCAAGCGCCTTGGCGAATTGCTTAGCGACCCCGATCCAGTTAAATCTGGCCGGGTCATGAATGCCATGCTAAAGATGAAGAAGCTCGACATTGCAGCCCTAGAGCAAGCCTACAACGGTTCGTAAGAGTTATTTCTGTAAAACGGACAGGATGTTGCCGGCTGGGTCTTTGAACCAGGCTATGTCTGGGCCCTGGTTGGCGGCTCGACCTCGCAAGATGCCCCGTTCGTCTTGTGAGGCCGGCATATTGTCATAGCGCTCAAACACCACACCATTTTTGACTAGCCCATCAACAGTCTTGTCGATATCATCGACCACAAAATTGAGCACAGTGTAAGTCGCTGGTCGGTGGTCGTTTTTAGGGTACACAAAGACGTCATTGCCACCAGCAATCTTTAGAGTTAACCCCATCTGGTCTTCCTCGAAATTGAGCCCTAGTACTTCGCCGTAAAACTCCTTGGCTTTAGTCAGGTAATCGACTGAAAAGCCACTGAACGCGTGTGAATCTTTTAACATGTAGCCAACTCCTGTTTATGTATTACTAGTATACTCCTGCGGCTAATCCATCAGTCGTTCTTGCAGGTGAACTTCTACCGAGTCTCCGGCTTGCTTGCCGATTATTTTCCGAATGTCTGACTTCACGGGCAACATCTGGACGCCGTTGCCCATCGCCATAAACGAGCTCCGGAATGCTTGCCCATCAATAGTCCCGCGGACTTTGACAGCTCCGTGCGTCCCAAAGAACTCCGCTGCCTGCGGCCACACCACATAGGTCCAGCCGCCTTTATGCGGACTTTTCTCTAGCTTAGCGGTGAAACGTTCGTCTAACATAATTCTTAATATACACCTACTTTAAAAAAGCTTGCAGGCCTATACTAGTTTTGTAAATTACAAATCAAGGAAGACATATGAAGCCCAAAAGCATCTCCGCATTAGTCTATAAGGTGGTTGACCTGGATAAAACACTAAAGTTCTATGAGGAACTTGGCTTCAGAGTTGATAAGAACGATGGCCGAATTGCGACCGTTTATGTCAACTGGTTTTCGGCCGAATTCCACGTAGCCAATGATATAGACGATAGCCCAAAGGACGGGCCGCTCGTATTAGTCAGTGTAGATATCGATGCGTTTTATAAAAGTGCAATGGCTGCCGGCTACAAGCCAGAAAGCGAGCCTCAGGCAACGGTGAATGGCCGTACAGAGTTTAGCTTGCGCGACCCCAATGGCTACCTGATGGTATTCTTCGAAAAGAAGAAGTAGTGCTGTCGCATTGGCATAGAAGAGGCATGGGCAGGCTTCTTACATGTTATCTTAAGCCTATGAAACAATTAGATTACAGTTCATGTAACTAAGGGAGTGGATATGAGCAAACAAATCTATGTCAATTTGCCGGTTAGCGATCTGGCAGGATCGACAGCATTCTATGAGGCGCTGGGCTTTAAAAAGAATCCAGTCTTTTCAAACGATCAGGCCAGTGGCATGATGTGGTCCGACGATATAGTAGTGATGCTACTGAAGCATGATTTTTACAAAAAGTTTCTGCGTGGCAAAGATATTGCTGATACCGCCAAAACTAACGGCGTACTCCTTGCCCTATCTTTGGACTCAAAGGAAGCCGTACAGCGGTTTGCCGACGCGGCTAAACAAAACGGTGGTGATTATTACCAGGTTGACATGGGAGTCCCTGCAGACCAGATGTTCGGCTATGAAGTCGTAGATCTCGACGGTCACGGATGGGAACCAATATGGATGAGCCCCGATTTTGACCCCTCAGCGAACACGTAAGTTGTCTAGGATTGCCTTAAGGCTAGACGGAAGTAATATTTGTGGTGGAATTTTTGACGCCTGACAAAGGGTGCTACTAGGATGGTCAGGAGTCCAGCATGCTTGGCACCGATCACATCGTTCAATAATTTATCACCTACCATGGCAATATGTCCTGCATCCGTTCCGGATGCTTTGATCACGCGGTGGTAGTAATGTCTAAAAGGCTTAAAAGAAAATATTGATGGCTTAATTACCACGGCGTTAAAATGCTGAGTAATGTTGCTTAGATCTCGGCTTGAATTACTGGCGATGAGCAGCTTCAGACCGTTTTTTTCTAAGCTCCCAAGAAAGCTGACATACGGAGCTGTTAGCGTGTGATAACCGCTGGGGACGACAGTCTCATCAATATCAAAAGCTACATGGGTGATGCCTAGGCTAATCAACTCGTCAGCTCTAATTTCCAGCACAGTACCGGCGATGTAGTCAGGGTAGAAGCTGGATTGTCGGTTAGTTTTTTTCATAGCAATCTCCGTCTAGACTATACCCGTGTTTGACCATGAATCATAAACAGAAGATACTGGCAGATGTGAACGCAAATCGAAGCACGCAAGCCTACGTCCATAATCCAGTTTACATTTTCTATGCTTTGTCGTCGTTAGTTGCGCTTTTTGTAACCAGCCTGGCGGCCTCCGGGTCTACGATTCGGTTATTTGAATCATCTATCTTCAACCTCCTATACGGACTGCCCGATACCTTAAAAAGTCTATTTGTGCTGATAGCAATTCTAGGATCAGTTCTAATTGCTGTAATCGCCATCGGTGGAGCGCTGCTGTTTCGTCGACAGGATATTGCCCTGAGGGTATTCTTGGCGGCGTTCGCCGCCTATGCTATTGCCAATGTTTTATCGGGCTGGATTGCTAGGAGCAGGCCAAGTGCATTCTTTGCCGAAGTAGTGCCCCGAATCGAGACTATGGGCTACGGCTTCCCATCCAGCCAAGCGGCTGTGTTATTGGCAGCTGGACTAACAATGGCCGTCTATACCCCAAAGGTATATAGGAAATGGGTTATTTATGCAGCACTGTTGTTTGGGTGCTCGGGGATTTTTATTGGAGTCAACTTGCCGCTCGATATTATTGCCGGTTGGCTGGTGGGGCTTTTTTGCTATGGCTTTATCATGTTGACCATTGGCTCGCCATATCGGCCGATCATCGCAGACAAACTGGCTAAGAGATTATCGAAGGCTGGTATGGAAGGCGTTAAGCTCAAGCCAGCTAAAGTTGATGCTCGCGGGTCGGTACCATTTTTTGGCGAGTACAAAGGTGAGAATGTTTTTGTCAAAGTCTTCAATCAAGACAATAACGCCGCCGACTGGCTGTTCAAACTCATGCGTCGGGTTTGGTATCGCCGCTTAGAAGACGAAGTTCCGTCACTAACCCCCAAACGAGCAATTGAGCATGAAGCCTATCTGACTATGCTGGCCTCACAAAGTGCTGGGATACGGGCTCCCGAAGTTATTGGCATCTACCGAGTAGGCTCTAATAGCTACGCTATGGCCACTAAGTTGATAACATCCACCGGACTCAACAAAATCGACAAGAGTAAAATAACTGATTCACTACTTGGCGGAGTATGGCAGCAGATTGTCCAGTTACACAAAAGCCACATTATTCATAAAGACCTGCGCGCAGCGAACGTGATGATAGAAAAGAAAACCGGCCTGCCGTGGCTGATTGATTTTGGGTTTTCGGAGTGTGCTGTCAAGCCAAGCGCATCCTACAAAGACAATGTGGAATTCATCGCCTCGTCGGCTTCCAAAGTTGGTGCCAAGCAAGCGGTGGCCGCAGCCAAGCGGGCCCTTGGTAAGGAGGGCCTTGCGCAAGCCTTGCCGTACATGCAATTCGCTTCATTATCCGGAGCAACCACCGCTGACTTGAAGCTCCAAAAGGGTCTTTTGCAAGAAGTAAGAGAAGCGATGATAGCCGCAACCGACCTAAACTCAGATCAAGTATCAAAGGCAAAACTGAGCCGGATTTCCTATTCCCGCAAACTCAGGTAGAGGCCCGAACTACATGAGTAAGCCATCTCTTTGAGCCTAGGTTACTCAGCGACTTTTAAGCACCAACATATACCATTCGGCGTGCGTCAACAATATTAAGATAGTCTGGGGAAGTATGAAGAAGCTTTTACTTTCTGGTTTTGTCATTATTACCTTTGTCATCTACAGCTTGCAGCAAAGACACGAAAGTGCTCAGCCAGTTACAATAGCTGTTAAGCCTGAGGCCACTCAAAGTGCTCAATCCACTGAGTCGACAACAACCAGCCAAAATATGATGAAGTCTGGCAACCAGCAGATGGCTCAATACAAAGACGGCACCTATGACGGTGATATAGCAGACGCATATTATGGAAACATTCAGGTAGAGGTAGATATTAAGGATGGTCAAATTACCGATGTTAGATTTTTGCAATACCCAAATGACCGCCGCACATCCGTCGAAATTAACAATCAGGCCATGCCCTACTTAAGACAAGAGGCTATTAAGGCCCAAAGCTCCAGAGTTAACGTAGTATCGGGAGCCTCAGACACCAGCGCAGCCTTCATACAATCTTTATCAAGTGCTCTAGCCAAGGCTTAGCAGATGAGTACCAAGCGGACAAGGCTGATCATGGGTATGCCAGTTATCGTTGAAATTGTTGACGACGACGTAGAACATGTTATTGAAGAAGTCTTTGATTACCTACAATCCGTCGACAACAAATACAGCACTTATAAATATGACAGTGAAGTGTCTCGTATAAACCGCGGACTGCCCGAAGGCGACTGGAGCCCGGAGATGAAGTCGGTTCTGAAACTTTGTGAGCAAACCAAACAAGATACCAATGGTTTCTTCGATGTTAGGCATAACAGCAAGTTAGATCCTTCTGGCCTGGTCAAAGGCTGGGCCATAAAAAATGCTGCCAATATGGTGGTTGATAGAGGTTTTAGTAACTTTTATATTGACGTTGGGGGTGATATCCAGGTGTGCGGCAAAAACTCCGACGGTCAGTCTTGGCAGGTTGGTATCCGCAACCCATTCAATAGAGCTGAAATTATCAAAACGGTGGGCCTTAGCAATCAAGGCATCGCTACATCCGGAACCTACATCCGTGGCCAACATATTTATAATCCGCATGTGCCCAATGAACCGTTGAACGTTATAGCAGCTTTAACCGTGATTGGCCCAGATGTCTATAATGCCGATCGATTTGCAACGGCAGCTTACGCCATGGGCCGTGATGGCGTTAAGTTTATTGAGAGCCTGGACGGTTACGAGGCCTACATGGTGGATCACGATAAAATTGCCACCCTAACTAGTGGTTTTGAAAGATATGGGGTCCAGGTAACATGAAATTCATCGACGCTCTACTGGATCGAATTACTATGTACCGGCTGACGCTCTATTACTTGATTGTTCTGGTTGCCATTGCCATTGGTCTGTGCGTCTTTGGGTATCTTTCCTTCAATCCGTTTGCACTGGCTTTTTCGGCCGGCTATATAACCATAATTTGTTGGCTTAGTAATAAAATCTTTGCGTATGTATTCGAAGCTCCGGTAAATGTTGAGTCGGTTTATATCACGGCCTTGATACTAACTCTGATTGTCAATCCTCTGAAAATCCCCCATGACCTATTTTTTTTAACAGCCATTGCTGGTCTAGCCATTGCTTCTAAATTTGTGATAGCAATTCATAAAAAACATATATTTAACCCAGCAGCAGTAGCAGTGGCATTGACGGCTTTTGGAGCTGGGCAATCGGCCGGCTGGTGGGTCGGTAATATCTACATGATGCCGTTCGTCCTGATTGGAGGGTTATTAATAATTAGAAAGATTCATCATGGGCAGATGGTGATAACTTTCTTTGCGGCTGTGGCTAGTTCGACCATCATCACTAGCCTTTTAAGCCACCATAATATCTGGGCAAATCTGCAAAAAACCACCCTACATTCATCGTTGTTCTTTCTAGCATTTGTTATGCTGACAGAACCGTTAACTTCTCCGTCCACTAAATCCAAACAGGCCTGGTATGCCGGTTTAATTGGACTATTATTCCCACCGCAAATTCACTTTATGAGCCTCTACTCAACTCCAGAATTATCACTTCTTGTTGGCAATATCTTCGCTTACGTGGTTAATCCCAAAGTCAATATGAGACCAATACTGCTCGAAAAGCTAACGATTGCCCCTGATATAGTTGACTTTGTCTTTCAACCAGAGCGACCATTTTCCTACAAACCAGGACAATATATGGAACTGACGCTCCCGCACGAAAATTCAGACATCCGTGGGGTCCGTCGGTATTTCACTCTTGCTTCCTCGCCGACCGAAAAAAACATACGTCTAGGCGTTAAGTTTTATCCCCAGGGCAGTAGTTTTAAATCTGCTATGTTTGCGATGGATAAGACATCATTAGTTGCCGCTGGCCAACTTGGTGGCGACTTTGTTTTGCCCTCAGACCGTTCTCAGAAGTTGGCGTTTATTGCCGGAGGCATTGGCGTGACGCCATATCGCAGCATGATGAAATATTTGCTTGATACTAATGATCAGCGCACCGTAACCATGCTGTACTCCGAAAAAAATACCAAGGAGCTGGTTTATACTGATGTCTTCGCTGAAGCCCAACGTAAGTTGGGTGCCAAGATTGTCTATACGCTCACTGATAAAGCAACTATACCAGCCGGCTGGAGTGGCGAAGTTGGTTATATCTCGGTAGAGATGATTAAGGCAAATATGCCTGATTATAAAGAGCGACTTTTCTACATATCTGGCTCACAAACCATGGTAGAGAGCGTTCAGAATACATTACACAATCTAGGAGTTTCACGGCAGCGGATCAAAACCGACTTTTTCCCTGGCTACGCTTGATGGCTGTTGCTTGGAGAGCAAGGATTCAATGCCTGTCTCATGTCTGGGTATGATGTATAGGGTCAGAGCTGTTCTTGTTTAGAGCGAAATGAGATCGATCAATGTCTCTGAATACCTCTCATCGGCCATACTATGAGGTGCATTTGGTATCTCAATGAGTTGCGAAAGTTTAATATGCTTAGCAGTGTCTTTGCATCGTGCGACTAGAGTAGGTGATGTCTGACGCTCTTTCTCGCCGTATGTGACAGTAGTTTTTACATTAGCAATGTTAATTTTGGCTTCCATATCTCTTACAGATATTGACCAAAGATCTTCCATTCTACGCTTGCCAAATATATCTATACCATAGCTATCAAGGCGCTTGCCACGATCCTCTTTAAAGAATGGTGATAGTGAACATAAATAGAGTTTATCCGGTTTGGTTTCCGGAGCAGAGATGAACGCAACCACTGCCCCGAAAGAATTGCCAATTACAATGTTCTTCTCAGAGCTATGCTTATTATAAAAATCTACGAACTCTTTTGCGTACTGCGTGGCTGTCTTCTTTTTCCAAGAAATATCACTTGCAACAATCCCGTAACCTTTATTCTTGAGACCATTTTCCAAAACTATATACTTGTCAGTGGCGGCTGTATTGTGGAGATCGAAGCCAGCAATGATAAAGACAGTAGTCATGACATTATAATATCAGCAATGCAAAAAACCTCTTGCCCTAACGTCATATGGCATACTGCCTTTGAAAGTTGCTTATTACTAAGAGTATAGTTGGCTACGGAGGAAGACTTATGAAATCAAAGAAAATCATCTGGATTATTGTGCTACTTATCGTTATTGCAGGGGGAGTCTTTGCCTACGTGCGACACAACTCTAAATCTGGATCGCAAGCCACAGAGACTGCTTCACAGGAGCTACCTACGGCAACTGCCGATGTCCCTTGCGGCCTGTTAACTACAGCGAAGCAGTACAAGCACATCGTTTGGATCTGGGAAGAGAACAAGGACGAAGCCGATGTGGTAGGGAAAGCTGCATACATTGATAGCTTGGCCCAAAAATGTGCGTCGCTGACGAACATCAAAGATAATGGGACCACCGCAACATTAAACTCTGAACCACAATATGCTGCAGCAACTTCGGGCAGTAATTGTAACAAGGGCATTACCTCGGCCGGCGGCCATGGCGAGGCCTGCATATTAGACGATGGTGTGTACGGTCCGGCGAATTCGCTGACAACTAAGAGCATCTTCCAGCTCGTCAAGGAAAGCGGTGGGTCGTGGAAGAGCTATCAGGAATCGATGCCAGCCAACTGCGCCTTGACCAATAGCCCGCCCTACTATTTCAAGCACAACCCAGCAGCATTCTACGTGCCGATTTCTAGCGACTGTAAGCAGTACGATGTACCAACTCCAGCTATCACTTGTCCGACTTCAGGGAGCGGCGATTGTACTACACCAACCGGAACACTGGCTGATGATATTGCTGGAGGCAGGCTGGCTACGTTCACATTCATTACTCCTGATCAAAACAACGACATGCACGATGGTACGGTCGCGCAGGGTGACAACTGGCTGAGGACCTATCTGCCGTTGTTAATAAAAGGTCCCAACTACCAAGCCGGTGATACGGCTATCTTCATCATGTGGGACGAAGGCTCTACAAGTACCGGTACGCCAATCATCCCAAGCTTGGTCGTAGCGCCATCAGTAAAGGTGGGTGCGGTAGTAGATACTGCTTCGAATAACATCGGTCTGCTAAAGACGGTTCAAGATGCTCTGCATTTGCAGCCTTACTTGGGTTGTGCCTCCGGTACAGCTCCTGGTAATACTGGGACCTGTGTACCTGAAAGCAGTGTTAGCCTGCTCCACGAGCTTAATCTCTAGCCAGGTTGGATGGGGAGGGACTCGCCTCGTCACAAAACAAAAGTAAGTTTTGTTAAGACGACCCCAACTCCCTTTGGTCGTTCTGAGGCTAGGGGCGGGGATTGCAGACATGCAATCCCGTTCGAGCCCCTCCTCCCGCACAAGCCAATAAAAAAGCCCGCAAGAATGCGGACATTTTTATTGGCTGGGGAGGAGGGACTCGAACCCCCGAATGCCAGGACCAGAACCTGGTGCCTTACCACTTGGCCACTCCCCAATAACAGGGTGGAATTATACCTGATTGCCGGATGCTTGGCTATGACAGTCGACATGCACTTGTAAAAGTGACATAATATACGCTATGACAGATTTAGGACCAGAGACAGCAGACTTCGGACCAGAGCCATTTATCAAGGCGTTTGCTCCTTTGTACACCCCTTGGGAGGTTGCCTACTTGCTCGGCAATAGTAGTGGAGGTGAGGTGAAAAATATGGTGACTACCCGCGAAATACATGGTTTGCCTACAAGCGATGGAAAGATTTTGATACCTCACAGCCAGTTTGTCGGTAAGGATGACGGAAGTTTATATGTGCCACCCGGACTACGCGTCGTACTGACCTGCTGGGACCCAGAATTTGTAGATGCATGGACATTCTACGCCCTAATTGATTCCAAGCAGGAAGATTTGGGTGGTATGAGTATTCTGGACTGCATCAAAGCCGAAGAACAGATAAATATGGTGGGATTTTTATTAGGGAATCTGATTAAAAAGTCTCAAGATCTGGCGCCGACTAAATAAGCTAAACTAAGTGGATGACCTGGAAGCAACCATTTAGAATTATTGGCCTTGTTGGAGCCCTAGCTTGCGCAGTTATTTTTATCCAAAAGCCTAGTTTTCCGACACCGGACAAACTATTGTTTTTTCTGACATTTATTTTTATGGCTCTGGGGCAGGGATGGGCGTTTTTTAAGCGCTTAGCGCCCTTTGTGCTGTTGCTGCTAGTTTATGAATCGTTTAGAGGGTTGGTGCCGCACTTGAATACACATGTGAACTACACTTTCATGATCCATGCCGACAGAGTCTTTGGTCTAGGACATCTTCCCACAAATGTACTGCAAAGTTGGCTATGGCATGGAGGCGTTAGCTGGTACGACTTTGTCCTATATCTATTTTATATGCTGCATTTTGTGCTGCCATTTTGCGTGGCTATTCTAGTCTGGAAAAAGCGTGAGTCGCAATACTGGCGCTACATTACCGCGTTTCTGCTGGTTTCGTTCGCCGGATTCTTGACGTTCTTGGCTTTTCCGGCCGCACCCCCATGGATGGCTAGTGAGCGAGGCGTGATAGAGCCCATCACTCGTGTTTCTTCTCATGTTTGGTTTGCGCTGGGGATCAATGATTTTCCGTCACTATATAACAAGATTTCACCCAATCCTGTAGCTGCTATGCCAAGCCTCCACGCAGCCTATGCCACGCTAGTTGCCATATTTGTAATCAAACTATTTAAGCGCAAATCGCGCTGGTTGGTGCTGATCTATCCAGCGGCCATTTACTTTGGCACCGTCTACCAGGGTGAACACTACCTAATCGATGAACTAGCAGGTGGTCTATATGCTCTGGCGGCTTACATGGCTTCACCCTGGGTGCTGGCCAAACTAAAACAAATCAACCGCACCAAATGATCGTAAATCCGATGCAAAGGGTCTGGCCCTTTGCATCTTTGCATCGGCTCCGACCAGACGGGGGTTCCACGAGGACTTGTACAAGGACGGACCCTGCGCACTTTGCATGTTGTGGCTTTAGAGGATAGGTATGGTGTGTAAAAGGATGTGGCTAGAATAGGTTAAGGTCTTGGAGGTCGTCCGGTAGGAAGCCTTTGGGGTGTTTGAAATTGGCTTCCCATTTGGTCCCCTTGCCGTAGCCCAAATCCTTCATAAGTTTGGTTGGCGCGTTGCGCAAGTGCAGCGGTACCGGCAAGTCGGGGTGCTCGCGAGCGGCGGATTGGGCTTTGCCCATGGCGTTGGATACCACCCGGGACTTTTGGCATTTGGCTAGCACCAGGGTGCAGTGGAATAAGTTGTATTGGCATTCTGGCATGCCAATGCGCTCCACGGCCTGGAAGGTGGCCACAGCCAGGTTAAGAGCCGGCGAAGCCGCAATACCGACATCCTCACTAGCAAAAATTACCATTCGCCTGGCGATGAACTTGGGATCCTCGCCAGCTTGCAACATTCTGGCCAGGTAATATAATGCGGCGTTGGCATCAGAACCGCGCATAGATTTGATAAAGGCGCTGATGATGTTGTAGTGAGTCTCTCCGCCTTTGTCGTAGCCGGGAACGCGCTTTTGAGCAGCCGTTTCTACAATCTCTGATGTGAGGGGGCCTGTGGTCAGCTGCAAAGCAAGTTCCAGGTTGCCCAGAGCCACGCGCGCGTCACCGCCAGACAATTCCGCTAATAGATCAATGCTCTTCGCCGGCAGTCGTTTGGCACTCAAATTTTCAAGCCTGGCGGTTTTGCGTAATATCGTCACGATGTCGTCTTTGTCGAGTGGTTCAAGCACCAACACCCGGCTGCGGCTCAGCAGTGGGTTGATAACCTCAAAGCTGGGGTTTTCAGTGGTGGCACCGATCAGCACAATGGTGCCGTCCTCCACATGGGGCAGGAAGGCATCTTGCTGGGCTTTATTGAAGCGGTGGATCTCGTCCACAAACAAAATAGTTCGCATACCAAGGCGCAGGTTAGCTTCAGCCTGTTCAATGACTTTTACGACATCGGCTTTGCCTGACGTTACGGCACTGAGCTCCATAAACTCAGCCCCCGTGCCCCGAGCGATAATACGAGCCAAAGTAGTCTTACCACTGCCCGGTGGCCCCCACAGAATCAAACTAGTGGGCTGCTTCTTCTCGATGATTTCACGAATAATCCGCCCAGAAGCGACTAAATGCTCCTGACCAAGGACATCCTGTAACGTCTCCGGCCGCATACGCTCGGCCAACGGCACTCCTTGCATACACTCTAGTATACCGGTTGCCAGCTGGTGGCTGACCAGCGCTTATGCTACATTGGGACAATGAACGAAGGAATAATGCGTGCCTAAAACTCTACTGGCAGTTAAAGACTTGGTGAAAACCTACGGCAAAGGTAGCGCAGCATTCACTGCCCTAAAAGGTGTGGATATAACTATCAATGAAGGTGAAGTGATTGCCGTCATTGGCAAAAGTGGCTCTGGCAAGTCCACACTAATGCACCTGCTGGCCCTGCTGGATACGCCAACCAGCGGCAGCATAGCTATAAGTAACCGGGTGACCACTAGGCTAAAACGTCGTGACACCGACAGTATCCGCAACCGAGACTTCGGCTTTGTGTTCCAGCAGTTCTTTTTAAACGGTAATGACACGGTGCTGAACAACGTTATTTTACCTCTCAAAATCGCCGGGGTTTCGTCGCGCGAGCGAAAGCGGCGTGGCTTGGCCGTACTAAAGGACGTTGAGCTGGAAGACAAGGCCGGCAGCAGGGCCAATGACCTCTCCGGTGGCCAGAAACAACGGGTCTGTATAGCCCGAGCGCTGATCAATAACCCCAAAGTTATCTTTGCAGATGAGCCAACCGGAAACCTAGACTCTGCTACTGGGAGAAAAATTGAAGATTTGTTGTTCAGCCTGAACAACAAAGACGGCATCACTATAATTTTTGTCACCCACGACGCTGACCTGGCCAAACGTTGCCAGCGGCGGATTTACCTGAAGGACGGCCGGATCATGCAGGAAGGGGTCATATGAGATACTTCGACATCATCCGCACCGCCAATACTAACTTGCGCAAAAGCAAGTTGCGTACCTTCCTGACTATCTCAGCGGTGTTTATAGGCACCCTAACACTAATGCTGACTACTGGGGTGGGCGCGGGTCTCAAAACTTACGTTGAAGAACAAGTCGGTAGTGTAGGTGCCAAAGATGTGTTGTTCATTTCTCTGGACACCGGCAGCGGCAATCCCTTTGGTAGCGATGTCAAGGAGTATGACCCAGAACGGGTCAGCAGCTCCGCACTGGGCATCACACAGGGGTTGTTAGTGCAACGCGACGTCGACAAGATCGCCGCCACGCCCGGAATCAAAAGCGTCCTGCCCTTGTACCCCACCTCAGCCGATTACATAACTGCCAGTGGCAAAAAGTACATAGCTATCGTGACCCAGACAGTAGATGGCCTCATCCAGCCAATGCGCGTTGGTCGCATGGTAAATCAAAACGGCTCCGAGTTTGAGGTGACCTTGCCGCCAGAATTTGTTGGCCCCTTAGGTTTTGCTGACTCCAAAGCTGCCTTGGGAAAGAAACTGACGGTCGGCTTCACTGATGGCATTGGCCGGCCGTTTACTCGTGACGCCACGATTGTTGGTGTCCAGGAAAAGGCGCTGGTTAATGGCAATCAAACCACTGCCAATCTGGCTTTTATCAAATCTGTCCACGCTCAAACTACCGCTAGCTTGGGCCCCTTGCGCCAAGCGCAGTACCCCAATGTCTTTGCCAAGTTTGATGCTAGCATGAGCAAATCAGATCTAGACCAGCTCAAGCAAAGATTGAAGGACCAAAAATACGGAGCTGTAACCCTAGAAGATCAACTGGGAATTATCAAAACCATCATTGGCGGGATCATCACGTTTCTGAATATCTTTGCGGCCATCACTTTAGCAGCCGCCACTTTTGGGATTGTCAACACGCTACTGATGGCCGTTCAGGAACGAACGCGGGAGATTGGGCTAATGAAGGCTCTGGGTATGAGCCGGCGTAAGATTTTTGCCCTGTTTAGTTTCGAGGCTATCCTGATCGGCTTCTGGGGCTCAATAATAGCCCTGGGGGCAGCTAACATCCTTGGACGCATCGGCAGCAAGGTGGCTTCTCGTACCGTGTTCAAAGATTTCGAGGGGTTGCAGCTGTTTTCTTTCCCGGCCCGCTCGGTTATCCCAGTGATCTTGCTCATTATGCTGATCGCCTTTATTGCTGCCACCTTGCCCGCCCGCCGAGCGGCTCGTCTGGATGCTATTGAAGCTCTGCGCTACGAATAAGTAGTTCTTCGCGCCCAACAGCAGTTGTGCATAAGTCCCTTTACATAAGGACTATACTAGATGTAGACAAACGAAAGGAAACAAAAATGGCCATCGACCAAAGTGAGCTTCTTGAAGCTGGTATTGAGGCTGCCCAAACACCACTTCCTTGGGACGAGTGGATGGCCAAGTTGGAAGCTGAGGTAGTACACAAACAACTGGTGACTCAGACAGGAATGCCCGACATACAAGAATGCGAGGTATTCAATCGAATAAAGTTTGGCTACTTAGAGGGTAAACAGACCATAGTCTGGGCAGGTATGGTGGTTCGTGGCATAGTGCCCAAGCCAGACTTACCAAAGCTCTACGAAGTTTTGACGGATAAAGATCACGAACCATTTGGTGAGGATACATGGCTACTGCAACGCATTGCAGCACGTAAGCCTATGCGAATATGGAGATCCAGGCGTCCACGTTAAACCACGGTTCTCTAGCTCTTGTGGAAAATTCACGCTTATGTTATAATCCAACAGATAGGAAGAAGCGCCTATATGATAAAAGGGCGCTTTTGAATTTTTATGGCCGAGCGCACTCAAGACCCATCCAAAATTCGTAACATTGCAATTATTGCTCATGTTGATCATGGCAAGACCACTCTTGTAGATGGTCTGCTCAAACAGTCTCAGACGTTTAGGGACAATCAGGCTGAAATGACTCAGGATCTAATCATGGACAGCGGTGACCAGGAGCGCGAACGCGGCATTACCATAACTGCCAAAGTTACCGCCGTGCAACACGGTGACTACCGAATTAATATTATCGACACTCCTGGACATGCCGACTTTTCTGGCGAAGTAGAGCGGACACTCAACATGGCCGATGGTTGCATACTGATTATCGACGCTCAGGAAGGCCCCATGCCCCAGACCAAGTTTGTACTTACCAAGGCTCTAGCCAACGATCTTAAGCCAATCGTCATTATTAACAAAATCGATAAATCCGGCGCTCGAATCAAAGAAGTGGAAAACGAAGTTGCTGACTTGTTCTTGGAATTAGCTGTTCATGAAAATCAACTGCACTATCCGGTCTACTACGCAGTTGGACGTACCGGCAAAGCATGGCTACAGCCGCCTAGTAATATCGAAGCTGAAGCCGATCTAGACGTAATCTTCGACGCCATTATCAAAGACATCCCGGCTCCTACCATCGAGCGCGACAAACCCTTCCAGATGCTAGTGACGGCGCTAGCCTGGGACAGCTTCAAGGGTAAGTACGCCATTGGGCGGATTACCCGAGGTAGCATTAAGGCTGGTGACCCGATCGCATTGTGCAAAAAAGACGGGACCTTGGGCAAAGCCAAAGTTGATAACGTCTTCATGAGCCATGGTGTCAGTAAGTTTGAGGTAGGTTTGGGTGTAGCCGGCGACATCGTTCAGCTGACTGGCATCGCTGATGCCCAGATTGGTGAAACACTAGCCGACGTTAACTCTCCTGAGGCTCTACCTGTCATGGAAGTCGAAGCCCCAACCCTGAAGATCTATGTCGGGCCCAACACTAGTCCGTTTAAAGGATTGGAAGGTGAGTTTACGACTTCACGCCAAATTGGCGAACGGTTGCAAAAAGAGCTGGAAACCAATGTTGGTTTGCGGGTAGAAGAGGAAAACATTGGCTTCTTAGTATCCGGTCGCGGAGAGCTTCATTTGAGTGTGCTAATAGAAACGCTCCGGCGCGAAGGCTTTGAGTTTGAGGTAGGACGTCCTCAAGTTGTGACTAAAGAAACAGATGGCATCACCCAGGAGCCTGTCGAGGAGCTAATCATTGAAGTACCTGCCGAACATGTAGGCACTGTACAGATGGAGTTGGGTCAACGCCGGGCTACACTCAAAGAACAATTTGCCAGCCCTAAAGGCGTCACCAAGCTGGTATATGAGCTACCAACTCGTGGACTACTGGGACTACGAAACATTATGATGACCAACACCAAGGGAACAATTATCATGAACAGTCTCATGGTCGGTTATCAGCCGATGGGCGCGTCCTTGCAACAACTGCGTAATGGCGTGCTGATCGCGTTTGAAACAGGCATAACCACCCCATACTCTCTGCAAACTGCCGAGGAGCGGGGTGTCACCTTTGTCGGCCCGGCCGAAAAAGTCTATGCTGGGCAAGTCGTGGGCTTGAACAAACGCCAAGAAGATATGGAGATCAATGTCTGCAAAGCAAAGCACCTGACAAACATGCGCAGTTCTTCCAGTGATGGTGTGGTCCAGCTAACGCCCCCGGTTATCTTCAGCCTAGAACAGTGCCTAGACTTTATTGAAAACGACGAGCTACTAGAAGTCACACCCAAAAATCTGCGCTTGCGCAAGCGCGAGCTCGACCCGAACAAACGCAAACGTCAAAAGTAGAAACACAACCAATAGAGTTAACGGTAGAATCCAAAGACCAGAAGTTGAACGGCATACCATCGATATTAGACATGCCATGAATTAATTATGCGATCGCATAATTAATTCATAATGGAGTGCTGTATATGAGAAGGCTGCAGAGCATACGAGGGGTGAAGGTCGTTGTTACATGTCTAATAAGCCGAAGCTTTCCTACTCCCTACATTCTACCTCCTGGGTTCTATCTTCCTGGCGTATACTGGTTATGATTATGCCGCGTAAAACTAAGAGAGTTCGCCTGCTTGGAAACCCAAAATATCAGATAGTTTTTGCCATCACGCTATTCGGGATTAGCGCAATCCTAGCTGCTGATAATCATGTGGCAAGCTGGGAAAGAGATGTATTCAACTTCATTCATGGGTGGCCGGAAGCTCTCACTCCCATATTCCTGCTAATAACTCAGGCGGGTAGTTTCAGCATGCTGTTAATCCTAGCTGCCTTTTGTTTGTTCAAGAAACATTACCGTATAGCCCAACGGTTATTGCTAACAGGCATACTCGCGTATTTGTTAGCCATTGTGGCTAAGGATCTGGTAGGTCGGCCACGGCCAGTAGAACTGCTGCTGGACAGCAGTTATCGAGATTTTATGGTGCGGGGAGCTGGTTTTCCGTCTGGCCATGTTGCGTTAGCTACAGCCCTGGCACTGACACTCGGATGTTACGCACCGGCCAAATATAAATGGGCTGTTCCGGCCTCAATTATTGCCGTTGCTTTGTCACGGATATATTTGGGTGTTCATGCGCCATTGGATGTCATTGGCGGCTTTGCCATAGGGCTTTTTGCCTACGCTGTTTGCAGCCTCATCATCCTTAACAACCTGCAAAAAAGAGTCTTGAAAAAGGCCTAAGACACGCTTATGCTTGAAGTGGAAGTGTGAGGCTTCCGATGACCCCGGGCGGATTTTGCACCGGGGTCTTTTTAAAACTGAGGAGGGGGACACCCCCTCCTCACGCTCGGGCAAAATGGAATACATTTTGTCTGGCTCTCTCCCCCGAGGCTGCATTGCGGGAGGAGAGCAGGTGGTTATGCTTGCCTTTTGCGGGTGGGGTGGGCTAGGATAGCTTCATGATATTGATGTCCGCTGATGCTCTTGATGAAATGGCCGGTAACCTATATGTTTATGATGTTATTGAGGGTGGCTGGAAGCATGAGGATGACGGCTTCGAATTGAATGCTCATCGCGTATTGTCAAGCATCGTTAAGGGCATGTTTCATAGAGATTTTACAAGCACTTGGGAAGTTCCGAAATTTATTGCTCCTGACACAGTGCGATACGGACTGCGACTAGGACGTTGGACACAACAAAGTCCGAACGATCTAGTTCCTGCGTCTAGAGAAGAAGTAATAGCAACTAGATTAGCGAACAGAGTAGGAGAAACTCCAGTAAGCCAAGCAGCTGTCTGGGAGGCAACTGAGAAGTTGGCTGGTAATCTGGATGATCTAAGTCATGCCTCAACGCGCGAAGCAGCAATTGATAAAAGGGTACCTGTGATACAAGACGTTGTTCGTTTACTGCTGGTCTCCGCTAATTTACAGGCAGAATCACTGGGTTTTGACCTCGTAGAGGCATTTGACGCGCGCTTAGAAACCCTGAATCGACAGTTTCACCCTGTATTTCCCATTAGGTCTGAGCCTTAGAATTGATTTGCAATTTGGGATTCATTAGCTTTATGCTGTTGAGTAAGTAGGAGTTTTAATGGCTAATTACGGACATATTATCTTTTTCTCGTTGGTGGGCGGGTTATTTTCGCTGATTGGCGGTGTGCTGATGCTTGGCAGCGAGAAAGTAGCTAGGAAACTTGCCCAGTACGCCACCCCCTTTGCGGCCGGTGCGTTGTTAGCCGCAGTCTTTTTGGACTTGCTCAAAGATGGGTTGGAACAAGCTAGCAGCGACACATTACTGATGTCCACACTATTAGGTATAATAATTTTTTTCTTTGCCGAGCGGTTTTTGCACTGGTTTCATCACCATCATCAGCACGAAGGGCAAGGGGATCCCACCACGGCGCTCATCATTGCTGGAGATACAATTCATAATGCCCTGGACGGCGTGGCCATTGCAGTGGCCTTTCTAGTTAGCGTACCAACTGGCATCGTCACTACTATTGCCGTGGCGGCACATGAGATTCCTCAAGAGATTGGTGATTTTGGTTTGTTACTTCATAAAGGCATGAGTCGCGGCAAGGTGCTGTTGGTCAATGCTCTGAGCGCCCTGGCTACCACAGCAGCAGCAGTACTGACATTTGCTCTTGGCAGCTCCAAAGATCTGCCCATCGGCGTGTTGCTTGGCTTGAGCGCCGGGTTCTTGCTCTATATCGCCATGAGTGACCTAATCCCCGAACTGCACGAATCTGGCAAGAGCCGCCGCTTCCTAAGCTTGCAGCCAATATTGCTGGTGGTGGGTGTGGTCGTGGTCGGGCTGAGCATCAATGCTGCGCATCACTTTATTCATAATGAGTCAGCCGTAATCAGCTGCGCAGAAACCCCATGTAATAGTGACCATGACTATCCACAGGCCACCAAAGAACAGGCACTGACGTACAGCGCCTATTATCAGCCGTCGTCGTGCTTGAAAGACGACGTAGAAGGGATCATTGCTTACGACCTTTTTGGCAATGCCTTGCCAAAAGATACAAACACACCGCTCGACTGCTCCAATTTGCCGCTCTGCGACCCTGCCGGCCAGACGACTATTGAAGGTGATCCCGCAAATGCTCCTTGCTTCTTGGCTTACAGTCCTGGCAGTCAGGAGTAGGCTTCTCTCCTTGGATTCGATACAATAGAGCTAATGATTGTTGCAGTTATTATCTTGGCGGTACTAAATGCGGTTTTGTTATTCATGTTTTTGCGCAAAAGCAGCAATACCAATGATTCCGGCAGTGCCCTGATGCTAAAACAGGACCTGACTACATTGACTGAATCGGTGCATCAGCTGAAAGATGGTATACAGAGCCATCTGACTGAGCGTTTGGACAAATCTAACCAGCAAATGGCTAGCCAGTTTAAGGAAAGCGCCACCATCATCAAGGACGTAACCCAGAAACTAACCAACCTAGAGCGTACCAACCAGCAAGTCGGCGACATCGCAGGAGAACTCAAAGTGTTGCAAAACGTACTGGCCAACCCTAAACAGCGTGGTGTCCTGGGCGAGTTTTACCTAGAGCAAATTTTGCAAAATCTATTACCACCGGGCTCATTCGAGCTTCAATACAAACTAGCTGAAGGACTGATTGTCGATGCCGTGATCAAGCTTGACGGCCGAGTATTGCCGATTGACAGCAAATTTAGTTTGGAGAATTACAACCGACTAGTAGAAGCCAAGGGCGACACCCGAGTGTCTTTAGAGAAATTATTCAAAGAAGACCTCAAAAAGCGCATCGACGAAACATCCAAATATGTACAGCCACGCAAGGGCACCTTGGAACAAGCCCTGATGTTTATCCCTTCAGAGGCCATATTCTATGACTTACTGGCCAATAAAGTTGGTGCCGGCGGTGTTAACGGACGTGACCTTATGCAATATGCAGCTGTCGACAAGCACGTCACCATCGTAGGACCCAGTACATTAGCGGCAACTCTGCAGATTATCGTCCAGCAATTGCGCAGTTTGGAAATCCAAAAAGACACCGAAGTCATCCGCAAAAACATCGAGCAGTTAACGCGGCACCTGATTAATTACGATGGCTACTTCAAAAAAGTCGGTGTTAGTTTAGGCGCCACGGTAGGACACTACAATAGTGCATCAAAAGAACTGGGACGGATCGACAAAGACATTGTCAAAATTGCTGACCAAGGAGCAGGTATTGAGCCCTTGTTGCTTGACCGACCGACCGATGAGGATAGTGTATGAAGATTGTCGTGGTGGGCGGCGGTTTTGCCGGGGTCAAAACAGCATTAGAGCTGGCTAACAAGCCAGGCTTTAAAATTACACTGATCTCCCAAGGGCCAAATTTTGAATACCACGGTGCGTTATATCGGGCTGGCACGGGGCACTCGCCGCTTGAAGTCGTTATACCACTGAGCGATATCTTCAAGCATACTCATAATGTCGAGCTCGTCTTAGACAAAGTCGTGGGCCTGGATCCCCTAAAACAGCGGGTGGTCAGTGAAATGGGTGAAGTTTATGGCTACGACAAGCTGGTACTAGCTATGGGCAACGTGGTGAATTATTTCGGCCTAAAAGGCATGGATGAGCACAGCCAAAGCATGGACACCATTGCCAGCACCATCCGCTTGCGCCATGAGTTAGCCAGACTATTCCGCGCTCATCACAAGCAAGCTTCAGTCGCCGTTGTCGGTGCCGGTGCTTCTGGTGTTGAGTTAGCCGGAGAGCTTCAGAACTTTGCCAAATTAATCGCCGAGCGTGAAGACAAGCCGGTTGTAAAAGTGGAAGTTACTCTTGTCGAAGGTGCTCCACGGGTGTTGCCGATGTTGCACGAAAAGGCTTCGGCGAAGGCCGAAGCCCGTTTACGTCACCTGGGTGTTAAGTTGAAGTTAAATACCAAAGTTAATAGCTGCGAACCAGGCAAACTGTGCCTGGAGGGTGATGATTTGAGTGCTGATCTCATAGTGTGGACGGCTGGCAGCAAAGCCGTCAGTTTTTATGCTGAGCACCCGGATATCTTTGAGCTGGAACGTGGCCGGGTCAAGGTAGATCAGTATATGTTAGCTCAAGGACAAACGGATATATACGTGTTGGGTGACAACGCCGCTACGCCTTTTAGTGGCATGGCGCAAACAGCGCTTCATGATGCCAAGTTCGTGGCCCGCAATCTACTAAGCGAAAAGGCCGGCAAGCAGCCAGTAACTTACCGGGCTTGGCATCCAATCTATGTAGTTCCGATCGGGCCAAATTGGGCAGTATTGCAGACTCAAAAAGGCGTGATTAGCGGCTACCGAGGTTGGCTGGTGCGTCGTCGAGCTGACCTCTCGATTTTCCGCAATTTTGAACCATATAAACAAGCCCTTAAGACCTGGCGCAAGGGCAACCGGCTCGCCAACTTCTAGTCCTTATGCGTACTCACCCCCTCCTTCATATCAAGAAAACTTCCAATCGGCTGATAGACAAGGCCATGTTAGGAGCCGCTGTCATTCATCCTTTCTCCAGCTTGCCACAAATCTGGAAGATTTATACCACACATGATGTCACTAGCCTTTCGCTGGCGACCTGGTTAGGCTACAGCCTGATAGGCATAATCTTCTTAAGCTATGCCCTGGTCCACAAAATTAAACCGCTGATTCTCACCCAGGCTCTGTGGTTTGGTATGGACGGAGCCATAATCCTGGGCATCCTGTTATTTCGATAACAAATCTATGCTCAGAGCGGCGGTCCAGCTGAAGTTGGGAGCGCCGGCGGGTGATCCGTCAAGCGGACTGAAGTACTCACTACAACCAGACCGTTCAACTAATTCCAGAGTCGTTTCTGCTAGCGCTGCCGCGTGGTCAGCAAAACCATAGCGTTTCAGCCCATCGATGATCATCCAGTTGGTGTTGACCCAAGTCGGCCCTTGCCAGTAGCCGGTTGGCTTAAACCACTCTGAATTAATTGGCACAGTTGGGACTGGATAGTGGCTGCCGAACTGGTTGGCGTCCTCCAGTAGCTTGACTAGCACGCCTGCCCGCTCCTTGGTGATGCTGCCGGCGTAGAGTGGCATTAGTGTTCCCAGGGACGGTGTTTTGAGTAAGCGGTGAGACACAAATTCCCGGGAGTAGTACTGATTAGAATAGGGATCCCATAGCTGCTCCAGAGCTTTTTCGGTCTTGTGCATGCTATCGTCTAATTCTTCAGGTAACTCTTTGCGCAGAAACTTGGCAATGTCCCGGACGTGATGATTGGCCCGTATCAGGATAGAGTTGAAGTTTACATCTTCAATGGCAAACAAGGAGTGTGACAAAATTCGGCTAATGTCATAGTTCTTGCGGCGCAAGCGGCGCTGCGTGCTATAGAGCGCTAATGCCTCAATCGTTCCCAACCGCTGTTCGGCTGGGATTACCTTGTCTCGGCGAAAGACTTTAAATATATGACCTAGCCTCAGCTTATCGACAACCGTGATCCACCAAGCTAACTGGTGGTCGTGTAGCTCACTCATCCAGGGCGGTGTATTGTCCATTCCCGTTTCCCATGGATGGATCTGTAGTGTTAGCCCTTCGGAGTGAGGATCGCGCTCACGGTACAGCCATTCGTGGTAAGCCAGTAGCGCCGGGAATACCGATTTATACCAAGTCCGACGCTCGGTTTTGTTCAGTTTTTCGCCCACGCGCACTACCGCTTCTGCAAGCATTGGCGGCTGCGTTATGCCGCTGGTACTGACATGGTCTGGGGCATTGGGGTTCAGCCAGCTACGCCAGAGATTACTGTCCCGGTGATGTCTGTGTGTACTAAGAATCATATTTGGCATCATACCGTTGGCCCACTGGCCATGAAGCAAACTCAAAATCTCGGTCTTGGCTCGGTCAATATCCAAGTGCCGGAGGCCAATCGCTACAAAGCAACTGTCCCATAGCCACTGGTGCGGGTACAACCCACTATTAGTCGGTGTAGTGTGCGTACCTTCGTCGTTCATTTCCAGTACGCCCTTAGCTACTTCAAGCACATCCGTCGGCTTAGCCTGAATCTCATCAACGGCCTGTTCATCCATATAGCACCAAGTATAGCCCAAAACTCTTGAGCTTATTAGCGGTAGTTAGTGAAGCTTAGGGGGAAATCGAAGTCTTTGGACTGTAACAAGTGCATGACTGCTTGAAGGTCGTCTTTGCTGCCGCTGGTGGCGCGGACTGCGTCTCCCTGGATCTGGGTTTTGACCTTTGGAACATTATCGCGAATTAGTGCGGTGATCTTTTTGGCGTTGTCTTGGCTTAAGCCCTGTTTGAACAGTACTTCTTTAGTGGTCTTCATATTGCTGACCACAGATTCTTTAGAGGTATCTAATACTTTTTGGCTTTGGTTGCGGGAGGCTAGCTTTTTGCGGACAATGTCCAGAATTGCGTCTATCTGCCAATCACCACTGCCCGTTACTTTGAACCCGGACTTATCATCGCCGAGCCAATCAATTTCTGCCGGGGTGCCTTTAAAATCATAACGGTTGTCCATTTCCCGGCGGGTCTGGTCAAAAACATTGTTCATCTCCGCCTTGTCGTACTCAGAAACAATATCAAAAGAGAAGTTAGCCATAGTGATTATTGTACCTCACCGCAGGGACTAAAGTTTAGTTCCTATGGTGAAGTGACAGAGTAGAGGGTTTAGGGTGGCGGAGGGGGTTGTACCGAAAAATCGGAACGACCTGACCTCCGCCACACTTTCACCCGTACATTCCGATGATGGTCGTGACCTGGTCGAGCAGTTCATCTCGTGATGAGCCCGGCTTGTAGTCGACGACCACACCGTCTTCCAGAAGGTAGATGACCTCGATCTCGTCGATCTTGGCCAGCTCCCTGACGATGTCTTTGCCCTGCGGCAACATCTCGTCCAGTCGACGATCATCTTCCTCGGTGAGGGGGAGGATGAAGGTGACGTTGGGACGGTCATTGAGCCGACTGCTGGTTGCGACGTACAGGGAGTTCACTCCGTAGGAAATGGTGATTCCTGGTGGCGCAACGCCGTCGATGGCTTCTTGGCCGGAGGGGGTGGGGGTGTAGGGGTTGGCAGGTCTGGGATCATCTCCGTATCCGTACGTGAGGCTCACGATGAGGGATGCGCAGATGGCAGCCACGAGGACCGCTATCACATGCAGGGTGCGATTACCGCGTTGGGTCGGACGGAATGACATTGTTCCTCCTCGGAACGGTGTGTGGGTGAATGCTAGGGGATATTGAGATAGATTGGCATTGCTGAGCACGGCTCTATGCGCAATAGTGCCAATCTATTTCTTCTCTACTCTGTCAAAGGGCGTTTTCAGGAGTAAACTCCACTGAAAACTAATACATTATAGCATAAGCGTCAAGATATGTCAATATACTGCTCTCTGTTGCCCATCTGTTATACTGGAATTCACAATGAGCTACCAAAATCCTAAAATTGCTGAAGTTGCGAAGGCTCTAAAAAGTCGGTTGTCGGAACTTGATAACAAGACCGAAATTTTGAAGTCGGTGGAGCTAAAAGCACTATACTCAGAGATCACAACACTGCCCGCTGAAGACAGAGGCTCATTTGGCAAGGAGATTAACAAGCTAAAGGCGGAACTTGAGCAATTAGTTGCTGAACACGCTGACAAAGCCGAGAAGTTGCAGCCGATCGACGTTACCGCTCCCTTTGACGTGAACGTAGAGTCTGAGCAACGACCAACGGTGTTGCCCAGCAGCCTAGGCAGTAAGCACCCATTAATGACGGAGCTGGATCATGTGCTAGATATTTTCTACCGTATGGGCTTCAATGCCGTGGAATCCCGGCAGTTAGACGATGAATATCACATGTTTAGTTCGCTCAACTTTCCGGCTGGACACCCGGCGAGGGACGACTATGACACCTTTATGACCAAAGAGATGGACAAAAATGGCCATCCTTACGTGGCACCAGCACACGCCAGTATTATGCAAACTCGTGTCTTAAAACAGGGCAAAGCTGGCTTGGAAAAAGGAACTCCCATCAGTACCGTTTACACTGGCCGGACCTTCCGCAACGAAGACGTTGATGCCAGACATGAGCATACCTTCTACCAGGTAGAGATTATGTATGTTGGCAAGGGCATCCACGCCGGCAATCTGATAGCTACCTTCAAAACATTTTTAGAGGAATACTACGGGCAGAAGTTAGAAATCAAGAGCCAGCCATTTTACTTTCCATTCACCGAGCCCAGCCTAGAGCTGGCCCTGAGCTGTCCGTTTTGTCGCAAAAAGGGCTGCAATGTTTGTAGTTACAGCGGTTGGATTGAGCTGTTAGGCATGGGCATGGTTCACCCCAATGTTCTAAAAATGGCTGGCATCGATCCAGAGATTTACACTGGTTTTGCTGGCGGCATGGGACTGGATAGATTAGTCATGATGAAGTACGACATCGAAGACGTCCGTAATTTCCACTCTGGCAAACTAGACTTCCTGAGGCAGTTCAAATGAGCAACAAGATTAATGAATTTTTGAGTGGCCACAATACTTGTGTCTTAGCAACGGTTAATCAGGACGGAAAGCCCCAAGCGGCGACGATAGGGTTTTCTCATAACGCGCAATACCAGTTTTTTATAGGCACCAATGAAAAAAGCCGAAAGTATCCTAACCTCAAAGCAAATCCGGCCGTGGCGTTAGTAGTCGGCACCGAAGGTGCTATAACTGTTCAGTATGAGGGGCAAGCTCACCAAGTAACAGGTGACGAGCTGGAAGAGCGGGTGGCTAAACATTATGAAAAAGTCCCGGCTGCCAAAAGGTTTGCTGGTGAAGCCGGCCAAGTCTACTTCCTGATCACTCCTACCTGGCTACGCTATTCTGATCTGGCTCACCCTGAAGAAACTGCAACACTGACCGAGTTCGGAGACTTGGCATGAAAGTAAGTCTCAATTGGGTTAGAGAATTCACCAAGGCTGATCTAACAGTCGACGCCATGGTGGCTAAAATCGGCGCTCAGATTGGCGCGGTTGAAGAAGTCATCGACGTTGGCAAAAAATACCAGGGCATCATCGTTGCCAAAGTCGTGGAGTGCGTCAAACACCCAGGCGCTGACAAACTTCAGGTCTGCAAAATCGATGATGGCCGAGCAGCTAAGCGCGTAGACCGAGATGCTAAGGGCTATGTGCAAGTTATTTGTGGCGCCCCAAATGTGCGTGAAGGTTTGCTGGTAGCTTGGTTGCCACCCGGCGTTACTGTACCTAGCAGTGTTGATAAAGAGCCTTTTGTGCTAGAAGCCCGGGAGATTCGCGGGCAAGTCAGCAACGGCATGCTAGCCAGCAGCCACGAGCTGGCGATTAGTGATGACCACTCTGGCATCGTGGAGCTAGACCGTGGTGACGCCAAGCCCGGTGCTGATTTTGCCGCCACCTATCACCTGGACGACTATGTAGTAGATATCGAGAACAAAATGTTCACTCACCGGCCAGACTTGTTTGGAATCTTGGGTGTGGCCCGGGAAATTGCTGGCATCCAAGGCCAGCCGTTCACCAGCCCCAAGTGGTATGTTGAGTTTAAAAAATCAGAACTTATGCCAGACCCTCGTTCCCTTAAAGTAACAGTCAAAAATGACGTACCAAAGCTAGTACCTCGCTTTATGGCCCTGCCACTGAGCATTGCTCACAACGGCCCCAGCCCGTTTTGGCTGCAAACCTACCTGAACCGTGTTGGCTTGCGACCAATTAATACTGCTGTAGACGTTACCAACTACATGATGTATTTGACTGGCCAGCCGATGCATGCCTATGATGCCGATAAATTGCCACTAGCCGGTAACTTAGGGGCACGAATGTCAAAAAAGGGCGATAAGCTGAAGCTTCTAAACGGCAAGGATCTGGAACTAAATGACGACTCGACAATTCTGATCACCTCTGGCGACACACCCGTAGGCGTCGCCGGTATTATGGGCGGTGCCGGGACGGAGACAGATGAAGATACCAGCAATATCATCCTGGAAGTCGCCAGTTTTGATATGTACACCATCCGGCGCAGTGCCATGGAGTACGGGTTGTTCACTGATGCCAGCACCAGATTTACCAAAGGCCAGAGCCATCTGCAAAATGACCGGGTATTACATAAAGCTGTGCAACTGTTGAGGCAGTTCGCTGATGCCGCAGTAATTGGCGATGTTGTTGACACCGGCAAATCACTGCCAGAGCCAGCGACCGTTCGCGTGACCCCGTCGTTCATAAATGACCGGCTAGGCTTAAACCTAACTGTCAAAAGAATAACCGATCTGCTTGAAAACGTAGAGTTTAAAGTCATGAGCATCGGCAAACAGCTGGCCGTCAAGCCACCATTCTGGCGCACTGATATTGAAATAGCCGAGGACATCGTCGAGGAAGTGGGTCGATTGTATGGGTACGAAAAGCTTCCACTTGACCTGCCGATGCGTTCGATCAAGCCAACCAAGCGCAACCCAGAGTTTGACTTCAAGGCGCGAATTCGCGACATATTGTCACGCAATGGTGCAAATGAAGTATTGACCTACAGCTTTGTCCATGGCGACCTGCTGGCTACGGCTGGGCAAGACCAGGACAAGGCCTTTAAATTATCCAATGCTCTCAGCCCTGATTTGCAATACTACCGGCAGACGCTAATACCCAGCCTGCTCGATAAAGTACATTCTAATATCAAGGCCGGTGCCCCTGAGCTAGCAATGTTTGAGATGAACAAAACACACAACAAAGCTCACGTTGAGGACGGCATTCCCCAAGAATTTAATATGCTGGCCTTTGTAGCAGCGGCTGGTGATCAGGCTAAGAAATCCGGGGCGGCGTTTTATCAAGCCCGTACCTATTTGGATGCTCTGGCAATGGACCTAGGCATCGCTTTAAAATACCAGCCTATCAAGCAAGCATCGGACTTTGCCAGCATGCAGCCGTTTAATACGGCTCGCTCAGCCCTGGTTCACGACAGCGAGTCGGGAAATTTGTTGGGTATTGTTGGGGAGTTTAAACCAAACGTTATTCGTGAACTCAAGCTACCACAGTTTTCTGCAGGTTTTGAAATTGGGCTAGAGCAGTTGATTGCCGTGGTGCCGTCTGCTCCTAAGTACCAACCATTGCCACGTTTTCCAAAAGTCGAACAGGACATGACTCTCAAAGTCGGTGCGCAGGAAGCTTTCCAAGAATTAGATGATGCGATAGCCGAAGCTACTCGGGTCAGTATGGGAGAAAAAAAGTTGGAAGTGACTCGCGGCCCGTTAAGTATTTACCAGCCAGAACACGACAATCATAAGAATATCAGCTACCGGTTCACTGTACATGCTCACGACCGCACGCTGACGACGAATGAAGTCAGTGAACTATTAGATGCCATCGCCGATGAGGTGCACCAAAAGCTTGGCACTGAGCGAATATGAAAAAGCTATTCGCACTCCTGACCCTGACGTTTATTGCGTCAGTGCTATTTCTATTACCTGGCCGTGCCGACGCGGACGTTAATGACTTTGTCATCCACGAGTTCGACGGCCGCTACGAATTGTTTAACGACGTTCATGGCGGCCGTTTGCAGGTAGAAGAAGACATTCATCTGACCTTCAGCGATTATAACCACGGAATCTACCGGGCTATACCAACTGATTATCAAGGCCACTCAGCGAAATTGCACGTCACATCAATTGAGCGTGATGGTAACAGCGAACCTTTTACCAGCTACGAACAGGCTAATAATAAAGTTCTAAAGATAGGCAATGCTAATCAAACCATCACTGGTGATCATAGCTACAAGATCAAGTACGAAATGATAGGTGTAGTCAATTACCAGAACGGCTTTGACGAGTGGTACTGGGACGTAAATGGTAATCAGTGGGGTCAACCGTTTGAAAAAGTCGCTGGTGAAGTTATCTTCCCAGCGTCTTGGAATGATCAGGGCTTGCCCACACCAGCATGCTACACCGGAAAACTTGGCAGTACAGAACAGGCTTGCCAGCTGACAAGAACTGATAGAGGCTATAAATTTGAGGCTAGCCGTCGTTTAGAGGCTTTTGAGACGCTAACAGTCGCCTCGCCTTTACAAAAGGGCTTGATCACACCGCGCGACCGTAATGATTGGCTGCGGGACAACTGGTGGCAGCTGGTAGGCATAGCCACCGGTGTGATTACTAGCCTGGTGTGCTTTAATGTGTGGCGCAAATACGGCAAAGATTACAAAGGTCGTGGCGTAATTGTGCCGGAGTACGAACCACCCAAGGGTCTGTCGCCAGCGGAAGTCGGGCTGCTGATGGATTACCGGGTAGATGGCCGAGATCTGTCTGCCACGATCATTGATCTAGCTGTGCGTGGTTACATCCAGATCCATGACGAACAGAAGACCCAGGCGCTAGTGTTTAAAAAACGCGAATTTTCCCTGGAGCTAGTCAATGATGATTTCGCTGGTCTTAAGCCCCATGAGTCGTCCTTGCTGGGGACATTGTTTAGCCCCGCCACTAAAGGCGCACTTCAGAGTATCTCAAAAATCGATCGAACAGCTATGTACACCACAGTTACCGTTATTCGGAGAGACCTCAAGTCCAAGCTAACTAAAGATTATGGTCTGTTCGAAGACAAGCCGACTCACGTGCGTAACTGGCTGATTGCTACAGCAGTGGGTTCTTTTGTGTTGCTGTTTGTCACTGGCCAGGGTTGGGGCTGGATTTTAGGGCTAATCTGGGCTATGTTAAGCGCAATTTTCTATGCTGGCCTAATGCGCCGCCGCAGTCACGCCGGCGTGGAGGCTTATGAAAAAGTCAAAGGCTTGGAACTATATATGAAGACGGCCGAGAAAGACCGGCTCAAGATGCTTCAAAGCGTAGACCGGCCGTATGCCGCACCGTCCCAAACAGTTGAGCTGTTTGAAAAGCTGCTGCCATTTGCAGTGGCCTTGGGCGTCGAGAAGTCCTGGTCCAAGCAATTTGAGGATATCTATAAACAACCGCCAAGCTGGTACGACGGCAACTTCTCGACGTTCCAGATGGCGGCATTTGCGAACACTTTAACAACCGGTGTCTCGGCCATGAATAGTAGCTTTTCGGCCTCCACTAGCTCTAGTAGCTCGGGCAGCGGCGGCGGTGGTTTTTCCGGAGGTGGTGGTGGTGGAGGCGGTGGTGGCGGCTGGTAGTCATGCCTCTCCACCGATTAGCCTGCCTGCTGGCAGGAGCCAACAGCACCGCTAATCTCTTTGCACCACAGCCATTTGTCAACTCCGATACTCCCAAGCAGTACCTTGTTGTACAGCCTGGTCCGCTTCTGGTGGAGAAAATGGCTGGCACTATAGTGGAGAGGCGTGACATCCGTGCTGTCTAGAGCGTCCCTAGTGGGTAATTATAGTTGATAGAAGTTGGCTCTTGTGGTATAAATGAAGCTGTTTCGGTTGAGTTTTGGCTCCTGAAACGTACTTTGACAGATGTGATTTAAGTTATTTTTTGAACTAGGATAGCCCGGCAGGAATTTTTTGCCCAGTGGTCTATGATGTTTGTTCGCGAGTACGTGAATAGTCATCATAGACTACGATGTAGTTAAAAGTTCCTTTCGTCATAGCTCAATGGCAGAGCACTTCACTCAGGTGAGGAGGTTGTAGGTTCGAGTCCTACTGGCGGAGCAAGGGAAGCGTATTCCAGAGATGGAGTTCCAGGCGTACGAAGAAACTTCGTCCGTGTTCTGTCGCTGCAGGCCGTTCGCCCCGACCTGGCGTTTCCCGATTTCGCCCCACCAGCCCGGTGAGTCTCTCGTAGTGTCAGCGACGCAGATATGCGAAACTGCCCGTACAACGGCGCTACGAGAGACCACTGGTCAAGTTCGAGAGCTGTAATTTATAGCTCCATTTGGTGCCTGGTGGTGTGATCCCCGTCGTTTCAGCACCCGCCGCTGGAAAGATGCGTGTGAACAACCGCCAGGCCCATTCGTGAGGCCCTAGGCCCCATGCGGTAAGAGAGCAGTCCACGCTCTTACCACCCCAGCAGGTGTCCCCGACCTCGCAGCCATCTGCTCCCGCGCAAAGTCGCGAGGTCGGGGACCCACTGGTTCTACAAGGAGATAACTGACGCAGGTTAGAAAATGTTTGGTCGAGCCTTCGCTCCCTTTCTTTTCTATAAAACTTCTCACATCTGTCTTCTCCCAAAGTTTAAGAACACATAGCTGTTCGTAAGTTTTGGAAGATTAGTCAATCAAAAACAGGTAGGCAAGGCTAACTTAGCCTGTTAAGCTTTAGATAATGAAACACATTATCAAGATTTTAAAATCGGCCAGTGAGCTGCGCGGCTACTACGTTGGTATCAGCATTATCATGGTGCTGGTTAGTCTCAGCGGCTTGCTCCTGCCAATCTTGAGCGGTTGGGCGATTGATGAAATCCGCAAAGGGTCTACCGCCTCCTTCCGTTACTTGGGTTTGATAGCCTTAGGAATCTTTGTGTTGGACGTCATGGGCACAGTGCTTAACAATGTCGGTGGTTACCTAGGCGATCAGATGTCTGCCAAGCTCATTAAAATCCTATCAGTTCGCTACTATGAACACTTGCTGAGCCTACCCCAGCGTTATTTTGACACCGAATTGTCAGGCAAAATCATCAACCGCTTAAATCGCTCTATTCTGCAGATTGCTAATTTCATGCAAATGATGAGCAATAACTTCCTGCAGTTTATTCTAACGACGATTTTCTCGCTGGTTGTGGTGGCGTACTATAGTTGGCCAGTAGCGCTGCTGCTATTAGCCCTGTACCCGATATACATCTGGCTAACGGTTAGAACCAGCAACACCTGGCAACAGTACCAGGCTGAAAAAAACTTGCAGTCTGACATCGCCACTGGTCGCTTTGCCGAAGCCATCGGTCAGGTCAAGGTCGTCAAAAGCTTCATTACAGAAAAGCGGGAACTAAACTTCTTTACCGCTAGGCTCCAAAAGGCGGTCGAGATCAACCGCCCGCAATCAAACTTTTGGCATACCCGCGATGTCCGCCGCCGGCTGGTGCTAAACGTAACGTTCTTTTTTGTCTATCTGTTTATATTTTTGCAGGCTGCCCATGGTGTTTATACGCCGGGCGTGGCAGTTGCCCTGATATTGCTATCGCAGCAAATCCGCATCCCAATCTTTACTATTAGCTTCTTGGTAGAAAATACCCAGAAGGCCGTAGCCGATAGCCGTGACTACTTCGAGGTTATGAATCTGCGGCCAGAAATATCAGATCATTCGAATGCCAAAAAGCTTCAGGTCAAGCAGGGTCAGATTGAATTTGACGGCGTTAGCTTTAGTTACGATCAAAAACAACCGGTATTACACGATATAACGCTAAGCATTGAGCCAGATACCAAAATTGCCTTGGTGGGCGAGAGTGGCGAGGGCAAAACCACCCTAACTAACCTACTACTGAGGCTTTATGAGCCAGAAAAAGGCAATATTACTATTGATGGTCAAGACATCCAATCAGTCACCCAGAATAGCCTTCGCCAGGGCATCGGCGTGGTTTTTCAGGAGCCAGCCCTATTTTCCGGAACGATTAGAGAAAATATCTCTTACGCACACCACGGTGCTACGGAAGAACAGGTTGTTGCGGCCGCCAAAGCCGCCAATGCCCACGAGTTTATCAGCAAGTTAGATGATGGTTACGATGCCGAAATTGGTGAGCGTGGGCTGAAACTTTCTGGAGGTCAAAAACAGCGCATTGCCATAGCCCGGGCCTTGCTCAAGGACGCGCCAATTTTAATCTTGGACGAAGCCACGAGCAGTCTAGACAGCCGGTCCGAGGGCATGGTCCAGGAAGCTCTGGAACGACTAATGCGCGGACGTACCACCATCATTATTGCCCACCGCTTAAGTACCATCAGTCACGTTGACCAAATCATTACGCTCAGAAACGGCACTATCGACGAAATTGGTTCACCTGCTAAACTATCTAAGAGTGGTGGCATCTATGCCCAGCTACTGGAATTGCAGCGAGGCAAGCGCTCCGAGCTCAACAAGAAGAAATTGCAGAAGTTTGACATAGCAACCTAAAGTTACAGAGGATCTGACCATCATGTTACTGCGACGACACAAGCCAACCAACAAGCAACCGCGTGATAAATTCCTACCAAAACTGACCACCGCTTTCTTTGACCGACCAAAACTCACAGCGCTCATATGGCTAGCCATCGCCGTGTTCGGTATTGCCAGTTATACGACTTTGCTCAGACGTGAAGGTTTCCCGAGTGTTAACGTGCCCTTCGCCATTGTTAATGGCACTTATTTCGTAAATGATCCGGCCAGGGTCGACCAAGACGTGGTTAAACCGATGACCGAGATTGCCACTCATCAGGCGGGGGTTAGCACGGTCCAGGGTCAGAGTACTGACAACTTCTTTAGCATCAGTCTGCAGTACAAGGAAAATGTAGACTCCAGCGTCGCCACCAAGGCTTTCGAGCAAGCGGTTAAGGATTCGGGCGTCTTACCAGCTTCTGTCCAAGCGCAGTACGATGTGCTGTATTTTGGCGCCACTGGTGGCGATGTCCAACCGATTGATGCGGCAGTCTCATTTTTCAATACAAAGGGAACTGCTTCAGTTGCCGATACCAGCGCAAAGGCTGAGTCGGCCGTTAAATGGTTGAATGACCACAAACCCGAGCTAGTTAAATCGGTTTTTCTAAAAACCCAGTTTGAAACTGCCACTGACGTATCAACTGGCCACGCAACGGACATTCAGCGTAGCTTTGACCGTTACGGCGAGAAGCAGGAGCAGACCAACTTCTTCAATTCGATAATCATTGGTGTCACTAAAACCGATGGTGCTGATGTCATAAAATTTGATGAACAAGTCCGCGGCGTTCTAGACCAGCTGAAACATGATCCGGCATTTGCTGACTACAGTGGTGAGGTGAGCGCCAGTTCAGCGCCCAGCATCAAAGACAGCCTCAGCGAGCTCCAGCGCGTGTTACTCGAAGGCTTGCTGGCCGTTTTGATAGTAGGCTCGTTAGTTATTGCCATCCGGGCCTCGCTAATCACCGTAGTTTCAATGGTCACCGTGCTGGTGACCAGTTTGGGCGTACTGTACTTGATCGGCTATACGTTGAACGTCATAACCCTGTTTGCACTTATTCTGGGGCTGGCCTTAATCGTCGACGACACGATTATTATGGTTGAAGCCATCGATGCGGCGAGGGGCAAAGAAAAAGATGCCCGCGAAGCCGTACGGACGGCCACCCGGAAAGTTAGCCGGGCGATGGTTGCAGCGACGCTAACAGCTTGTTTGAGTTTTGTGCCGTTACTATTCGTCGGTGGAATCTTGGGCGACTTCATCCAAGCGATTCCAGTGACCATCATCATATCTTTGCTTATCAGCTTGCTGGTGGCTCTAATCTTCATTCCGTTCTTTGCACGCTTCGTGCTACTGGGCAAAAAGCAAATGGGCAAGCAAGGGGTCAAAGAAGTAGCTGCGGGCTTTGAAGCCAAGGTCGCAGGCTTCATTACCCGACCGATGTTATGGGCTCGGGGCTCACGCAAGAAACTGTTCGGTGTTGGCTTAACAGCTGTCTTCATCGGCCTAGGATTTGTATTGGCCGGTGGGTTGATAGCCAAAAATGTGGTGTTTAACATCTTCCCCCCCACCAAGGACACCAACGGCTTAGCATTGGCCATTAACTTTCCTCAAGGCACCAGCGTGGAGGAGGCCCAGGCAATTGCTGGGCAAGCTGACCAGCTGGCCGCCCAGGTGGTCGGACAAAACTTTGTACATTCTTCGTACTATGGAACAGGCAATGCCCAAACGGCCAGCGAGCAAATTGAACTGACTAATTACAATAAGCGCGAAGTGACGTCGCCGGAACTGGTTAAACAGTTGCAGGAGAAGTATGACGGTGACTTTAAGGCCGCCCGAGTCTCGGTAGCCCAAGTTGACATTGGCCCCCCCTCTGCGGCCTTTACTGTTGAAATTGATTCGACTAATCGTCAGGACGCCTTCAAAGCCGCCGCCGCCTATGAAAGCTACATGAAAAACACTGAACTCATAAGGGTAAATGGCACAACCGCTCACTTCGTAAACGTCAACGTCTCCAGTCCTGACCAATACTTAAGGGTTGATAACCGGCCAGTGGTAACGGTAACCGCCAATTTTGATGGCACCGATACCACCACTCTCGTCACCCTGGCCCAAAATAGTTTGGAAAAAGAATTCAATAACACCAAGCTCAGTCAGTTTGGTCTGTCAACCGACAAGATCAATTACAATATAGGGTTCGAATCAGAAAACCAAGACTCCTTCCGCACTTTGGCTTTGGCCTTCCCAATACTGCTAGTCGTCATGTTTATCCTGCTGGCCTTCCAGTTCCGCTCCTTGCTGCAGCCCCTCCTGATCTTCATGGCCATTCCGTTTAGCTTCTTTGGCATTATGCTGGGTCTTAATCTGACTGATAACGCCATCAGCTTTTTCACTATGCTGGGCTTCTTTGCTCTAATTGGCCTGAGCATCAAAAACACCATTCTGCTGACAGACTTTGCTAACCAGAAACGGCATGAGGGCGCCGGGGCCATTGATGCCGCAGTAGCCGCTCTGGAAGAACGTTTCCGTCCGTTGTTTGCCACCAGCATGACGGCCGTTGTATCGCTTATCCCGCTAGCGCTGGCCAGTCCATTCTGGGAAGGTTTGGCTGTGGTGTTGATCTTTGGCCTGTTGTCCAACACGCTACTGGTTGTCACGGTTTTCCCATACTACTATCTCGGAGCCGAGTTTTTACGCCAAAAAGTTAGCCGCGCCAAAGCCCTTTCCTGGCTAGCAGGTCTGGTAGCTGTGGTGGCTATCAGCAGCTTGTTGCATATTAACTTTGGCCTATTGCTGATGGTGTATTTGGCTCTGACGTTCGTCTACCCCAAGTTGTACCGCCGCATCTCAACCAAAGTGTCGTAATATCTGCTAATGTTGTTGGCGAAGCTTCGCTACGTCGCTATACTTGACGTACGACTAAGGAGGTAACAACGTGGCAAAAATGCATCAACGTGTCTTTGCACTACTGGCGGCAGCACTGTTCTTGGTGTCATCGATCGGTTTTAGTATTTACGTGATCTGGGAAATGCACAAACAGCCTACTAACCCGACTGACTCGCAAGTGATTAATGATCAAACTAAACAGACGGGGGCAACATTGGAAGGTACAAAACTACAAAACTTTGAGCCGGTCGCTAAGGTCGACTCACTGAAAATTATAGATCTGGTCGTAGGTGACGGGGAGGTTGTTAAGCAGGGAGCAACAGTCACGGCTCATTACACTGGAGCAGTAGCGGCAACAGGGATTATATTTCAAAGTTCTCACGACGGCCCAAATCAACCGGTAGAATTTGGACTGGACCAAGTGATCAAGGGCTGGACGGACGGTGTTCCAGGCATGAAAGTCGGCGGCACGCGTCGCTTACTGATACCGGCAGCTCAAGCATACGGATCCACACCACCGCAAGGCTCAGGAATCCCCCCTGACGCTGACCTGGTGTTTGATATCGAGCTGGTCAGCGTAAAACAGTAGCAGTAAAAAAACACAACATATAGCGTCTTGAAATAACTGCAAACGCTATATACAATAGGTAGACATAAGCATATAAACACTAAAAGTTGCACGAAAAGAGGGACAAATTATGGCCAAAAACATCACTATCTTCACTACCAACACCTGCGCTTACTGCGTAATGGTCAAAAAATGGTTAGGCAGCAAAGGCCATGCTTACGAGGAAGTCAATATAGACCAGCATCCCGAGCGTCAGGCTGAAGCGTTGGAATTGAGCGGCGCCCTGACAGTGCCGGTTACCGTGGTTACCAAAGAAGATAATACTAGAGAAGTTGTTGTTGGCTTCAACTTAGCCCGCCTCGCCCCTGCAGTCGCGGCTTAGTACTTTTCAGGGCGCATTACGGCGCTAGGAGCTCCGGTACGCAGTCAGGGTATTTGAATACCGCTCCTTTGCGTTCCTCGCTCCTGCCTTGTACTGCATCCCTGAAAAGCACTAAGTGCAGCGTAGAAAGTAGACTTTGCAAATGATAGAATGGATAAATTAAGATGGCTGATATAGAAACGCATGATGTGGTGATGGTGGGGGCTGGCCCAGCGTCTTTAAGTGCGGCCATCTATACCACACGCGAAGATATAGATACCGTGTTATTTGAAAAAGGTGTCATCGGCGGCTTGGCCTCGATAACCGACTGGGTAGATAACTATCCAGGTTTTGCCGACGGCATTGCCGGCTTAGAACTCGGTCAGGCTCTGGAGAAACAAGCCGAACGCTTTGGGGCAGACATTCGCTTGGGCGAAGTGATGAGCATTGAGGACAAAGGCGACTACAAGCTACTCAAGACCTCGGAAGGCGACATGCATGCTCGAGCCGTACTGATAGCCACCGGCAGTGATTACAAAAAACTAGGCATTCCGGGCGAGCAGCAGTATTACGGCCGCGGAGTGCACTACTGTGCCACCTGTGACGGAGCTTTTTACCGAGATAAGCGCTTAGTGGTCGTCGGCGGTGGTAACTCGGCTGTTCAGGAAGCAATCTTCTTAACTCGTTTTGCGACCAGAATTGACATGTTGGTTCGCGGTCCGGCTTTCAGAGCTTCTGATGTGCTGCAACAAGAGCTCAAGCAACACGCCGACAAAATTACCGTCCACTTCAATACGCCCGTCGATGAAATTGTTGGCGGAGCTGACAACAAAGTGGTTTCGGTCAGCGCTACCGATGCCCTGACAAGCAAAAAAGTTAGTTTTGAAACCGACGGTGTATTTGTATTTATTGGCTTGTTGCCGAATACGCAATTCTTAAAAAGTAGTGCGGTGGAGTTAGATGAAGTCGGTATGATCAAGACCAACAATCACTTAGAAACCACGATGCCGGGTGTGTTTGCAGCTGGTGATGTGCGCAGTGGCGCCACCATGCAAATCGCTAGTGCAGCCGGCGAGGGAGCCACAGCTGCTTTAATGATTCGCCAGTACCTAGAGCCTCATGCCAGGGCTAAAGCATCTGAAGTTTCGCAGTAAATTTTACTAACAGCAATAAAGGCGGAATTTTACTTTACAAGTTGAAGTTTTTTCTACAAGCTGTGATGGTATGGCTGACCAGGGCAAAATAATTACGATGTACCAGGCCTGTCTGCTCCATTCCAGAGCCGATAGAGTGCTAAGAGCACTAGTGGCCGACCAACTTGATTATTTGAAACTTACGATGATGGAGTGGCTGCTGTTGGGCGTGATCGGCGAAGGACCCGAAGAGGGCTTGAGCTTGTCCGAGATTGCTAAACGCCTGGATGTTTCGCAGCCCCAAGTCACAGCATTGATGGTCAAGGTTGGTCAGCAAAAACTAGTCAAGCAAAAGATCCAGCGTCGCGACCGTCGGTCGAGGCACGTTATCTTAAGTCCTCGCGGGCAACGTATGCTGACGCACACTGAGGAAATTATTGCTCAAAAGATGGATAACTGGCTAGCCGAAATTCCTACAGATCAACTGCAGCACTATATCGAAACTGTTAAGTATATCTCAGAGCGGTCGGTTAGTTAGATGACAGCACACCGATTTGAAGGCTAGCTAGCTGGCTGGCGGCGCTGCTAGAGTGAGGCGTCCCCGAGCCGACAGGTTGTCCACTGCTGGTTTCGCGCTGGGTGAACAAGCTGGTGGCATCAATACCGCAGGCGCGCAAGATTTCGTCCCCGCCGGGGTGGCTGGAGATAAAGCCGGTGATGTTGTAGACTTTGCCATTAATCACGGTCCAACAATCATCACGACTATCGTGGCTGGCTACTTCTTCGGCGGTAATTCTGGTAACTGTGGGCGGGGTGATGTTAGCAGCCGTACTGCTTTGTTTGGTTTTGGGCAATACTGCTACAAGCGCCACAAGTGCACCAACGGCAATTAATGCCGCCACTACCCATTTATTCTTATCCATATGTTTAAAAACTCCCCCTTTAGACTTCTATTTTCTCATACTTTAAGGGTTCTTTAGACTTGACTACATTTGATGGTATGATTAGTCAGTAATCAAGGAGGGGATATGAGCAAACCTGTGATAATAATCATTGTTGTCGTGGTAGCGATTCTGGGTCTTGGCGGGGTATATCTGGCCACGCGGAAAGATGAGCCTGCACAGACTGCCAGTTCGAGCACCGCAACTGCCCCGGAAGACCATTCTGCGCACGAAACGGCTCCAGCCACCTCGAATGATTCTACTTCATCCAACTCAGTCACCATCTCCGGTTTTGCCTTTTCCCCTACCAAACTGACCGTCAAGAAGGGTGCTACTGTCACCTGGACCAATAAAGATTCTACAGCCCACACTGTGACCTCTGATGGGGGCGGCATGCTAGATAGTGGCACGCTTGACCAAGGCGAAATGTACACCATGACATTTGATGCTGCGGGTACTTTTGCTTACCACTGTGAGCTTCACCCCAATATGAAAGCCACGATCGTAGTTACGGAGTAAACCAGTTCAAGTTGAGTGTTTAATCTATACGCCCGTGTAGTTGGGGAAGTAGTCACCGACCAAGCGCTTTTTATCGACGCCGGCATCCTTCATGCCTTCGACTAGAGCTTCGACCATTGGTTCGGGACCTGATAGGTAGTACAGCTTGCGGTCTACATCAGGAGCCAGCTCCAGAATTTTTTTGGCATCCAGACGGCCGGATTGGCCTTTCCAGTTTACGGGTGGTTTGCTCAAAATTATGGTGACTGGCAGGCCATACTTGGCAAATATATCCCTAAAAGCTACTTCTTCAACTACATTGGCGGCGTAAAGCAGCTGAATCGTCCGGTGTTCCTGGGTATCGATTAGCCACTGGATCATGCTATGAAACGGTGTAACGCCAATGCCACCGGCGATGAACACCAGCGGAAGGGAGGTATCCTTTGGTAGCACAAAGTCACCCATGGCATCGCTCATGGCGACCTCTTGGCCCGGCTTAAGGGCTGCCAAGGTTTGCTTGAAGGTACTAATGTGGTCAGTAGCGAATTTAGTGGTAATACTAAGCAGTTCTTCACTAGGCGAGGAGGACAGGGTAAACCAATGTTTCTGCCCGCGCTTGTCCGGATTGTCATGGGGCAGGGTGAGCTCAATAAATTGACCAGCCGTGTAGCGCATCTCCCGCTCCGGTTTGAAGTAATAGGTCCGAATGTGGTCGGCCGTGGGACTAGAATGATCAAATGTTACGCGCATAATATCTCAATAGTATACTATGAACATATGTCGCCGTTTGGTAAGCATTTGTTCATAGAAACTCGCGCCCGGGTTTACTTGCTGTGGGCGGTACTAGTTACAGCCGGCTTCATTGCCACTGATTATCACCAACGAAAAACCATTAATCCTGTTTGGTTCACGCTGTCATTGATTGGTCTAGGATATATGTACAGGGTAATGCCGCTGAAGGTTCGACAGATGCGTAATATATTCTTGGCCTGGCTGGTGCCAATTACTGTTGGCATTGCCATCTCTGGCATCGTGTTCTATATCAAAGTCGAATGGGCTTATCGGCTAATTGCACACCTGGGAGCGTTCTGGTTGCTGGTGATGGCAATTGGCTACTTGTGGAACGGCTTGGTTGATCGGCCGATGGGCTGGTACATCTTCGCCGTTGTTATAAATGTGGGGGCCGCGATTCTATGTTTATTGAACCGTGACTGGACCCAAGCCCAATACTTGGTTGCCGCAATCGTTAGCGCCTGGTCGATGCTGAATTTGTGGCTTTTCCGGACTTGACGAATCGTTCGGGGTGGTTGGTGCAGATTGCCACATCTGGATAGAGCTTTTTGATAAACCAGCCGATGAAACGCCGGTTGACGGTATAGACCATGATATCTAGGCCTCGCCTCTTGGCAAGCCAATAGGTCAAGGGATTGAGTACCCAGGCATTGAGGTCAATCCCATCCGCCTTAGCCGTACGCACAAAATGGATGATCTCGGTCGGGCGGGTGTATTCTGCCAAAAAGACGGTTAGTCCGTGGCGTTTTACTTCCAGCTCGGCCGCGAATTCATGCAGAAAGGTGGCAATGATAACTGGGGTATTAGGATGTTTATCCAGAACTGCCAGCAGTTCGTCTGCACAACCGCTAACTTTCATTTCGACTACTGCCAGGGTTTGACCCAGGCAGTCTAAGGCCTCATCAAGCGTTGGTATTGGCTCACCATTTTTGAGCGGTATCTGCTTTAATTCTGCTAGATTCATCTCTTCGATTTTGGCTGACTTTGTAGCGGTTCGGGACAGGTCACCGTCGTGACATAGCACTAGTTGGCGATCAGCTGTCAGGCGGACATCAAACTCAACACCGTCAACACCCAGATCTTTGGCTCGCTGAAGACTAGCCAAGGTGTTTTCCAACTCTAATCCGGCAGCACCGCGGTGCCCAATGATACGCATTGGCTATAGTGTACAATATTACTGATTAAACAAGGATTTCTAATGCCTGATTTCAATAAGGTTCTAACTCCCGGCAATGTAGCGGACGGGCTGGTCAATACCGTCGTGGAAATTCCCGAAGGCTCTATCCTAAAAATTGAATGGGACCGCAAGCGGGCAGCATTTATGCTGGACCGCGTGGAGCCTGGTATTTTCCCCAAACCCGTCAGCTATGGTTTTATACCGCAAACCCTAGATGGCGATGGTGATGAATTAGATACCCTGATTGTCTGCGACGAGCCACTACCCACTGGGATCTGGTTAGAAGCAAAAATCTTGGGCGTGATGAATTTTGAGGATGATGGCGATATGGATCACAAGATTGTGGTGCGCGCGGCAGATGACCGCAATGACGGTGACTGGCTCAATACGCTCGAAGATCTTGGTGATCTTTGGAAGCAGATGGTCGCACATCATTTTGACCACTACAAAGACCTCAAAAAGCCAGGCAGCACCAAGGTACTAGGATGGGGAGATGTTGAGGAAGCCAAAAAAATAATCTCTGATTGCATACAACGTTACAAGAAGTAGTTATGTCTAACGTTCAAGACTATTGGGTCAATAAATTATCTGGCTATGCCGACGAAACATGGGTAAAACAGCCGACTTTGTTTGCCCAAGAAGCCGTCAAATTTTTTCCTGACGGTGGGCATCTATTGGAACTAGGTGCCGGCTTGTCACAGGACAGTGCTTGGTTTGCATCAAAGGGCTACAAAGTTACTGCCACTGATTTAACAAAACTACCTACAATCCCTGCTGTTGAGGCACTTCAACTTGATATGTCTTTGCCGCTGCCGTTTGAGCCTGAGACTTTTGACATTGTCTACGCCCACTTGTCACTCCATTACTTTCCGCTCAAACGTACCGAGCAGTTGTTTAATGAAATCTACGACATTTTGAAGCCTGGTGGCACTTTAGCTTTCTTGGTCAATAGCATTCATGACCCGGAACTGTCAGAAGGTACAGAGATCGAACCTAACTACCGAGCCATAAAAGGGATTCAAAAACGCTTTTTCGATATCCCATCAACCAAAGACTTTACGCACAAATTTGAAGCCACGGTTCTAGATGACCAAGGCACGTCTCACAAAGACCATGCCAAAGGCGTAGCTAATCTCGTAAGGTTCGTTGGAAATAAAAAAAATGAAAAAAGTTATATCTAAAAATGCGTTTTTGATTCCTGACAAAGCTACTCTCGCGTTTCAAGGCAAGATCTTTGACGTCTACCAATGGCCCCAAGAGATGTTCAACGGGTCAATTAAAACTTTTGAGATGATGAAACGTGTTGACACTGTTCAAGTCATTGCCATAAAAGATGGAAAAGTAGTCATAGTCGAGGATCAACAGCCCGGACGTCCTATGCAAGTACATTTGCCTGGTGGTCGGCCGGACGAAGAAGACGATAACTGGCTAGATGCAGCCAAGCGAGAGTTGCGGGAGGAAACAGGGATGACATTCAAAAAGTGGCGTCACGTTGCATCTGATCAGCCAGCTGTAAAGATTGAATGGTTTACTCCGATTTTTGTTGCTACTGAGTTCGATCAGCTGTTTGAGCAACAGTTTGACCCAGACGGAGAGAAGATTAGCGTCAAGCTCCAGCCCTTCGATCAAGTCAGGTCGTCAGTGTTGTCTGGCAACTACCCTATGATGAGTTACTTTACGTCGCTTTTTGCTAAGGCTACTTCATTGGAAGCTTTACTTGACTTACCTGAGTTTAAAGGCCAAGAGGTCGATCGCTAGGAAGTGGTTGCGAGATAACGCCAGTGCTTATACAATAACAACAGATAAAATTCACTAAATATTTGGGGTGGCATAAAACATGAAAACACGAGTTGCAATAAATGGGTTTGGGCGAATTGGCCGACTCAGCTTTAGGATTGCTTTTGAACGGACTGATCTAGAGATTGTCGGCATTAATGACCTGACCGATACCAAGGAATTAGCCTATTTATTAGTGCATGACTCAAACTATGGAAAATATGAGCACAAGGTGACATTTGACGAAAAGAATCTAATTGTTGATGGCACATCGATTCCCGTTTCCGCAGAAAAAGATCCAAGTATGTTGCCATGGAAAGATCTGGACGTGGATGTAGTTATCGAGTCGACCGGGCGTTTCACCAAGAGCGAAGACGCCTCGGCCCATCTCAAGGCGGGTGCCAAAAAAGTAGTCATTTCCGCACCCTCCAAAAGTGATGACATAGAGACCATCGTAATTGGTGCCAATGACAAAGAGTTAGAGAAAGCCGGCAACATCATTAGCAATGCCAGCTGCACTACCAACAGCATTGCCGCCATTATGGATATCATGGATCGCGAATTTGGCATCGAAAAGGCCATGCTGACTACCGTACATAGTGATACTGCCAGCCAAACGCTTACCGATAGCCCGACTAAAGATCCCCGAGAAGGTCGGGCCGCCGCACACAACATTGTGCCTACCACTACTGGAGCAGCAATTGCGGTAGCGCTGACCGTGCCGAGTCTTAAAGGAAAGTTTGACGGCCTAAGTGTTCGGGTGCCTACGCCGGTCGTGTCTTTAAGTGACGTGACCATGTTGCTTAAGAAGGACAGCACCAAAGAGGAAATAAACGATCTGCTTACAAAAGCCTCAAAAGAGCCGTACTACCAGGGTATTATTGGAGTCTCCGATGAACCACTTGTGAGTAGTGACTATATTGGCGACAGTCGTTCCGGAATTGTAGATCTAGAGCTTACCAATGTGGTAGCCGGAAACCTGGTAAAAGTCGTCATCTGGTATGACAACGAATGGGGCTACTCGAATCGTCTGGTTGAGCAGGTAGCTGATACAGGCAAGTTGATACATAAAAAAGCCGAGTAAACACATGAACATTTTCATCGGTTCTGACCATAACGGGTTTCACCTCAAGGAACGTTTGGAGGGCATCCTAAAAGCCCAAGGCCACAACGTACTGGACACTGGTGATGAGCGGATGGATCCAGAAGACGATTACCCAATCTTTGCTGCCAAGTTGACTCATGCCATGCTGGCTAGTAGTGACCCTGATCCCCGTGGGATCTTGATCTGTGGTAGTGGCCAGGGCATGTGCATGGCCGCCAATAGATTTAAAGGCATTCGTGCGGCACTGTTGTTTGATCGGGAAGCGGCTAGCGCTGCGCGTAATGACGACGACTCCAATGTGGCTTGTTTGCCGGCGAGAGTTCTAAAAGAAGCTAAAGCCGAAGCTATCATTGCCACCTGGCTGACAACGCCATTCGCCGGAGCCGACAGGTTCAAAAGGCGTATTAAGCAGATTGATGAGCTCTGACATTATGGCCGTAGTATGTCCAACGGTTTTAGCCCATAACGCTCATCAGTTTCGAGAGCAGATGGAGCGGATTGCACCGTTTGCGACACGCGTGCAGATTGACCTAACCGATGGATTATTCGCCAAGCCTAAAAGTCTGGCCATCCGTGGAGTATGGTGGCCTCATAGTGTACAGGCCGACTTACATTTAATGTATGAGAGGCCAGACCTATACCTAGACGACATTGTTAAGCTTGAGCCGACCCTGGTCATTATCCACGCCGAGGCCGAAGGCAGTTTTATAAGTTTTGCCAAGAAGCTTCATGAGGCAGACATCAAGGTCGGCGTGGCGTTGCTGGCGGCCACGGCGCCGGACGTTATTCGGCCAGCATTAGAGCACATTGACCATGTGCTGATATTCTCGGGCGAGTTGGGCCACTTCGGAGGTCAGATTGACCTGAAGTTGCTTGACAAAGTGCGACTGCTGAAAAAAATGAAAAAAGAGCTTGAAATTGGCTGGGACGGCGGCATCAACGATAAAAATTGCCAGAAGCTGATCGATGGCGGAATAGACGTTTTGAACGCCGGTGGCTTCATTGAACGGGCCGAAGATCCTCAGGCCGCTTATGCTACACTAAATAAGATAGCAAGCGTGGATACAAACAGATGAAAATAGCAGAAATTGAACAAAAAGCCACTAATATCAGGGTGGATATTATCCGCATGCTGGAACATGCTGGCAGTGGCCACAGTGCCGGTCCATTAGGACTAGCCGACATCTTCGCCGCGCTTTATTTTGATATTTTGAAACATAATCCCAAAGAACCTGACTGGGACCAACGGGATATTTTGCTGCTAAGCAACGGTCACTGTGTGCCGGTGCGTTACGCTAGCATGGCTGAGGCCGGGTATTTTGATATCAAAGAGCTTTTGACTTTGCGGCGGTTTGGTTCGCGGCTCCAGGGGCATCCAGAGCGCCAGAAATTGCCCGGACTAGAAAATACCAGTGGCCCCTTAGGCTGCGGGCTAAGTCAGGCGGCCGGTATGGCTCTGGCGATGCGTATGAACAAAGACCAGCACCGTTGGGTGTATGTCGTCATGAGTGATGGCGAGCAGGACGAGGGGAATGTCTGGGAAGCCGCCATGCTCTGCTCAAAATACAAGCTAAATAACATCATTGCCATTACCGACCGTAACAACATTCAGATTGATGGGCCGACTGAGACCGTTATGCCTCTTGATGACCTAAAAGAAAAGTGGGAAGCCTTTGGCTGGCATGTCATAGAAATTGATGGCAATAATGTCGAAGCTGTCATAGATGCCTGTGCTATGGGGCGAGCAGTGGTAGAAAAGCCGATCATGATTATTGCTCATACAGTCCCCGGCAAGGGTGTCGATTTCATGGAGTATGATTTCCATTGGCACGGCTCGCCGCCCAACCATGAAGAGGCCAAAAAAGCCCTCCATCAACTTCGCACCCTTAATGGCAAAATTAGAGGTGAACATGAGTAGTTTTCATCTGCACGATGTGCATGGCAAGCTTGAACAAGAAGCCACCCGCAAGGGTTTTGGGCGTGGTTTGCTGCAAGCCGGCAAAGACAACGAAGACGTCGTGGCTGCCTGCGCTGATTTAACCGATTCGACACAGATGAGTTTGTTTGCCAAAGAGTTCCCAGATCGTTTTGTAGAAATTGGTGTAGCTGAGCAGAACTTAGTGACTGTTGGGTCAGGTATGGCCGCCATGGGCAAGATCCCGTTCGTCTCCTCTTACGCCGCCTTTAGTCCTGGTCGTAACTGGGAGCAGATTCGCACAACGATTTGCCTAAATGACCGTCCGGTCAAGATTGTTGGTTCACACGCCGGGGTTTCAGTTGGTCCGGATGGCGCAACTCACCAGATGTTGGAGGATATAGCCCTCATGCGAGTGCTACCTAATATGGTTGTAGTGGTCCCGGGTGACAGTTTAGAGGCTGAACGCACGACCCTGGCACTTGCTAAAGACCACCGACCAAGCTACTTACGCTTAGCCCGCTCCGACAGCGCAATATTTACGACTGAACAGACTCCTTTTGAAATCGGCAAAGCCTATGTTTATGCTACAGGAGCGGACCTGACCATCGTCGCCACCGGTCCGCTCACATACCAGGCACTGCTGGCTGCCGACATGTTATTTAAAGATGGGATTGACGTAGAAGTCGTACACTGCCCAACCGTGAAACCACTGGATGGAGCTACAATCTTGCAATCAGTCCACAAAACCAAACACGTGATTACCATTGAGGAAGCTCAAATTGCTGGAGGCCTGGGTAGCGCAGTAGCGGAGCTACTGGGCGAAGAATTTCCAGCGCCACTGAAACGCTTAGGCATCCGCGATCGCTTTGGTGAGTCCGGCGAACCGGAAGAGTTGCTAGAGCACTTTGGACTGACTGCTAAGCACATAGCCATTGCCGCACACGAACTAATGGAAGCGAAGAAGTAAATGGACACTCAAGCACTCGAGACAATTGCTAAACAACTAGTCGGGAGTGGTAATGGCGTTCTGGCTGCAGACGAAAGTAACGCCAGCTGCCAGAAACGATTTGACGCCGTCGGGGTCGAATGTACCCCTGAAACCCGTCGTCAGTACCGCCAGATTCTATTAACGGCACCAGGCAACGCCGATAATTTGAGTGGCGTGATCCTTTTTGATGAAACATTTTGGCAACAAACCGATGATCATGTTCCATTTACTGACTATCTGCATGGAATCGGTGTTCTGCCAGGGATTAAAGTTGACGAAGGGCTGATTGACTTGCCGGGATTTAAAGGCGAGAAGCTAACCAAAGGCCTAGATAGTCTGCCAGAACGCATCAAGCACTACGCAGAAAATGGCGCCAAGTTTGCTAAATGGCGAGCGGTGATCACCATAGGTGACGGTATACCAACCCAAGAATGCATAGAGAGCAATGCTTTTGTTTTGAGCCGTTACGCTAGAATTTGTCAGGAAGCGGGCATCGTACCAATGGTCGAGCCTGAAGTGTTGTTCGAAGGCAATCATACAATTGAGCAGTGCGAGCAGGCCTTGGAAAGAACATTAGACGGGCTTTTCAAACTCATGCGGGCTATGCGTGTTCATTTGCCTGGCGCGATTTTAAAAACGAGCATGGTATTGCCCGGAAAAGACTCTGGAATAGCAATTGATAATCAAGATGTTGCCAATCGGACAGTCCGCGTTTTACATGAACATGCACCCAAAGAGTTGGGTGGCGTTGTGTTCTTGAGCGGAGGGCAGGTACCAGACGATGCTTTTAAGAACTTGAACTTAATCGCTCAGGCTGCTGACCACCCTTGGGGTGTAACTTTTTCTTATTCGCGTGCCTTGCAAGACCCGGTGCTTAAGGCTTGGGCGGCTAAAGAAGGTGACCCTGCGGCTATTTTCGATCATCAACTGATGCTAGCAGTCCAAGCCCGTCAAGGTAGACTTGACTTGGGTGTCCACACTGACGATTTTGTTTCCACTAGCCAGGACCTATAACTACACAGTTCAATATACAGATGGCGTATATTCTAAACACCAAGTATCATGTAAATACAAACAAGAGGGATAAATACATATGAAATTTGTGTCGATTGGAGCTGCGGTCCAGGATGTTTTCTTGAGCCACAGCGACGCTCTGGATCCGGTGAAAGAAGAAGACGGTTCTTTCTATGCTGAGCTCAAAATGGGCGGCAAGGCAGACGTCGACCAAATCAACTTCAGCACTGGCGGCGGGGCAACCAATGCGGCCGTAACATTTGCTCGTCAGGGACAAGACAGTGTCTTTATGGGTGCCATTGGCCACGATCCAGCTGGTCAAGCCGTTTCTGAGGAGCTAAAGCGTGAAGGTGTGGAAGCCAAATTGTCGTATTCAGAAAAGTACAACACCGGTTATTCGGTAATCTTGCTGGCCGCCAATGGGGAGCGGACGATCCTTACCTACCGAGGTGCATCGACTCATTACCAATCGGCTCAGTTTGACTTGTCCAGTGTTGGTCAGGTCGACTGGCTTTATATGTCAAATCTGGCTGGATCGATGGAGACCCTCGAGAAATTGTTTGCCGATGCTAAGCGTTTGAATATCAAGATTGCTTGGAACCCAGGCAAAGCGGAACTGGCGCACACCGATAAGATCAAAGCACTCCTGCCCTTTGTCGAAGTGCTTATTGTCAACAAGCAAGAATCACAAATGATTGTCAAAGCCGAATCGCTGCACGATCTGGTTGAAGCACTAGCGAAATTGGCACCAGTAGTAGTAGTGTCCGATGGGCCAAAGGGCGTGGCAGCCACAGACGGCACAAATTATGTTCAGGCCGGAATTTATAAAGACGTACCAGTTATAGATAGAACTGGTGCCGGCGACGCGTTTGGTTCGGGGTTCGTTGTTAATTGGGCGGTTACTCAGTCGCTCAAGCAGGCCGTTACCTTTGCTAGTGCCAATTCGACCTCAGTGGTAAGCGTAATAGGCGCCAAAGTCGGGATCCTAAAGCAGGATACCCCGATTCATGAAATGAGGATGGAGGAAAAGAAACTGTGAATAAACCACACATACTATGCGTCGGAGACATCATTAGCGGAGCATTTATCACTTTATTTGAAGAGTATGCAGTAGTTTCGACTGACGATAAAGGCTACAAGCGTTTGAGTTTTGAGCTGGGGGCAAAGCTGCCTTATGACAAGTTAGACGTCGTTAAGGCCGTGGAATGTGCGCCAAATGCAGCCGTGTCCATGGCGCGCCTAGGCTTGAACGTCAGCCTGATGGCTTGGTTAGGAGATGACGCCGTTGGGCAAGAAATGATCGACTACCTCAAGTCTCAAGCTGTGAACACCGATTGTCTAGTAGTCGAAACCGGTAAGAAGTCAAATTATCACTTTTATCTTCGCTACGGGGCCGACCGCACCAAGCTTCAGAAGTTTGAGGATTATGATTACGAGTGGAAGACCCCCGCGCAAAAGCCCGACTGGTTGTACTTGGGTGTCTTAGGGGAGAAAACAGAGGAGTTGCACCAGGCTATGCTTGAATACCTGTCTGCTAATCCGGACATAAGGTTGGCTTTCCAGCCCGGGATGTACCATTTGATTTGGGGTGCCGAAAAACTAGCGCCATTCTATCAACGTGCAGAGATAGTCGTGACTAACCGCGAGGAGGCAGCAACTATTACCGGCAAAGACCGTGGTGATGTGTCTGGACTGATTCAGGCTATGCACGACCTAGGGGTTAAGACCGTTGTTATCACCGATGGTCCGGCAGGTGCTTACGCATCCGATGGTCAAAGAAATCTGTTCATGCCGATCTATCCTGACGTGAAGCAGCCTTATGATCGAACGGGTGCCGGTGATGCCTTTGCATCCACGCTAACGACCGTTCTAGCGCAAGGTCAACCGTTGGAGACTGCCCTAGCATGGGCGCCAATCAATAGCATGAATGTTTCGCAGTACATTGGCGCCCAGCAGGGTCTCTTGACCCAAGCTGAACTGCAGGCGCTGCTGGAGAAAGCACCAGCCGACTATCATGCCATGCCGTTAGTCTGAACAATCACAGTCATTACCAGTGGTAAAAGCATAAGCTTTACGCTATTCTAAGTAGTAATTATGTCTAGACTCATTTCGGAATTGTTGGGGGTCAATCAGGCGCTGTTTGCTGATGATATTCGACGTTTGGAGCACGCCAGTGGGCATCACAGCGTTGACGTTCGCTTGACCGCGGATTTATTGACGCTAACGCGTCAAAAAACACGTGAGCTAGGACTTGACCCGCGGGACACAACCGGCCGAGAGCTCTACTATGCGCTGCTCAATCTGGTTCGTTTGCACGACAGCTTTGTGGCTAAAAAATTAGGTGTGGCTGATGCCAGTGACGTGCACGCTTTACTTCCACGTATTCGGGATGCTGTGTTGCAGGCCAAGATACCACATACGGCGTGGGTCCTAAAAGCTAGCAGCGCCAAGCGCTTGCTCAAGCTCCAACCACCCAAAGCCCTAATGCGTTATTTGGGCTACAAGTCACTGGAGTCAATGCTGAAGCGTGAACCAATCGGCGAAATATTTGGTGGGCTAAAACTTATCGAGAAGGATCAATGGTATCGCAAGTTCATAGCTCAGTATCACCAGCTAATGCCCATGGATTTCGAAACCCGACCCATAGAAATTAGGCTGCTAGATAAAACCAAATGGCAGAAAGCCGCCAACACCTACACCTCAAGCCGTCACCATAACTTATTGGACATTCGAGAGCTTGGTGTAGTCCTGATGTTGCCGTTGCCACTAGACAAACGTCCAGGGGTGGCAATTACATTGCTGCCTCTACTGCTTTACGAAGTTAATGAGATTCGCTTGTTCAGCTCTTTTTATAAGCTCCACCAAATGCAACCTGACTTTGGTGAGCGCATTGCCGCTTCTCTGCAATACGACCGGGGCACTCATGTTCAAATAGCTGGTCAAGAAATTCATTGGCGCGTAGTACAACGACATTTTGGCCGAAAAGGTCAGCAGCACCCGTCAGTATTGGAGCCTCATGTAACGCATCAGGATCTAGCTTGGCGCAACGTTGAGGAAGTCTTGTATCATCTGGAGCCGGCACTGCATTTTTGGCACGGCATGGATTATGTAGCCACCAAAGGAGACCATAAACCAGTCAGCTTTAATTTGCTGGACATGGCACTGAACTACCTAAACGGACTGGATTATGGACATCGCGTTTATCAGCATGCCCAGGATGGGCTATGGAATGAGTTGTTTGTCCGTTACATGGGCCAGCCTGCACTAGAGAACCAGGTCTTGAAAAGTTTAGATTATGAGACGGTAGACCCCGAGATTCTGGAGTTTGCCGGAGAGACTTTCTAAATGAGCTCTAAATATCAAATTTGTGTTAGCGGTGCCTCAAAAGGTGAGAGCGTAGCCGAAGGTATGATGTTAGCCGAGTCGGTAGGTGTCGCTTTAGCCAAGTCTGGTCATAGTCTAATGACTGGGGCCACGATTGGACTACCTAATTATGCGGCTGAGGCTTATAAAAAAGCTGGGGGTCTGATGAGCGTCGGCATCAGCCCAGCATCTAGCAAGATTGAGCATGTTTTGAAATACCGTTTGCCCACTGATGCTTATGACACCATTTTGTATACCGGCTTGCACTATGTTGGACGGGACACAGTACTGATAAATTCGGCTGACGCCGTGGTTAGTATTGGTGGTCGTATAGGCACATTGCATGAATTTACGATTGCTATTGAGACTGATACGCCGATTGGCTTCCTAGCCGGTGGTGGAGGTATAAGTACAGAAATCATGGACATCCTGCACGCCGCTGGCGAGGGCCGAGGCGGAGGAGTGATATTTGATGACAATGCTGAAAATTTGATAGCCCAATTAGTAGATATTCTTGATGAAGATCACAAAAAGTACCGTAGGCTATACGCCTAAGACATAAACCCGGTGTCTTGATACAATGTAGCGATGACCTCTTTCAGTCTAAAATCTGACTATCAGCCAATGGGTGATCAGCCATCAGCCATTGCTCAGCTGACTGAGAATTTGCAGAAGGAAGTCAAGGAACAGGTGCTGCTAGGTGTCACCGGCTCGGGCAAGACCTTTACGATGGCTAATGTAATTGAGAACATCCAGAAGCCGACCCTAGTATTGTCACATAATAAAACCCTAGCGGCCCAGCTTTACAATGAGTTCCGGAACTTCTTTCCGGACAACGCCGTGCACTACTTTGTTAGCTATTTTGATTACTACCAGCCGGAAGCCTACATTCCGCGCTCTGATACGTACATAGAAAAAGATTCCCAGATCAATGAAGAGATCGACCGTTTGCGCCACGCGGCTACAGATGCCTTGCTGTCCCGCCGGGATGTAATTATCGTGGCCAGCGTCAGCTGTATTTACGGAATTGGCTCAGTAGAAGACTATGGCGACATGGCCATTACCGTTAAACGTGGGGAGCGACGAATTAGGGATAAGTTCCTGCGCCACTTAACGGACATTCAATACGCTCGCAATGACATTGACTTCCATCGGGGAACATTCCGCGTGCGCGGCGATGTAGTCGATGTTTTCCCAGCCGGTGAAGAACTAGCATATCGTATCGAGTTTTTTGGCGACGAAGTCGAGCGTATTACCAGGATAGATCCATTAACTGGTGAAATCCTGGCGACTATAGATGAGTTGAGGATATTTCCCGGCAGCCACTACGTGACACCGCAGGATAAACTCAAGGTAGCTTTAGGCAAGATTGAACACGAGCTTGACGAGAGGCTTGGATACTTCAATAAACACGGCTTGTTACTGGAAGCCCAGCGACTGCAGCAACGAACTAAGTTTGATCTAGAGATGTTAGAAGAAACCGGTTTTGTGAAGGGTATAGAAAACTACAGCCGATATCTAACTAATCGCGAACCTGGCGAACAGCCAGCGACGCTACTGGACTATTTTCCAGATGACTACCTGCTTTTTGTTGATGAGTCGCACATGTCCATGCCCCAGGTACGGGGCATGTACAACGGTGACCGGGCACGCAAAGAAGTACTAGTCGAGCATGGCTTCAGACTGCCCAGCGCCCTGGACAATCGGCCATTAACCTTCATAGAATTTGAAAAACACGTTAATAAGGTAGTCTATGTCAGCGCCACACCAGCCGAGTATGAGCTGTCGCGTAGTCTCAAGCCACCAGCCCAGCAGGTCATTCGTCCTACGGGGCTCATTGATCCGCCAATCGAAGTCCGGCCGATTGAGGGCCAGATAGACGACTTGCTCAGCGAAATCAAAGACACCATCGATAAACGCCAGCGTGTGCTGGTCACTACGCTAACCAAGCGCATGTCAGAGGACCTAACAGACTACCTCAAAGAAATTAATATTAAAGTAACCTATCTGCACAGCGATGTGGACACTCTAGACCGTACCGACATCTTGCGCGATTTGCGTCTTGGCGTATATGACGTTGTAGTTGGTATCAACTTGCTGCGTGAAGGTTTGGACCTGCCAGAAGTCTCGCTGGTCGCCATCCTAGACGCGGACAAAGAGGGATTTCTGCGTAGCGAACAGGCTTTAATCCAGACTGTCGGCCGTGCTGCTCGCCACGTTGAAGGACGAGTCATCATGTATGCAGACCATGTTACCAAGAGCATGCAGCGCACCCTGGACGAAACTACCCGCCGCCGTAAAATCCAGGAAGCCTACAACAAAGAACACGGGATTACACCAACTGGCATTGCCAAAGCCATAGAAAAGGGCATGCGACCTGATCTGCCAGAAGAAGCCAAGCGAGCCAAGCTCAATCTAAACAAAATCCCCAAAGATGAGTACGGCCACCTGATCAAAGACCTAACTAGTCAAATGGACCTGGCTGCCGCTAACCTGGAGTTCGAAAAAGCCGCCGAACTCCGCGATATCATCAACGATATAAAAAAGAAACTTTAAGCTGCTATGGGCAAGGCCGCTAGGCTGCCGAAGTCAACGCTTTCTAGCGGTACACCCTCAGCGTGGAGATTTTGTGCTAGAACAATGCGTCCTACAGCTGCTTTTCGAACATTTGGGTGCATACCCGATGCATGAAGCCCTTCACGGTCGATAAGGTAAAGGTTAGGGAAGCTTGCCAAGACTGTTTTTAATATCTCGCGCTGGTTTCCGAGACTTTTATCATATAAGCGCACCACACCTACTTTGTCTTTTTGAATATTCGGGATTTGCCAGCCGGCTTGTCCCTCGAACAATGCAAACCCTACGGCAACGTGCTGTAGGAATTTGGGCATGCCATGCAGGGTTTTTACCAGATCTTTAATTTCTGCCAAACTATGGTTCTGAATAGCATATATTGCCGCGGCAACTTCGCGGGGTAGGTAGGTGTAGGTATCTCGATCTGTAATATTCAAATCATCTTGGTTCGCTTTGACTACCAGACATGGGTCTGTGCCATCCGAATAGATGATATCAAATCCAAACTGCTCATCTTGAGCCAATAGATCCCAGCCAATCATCCAACCGCGAGAATAACCCAGGGCCATTAAAGTCTCCTCGTCGAACATCCCAGCAGTAGCAGCATCTCGTGCCAGTGTCAGCTGAGCGGCAGCATCATGCGAATTACTCACATAGTGTCTTATATTCGAGAGCATATTTAAAGTTTTACGAGGCGAAAATAAACTCACAGGAAATTCCGGAGGTCCAACCAAGTCCGATGCAATACCTTGTGCTGCCAGGAGCTTCTGTACCTCTGTCGGGTAGCCAGGTATACGCGTACACCAAGGGGTAGTCATCGTAGCGCCAACATCGAAACGGGTTTTATCAGGCATTGATCGTTGATCCTCGTACTGAGTTCCATCATTAAAAGTAACCAACTCTCGCGTAAAGTAGCCAATATCCCGTATCTTGGCTTGCCAGACTAGCTTCCTTTCAACAACTTCTAAGTCAAACTGTGGTACGGGTCTTTCTAATAAAAAACCTCCATACGCAGCCGGAGGTGTTTGGATTATATTAGTTTGGCCTTCGGCCTGTTCACCGAAGTCGTCCTTCTCTATTGAAGACATCTTTTTCCTTTGTCTAAGTGAGATTTATACTTATCATTAGCGTAGTCCCTGGATATTTCTTTGTAAAGCAGAAAATTTTCGTCTCTGTTATACTTGGGTAACATATGACTAAGTTGAGCAAAGCAGATGTATTAAAATTGGCCACTTTGGCCCGACTGCACCTCACTGACGATGAAGTGGCTCACTTCACAGACGAGATCAGTGCCATCCTAGCTTACGTCCAACAACTACAAGCAGTAGATTTGGAAGGTTTAGAGCCCACCTCTCAGGTAACAGGACTAGTAAACGTTATGCGGCCTGATGTGGAGAAAGACTATGGTGCGGACCAAAGATCACTGCTAAAGAATGCTCCGGCCACCGAAGGCAGCCACATCAAAGTCAGGAGAATGCTCACGTGAGTCAGTGGACCGCTATTGCTGATATTGCTGCAAAGGTTCAGGCCGGCGAGCTTAGGGCCGTTGACCTTGTCGAGCAAGCCCTGAAGACCATTGATGATAAAGCAGAGTTTAATGCCGTTATAGCCACCACCGCCAAACGAGCCAGGCAGCGGGCCATAGATATTGATGAGCGTGTGTCCAAGGGCCAAAAGGTGGGTCGCCTGGTCGGTGTACCCTTCATTGCCAAAGATAACTTCCTGACCTTTGGGTCCGAAACGACTGCCGCCAGCAATATCTTGAAAGGCTTTGAGGCACCTTACCAAGCAACAGCTATTGAGAAATTAGAAGCTGAGGGCGCCATTGTGGTGGCCAAGGCCAACCTAGACGCCTTTGCTCACGGTGGTAGTACCGAGAATAGCGACCTAATGATCACTAAAAATCCTCATGATGCCTCACGGGTGCCGGGAGGATCATCTGGTGGTTCGGCAGCGGCTGTGATACTGGACATGGTGCCGTTTGCGGTCGGTACAGACACCGGCGGTTCCATTCGCCAACCGGCCAGCTTTTGTGGGGCAGTCGGCCTGAAACCGACCTATGGTCTGGTGTCTCGCAGTGGGGTAATAGCCATGGCCAGCAGCACTGATGTCATCGGACCGCTGACGCGCAACGTCGAAGATGCCGCACTGGTACTGGACGTTATGGCCGGCAAAGACGATCTAGACTCGACCAGCATAGACCGCGACCCCCAAGGCTACACCCTCAAGACTCTGAACTCTGACCTCAAGTCTCTGAGAATCGGTGTTATCAAGGAGTATATGGGTGAAGGCGTCGACCCAAGCGTCAAACGGCAGATCGAACAAGCCGTTGATAAACTCAAAGCCGCGGGCGCCACTGTCGCGGAAGTCAGTCTGCCTTCCTTGCCACTAAGTTTGGCCTGTTATTACATTATTATGCCAGCTGAGGTCAGCAGTAACCTTAGCCGTTATGATGGCCAGCGCTATGGTTACAGCCACGCTGGAGCCAAGACTTTGGAAGAAAGCTTCAGTATGTCCAGATCACAAGGCTTTGGCCAAGAGGCCAAGCGGCGTATCATGATCGGCACCTACGTACTCAGTAGCGGCTACTACGATGCGTATTATAAAAAAGCCCAGCAGCTCAGAACAAAACTAATCAAAGAGTTTGAAGCTGCGTTCGCCCATGTGGATTTCCTAGTTGGGCCAGTGGCACCCACCACGGCCTTTGAAATTGGGAGCAACAGCAATGAACCATTACAGATGTACCTCCAAGATATAATGACGGTTGCGCCAAGCCTGGTCGGCGTACCAGCTATCAGTGTGCCCGTGGGAAATGTCGGCAACCTGCCCGTCGGATTGCAGATAATCGCACCGCAAAAATCTGACCGCACCTTACTGGAGTTAGCAAAGCAAACCGAGGAGTTGGCGGGATGATGGCCAAGTTGATCAACCTGAATAGCCTGAGCATGGAAATGCGAGTCTTTCTGCTGGCAGGCATAGCGATTGGGCTTATCGTGCTGCTATTTGTATATCGCCGGCTGCCAAAACGCTTGAAGCGTGATCGCTTTGCATTCAAATGGACCGAGCTGCAATCCTACTGCAAAGACAAGGCTACCTGGAGCAGCGCTATCTTCAGCGCCGACAAACTATTAGACGAAGCGTTGAAGCGCCGCAAATTCAAAGGCAAGAGCATGGGTGAGCGAATGGTCTCCGCCGGCGCCTATTTTTCTAACAATGACGATCTATGGTTTGCGCATAACTTGTGCAAAAAACTTAAAGCCGACGAGACCAAAGTCAAACTCAAAGAATCAGATGTCAAAGCTGCGCTGATTGGTTTCCGTCAAGGTCTGCGTGATCTGGGAGCCCTGAACACCAAGAATCAGGAAGCAGGGATCAAGAATAATGAATAAACCTCAGCCCAAATACATCCCTACGATTGGTATCGAGTGTCATGTGCAGCTCAAGACCAAGACCAAGCTGTTTTCGGCGGTTAACAATGATGCCCGAAAAGCCGATCCCAACACCTTGATTAGCCACATTGATCTGGGGATGCCCGGCGCTCTTCCGGTGCTTAATCAAGCGGCCGTAGAGCTGGCTATGAAAGCTGCCTTTGCACTTGGTACCAAGCCACAAAAGTTTAGTAAGTTCGACCGCAAACACTACTTCTACCCCGATCTGCCGAAAGGTTATCAGATTACCCAGTTTGATCAGCCGATAATTATTGGGGGATGCGTAAATATTATTGTGGACGGTTATAGTCGTCGCATTCAAATCACACGGGCTCATATGGAAGAAGATGCTGGCAAAAGCACACATCCACCCGGCAAAGACTATAGTCTAGTTGATTTAAACCGTGCCGGCACCCCACTACTAGAAATAGTGTCTGAGCCCGACATGCATACCGCAGCCGAGGCAAAGGCATACGCCAAAGAATTGTACCTGTTAATGCGCTATGCTCAGGTGTCCGAAGCGGACTTGTACCACGGAAATATGCGCTTTGACGTCAATGTTTCCGTCAGTAAAGATCCTGCCGTATTAGGCACGCGCTCAGAAACCAAGAACCTAAACTCTTTCCGCAGCGTAGAAAAAGCCGTGGAGTATGAAATAGCTCGACAGACAGAACTGTTAGACAAGGGCGAGCCAATAGTTCAAGAAACCCGGGGCTGGAATGACGCCAAACAAAAAACCTTCTCCCAGCGCTCCAAAGAGGAAGCCCACGACTACCGTTACTTCCCAGAACCCGATCTTCCACCAGTGGTGATATCAGAAAAGATGATCAATGACACAGAAGATAACATGCCTATGCTACCAGGTGAGTACCGCAAATTGTTTCAGGACCTTGGCTTAGAGCCAGCTGCAATCGAAACCCTCGTTGCCATACCGGAGAATACTCAATTTGTTAAAGCAATCTTGGATCAAAGCGACAAATCTCATGCCAAAAGAATCGCCAATTGGTTCGTGAATGCTGCGCCCATGACTGATGATGCAGAGGCTACGCAATTAGTTGTAACACCTGTCGCCGCCATTGCTTTATCTCAGTTGGTAGCCGACAACAAGCTCAGTTCGACGGCAGCCAAAGAAGTCTGGCTAGAGTTAAGCCATAGCGGAGGTGATCCTTTGGCTATCGCCAAGGCTAAAAATCTAATGCAAGTTTCTGATGAGGGCGAAATTGCCTCAGTAGTTGCTCAAGTGCTAAAAGACAATCCCAGAGCGTGCGAAGATGTCAAAAACGGCGAAGCCAAAGCTATTGGGTTTTTAGTTGGGCAAGTTATGAAATCCAGCAAAGGCAAAGCCAATCCTGGCCTGGCTCAGGATATAATCAAAAATCAACTAGGTTTGTGACACAAGTCCAACTTCTCGCAACTGAAGCGTTATAGCAATATGCTATAGTGGATGGTATATGGAGAATGCCGAAACCATCTTGGTGATAATGTTGTCCACGTTTTTGGCGATTTTCTTAGTCTTGAGTATTGTCCTGCTGGCTAAATGTATCCAAATTTCCAATAGCGTCCAGCGCATAACTGACAAGGCTGAAAATGTGATGGATCAGGCTGAAAATATTGGAGAATTCTTTTCTAGGGCCAGCGGTACCTTCTCGGTTGGCCGACTGCTTAGTAACATAGCCGACACGGTATTGCATAAGCACGATAACAAGAAAGGAAAATAGCATGACTAAACGACCAGGCAGACTAGCCTTAGGAGGATTACTGTTAGCAGGACTAGGCTACCTAGCTGGTATTCTGACAGCTCCTAAAAGTGGCAAAGAAACACGGCAAGACATACAAAGAAAAGCATTGCAGGCCAAAGCCGATGCTGAAAAAAGATTGAAGAATATGCACAGTGAGCTGAACGACCTGATTGATGAAGCCAAAGCCACCGCTAAGAATGTAACTACTCGCGCCAAGTCGGGACTGGACGAGGCTATCATTCGGGCTCAAGAAGCTCGGGACAAAGTCCGAGTCATCTTAAGTGCCTTTCATGAAGGCGAGCCAGAAGACAAAGATCTGCGTAAGGCCATGAGTGAGGCCAAAAAAGCCATTGACCACTTGAAAAAATACGTTGGTAAGCATGCCGAACCCAAAAAAGGCTAAAACAGACTTCGAACAATTGGGCCGAATGCTCACAAATATCTACGAAACTGGCTACATTGACCGTAACCAATCGTATAAGATGACGTTTATAAAGGGTATCTTGGGCGGTTTTGGCGGTGTCATTGGGGCAACCGTGGTGGTAGCCTTGCTGATTTGGGTACTGTCTTTATTTAGCGACGTCACTGTGATCGAGAACATTCGTCAGATGCTAATGTCCAAATAGCAAGAAAGCTGTAATTATAACCCGTGCCTTTAACCCCAAAGTAGACTAAAATATAACTACAAAGAGGGTAACAACTTGGCTATGCACGTCTCTGAAAATAGCGCATCGTCTGAGCTGAAAAGCTCAGACTTTGTGCATTTACATAACCATACTCAGTACAGTTTACTTGATGGGCTGACACGAGTTGGACCTCTAATGGACTTTGTGCAAGCCCAAAACATGACTGCGGTGGCTATGACAGACCATGGCACCCTATCCGGAGCGGTAGAATTTTATAAAGAAGCCAAGGCCCGCGACATAAACCCGATAATTGGGCTGGAAGCCTATGTTGCCGCCCGCAGTCACACCGACAGAGATCCACAAAAGGACAAAGCTCGTTTCCATCTGATCTTGCTAGCCATGAATATCACCGGTTATCAGAATCTAATGCGACTCAGTAGCATCGCCCATCTGGAAGGTTTCTATTACTACCCACGGATTGATCACGAGCTGCTAGAGAAGTACAACGAAGGCTTGATTGTCATGAGCGCCTGTATGAGTGGTGAGGTTGGTGATGCCTTGAAGCAAGGTCAGTACGAACAAGCCAAAACTGTTGCGCAGTGGTACAAAAGTATTTTTGGGGATCGCTACTATCTGGAGGTTCAGGATCACGGGCATCCTGACAACCCGCTGCATAGTCCTGATCAGCAGAGTATCAATGAACAGGTGTTGAAACTTGGTAAGGAGTTAGACATTCCAGTAGTCGTTACCTGCGATGCTCACTACTTGAGTCATGACGACCAAGAAGCCCATGAAATCTTATTGTGCGTTGGTACAGGATCGTTCTTGAGTGACGAAAAGCGCATGTCACTAAAGGATTTTCCGCTCCATGTTGAAACGCCTCAAGTAATCATCAAGCGTTGGGGTAAAGATAACCCGGATGTAATAACCAATACTAAGCTAGTAGCCGACCGTTGTCACGTTGAGTTAGACTTAGGAAAAATTCTGATCCCCAAGTTTCCCGTCCCCAGAGGCAAGACAGAGAAGTCATATCTGCACGACCTGGTTTATCGTGGCTTGGCCTGGCGCTATGGTGGCGTCAGCGAACTTCAGGCAGCCGATCTTAGCCGCGAAGAAGCCCAGAAAACTCTGCCGTTTGAAATGGTCGCCCGGGCAGGATTTGAATTAAACGTCATTGATAACATGGGCTTTAACGGCTATTTCTTGATCATTCAAGACTTTATTAACTGGGGCAAGAACAATGGCATCGTTTTTGGTCCAGGTCGTGGATCCGCAGCTGGCTCAATTATTGCATATGGGCTCAAGATAACCGAACTAGATCCTATTCAGTACGACCTGCTGTTTGAGCGTTTTCTTAATCCCGACCGTATCAGCATGCCAGATATCGACATCGATATCCAGGATACTCGGCGCAACGAAGTCATCCAGTACTGTATCGATAAGTATGGCGCTGATCGGGTCGCCAATATTGCCACCTTTGGCCGAATGTTTGCTCGCAACGCTGTACGTGATGTAGCTAGAGTATTGCAAGTTCCTTACGTTGACGCTGACCGTTTGGCCAAGATGATTCCTGCTCCGTTCCAGGGTCGTCACATTCCACTGGAGAAATCACTGAAGGATGACCCCGACCTTAGGGCCGAATACGAGTCCAACGAGATTAGCCGTACGGTGCTAGACCAAGCTTTGCGACTCGAAGGCACTATCCGCAGCCATGGCGTCCATGCTGCTGGCGTAGTGATTGCACCTGACGAAATTGTGAAATTTGCACCAATGGAAATGGCTCAGAAGGGCGTCGTAGCTACCCAGTACTCCATGGGCCCGATCGAGGATTTAGGACTACTTAAAATGGACTTCTTGGGTTTGAGCAACCTGACTATTATTAAAAATGCGCTACGCATAGTACGCAAAGTTTACGGTGATGACATTGATGTCAACAAGATCCCGTTGGACGATAAGGCTACTTACGAACTTTTCCAGCGAGGTGACACTACTGGTGTATTTCAGCTGGAATCAGCTGGCATGAAACGCTATCTCAAAGACCTCAAGCCCACGGTCTTTGAAGACATCATCGCCATGGTAGCCCTTTACCGCCCAGGACCGATGCAGTTTATCGATGAATTCATCGGTCGTAAGCATGGTTTGCGCCAAATCAGTTATCCGCATATCAGCATGGAAAACGCTCTAAAAAATACCTACGGCGTTCTAGTTTACCAGGAGCAGGTTATGCAGATATCCAAAGAAGTATGTGGTTTTAGTGGCGGTGAGGCAGACACGCTACGTAAAGCCATTGGCAAGAAAAATGCCGAACTTATGGCCAAAATGAAAGACAAGATGATCGAGGGCGGCCAGAAACACTCAGAAATCGACAAAACCTTGATGGAGAAATTCTGGAAGCAGCTAGAAGATTTTGCGGCCTATTGTTTTAACAAATCCCATGCCGCATGTTATGGGTTAATTGCTTACCAAACAGCTTATCTAAAAGCTCACTATCCAGCGGCATTTATGGCGGCTCTGATGACTAGCGACTACGATGACACCGATCGGTTGGCAATTGAGATAGCTGAATGCAAGCACATCGGTGTGGAGGTTTTGCCGCCGGATGTCAATGAATCTTTTGTGGAGTTTGCAGTTGTACCTAAAACCAACCAGATACGCTTCGGGATGAATGCCATCAAGAATGTTGGAACGGCAGCTGTAGAAGAGATCTTGCGAGCACGTCAGGTAGGGCCATTTGAGTCACTGGAAGATTTCTTTAGCAAAGTCAGCCCTCGGGTGGTTAACCGCAAAGCGCTGGAAAGCCTGATGAAGGCTGGAGCCTTCGATCGCTTTGGTAGTAGGTCACATCTGCTACATAATCTTGATGTGTTTTTGGCCTTTGCTAATCGCTTGCAGAAGCAAGCCTCTAGCGGACAGACAGATCTTTTTGGCAACCTTATCGAAGACCAAGTCCGACCTCAGCTGATTATCGAAAAGCCAGGGTCAGAAATTCCCGAGCGAGAGTTGTTGGTCTGGGAGCGCGAATTACTGGGCATTTACCTATCCCAACACCCGCTACAGTCGTTTGAGACTTTGCTTGCTGAACAGACTGTACCGCTCAATCAACTACGGGCGGAGCACGACGGTAGTAGCGTAACTGTAGGAGGTGCCATTGTTGATGTGCGTGAAATCACCACCAAGAATGGCCAAAAAATGGCTTTTGTTAAGGTAGCCGACAGCTTCCATGAGATAGAATTCATCCTTTTTCCAAGCATCTACCAGCAAACCACTGGCATATGGGAACGAGATCGAGTAGTGATAGTCAAAGGCAAAGTTAACGCCAAAGACCGCGACGGCAACCTAATTCAGGACGTAAAGGTCATGGTTGATGATGCCCGTGAAGTCACACTAGACCAGGCTGCTGCATATCAAGCAACCGGCAAAGAACGGAAAGCCCTCAAGACACGTAAGGCTAAAAAATCCGCATCAGCTATTCTGCCAATGGAGCCGTCATTGCAAGCCAACCCAAGAGTTTATATTCGCTTAACGAGCAGTGAAGATCAGCAGATGCTGCTAGGACTAAAAGAAAAGATTGATTTGCATAAAGGCAACACAGAAGTAGTTTTAGTCCTCGGCCCAGCCGATCAAAAACAGATCATTAAGTTGCCCATGAGATTATCCGCGAGTGACGATAGCATTGCCGAGCTAGCTTCCGTTGTTGGCACTGACAATATCAAAGTGCACTAGGTTTTCTTGATATAGCGGTGGTAGTCATAAAGGACGATTACCACACCTAAAGGACCCAGCAATAAGATAACGGCGACGTAAAAAGCCAGGTCGCGTTTAGTTAGTTCTCTCTGTTGTTTGGTTTTCTTTGTCATACCAGCAGTATAAACTGCTTCCGTTTAAAAATATACCCTAATGGATATAGCCGATCGTGCGGGTGAGTTCTACACAGGAGAAGGCAATAACTATGAGTGCGATGTCTAGGATGGGGTGAGCTACAAAGTACCTCTCGCCCTTGCGAAGCAGTTTGCGCAGACGCAGACCGTGATTGAGTAACAAGCCAGTGACTGCTACACCACTCAAAATGCCGACTGCAAACGGTGCCCAGGTCAGTTTACTACCACTTAAAACTTCAATTTTGGTTACTTCTTTGCTCGGTGAGGCGGTGACTGGAGGATTGGTCGACGAGGGTTGAGCGGCTAATACAGTGCTGCCTAGACTCTGGGGTCGACCATATATTGCGACTACGATAGTTTCGGGACCAGATTTCTGGTAATCGTTGGCGTTGGCAAAGCCAAAGCCAACTTCGGTAAATGCACTGTCTAATAAATTATCACGGTGGGTGGGACTATTCATCCAGCCTTTGACGGTCGTATCACTGTCCACGAAGCCGTAGGCTAGGTTTTCGCCGGCTTTGTAGTATTTGTATCCGGTCTGGTCAATAAAGATCCAGGGGTCTTTACCCTCTGGTGTTTGATGTGACCAGTAGTTTCGCTTGGCCATGTCTTCTGCTTTGGCTTGAGCGGCTTTGTTTAGCTCAGCTTCCAAGGTGAGGTTTTCCTTATTGTTGCTGGCACGTTGGCCATTAGTGGCTTGGAGCAGTGTTTCCCGGCTCATTTCGGTAGCATAAGCTAGCGTGTGGCTGGTGCCACGATTGGGCAGGATAGAAATAGCCAACATAAATATGGCCACTACAACCAAAGGCAAATACGGCCAGTAAATCTGTTTGTACTGAGTCGTGTGGCTATGGTGGCGTCCGTTGCGTTTATGCTCAGAGACCTTTTTTGTTTTAGACAGCATAGTTCTAGTGATTATTCTATCATCAACTCTTGTTTAGTGGAATGTCAAATCGTGGAGTGCCATCGCGGCGGCTTGAACGACGTTGAATGATTCTTTCTGCCCCATCATTGGAATTTCTACAATGGCGTCAGACATCTCCAAAACTTCCGGCTCAATTCCTTCCACCTCACGTCCAACAATCAGCGCTAGCTTTGCTGGTGCCTGATAGTCCAGCAAGGGTATGCTCCCGGAGTGCTGCTCCAAGGCAACCACTTTGAAGTTATTTCTTCGCAAGCTTGCTAACACTGGCTCAATGTCGTTTGCGTGTTTCCACGGTACAGATGCCTCAGCGCCTAGTGCGGTTTTATGAATCTGAGCCGTCAGCTTCTTGTGTTCGTGTGGTAAGCGCACATCACCGGGAATACCCGGGTAAGGTGTATAGCCTGTCAAGAAAACACCGGTCACACCTAAGCCCTCAGCGGTGCGCAGCAGGGAACCGACGTTATGAGTGCTACGCAAATTATGCGCTATGATGACCAATTGGCGTTGCATACGTTTAATCCTAGCAGAGCAGCACTAGTACGTGCACATGCTTATGGTTATAATGTGAGTATATGAGTCAAGATGCTAGACGCGACGAGGAGCTGGCTACCCAGCGCCGAGCCCGGATTTTGGGGTTAGATTATGTTGATACGTCGCAAATTCAAAAGACGCTGTATAAGGCGTTGATGCCCATGCGGGATCTATACGATCTGCGCGTCATACCGCTCGTCCTGGACGAGAGCCACATAACCTTTGGAGTGACCAACACCACCTCCCAGCAAACTATGACGGGGCTTAGAGGCCGCTTCCTGGACCAGCGTATTGCATTTGCCTTGATATCCGACACGGGCTATAGGGAGTACATGAAACTATATGACCCGCCAAAGCAAGTTGTCTACCAGGACATCGCCGTGAACACCGCTGGAACCGAGGAATTGCTCAAGACGGTTTCCGCCACACTCGAACAAGTTCGAGCTGATGACATGCTGGCTTACCTGGTGCAACAGGCTCACCGTTTGGCAGCCTCAGACATACACATAGAAACTCAACGCGAATATGTGCGCATCCGATTCCGGATGGACGGTGTGTTGCACCCGATTGCTCACATTAGCCTGGAAAAATATCGAATACTTATTTCTGCAGTTGCCAGCGCCGGTAATGTTTCTACCTCTGCACCCGACGCCCAGCAGGGCCACATCTCTCAACATTTGCGCATGCAAGACGGTAAAGAAGTCGATATTAATTTGCGTTTGGAAACGGTGCCTACTATCAATGGCATGGATGTCGTGATGCGTTTGTTCAATATGGACCAGGACATGTACAAGCTCGACAAATTAGGATTGTCTCCAGAAGAACGCCAGCACGTCGACGACATCATCGCCAAGCCGAGCGGTCTGGTGATGGTGGTCGGTCCCACTGGATCGGGCAAGACCACAACGCTGTACTCCATGCTAAATTCACTCAATAATGAAGAACGTAAAATCATTACTATAGAAGACCCCGTCGAGTACCAGTTTTCAGGTATTACCCAGATTTCGGTGTCCACTAAAACTGCCGAAGAGACCAGTTTTGCTGAGAAACTAAGGGCTGTGCTAAGGCTAGACCCCGACATTGTGATGGTTGGAGAGATCCGCGACCCAGACACCGCCAAAACAGCACTACAGGCAGCACTAACTGGTCACTTAGTGCTGTCTACATTCCACGCTTCATCGGCTGCGGCCGCCCTAACGCGCCTAACCGATATTATTGGTCAGAATCCGCTGTTTGTATCGGCAATACGTCTAGTTATGGCTCAACGCTTGGTACGCAAACTGGATGACAACACCAAACAAGCATACACGCCCGATGAGGCCGTAAAGCGCAAAGTTCATGAGGTCCTCGATAGCCTGCCAGCCAACATACCTAAGCCTGACATCACTAACTTGCAGCTCTACAAGCCAGGAGCTTCAGAGGACAACCCTTATGGCTTCCGTGGCCAAGTTGCCCTGCGCGAACAGTTTCTAATGGCTGGAGCAATACGTGATTTACTAGAGCACCACACCGAGGGCCTTACCTCGCAGCAAATAGAAGAAGCCGCGACTAAAAGTGGTATGCGCACTATGCTCCAGGACGGCATACTCAAGGTTATAGACGGCCAAACTACGATTGACGAAGTCTACCGCGTTATTGGTTAGGTGATCACCTTCGCAATGGCCGGGACTAAACGGTCGTCCAGAACGCTGGGAATAATTTGTTCTGCGGTAGGGTTGTCTACGAGGCTAGCAATAACCTCAGCGGCAGCAATCTTGTGCTCATCAGTGATCTTGCTGACACGATTGTCTAGTGCACCACGGAAAATACCCGGAAAAGCCAGGGCATTATTTACTTGATTGGGAAAGTCACTACGACCAGTAGCCATGACGGCAACACCGGCTATCTTGCCTTCGTCCGGCATGATCTCTGGCACTGGGTTAGCCATAGCAAAAATTATTGGATCCTTACTCATTGATCTAACCATATCGACAGTTAGTAGGCCTGCCTTGGAGACACCGATAAATATATCAGCACCTTTCAAAGCGTCTTGTAATGATCCGCTGAGATTGGGCTTATTTGTAAACTTCAGTAGCTTTTTCTTGTCATCATTTAGATCTGTCCGCTTGGCAGAAATAATGCCCTTGCTATCCACCGCCAAAATCTCTGGGGCGGCAAATTTATGCAACAACTTCATAATAGCAGTGCCAGCAGCTCCGGCACCGACAGTGACAATCCGGCAATCTTTAAGATCTCGACCAGTTACTTTCATAGCGTTTATAAGCCCAGCCAGCACAACTACAGCTGTCCCATGCTGGTCGTCGTGCATGACAGGAATCTTGAGCGCGGCTTTGACGCGGTCTTCGACCTCAAAACAAATCGGAGCCGCAATGTCTTCCAGATTTATGCCACCAAAACTCGGTGCGATTGCAAGCACTGCACTGACTATCTCATCAGCCGTATGTACATCTAACACAATTGGCACAGCATCGATCCCAGCGAAGTGCTTGAATAGCATGGCTTTGCCTTCCATAACCGGCAATGCACCATACGGACCGATATCTCCAAGCCCCAGAACAGCTGATCCATCCGAAATAACCGCCACCGAGTTGTTGAGCCAGGTGTAGTCCCGGGCTTCATCGGGGTGCTCAGCCACGTAACTAGACACCGCCGCTACGCCAGGCGTGTAATAGGTGCTCAACTTGTCCGGCGAGTTTAACTTATCTTTGAGAGTAATCTCGATTTTTCCACGCAATTGTTTATGTTTTTGGAGGGCTATTTTATTGAAATCCATGCATGTATGATAACAGATCAGAACTAGTTGCATAAAAGGGTAACTTAGTGTAATATCTATTGGTTATGCCATCTGTTATTAGCCAAATTGAAGCTCGTTATAAGAAACCACAGATTGTCGACGTTCATTCAGGCGACACTGTTAAGGTGCACCAGAAAATTCGTGAAGGCAGCAAAGAACGAATCCAAATTTTTCAAGGTCTGGTTATTCGAACTGACCGCAAGAACTCACACACTAGTCGGATCGTGGTGCGCCGCATTGCCAGTGGCGTCGGTGTCGAAAAGAGCTTCTTGCTCCATAGTCCATTAGTCGTCAAGATTGAAGTCACAAAGCGCAGCAAGGTCCGGCGCAATTATCTAACTTACATGCGCGCACGTACTGGCAAATCAGCTCGATTAACAGGCCAAGACTTCGACCGCCAAGCTGTAAATTCTATTGTCGATGAAAAAGCCGAGGCTGAAGCCGAGAAACTGAAGGAGGAGACCGAAAAGCAGCACGAGATCGAAGCAGCCGAAAAAGCCAAAGAAGAATCCAAGATCGAAGCTAAAGCTGAAGAGGCAATAGCTAAACACGAGGAAGTTCCCAAGGCCGAGTAATCCTTTGTCAAGCCTTAATCAGACCGCCGAAAAAGGCGGTTTTTTGTTACCATTGAGGCATGGACATGATTGTCGGGATTGACGAAACCGGACGCGGTTGCTGGGCGGGACCGCTTGTAGCAGCTGCTGTGCTGCTAGATTTGCCGATCCTCGGACTAGCCGATTCAAAAAAGCTAACTCGTCTCCAGAGAGAAAAACTAGCCGCAGAAATTAAGCTTAGCGCCGTAGCTTACGGCGTCGGCTGGGTGACTCCCAAAGAGATCGACGAAATAGGCCTAACAGCCGCCACCCGCCAAGCAATGCAATCCGCTCTGTCTGAAATAAACCTCACGATCGACAAAGTTATTTATCCAGTGCTGATTGACGGGAACTTTAATTACCTATGTTCTTGCAATCAAACTCCTTGCACAGAGGGATTTGCAACTATGATTAAAGCTGATGCACTAGTACCAGCGGTTAGTGCAGCCAGCATCTTGGCTAAAACTGAACGGGATGCCTACATGCGTCGGGCCGGACTGAAGCATCCACTCTACCAGTTTGAAAAACACGTGGGTTATGGCACATCGTTGCACCATCGACTATTAAGGCTACATGGAGTCTGCGAGCTGCACCGGCTTAGTTATAAACCAGTCAAAGTAGTCCTTGCAGGAGCGACTGATGTCTAACTATGAGGCCGGTCATCACGCTGAAAACGTGGCTGCTGAATATTTGAAAACCCAAGGCTACCGAGTCGTTGAACTGAACTGGAAGACCAAGTATTGTGAAATTGATGTAGTCGCCGAAAAAGACAAGCGCATGTATTTTGTGGAGGTTAAATCTAGGCGCGGTGGCGCCCAGGGCAGTGGCCTAGACTACATAACGGCCAAGAAGCTAAGCCAAATGCGTTTCGCGGCTGAGATGTGGACCAGTAATCACAACTGGCTGGCAGATTATGAGTTGGCGGCAATTGAACTCACCGGCCATCCGCCAATAGTGACTAATCTTTTGGTAGTGTAGCGTTCCAGCCCTCCAGCCAGGCTTTAATACCCGACTCTTCACGCTGCCGCCATTCAATCCGCGCGGTGATGTCGGCTAAGCCTACGCGGATATTGTGCTGCAAAACCTTCAAGTGCTTTTTGTCATCAAATAGTTGTTTAAACTTATGTAGTCCCTCGGGTGTATTCAGTACGGCAGCGCAGTAAACGGGCAAAAAATCAAAGTTTTTGCTGGTGCCCAGTGTTTGTTCAAGCCAGTCCCATTGGTTGACCAGGAAGTCCCAGGCAACGTCCCGTATGTAGTGGTTGCGCAAAAACATAGCGATCCAACGCAAGGTATCTTGGGATCGAACAAAGCCCTTTGGTCCCAGTGCTTTATGCAGTATAGCCTTGGCAACAGCTGGGTCACGAGTAGCTGCCAGGGCGCCAGTAATGTCTAACTGGACTTCTGCTGAAGCAGTAGGGTAGCTAGCCAGTAGCTGGTCTATTACACCAGGCAATGCTTGCCGCACCACAGAACCGAGGATGGTGTTACGCAGCTCGGCATCAATGTCTTTGACCTCTTTGGCGAGTTGATAGCGCATTTGGGCTTCCAGCACGGCGTCCGAATCTTCGCCGCTGGTCATCAGTGCTATGACAGTGTGCCGCAGTTGGCGGATGTTTGGATCATGGTCGCTGCCGTGATCCCAGGTTAGTTTGTGATACCAGTCTTTGGCCAGTTCACGCCTAAAGCGCTTCAGCAATTCGTCAGCCTCTTCGTCAGCCTCTGTCAACTGCATGCTGGCGGCGATAATCCGGAGCATCAGGTCCCAGACGCTGTCTCTGGGTTCATGAGAGGCTTTAGCCAGCAGATCCAAACCTTCGCGCAGGGAAGCCTCGCCTCGCCTAGACAACATAAAGATGTCGTTTAGGCGGCTGATCCGGGCTTCACTGGGCAGATTGGTTTGCTCAAACAGCTCCGCCAAGTACTCGCGATGGCTCGGGTTGATGTACTCCACCAAATAATGTCCACTAGCATGGGCGTTGATAATCCTAAAGTCGCTGTCTTTGAGGACAATAGCAGTGTTATTGGCGTCAACAATTTCTGGGGTAATGTCTTTGTCGGCCAGCAGTGGCACGGGCCATAAAGTGCCATCAGGTTGCTTATCGAGCATGAAACGTTCTTGGTTGATGTGCAACTTGCTACCTTCTTGGGTAACGTGAAGTACGGGCATACCAGGCTGCTCCAGCCATGGTGTCATGAGAGCCGAAATGTTTTTGCCGCTGGCTTCCGACAAGGCATGCCATAAGTCTTCACGGCTAGCATTGGAGTAGGCATGCTTCTCAAAATAAGCCCTCAGCCCATGAACAAAAGCCTTGTCTCCAATGTACTCCCGGAGCATCTTGAGCAAACGGCCACCTTTGGCGTACACAATCCCAGGATCGAATAAGCTGTCTATCAGGTCCGGATCGGTAACTTGGACACCAACCGGTTGAATGTCACTATACACATCGCGTGACGAGGTACTGACGACGTCAGTCGAGGTGTGCATTTCCCAGACTTCCCATGCCGGGTGAATGTGGTCTAGAGCTATAAATTCCATCAGACTGGCAAAACTTTCATTCAGCCACAAATCATCCCACCATTTCATAGTAACCAGGTTGCCGAACCACTGGTGCGATAGTTCATGGGCGACCACAAGTGAGACATATTGCTCGTTAGATACTGAGCGATTCTTAGGGTCAGCTAACAGAGCAATTTCACGGTAAGTAATTAGTCCCCAGTTTTCCATGGCACCAGCGTCAAAATCTGGCAGGGCTACTTGGTCGCACTTCTCAAGTGGGTAAGGGATGCCAAAGTAGTCAGTAAAGAACTCCAATACCCGCACTCCTTCATCAACCGAGTACTGCAGGTCACTCACCGGCCGGGCCACACTGCACCAGCTGCGCACCATAATGCCGTCCTTGGTTTTGGCTTCTACGGAGTGCATGTCACCGATTACAAAGGCTAGCAAATAGGTAGACATGCGTGGTGTAACCTCAAATGTAGTCACTAGCTCGTTCTTGGCCTTGGTCTGCTTTTCAATTGCTGTATTAGATAGGACTGCCTCATGCTCTTGAGTAGTAAGCGTCAGCTGAAATGTTGCTTTGGCTTCCGGCTCATCGATGCAGGGGAAAACTTCACGCGCATAATGACTTTCGAACTGAGTGGCTAGGATAACTTTGCGTTTGCCAAGGTACTCAAAATGGGAGGGATATAGCCCGTTCATTTGGTCAGTAATCTTGCCGCTAAACTCTAATTTAACGCTGTAGTTGCCAGGATATAGCATTTGCTCAGCATGTAAGCGCACTTCGGTGAGTCTGTTGTGGGTGTTTAGTCGGTTGATGGAGATCTCAGTGTCGCCATGCTTGTCATGTTTGGTAACCCAAGCTTTCGTAACCTTAAGGTCACGTTGGTGAAAGGTCAATCGCTGTGAGGGGGCGCCAGACTTCTTGCCAGTGATGGTAACCGTGCCGCTGAAACTCATCTTTTGCTTGTTGGGATGAATGCTAAGTTCGTAGTGTTCGGGTTTGAACTGCTCATATAGGTGGGTCACGGATTTTGCCATCCTTTTATCTTATCAGAGAAGAGGTCAGTCTTTGCGGTTGGTTTGACAACAGGGTACCGAATGAGCTAATATTAGGTTTGTACTTATCCGGCCAGCAGGTCGGATTTTTCGATAAAAGGAGTTCAAGGTACAGAGACTAAACACTTGCGCCTTAGCCCAATCCCCTAAATTTCAACGAAGGAGAAATTACATATGGAAATGGATTTTAAACAATTAGCAGTGGCCATTAGAGCCATTGCCGAGGAAAAGAACTTACCGGAAGAAACAGTCCAAGAAGTAGTCGAGCAAGCGCTGGCTGCTGCTTATCGTCGTGACTATGGCGACCGTGAGCAAGAAGTGCGAGTCAGCATGAACCTGAATACTGGCGAAGTTGACGCTTACGTGTCTAAAGAAGTTGTAGAGAAAGTTGGTGATGACCACTTCGAGATATCCCTAAGCGAAGCCCAGGCTCACAAGAAAAACGCTGCTATTGGCGACATGATCGAGATCCACGATAAAGTCACTGACTTTGGTCGGGTGGCTGCCCAGACTGCCAAGCAAGTCATTTTACAGCGACTCCGAGAAGCTGAGCGTGAGATCATCATGAACGAATATGAGGACAAGATCGGGACAGTTATAAACGGAATTGTTGGTCGGGTGGAAGGCAATATTGTCCGTGTTGACCTAGGCAAAGCCCAAGGTATCATGCCCCGATCTGAGCAGATTCAGGGGGAACGCTACTTCCCAGGTCAGCGACTGAAAGTATTCCTCAAAGATGTAGAACGTGGTTTTCGTGGGCCACAGTTGGTGGTGTCGCGTGGCAATACTCAGTTTGTAGAATGGCTGTTCCGTGCTGAAGTTCCAGAAATGGAAAGCGGCGCTGTAGAAATCAAAGGCATTGCTCGTGAAGCTGGCGTACGTTCCAAGATTGCCGTTACTAGTACTGTACAAGGTGTCGATCCTGTAGGGACCTTTGTTGGTGGCCACGGAACTCGCGTTAACGCCGTAATGAGCGAAATTGGCGAGCAAGAGAAGATTGATATTGTGGTTTGGAGCGACGACCCTGTCACCTACATCATGAACGCCTTGTCGCCTACCAAAGTCGCCAAAGTGGAAATTGAAGATAGCAAAGCGCGGGTAATTGTTCCCGAAGACCAGCTCAGTATTGCCATCGGCAAGAGCGGCCAGAACGTTCGCTTGGCTAGCAAGCTGACGGGACACGAAATCGACATTGTGGCCGAGCAAGAAGCTGCTCCCCCTGAAACTGAAAGCAAGCCAGTTGTCCAGAAACTCAAAAAGAAGACCGAACTTGAATCTTCCCTACTAGACGCCATAGAAGAACACGGTACAGACAAGGAGTAAGCAGTGAGTCATGATGCCACTTCAGATCAATCTGGTGGTGAGGATTTGTGGTTAGAATTTTGTCAAGCAGAAACCGCCGATGGACATACTTTTGATCCTTTGCAATTCTTATTGGCTAGTAGGGAGTACGGAGAATTCAACGGACAATCTTGGGAGTCGATTTATCGAGAGCAGCCCATCAGAATGGCCCGTGACCTTCTTTATTGTCTTGGCAACTACCCCGACGCTTTAAAGCAAACTGGCGATTTTAATTCCGCAATTCTTTCTGTCACTAGACTCGCCGACACCTTACCCGTTGCTTACGGTTCTGGTTCAAATGCCTACGGAAGCAAAAACGGTATATTGGAAGATCTTTTTTGGAGCTTGTTTAATAATGGTGACTACGTTATGCTTGCTGACATCTTTGCTAAAGGACAAGACATATTTATAGCTGAATCTGCTACCTGGATGTTGCAAGCTCTTAAAAATCCGGGTGAGTATAAGGCTAGATTAGAAAGATTACGCCATAAGCCCAATGAATAATTGTCATGCTGGCACTCTTGCATTGCGAGTGCCAATTTTGATATACTACTGACAAGCGAAATGATATAAGGTCTCGCTGAAGGGTAGGAACAAAACTTATGATGCCGCAATCTCCTGATTTCCAAGAATTTTTGAACCATTTAACTGACAATGCTTTGCAGAGCTTGAAGCACGCTGACGCCATTGCACGCAGCTTTGGCAGTGCCTACGTGGGTACTGAACATTTATTACTTGGTGTACTGGCTCAAGACACAAGTATGGGTTCTAAGATACTGGAAGGCGTAGGAGTAACACTAGACCGCGCCCGGCTAGCGTTAAATCTGACTCCCAAGACACTGGTCATTAATATGGGCGCCAAGGGCCTGAGCGAAACAGCTAAATTAACGCTCAAGATGGCCTATGACGTTGCTCAGGATTTTAATCAAGAATTCTGTGGCACCGAGCACATCCTCTACAGTATCCTCAGCCAAAAAAACGCCCGCGCCACGCTGCTGCTGCGCGATATGAACGTAGATGTGGACACCATTATTACTGAACTAGAGCAGTTCCTGAACCGTCAACAGTATGACGATGAGAGCGAGCATGCAACAGAAACACGCAAACGCGGTAAAAAGGGTCGCAAGACTGCCCTAGATTTCTTCGGAACTGATCTAACCGCCCAAGCTCGCGAAGGCAAACTTGACCCCGTGGTCGGTCGTGAAGCGCAAATCCGCCGAGTCATCACCATCCTCAACCGCCGAACCAAGAATAATCCAGTGCTTATCGGCGAACCTGGGGTAGGTAAGACCGCTATCGTTGAGGGTCTAGCCCAGCGTATTGTTTCGGAAGATGTACCGGACAGTTTGTTGGATAAACGGATCGTGATGCTTGATTTGGCCGGCATGATAGCTGGCACTAAGTATCGCGGTGAGTTTGAAGAACGGCTCAAGAAAGTTATGAGTGAATTAGAGCATGACAACAAGTCAATAGTCTTCATTGATGAGCTCCACCTCATTGTTGGAGCTGGTGCCGCCGAGGGTGCTATGGACGCTGGCAACATCCTGAAGCCGGCCCTAGCTCGTGGCAAAATCCAGGTCGTCGGCGCTACCACTACCCTGGAATACACCAAGCACATCGAAAAAGACGCTGCCCTTGAGCGCCGCTTCCAGCCGATTCAGGTACCTGAGGCCACAGAGTCAGAAACCATCGCCATTCTAAAGGGCTTGCGTAAACATTACGAGGCTTTCCACAACGTCAAAGTTAGTGATGAAGTCATTGAAGATACGGTGGCGTTGGCCAAACGTTACGTCAATGACCGCTTCATGCCGGACAAGGCTATTGACCTGATGGACGAGACAGCTGCTCATCTAAGAGTTGATAAAGGCAAGACACCACCAGAAGTTCGCCGTTTGCAAAAAGAGCTCAAACTCATCAATACCCGTCGCGAAGATGCTGCCGAAGCCGAAGATTACGAAAAAGCTGCCGAATATAAGCAACAAGCCTTGCAAATCAGCGAAAAGCTCAAGAAGCTACACAGCAGCGGCAAGTCCGGCAACAGATTGATCATGACGTCTGAGGACGTGGCTGAGGTGGTGGCTAGGATGACGGGCGTGCCGGTGACCAAGGTTATCAGGGCCGAGGCCAAGTACCTGCTGTCTCTAGAGAAGACTATCGGCAGCCACATTATCGGCCAGGATGAAGCAGTTATGGCGGTTTCCAAAGCCGTGCGGCGCAACCGCGTCGGTATCAGCGCTGGCAAACGCCCCATAGGATCATTTATTTTCTTGGGTCCAACTGGCGTCGGCAAGACCGAGTTAGCCCGGGTGCTGGCTAGAGAGTTCTTTGGCTCAGAAGAGGCGTTGGTCAAAATTGACATGAGTGAATTCAGTGAACATCACAATACCTCTCGCCTTGTAGGAGCGCCTGCCGGTTACGTTGGCTACGATGATGGTGGACAACTGACCGATAAAATTCGCCGGCAGCCATATAGCTTAGTGCTGTTTGACGAAATCGAAAAAGCCCATCCAGAAGTGTTCAATATGATGTTACAAATCCTGGAAGACGGCCAGTTAACTGACGCCAAAGGTCGGAAGATCGATTTTACCAATACCATCATCATCATGACCAGCAATATCGGGGCTGATAAACTCCAAAAAGAAGCCAACTTTGGATTCCATGCTGATGCCCCGGGTGATCTCAAGGATCTTGATCAGCTACATAATCGCAACAAGGACAACGTCACCGAAGAACTCAAGAAGCTCATGCGGCCGGAATTTCTAAACCGTATAGACAAGACAATAGTCTTTAGGGCTTTGACTAAAAAAGACGTGATGAAGATACTGGACTTGCAGCTGCAAGAGCTACGCCAACGTCTGGTTAAGCATGGCTTAGGCCTAGAGGTGAACAACAAAGCCAAACATTATTTACTAGAAAACGGCTATGACGCCCACAACGGTGTGCGTCCAATGCGCCGTTTTATTGCTGACACTATTGAAGACCACATCGCCTTAAAATTACTGGATACCGAGTACCAAAAAGGCGACATTGTCCAAGTAACTACCAAAAAAGGTGAGCTCAACTACGCTGGAGTCAATGAAGCGGTACCAGCCTAACGCAAGTTGCCATTGTTCGGTAGCTATGGATTTGCTGAATGGTCATTTAAACTAAGCTTATGTCACGCCTAAAGCGGTTACTATTCATTTTGTTGCCAGTCACTTTGTTGGTTGTCGCCTACATGCAGCGATATGCAATCTTTGACTGGTCAAGACTACGTAATTATCAACCACCCACCAATGTAGTCACCCTGTCCGATCAAACTACCATGACGCCTTATGGACGTAAGCTATTCTATGTTAACCATCCGCAACTTGATGACAAAACGGCGTTTAACCAAAGTTGTACGATAAGCGAACAGACGATTGTGCTGGGCTGTTACATTGGAGCCAAAGGTATCTACCTATTCAATGTTGATGACCGGCGACTTGATGGTGTCCACCAAGTCACCGCAGCCCACGAGATGTTACATGCTGCCTATGACCGCTTAAGCACGCCTGAACGTAAGCATATAGATGAACTTACTGGCCAAGTTATGGCCACAATAACCGACCAGCGCATCAAAGACACAGTGGCAGCTTATCAGCAACGAGACCCAGGTGTCGTACCAAATGAGCTGCATTCAATCCTGGGCACGGAAGTCAAAACGTTGCCCGCCGAATTGGAAGCCTATTACCAGCGCTATTTCACTGACCGTCAAGTGATTGTTAAATACTCGGAACAGTACGAAGCGGCCTTTAGTGATCGTAAACTCAAAGTCGAAGCTTACGATCAGCAGCTTCAAGGTATTCGTGCCCAGATTGACTCATTAGAAACTAGCCTCGGTACCCAAGAGAAAGACCTAGAAGCCGAGAAAGATCACTTGGACCAATTAGCCGCTCAGAACCGCGTAGCCGAGTATAACGCTGCTGTACCCGACTTTAACGCCGCCGTGCGGTCCTATAATGCGGATGTAGCCAAGGTACGCTCCCTGATCGACGACTTTAATAAGATTGTGGCTGCCAGAAACGCCATAGCTTCTGAGGAGACAGAGCTAAGTAGAGCCATAGACAGCCGTCCTCAGACTCTTCAGACCGAATAGTTTGTTACACTAGTGGCATGGCAAGAAAGACTGTTGTGTATGTCTGTTCAAACTGTGGGGTGCAACACTCTACATGGAGCGGGAAGTGTTATGCCTGCGGCGAGTGGAACACGCTTGAAGAGCAACTGGATATGTCTAGTCCTGGTGCGATTAAAAAGGGCCGTAGCTTAAGCCACCAGTCGGTTAACGCAGCCCTGACCAAAGACCACAAACGTCTCAAAACCGGCATGGCTGAAGTAGACATGACACTGGGAGGCGGCATTGTCATGGGCAGCGTCACGCTAATCGCCGGTCAGCCAGGTATTGGTAAAAGCACCTTGTTATTGCAGTTGGCCCACACGCTCTCTCAGTCTCATAAAGTACTGTACGTAAGTGGTGAGGAGTCGGCTCATCAGATAGGTCTTAGAGCTAAGCGTCTAGGGACGACTGGCGCCAAGTTGCAGCTGGCCACCAGTACATCGGCTGATGATATTGCTTCGACGGTAGTGACAGGGGACTTCGAGCTGGTTATTATCGATTCCATCCAGACAGTTACTGTCGAAGGCATCAGCTCGGCCGCGGGCACTGTCAGTCAGATAACAAATAGCACTCAGCTGCTGACGGCTGCAGGCAAGCGTTCCGATACTGCGCTGATACTGGTAGGTCACGTCACCAAGGAAGGCTCCATTGCTGGACCGAAAGTCTTAGAACATGTCGTAGACGTGGTGTTGCAGCTAGAAGGCGATCGCTACGGTGGCTTCAAGGTGCTCAGGGCTATTAAAAATCGCTATGGGTCGACAGATGAAGCCGGTATCTTTGAAATGACCGATAATGGCCTGGAACCCGTTGCTAACCCTTCAGCGGCTCTACTAGCTGAGCGTCAAATCAGTGACGGCTCAGTCGTGCTGGCCACCATTGAAGGCACTAGACCTTTACTGGTAGAAGTTCAAGCGCTAGTCAATCGCACGAGTTACGGCTACCCTAAGCGAGCCGCCAGCGGCCTGGACTTGAACCGACTGAATTTATTGGTTGCAATGCTTGAGCGGCGAACTAAGCTCAACCTATCCGACCAAGACATTTATATTAATATTGTTGGCGGCATTCGCTTAAACGAGCCAGCTGCCGACCTGGCGGTGGTTATGGCCATCGCCTCGGCTGCTAAAGGCATGCAGCTTAAATCTAACGCCGTGGTGTTCGGTGAAGTAGGTTTGTCTGGTGAGGTTCGGCACGTTCCACATGTCGACAAACGGGTAGCGGAAGCCAAAAAACTGGGCTTTGAAGTCTCGATCGGACCGATTTTGTCAGGCAAGAGGCTACCGAGCTACACGGGCGTACGTGATGTCCGCAGCGCCCTCAATACGTTTCTAGAAAAGGACTCATGATTTATTGGTTAGTCACCGCAATCGGTGGACTACTACCAGCATCGTCTCTGCCGTATACCATAGTGCCTGGTGGCGCGTTTGCAACGTTTGTCTGACAGTTGTTTGGCGAAGTGCTGGTGCACAATGCTAGATTATCGGACTGCCTGTAGATCGTTACGGCCCCAGTGGAGTTGCTCCAGGTGAACTTAGTGTTAGTCCCGGCAACCTTGGCACTGGTAATAACTAGTGTGGATACTGCGCCACCTGATCCGCTGACAGACGTCGTGCTGGAAGCTTCGTACAGCACGCTATCAACAACGGTGGCCGTCAGAGTACCACTGGCTGCGGCATTATACGGAATGCTGTAGGCGGTTCGGCCGTCCATGTCGGCGGCGACATCAGCTTGACCGGACATTGACAGAATGATCTTGCCCCCACCTTTGTCGCCATTGCCATTGAGTGGGTATGTCCCGGCGGCGACGGTAATGTTCACATTGGCACCATCGTAGCTCAGGCTAGTAATGCTTGGTTTGGCGTCACCACATTTGTGGACATCATCACTTTCGGTAACGCTGGCATTACTACCGGTGACAAACGTATCACCAGAGAAACTGGTAGCGTCGCCCTCGGTCACGTCTTTGCGAGCGCGCTGTGGAGTACAATCGGTGGCTAGCTTGTTGGAGATGACATCGATAGTTTGTTTTTTGTTAGTGGCGACTTTCTTCTTGTACCAGCTTGGGTAGAGGTCATTGGCGGGGCTTGGTTCAACCGATGCTAACCCAACATGACTGCGGACCACGAATGCCGGCAGGGTCTGCAAGCCAGCCGGTTTGACACGCTTTTCGGGTGTTAAATTGGCATGGGCGTCCTTCATCCAGTTATAAAAGACTGGCTGAGTCATGGCTTCCATGGCGCCGCTCATAGCCTTGGTGCGGTTGTGATAGCCGACCCAGAAAACAGCCGCATATTGCGTGGAATAGCCGGTCATCCAACCGTCTTTGCCATCGTTTGTTGTACCTGTCTTCACGGAGAATTCCCAAGTACCCTTGCTATTTGTGTAGCGTTGCGGCTTACCACGACTACCTAGGTAAGTAGCGTTGGGGTCGCTTGTCATGTCAGCCACAATGTAGGCCGACTCGGCGCGCACAACTTGCTTGCCAGGCGTAGGCTTCCATTCATCGACAGTTTTGCCAGCAGCATCAACGATTTTTAATATATAGGACTGCGGGATGTTGACGCCATTGCGTGAAATAGTGGCTAGTCCGTGCACATGATCGGTAGGTCGAACGTAGGCACCATCACCAATTGCAGAGGAGGCGTAGCATGGACCCTCTCTGGTCAAGTTATCGTCCAGGTAACAGTTATATTTATCGCTGTTGTCGTCCTTGGTTGGGTCGCCCATAGCGCTCTCGGCGGTTTGAATAGTTTTGTCGACGCCTGTTAGCAGCATAGCTTTGACGGCCGGAATATTTCGCGAACCTCCCAGCGCGTAACGCAAAGTCAGTGGCCCTGGCGTACGGAAATCATAGTCCTGCAAGCAGTTGCCACCGTCTTTGGGCTTATTCTTGTTGGTACACGGATAGCCTTCTAACGGCCCGAGCGTGTCATACAGAACCGTACCAGCGCCGTAATTATCATGGTTCTCAATCAGAGCTAAGTAATCATAGGGTTTAAAGCTAGAGCCTGGTGGCAAACGGTAGCGAGCATAATTGTTCTGACCATATACTGGATTATTAAAGTCCGAACCACCAACCAGAGCCACGACTTGCCCTGTCTTGACGTCTTCGGCTACGAAGGCGGCCGTGTCTCCGCCTTGGCGTCGTACTTGAACCATACCGCTACCAACTTCTTTTTCAGCGTCTCGCTGCAAGTTTAGATCTAATGTCGTAGTAACTTTCCAGCCTCCCCGTTTGACAGTCTCGGCACCGCGATCAGCTTCTAGCTGAGCCTTGGCCGTCAACACAAACCACGGCGCTGTGATACCGGCGTACTTTTGCTTTGGTTGTTTATACTTGGCAAGGATGTCAACTTTTTTGGCTTCGTCACGCTGTTCTTTGGTGATTTTGCCTTGCTGTTCCATGAGGTCCAGGATGTAATGCGCGCGACCGACCAAAGCTTCTTGATCAAAGTAAGGACCGTATGGTGAATAAAGCGAAGGTGATTTAGGGATGGCTGCTAGGAAGGCCGATTCGTCTAGCGTCAGGTCTTTGGCGGGCTTATCAAAATAATCACGAGCAGCGGTTTCAGCACCGTACTGAACATTGCCATAAGGAGCAGTATCGAGGTAGCCTGCCAAAATTTCATCCTTGGAGTAGCTACGTTCCAGCTCTACCGACAGGATAAGCTCCTTGACTTTACGGGTGTAGGTCTGGTCTTTAGTCCAGTTTTGTGTCAGCTTGACCAGCTGCTGGGTGATGGTCGAGCCGCCTTGTTGTCCGCCACCGCGACCGGTAACGTTATTCACCGCAGCCCTGGTAATACCCCGGACATCAAAACCTCCGTGGTGGAAGAAGTCTTTATCCTCTACGGCAACCGTCGCGTCTTTCATATACTGCGATACTTGACCCTGAACTGGCGTACGCTTGACGGCATCATAATCCTCCCACAGCAGCGTTTGGCCAGAGCGGTCATAGTAACGAATGCTGCCACCGATGTTATTACCAGAAATATCACGCAAATTTGGCAAGTCTTTGCGGAAGTAGGCGAACAGGCCAATTAATAGGACAAAGCCCGTAATTATACCAATACCAGCGATTTTAAGGGCCATGGTGCCACCTTCACGGCTAAACCAATAATGATAGAGGCGCTTGGGGTGCAGCTTGTATATAAAACGCCGTACGGGATTTTTAGGCATGCCAGCCAGCCTCAGGGCGCGGTTACGAGCAAAAGCATCTTTGCGAGCTTTGACGCGTTCGCCTAATGAACGGTTTATTTTGATAGTCTGCCCGCTTTTAGTTACGAAGGTATTACGAGCCCGACGCGCCGATCGGCGAGATAATTTCCCTTTTGGTTTGTGATTCATTAACAGCTTGGTAACTCCTTAAGTTGCGCAACGATAAGCTGTGACCTATTATAGCAAAAAATCGGCGTTGCAAGGCCATTTCCTTTAATGGCTATAAGTCGTGCGCTATACTGCTAGTCATAATGAAATTATCAGAAGAACTGGTCTGGCGAGGCCAGGTAAAAGATAAGACATTTGCTGATATCAAGTGGCTTGATCAGCCGAAGGTCTTCTATTTTGGCACCGATGCCTCGGCTGATAGCCTTCATATCGGCAATCTGGCAGGCTATATGTTAGCCAGACGCATGCGTAAGCATGGATGGAAAACCGTTCTGCTGTTTGGTGGTGCCACGAGCCTGATTGGCGATCCGGGCGGCAAAGAGGAAGAACGAGAGTTAAAGAGTCGCGAGGAAATTAAGGCTAACGTTGTTGCTATTAAGGCTCAAGTTCAAAAACTATTTTCAGATATGGATTTTGTCACTGTCGACAATCACGACTGGTTCAAGGATGTTGGCTACCTAGATTTTCTGCGAGACGTCGGCAAGCACTATAGTATGACGGAGCTCTTGCAACGCGACTTTATTACCACGCGTATTGGCGAAGCCGGCAGTGGCATTAGCTACGCAGAGTTTAGTTATAGTTTGATTCAGGGTTATGATTACTGGCACTTATACAAGCATCACAAGGTGGAACTTCAAATTGGCGGCTCCGATCAATGGGGCAATATGCTATCCGGCGTACCGTTAATAAGAAAGAAGGAAAATACTGAGGTCCATGCTATGAGCATGCCGCTAGTGACCAACAAGGCCACGGGCAAGAAGTTTGGCAAATCCGAGGACGGTGCCATCTGGCTGGATCCCGCTAAGACTAGCGTCTACAAGTTTTATCAGTTCTGGCTTAATGTTGATGATGCTGATGTGGGCGATTACCTGAAAGTCTTTACCGAGTTAGAAAAAGAAGAAATTGACAAGATCCTGGAAAACTTCGAGCATGACCGAGCGCGACGCTTGGCTCAAAAGACACTGGCTTACGAAGTAACTCATTTGGTCCATGGTGAACAGAGAGCTAATTCAGTGAAGAAAATATCTGAAGCTTTATTCGGTGGCACCAACTATGACGATTTAGACGCCAGCGACTTTGCGCAGCTGGCTGATGAATTGCCGGTGGGACACGTCAGCAGCTTTACCCCTACCGAAGTAATAGAAGCCATGCTCTCAACCGGTTTAGCCGCTTCCAAGACAGAAGCTCGGCGATTCATTGAAGACGGAGCAGTTTACGTCAATGGCCAACAGCTAAAGGGCAGTAAACCGGAGATTAAACACAAGGCCTTCGTCCTAAAGCGGGGCAAGAATTCTATGGCCTTAGTAAAGATTAAATAGTGTATACTGCTTTGCGTCATGCCAAACACCAACAAAAAAGTCGCTGACCAGTATAACGATCCCAGTCACAACTATCTTCATTATTGGCAGGGTAGAGATTACGAGAACGCTGCCGAACGTTTGGCCATTTCCAGGCTGCTTAGGGATAAGCATTTCAAGCACGCCGCTGATATAGGCGGTGGCTACGGGCGTCTGTGTATTTTTTTGAAGAAGTTTGCTGATCACGTAACGCTAGCCGAGCCCTCACAACAGCAGCTGGATATCGGCAAAGACTTTCTAAAGGGACATCCAGAAATCGATCGTAAACTAACCCAGGCCGATAACTTGGACTTTAGTGACGGGGAACTAGATCTTGTAACTATGATTCGGGTCATGCATCACTTGCCCGACCCTTCTGTCGAGTTTAAGGAACTGGCTAGGGTCCTAAGCCCAGATGGCTATATTATTTTAGAAGTTGCCAACAACACTCATGCTCGCAACCGAGTAAAGTACTTACTAAAAGGCCAAAGAATGCCCTCGCAGCCAGTTGATATTCGTTCAGCAGCCAACAAGCGCGAAGATGAAATTCCATTTGTGAATCATAATCCTAGGACAGTTATTAAACAGTTGGCCCATGCCGGACTAAAAGTAGAGAAGGTCTTGTCGGTATCTAACTTACGTAGCCCTACGCTTAAGAAAGTCATGCCCCGCGGCTTCATGCTGGCCACCGAACGCTTAATGCAGCCTACTCTAGCCAAAATATACTTCGGCCCCAGCACCTTTTTCCTGATACGCAAAGCAAAATGAGACAACCATGCGCGGCCAATTCAGCCTGTCACACAGGTGAATAGGACCTCCGGCCAGGTTTTCTCAGCGCGCACAGAAAGAACATTTTCTCGGGCTCTTTTTCCAAAGAACGGAAACCACTAAACCCGACATGAAGATGGGGTTTAGTGGTTAGCATAATTAATATTCTTATGCTTGCGTTACTAAGTCAGTTCATCCACTATATTAGCAAGGAAAATCATGGCTAAAATAACTTTACATGAAACATCAGTTCGGGTGGGTATTGGCACCGACTCGATTTCTTCGGACATGCGTTTTGAACTGGAAAGAAAGCTCACTGACTTCACTAATGGATATAAGTGCGAGAAAACAGAATGTCCTCTTTTTGCTAGACACTTATGGAACGCATACACACAAGGGGAAGAAAGGTACGACGAAGTTATTATTCAGTGCACAAGAGGCGATAAGCCATGCCCAAACCCCGACGCCTTAGTTAAATGTGCGGATCATATTATTAAACTTGTTGAAACCGATCAAGCTTAGGGATCTCTAAGAAAAATCTGTATATAAGGGAAACTTAAGTACAGCTTACATAATCTATACTACTCAATATGAACTTAAGTAGTGACATTGCGGAAGTTAAAGGTGTGGGACCGGAGCTTGGCAAGAAGCTGAGTGCCCTTGAAATCCATACGGTTGGCGAGCTGATAGACTACTTACCACGTCGTTATGATGATTATTCTGAAGTTTCTGAGATCAGCCACATCCGTCCTGGCGTGGTCACGATTAAGGCTATTGTTAAGCAAGCCAAAGGTCGCTATGTGCGCCGTGGCCTACATATCACTGAAGCAGTGGCTAGTGACGACAATGGCAGTGTCCGCCTGATTTGGTTCAACCAACCTTACCGGGCAGCGGCCCTTAAGCCAAACACCGAATACTACATTAGCGGGGAATTTGCCTTGCGCCGGCAGCATCTGAGTATCCAAAACCCTTCCGTAGAACTGGTTAGCGAGTTTCCGATCAATACGGCCCGGATTGTGCCTATCTACCGTGAAGCCAGAGGCATCAAGTCGATTCAAATCCGTAGAATACTGCGAGAACTCATTCCGCTAATACGTAAGTTGCCGGAAACCTTACCAGCCTGGCTTATAAAGGAGCAAAAGTTGTTGGACCGGGCCAAAGCCTATGAGGTAATGCACTTTCCCACTGACGCCACCGAATTCCGGGAAGCCAAGCGTCGGCTGGGCTTTGAGGAAGTGTTCCGTCTGACGCTAGCCGCGCTGCTGAATAAACATGACTTGCTAGGGGAAACAGCCCTAAAAGTGCCCTTTGACCAAAAACTAGCTAAAGATTTTGTCAGCCATCTGCCATTCACGCTGACCGACGCCCAACGAAAAGTTATTTGGCAAATTTACTTGGACATGGAGAAGCCGCAGCCGATGAATCGATTGGTAGAAGGCGACGTGGGGTCCGGCAAAACTGTAGTTGCCACTATGGCAGCTATCATGGCCATCAAACAAGGCTTTCAAGTAGCTTTTATGGCTCCAACTGACTTATTGGCGCGCCAGCATGCCGAAACTATTCACCAGCTACTGGTGCCGCTTGATATGGCCGAAAAGCTAAGCCTGTTAGTGGGTAGCCTCAGCCCTGCCCAAAAGAAAGCTGCCCATGCTCGAATAAAATCGGGTGACATAGGCTTCATGGTTGGTACCAACGCATTAATTCAAGAAAAGGTAGATATGCATCACTTGGGCCTAGTTGTCATCGATGAGCAGCATCGTTTTGGCGTGGAGCAGCGCAAGAAACTTCAGGCCAAAGCCGGACATGCTCTGCACGTACTTAATTTGACAGCCACTCCAATTCCGCGAAGCCTAGCCCTGACTCTGTACGGAGAGCTAGACATATCAGTTATCGATACAAAGCCAGCTGGCCGCAAACCAATTGTCACCAAGATTGTGTCACCCAACTCCCGGAAGCAGTTGTATGAAAAAATCGACAAAGAACTAGAGTCTGGTCGTCAGATGTTTGTTGTAACGCCACTGATCACCGAATCTGCCATTCAAAAGGCTCGGTCAGCAGAAACGGTTTACGCAGAACTAAGCAAAGGACCGTTCAAGCATCGTAGAATTGGCTTATTGCACGGCCGTCTGAAGAGTGATGAGAAAGAAAAAGTTATGAAAAAGTTTATGGACCATGAACTTGATATCTTGGTAGCCACTACAGTAATAGAAGTCGGCGTGAACGTGCCTAATGCTACAGTCATGCTCATTGAAGATGCCGAGCGTTTTGGACTAGCCCAAATCCACCAACTGCGAGGCCGCGTGGGACGCTCCGACCACCAAGGTTATGCCTACCTTATGCTGAACGACAGCAAAGAGCCTAGTCGACGCTTGCGAGCGTTAGAGAGTTCGCAAGATGGCTTCCGTCTAGCGGAACTAGATCTGGAGCTACGCGGTCCCGGAGCTATTTACGGCACTTACCAGCATGGCGCGCTTGACCTGCGCGTCGCCAAATTGTCGGACACCAAATTAATTGCCTCTGCCCGAGCGTCGGCTGCAAAGTTTATAGAGAAGAATGAGAAACTAACTAAGTATCCTGACCTACATTCAAGTGTTACCAGTTTGCGTGCAGTCACTAACTTAAACTAAAATAGAGACAATGTACTCAGGATTGACACTTACCAGGGCCTCCGGACGCATCTTCGGGGCCCATCAGAAGATTGACCGTATAGCTAGAAACCATCTTGAGAAATTGATTTCTAACAATGACGCTTTCCCTAAAATTCGAAGGATTTTGCATTTTGAAGGCAAAAACGGGCCGGACGCCATAAAGCGCAAAAGCCCCGCCAAGGACGAACCGTGGCATTATTACAACCCGTTCAGTGATGAAGAGCATGAATTTATTGATCTAGTGGAATCGCATTACAAACAACTAGTTCAGCAACTGAAAGACGGCAACGAGGAACGCACGGCCTTTGAAGCTGCGTGGTTAGCGCATGCGCTGGTTGATGGACTGACTCCCGCTCACCACTATCCTTACGAAGCTAAACTGACGGAGCTGATGGGTGGCAAAGGCTTAGAAAGCCGGACAACCATTAAGGAAAAGTGGATTATGCCTGGTGACACGCGTCGCCAACAGGCCAATAATAACTGGAAAATGTGGGGTGCCAAAGGCTTAATTCTGACTCACGGGATGTTTGAGCTGGGAGTTTCAGCGATCATTATGCCGTTGACGTTCAGTGAGGCTGTGCCTAAAGCAGCCGACCTGGAGCGCCTAGACAAAATTGGAATTACTGAATTATTCAAGCAGACGGCTCGGGAAATAGCCGTGCTGGACATGTACGACAACTACTATAAAAAAGGCTGGACTCCTAAACTAGCCTGGCAAGTTCGCCACAAGCTAGGGCCCTTGTTGGTACAAATGGTCACCCTAGCTTGGTATTCAGCGCTAAAAGACGCTAAGAAGGCATGAGGATCATTGCTGGAGAGCTGCGTGGCCGGACCTTTGACAGTCCGCCAGGCCACAGCACACATCCGATGGGAGAGAAGCCGCGTGGAGCCTTATTTAACACACTTGGCGATATCTCTGGATTAACGGTGCTTGACCTGTATGCCGGCAGCGGAGCATTAAGCTTTGAGGCCATAAGCCGCGGTGCCGTTAAAGCAACAGCTATTGAGCAGGATAAAGCCGCCCGAGCCACAATCGTCGACAATATTAATAACCTAGGTCTGGAAGAAAAAGTCATTCTAGCCTCCAGCCGTGTATCCAGCTGGTCCAAGAAGCACATCACTGAATGGTTTGACGTAGTGGTCTGCGACCCCCCATACGATCAGGTTCTAGAAGGAACCATCCAAAAGCTAACCACGCATGTTGCTCGCGGCGGAATGTTTGTGCTGTCCTGGCCAACAAAGCTTAAGTTGCCCGAGCTCAAAGGCCTAGAGCTAGTCAAATCCAACACTTACGCTAACGCCCACCTAGCTTTTTACCGTAAGATTGCATAAAATACCTCAGTTATTCTATGCGGATGTGGTGGAATGGTAGACACGCGTGCCTTAGGAGCACGTGCCGCAAGGCGTGAAGGTTCAAGTCCTTTCATCCGCACCAAAGCAATTACTGTACAATATACATAAGCAATGGCATTATCGACACAACCGTATAAGGGTGCTCGCGACTTTTACCCTGAAGATAAGCGTATACAGAAATATATGTTTTCTGTTATGCGCCAAGTTTTTGAACGATTTGGGTACGAAGAGTATGACGCGCCGATTTTGGAGCCAACAGAACTCTTCGCTAGTAAGACTAGTGATGAGATCGTCAATGAGCAAACTTACACTTTTGAAGATCGGGGTGGACGTTCCGTTACGATCCGCACTGAAATGACGCCGACTGTCAGCCGCATGGTCGCTGGCCGCCGACAAGAACTAGCCTATCCTGTGCGCTGGTATTCCATTCCCAATATGTGGCGCTACGAACGGCCACAACGGGGGCGTTTACGGGAATTTTGGCAACTAAACGTGGACATCTTTGGCGTTGCGGGACTAGCGGCTGATCATGAGATCATCCAGATTGCCGACAGCTTGCTCCAGGCTTATGGCGCTAAGCGTGATATGTATACCATCAAGCTCAACAGCCGTAAGCTCATCAATGCCTTCATACATGAGGTCTTGATTCTGGACGAAACGCAGACCACGACGCTAATTCGCTTGATTGATCGTATGCATAAAATGGATAAGGCCGAATTCCTGGGCCAGGCAGACGCCTTATTTTCGCCTACGCAGCGTGACGCCGGCAGCAGCCAGGAGTTGTTTGATTTCCTTGAGGTGAGTTCTTTGAGTAAACTACCCGCTTCCTTAGCCGACCACCCGTCGGCGCACGAGCTGAAAGAACTTATGGATTTGTTAGAAAAAAGTGGCATAACCAACATCGTGTTTGACCCAACGCTAATGCGGGGCTTTGACTACTACACGGACATTGTCTTTGAAATCTTTGACACAGATCCAGAAAATAACCGCTCCATGGCTGGCGGTGGGCGGTATGACGGTTTAGTGGGGTTGTTTGGCGTGGAACCTGTACCGACCGTAGGATTTGCCGCTGGCGACGCGACCTTACAAAACTTTTTAGAAGCGCATGGGTTAATGCCTAAACTACGTTCAGAAACCGATCTGCATGTCGTATTGCTAGACAACGTCTACGTGGGTGCCCAAAAGATGTTGGCTCAGCTCCGGGAGATGGGCGTCAACGTCAGTGTCGACAGCAGCGGCCGGGCAGGCGACAAACAGCTCAAGAGCGCCGACAAGAAAGGGGTAACCTACGTCTTGTTCATCAGCCAGAAAGATTTAGACGAAGAGCAGTTTACGCTCAAGAACCTTAAGACCGGGCAAGAAGAACGCCATGGCTTGGACCGCATTGTCAGTATCGTAAAAGACCACAGGGCGTGACCGCTACTAATCATGCTCTAACCGGAGCGGTTATAGGATTGACTCTAGGAAACCCCTTGCTGGCGGTTCCAGCGGCTTTTGTTTCGCACTTCATATTGGATGGCATTCCGCACTTTTGTAGTTCAAAGCCCGAGGCTGAGTGGTTGGCCAGCGGTCGCTTCAAGGCGCTGCTCATTGCTGATGCCACCTTGTGTCTATTGTTGGTTCTTGGACTTGGTGTAAGCCGCCCCGAACACTGGCTAGTCGGTATAGCATGTGCGTTTGTGGCTACTACTCCGGACTTTATGTGGGTCGGTAAATTTATAGATGCTCAGAGACACAGGCCACTTCGAACCCACAATAACTTTCTGGTTCGTCTCCACGACCGTGTGCAGTGGTCAGAGACACCTTACGGCGCGTTGACAGAAATAGTCTGGTTCTTGAGCGCTGGTCTGACGATACTGCATCTGGCATAAAGCCCACTGATCTGTTAGAGTAGTCATTTGTATGAAAGTCACTGCTACTCATCCATCCGCCACCGAAGCCGTTTTAACGGTTATCGCAGATGCCACCGAACTGGCCACAATTAAGGCCCATGTACTTGAGCACCTAGCCCCTAAGGTCAAACTGCAAGGTTTCCGCGATGGCAAAGCCCCCATGAGCTTGGTAGAGAAGAACGTTGATCCCTCGACGCTTCAAACTGAATTCTTAGAGCATGCCATTAATGATTTGTATCCAGACGCGGTCCGCCAATCCGGCATTCGACCAGTGGATACCCCCAAGATTGAGCTCAAGAAGTTCGTGCCCTTTACGACGCTGGAATTCCAAGCCAATGTGCCGGTAGTCAGCGAGATTAAGCTACCGGACTACAAGAAGATCAAGAAATCGCGGACCGAAGCCAAGATTACTGACAAAGATATTGATGACATTATTGTGGCTCTGCAAAAGCGGGCAGCGCAGAAGAAAGATGCAGGTAGGGCGGCCAAAGCTGGAGACGAAGTCTCGATTGACTTTAAGGGTGTCAATGAAAAGGATGAGGACGTCAAAGGTGCCGATGGCAAAGATTACCCGCTGGCGTTAGGCAGTGACACCTTCATTCCAGGCTTTGAAGAAAACCTGATTGGTTTGAAGGCAGGCGATAAGAAGACGTTTGCTCTGACATTCCCTAAAGATTACGGTGTCAAAGCACTCGCTAATCGCAAAATCACGTTTAGCGTCACGGTCAACAAAGTGCAAGAAGTTATTCTGCCAGGAGTGGATGACGCCTTTGCGGCCTCCGTTGGGCCGGTAAAGACAGTCACAGAGCTCAAAGCTGATATCAAGAAAGAGCTATCTATAGAGCGCCAGCGTGAGGCCGACCGTAATTATGAATCAGAATTACTGCAGGAAATAACCGCCAAGAGCAAATTTAGCCTGCCTGAAGCCATCATTGACGACCAAGCAGAGCGAATATTCAAGGAAGTTCAGCAAAATGTCACCTACCGTGGCCAAACTATCCAGGAGTTTCTGGAGGCCGAAGGCAAGACCGAGGATGAATACAAAAAGGTGGATCTTCGACCGCAAGCAGAGGAGCGTGTCCGTGCTAGCTTAGTACTAGCCGAAATTGCTGATAGAGAAAAAATTGAAGTCACCCCAGAAGAGCTAGAAATCCGCATCCAAGTCCTAAAGGGTCAATACCAAGACGAGAAAATGCAGGTCGAGCTAGATAAACCAGACAATCGCCGTGACCTAGCTTCCCGCATGCTGTCCGAAAAAACCATGGCTGTACTGTCGAATTACGCCACAGAATAATGTCCAACACTAGCCCAGAATTTAGTGATAGTGTCGTCGTTCCGCTGTTCCCAGAAATTTCGGATGAGGTATTGGTACGTGAAGCCAATAGATTAGCAGAACATAAGCCTGAGCTACGACCTGGTATTGTTGGTGCTTTGCTTCGCAGCATAGAACTAAGTAATGAAGAAGTGTTAGCCATGTTAGGTCATATGGAGAGCGCAGGCAGAATAATTGATGGACCCAAACTCATAGGTGAAATTGGCACTCTTGACTAGCGAGTGCTAATTTAATATTATGTGTGCACACATAAGGGGCATAGCATGAGCATTCTAATTCCAACAGTTATCGAAAACGAAGGCCGGGTAGAACGAGCCTACGACATTTATTCTAGGTTACTTAAAGACCGCATTATTTTCCTGGGTGACGCTGTAGATGAACATAGCGCCAATCTAATTGTTGCCCAATTGCTTTTCCTTCAGGCTGCTGATTCCAAAAAAGACATTTATCTGTACATAAACAGCCCTGGCGGAAGTGTCTACGATGCCTTGGCCATCTATGACACTATGCAGTACATCACCAATGACATTCAGACAGTCGGTATTGGCGTCCAAGCTTCGGCCGCAGCATTCCTGCTAAGCTCTGGCACTAAGGGCAAGCGGTTCTTGCTGCCTAACTCCACTGTCATGATTCACCAACCATCTAGTGGCACTAGAGGCAAGGTGACAGATCAAGAAATCGATCTCAAAGAATCTTTACGTGTTAAAAGATTGCTAGAAGAAATCATGGCCAAAAACACCGGCCAAAAGCCATCAAAGATTCACGAAGACATGGAACGTGACAAGTGGATGACCGCCAAAGAAGCCACTGATTACGGTGTAGTAGACAAAGTCATAGGTTCCCTAAAACAACAACCTAAAGCCTAAAGCCAAAAACCTCTCATGGTTAGTAAATGGATGTGATATAAAATTACCTACAAGAATGAGGAGGCAGTTTTAAGTGTCAGGTCACATTTATACAAATCCCGATATAGATTCTTCAATCAAAGTTGAGCAAGTATCAGTTTTTTTAGGCCCTGGTGCCAGTGCTCGTACCACTGCAATTGCTGAAAACGTTCAGTCTGTTATTCATGGAGCTTGGGTTAATCAGTTCGCTGGTCGTTTCAGCCCCGATCAAATTGCCGAAACTGCATCACCGGACAATCCTGAATTAGTTAGGGCCCAAGCCGCAAAGCTAGAAGATAGTGGATCAGATTCTAGTAAGCCTCTATTTGTGTTAGCTAGAGCTGAAAAAGCACAACTGATGAATATTTTTGGTATAGGCAAAGCACTAGAAGTCCATCGTCGTTTGTGGAGGCCATCGCTAGCCGATGTCAGTAATGTTTTTGTCATGCCCAACTACCAACGGCGAGGTACTGGATCAGCTATTCTCCGGAGCTTACTGGATCGCTTTCCCGACGATATGGAAACGGCAGTATATGACTTTCCATTTAACTTCCGCGTGGTAAATACATTGGGCAGACTTGGCTTTAGTGCTCATAAAACTTGGAAAGAAGAATACTTCGGTCAAGAAGTCGACCAAGCTTGGTTCAGAGGTCCGTTAGTAGGCGAACTGAAACAAACCATGGAAACCAAACGTCCATGGTTGAAGGACCGTGTCCGTATCCCAGCCTCATTTCAGTGGAGTAACTCTGGATGAAACTTACTGAGAAACTCTAGCGATGTTACCTCTCCAGCCCAGGTTAGAGAGCCCGAGAGATCGGCTTTGCCTAACCGCGGGGCATAGAGAGGGAACATTCCCCTCTCTAAGTATTTACTTGACATTAGAAATTTAATTGATCACAATGTAGCCTAAGAAGTAGTATACGATCGGGCAGTGCTCGTGTTACCCTGAAGAGCTCCAAAAACCCCACGTAGTTATCCTTCGTCCGGACCAAAATGTAAATACTACATCAATCTTAAGTGGAGCATTATTAGCGTATGGCCAAAGTCACGACCTCTTTACGTGCTAATACTAAAGTTAATAAACGGACATTTTTTACAGACGTCGATGACGTGCTTGACCTGCCGAACCTGGTGGATCACCAAAACCGCTCTTTCCAGTGGTTTGTAGAAGAAGGTTTAGGCGAACTATTGGCTGAAATCAGCCCAATAGATGATTACACAGCTACCAAATTATCACTACGCTTCAAAGGCTACCGCTTTGAGGCACCAAAACTCACCGAAGCTGAGGCTCGGGAGAATAATGTATCCTATGAAGCTCCACTGAAGGCCACTGTTGAACTAACCAACAAGGTGACTGGCGAAGTTAAAGAACAAGAGATTTACTTGGGTGATTACCCGTGGATGACCGAGCGTGGCACATTTGTCATCAATGGCGCCGAGCGCGTCGTGGTATCCCAGCTAATCCGCTCAGCCGGAGTATTCTTTACGGCTGACTCCCACGGTACGCACAACTTATATGGTGCCAAGGTCATCCCTGGACGTGGTGCTTGGTTAGAGTTTGAAACCGCAGCTAACGGCGCTCTGTACGTCAAGATTGACCGTAAGCGCAAAATACCCGTAACCACACTGCTCAGGGCCTTAGGTCTCAATGAAGCCCAAGTACGTGAAACCTTTAAGCACGTTGACCAAGGCAAGCTAAGCTATATTGATGCCACACTAGAAAAAGACCCTAGCCGCGGTTCTAACGATGCGTTGATCGAAGTCTATCGCCGTTTGCGCCCCGGTGACCTAGCTACCGTCGATAATGCTCGTTCGTTGCTGGAAAACATGTTCTACAACTTCAAGCGTTTTGACTTCAGCCGTGTAGGCCGCTACAAGATCAACAAACGCCTGGATATCGACATTCCAAACACCATCGAGAACCGCACCATGCGGCTCGAGGACCTGATTGCCATCATTGCCGAAATCATTCGTCTTAATAACACTCAGGAAGCCGCTGATGACATCGACTCCTTGGCAAACCGCCGGGTTAAGTTGGTTGGCGAGCTGGTACAGCGTCAGTTCCGCATCGGGCTATTGCGCATGGAGCGCAATACCAAAGACCGCATGAGCATGAGTGAAATCGAAACAGTTACACCTGGCCAGCTAATTAACGCACGTCCAATTGTGGCTGCGGTAAGAGAATTCTTCGCCAGCTCCCAGCTGTCACAGTTCATGGATCAAATTAACCCCTTGTCTGAGCTAGCTCACAAACGACGTTTAAGCTCTATGGGTCCCGGTGGTTTGAGTCGTGAACGTGCTGGCTTTGAAGTCCGTGACGCCCACGCCACTCACTACGGACGAATCTGTGCTGTAGAAACCCCAGAAGGTGCCAACATTGGACTAGTACTAAACTTAGCTAGTTATGCCCGAATCAATGATTACGGCTTCATCGAGACGCCTTACCGTAAAGTCGTCAATGCCGTTACAGCCAAGGACGCCGCCGGCCACACTGCCTCTGTTAATCTAGAAGACGAAAAGGGCAAAGTAATTGTCAAAGCCGGTGCCAAAATCACCGCCGAGCAAGCTAAGAAGCTGGGAGCCATCAAATCTCAAGTCACTTGGCCAGTTAAAGCCGTCGTGACCGATCAAGTCATCTACCTGGATGCTTCCGGTGAAGAATTAGCGGTGATTGCTAGCGCTGGTGAAAAAGTCGACGCGGCGGGACACTTCATTATGGACCGCGTTTCAGCCCGTAGTCACTTGGTCTCTGGTGAAGTCGACGCCAACGAAATTACCCACATGGACGCTTCACGCAAGCAAATTATTGGCTCTAGCGCGGCTCTCATCCCATTTGTCGAGAAAAACTATGTCTACCGCAGCTTGATGGGTAGCAACCAACAGCGCCAAGCTGTGCCGTTGGTCTCTCCTAGCGCGCCAATTGTTGGTACCGGTATGGAGAGTAACGCTGCCGCTAACAGTGGCCAGTTGGTAATTGCCGAGGCCAATGGTGAGGTTGTGTCAGCCAGTGGTGAAGAAGTAAAAGTAGCCTATGGCAAAGAGATCAAGACCTATCGTCCGCAACACTTCGTGCGTAGCAACGAAGGCACCAGTATTAACCAAAAGGTAGTTGTCGAGCGTGGCCAAAAGGTCAAAGCTGGCGACCCCCTGATCGAAGGTATGTCCGTAGCCGATGGTGAGTTAGCCTTGGGCAAAGACCTGATTGTAGCCTTTATGCCTTGGCGCGGCTATAACTTCGAAGACGCCATTGTATTGTCACGCAAACTAGTCGAAGACGATACCCTAACCAGCGTCCACATCGTAGACTTCATGGTTGAAGTCCGCGAAACCAAATTGGGCCCAGAAATTGTAACCCGTGATATCCCTAATGTTTCCGAGGACGCCCTGCGTCATCTGGACGATGACGGAATCGTGCGCATAGGCGCCGAAGTCCATCCTGGCGATATCTTGGTCGGCAAGATCACTCCTAAGGGTGAGCAAGAGTTGTCCTCTGAGGAACGTCTGCTTCGAGCTATCTTTGGTGAAAAAGCCAAGGAAGTCCGTGATACTTCACAGCGCATGAGCAACGGCAAGCACGGCAAAGTCGTGGGCGTCAAAGTCTTTTCCCGCGCTAATGGCCACGAACTCAAAGCTGGGGTCATCATGCAAATTCAAGTTTTCGTCGCCCAAATGCGCAAGATCGCTGTCGGTGACAAACTGGGTGGCCGTCACGGTAACAAAGGTGTTATCGCCCGTATCCTACCCGTCGAAGACATGCCATTCATGGAAGACGGAACGCCAGTAGATATTGTCCTGAATCCGCTTGGTGTGCCAAGTCGTATGAACGTTGGTCAGTTGTTTGAAACACACTTAGGTATGGCTGCCCGGGCATTGGGTATGAAAGTTGCCAGTCCGTCATTTGATGGAGTACAAATCGACAAGATTCGTGAGCTTTTACACCAAGCTGGCTTCCCGGAAGACGGCAAGCAGCAACTTTACGACGGCCGTACCGGTGAAGCATTTAAAGAGCACACTACAGTTGGTTCAATGTACATGATCAAACTCAACCACATGATCGCCGACAAGATCCACGCTCGTTCAACCGGGCCGTACACCATGGTTACGCAACAGCCACTGGGCGGTAAAGCCCAAAATGGTGGCCAGCGCTTCGGTGAGATGGAAGTCTGGGCTTTAGAGGCTTACGGCGCCAGCAATACCCTGCAGGAAATGCTAACAATCAAATCTGACGACGTTTACGGACGCAGCAAGGCTTACGAAGCTATCATTAAAGGCACCGAAATCGTCGGACCTAAAGTCCCCGAGTCATTCAATGTGCTTGTCAAAGAGCTTCAAGGTCTGGGCCTAAAGGTCGACCTGGTTACTAGCGACGAAGTCGTTGACGCCGAGGAAGTCTTGGCCGACAACATCAAAGACGAAGCCGCCCATCTAGCCGAAGTCGAAGTACCGCAGCCGCAAGTTTCCGACGTTGATATGTCTGAAGACAGTACCGTTGCAGACGAGTTTGTCATCATGGACATCGAAGACGGCCTGTCGGCCGCGTCAGTTACTGTGAACGATGATGACGACGACGAAGACACTGCTACCGATAATGACAAAGAAGGGGAGGCCTAATATGCGACGCTATTCATCCGGTACTAACATTGCCGATTTTGACGCAGTACGCCTAGCAGTCGCCAGTCCAGAAGACATTCTGGAGTGGAGTCACGGTGAGGTTACTAAACCAGAGACCATCAACTACCGCACCCAAAAACCAGAGCGTGATGGTTTGTTCTGCGAAAGGATCTTTGGACCCGTCAAAGACATAAACCCCCATGACGCAAAATATAAAGGCGTCCGCTCTCGCGAAGCTGCTGTAGATAAGAACGGCGAAGTCGTTACCAAATCTATTGTTCGTCGTGAACGCATGGGCCACATCAGTCTGGCATCGCCAGTAGCCCACATTTGGTTCCTACGCGGGACACCATCTGCTATTGGCCTACTGCTAGGCATGACAGTCAAGAATCTAGAACGCATTGCTTACTTCGCCAGCTACATCATCAAGTCCGTTGACCAAGAAAAGCGCGATAAAATGCTAGCCGACAAGGAAGCTGAATTTACAGCTGCCAAAGCAGCCATCAAAGCCCGCTATGAAAAAGAAGCCAAAGACGAAAAAGCTGATATTAAGTCGCTAGCTGAGCTGCAAACCAAGGAGCTCGAAGAATTGAGTCTAGAATATGACACACTCAAAGAGCAGCTGACCAATCTAGAGAAGTTCCGTTTGATTTCAGAAACTGACTTCCGGGCGCTACCAGACGAGCTGCAGTCACTGGTTACGGTTGGTATGGGTGGCGCGGCCTTACGTGACCTACTAGTAGAGATCGAACTGAGCCAACTGATTGCTGACCTGACTAAAGAAGCAGAGGAAGCCAAAGGACAACGTAAAAAGAAACTGATGAAGCGCCTAAGACTACTGGAGAGCATGCACCGAGCAGGCATTAAGCCTAGCAGCATGTGCGTTTCTGTGCTGCCAGTCATCCCTCCGGACCTTCGTCCAATGGTTCAGCTAACCGGCGGCCGTTTTGCCACATCTGACCTGAATGACCTCTACCGTCGGGTAATAAATCGTAATAATCGTCTGAAGAAACTAATTGAGCTCAACGCTCCTGAAGTCATTCGCCGTAATGAACAGCGAATGCTTCAAGAAGCCGTGGACGCATTAATTGACAATAACAATGCTCGTTCTGGCCGCGCTGTAGCCGCTACTGGCCAACGTCGCCGTTTGAAGTCACTCAGCGACATGTTGAAAGGCAAGCAAGGTCGATTCCGTCAGAACTTGCTTGGTAAGCGCGTCGACTACTCTGGTCGTTCGGTTATCGTAGCCGGCCCGGAACTAAAGATTAATGAGTGCGGTCTGCCGAAGATGATGGCTCTGGAACTGTTCAAGCCGTTTGTTATTGGTCACCTGATAGCCAATGAGCAAGCTCACAACATCCGCTCCGCAACCCGCATGATAGAAACCGGCGAAATCGCCGTTTGGGATGCCTTGGACGAAGTAATCAAAGGCAAGTACGTGTTGCTTAACCGCGCGCCATCATTGCACCGTTTAAGTATTCAGGCCTTCCAGCCCGTATTGATCGAAGGCAAAGCTATCCAGCTACACCCATTAGTCTGTAAAGGCTTCAACGCTGACTTTGACGGCGACCAAATGGCCGTGCACCTACCACTATCCGACGAGGCCCAAGCCGAGGCTCGCGATATCATGTCGGCTAGCCGCAACTTATTGAAACCTGCCGATGGTTCACCAATCCTGCACATCGAACAAGACATCGTATTGGGTTGTTACTACCTGACCTACGAACGTCCTGGACAAGATCTCAAACAGCGCAGCTTTAGTAGTATCGAAGAAGCGCTCATGGCCTTGGACGAAACAACTGTAAACTTGCAGTCTAAAATCCGCGTGCCGTTCCGCGGTGAAGTCCGCGAAACTACCCTAGGCCGTGTGCTATTTAACGAAATTTTTCCGTATGATTTCCCCTACCAGAACGAACCGATGACCAAGAAGAAGCTCAATGCAGTTATGGCGCTAGCCTACCAGCTATTTGGTCAAGCTAAAGCTGCCGAAATTGCTGACGACCTCAAAGACTTGGGCTTTGAATATGCCACTCAGTCAGGTTTGAGTTTGGGTATGGATGACTTCCGTGAAGTCCAAGGTTTGCAAGCAATCATCGATGCTGGTGAAGTCGAAGCCGCTAAGATAAGTGAGCAGTACGATGAAGGCTTCATCACTGATGACGAACGTTACCGCCTAACTATCGAAAACTGGTCAAATGTTGGCTCTACCGTTCAGACTACTTTGTCCGAGCAATTTGCCACAGAGGATAGTTCAATGTCCATCGCCGTTGTGTCTGGTGCCCGTGGTAACATCGGCCAGGTCAACACTGCCGTTGGTATGTTTGGCCTTGTGCCTGACGCCACTGGCCGCACCATTGAGTTGCCGATCAAATCTAACTATAAGAGTGGTTTTAACCCGTTGGAATACTTTACCGCCACTCGTGGTGCCCGTAAGGGTATGATCGACACTGCACTGAAGACTGCCGACTCGGGTTACTTAACTCGTCGTCTGGTAGATGTTAGTCAAGACGTCTTTACGTTGGATGAAATGGACGATGATCCTGGCTTTGCCATGTACCGTTCTGATGCCGAAGAAATTGGTGTCTCTTACGGCGGCCGCTTAGAAGGGCGCTTTGCTGCCGAGAAGATTGGCACCTATGTCAAACGCGGTGAGTTGATCACCGTCAAACTAGCAGCCGCGATTGCGGCCGACGAGAAGCTCGATGGCGTTAAGATCCTAAGCGTCCTAAGCTCCACATCTGTCAAGGGTGTTCCACGCAAATCTTACGGAGTTGATCCAGCCACTGGTGACCTAGTGGCCCACGCTCACCCGGTTGGCGTCATTGCTGCCCAGAGTATTGGTGAGCCAGGCACTCAGCTGACCCTGCGTACTTTCCACTCTGGTGGTGTAGCTGGTGAAGATATCACCACTGGTCTGCCACGTGTTGAAGAACTATTTGAAGTCCGAACACCTAAAGGTCAGGCTTTCCTAGCCGAGATTGGTGGCAAAGTCACTTCATTTGAGGAAGGTGATCATTACGTAGTGCAAGTAACTGCTGACGATAGCGAGCGTGTTGAGCTACTACTCAAGGGTCGCAAGGCTCAAGTTAAAAAGGGCGCTGCCATCGCCGTGGGTGATGTGTTAGCTTCTGAGGAAGACGGCAGTGAGCCTCTAATCGCCCCAATTGCAGGCAAAGTTGAGCTCAGCAAGACCAAGATTCTGATCCAACCCGACGCCCAGAGTGTCATCCGCTACGAGATCCCAGGCTATAAGCAACTCACCGTCAAAGATGGCGACGTGGTCAAGGCCGGTCAGCGTCTGACTAACGGTTCGATCAACCTGCACGAGCTAATGCGACTGAAGGGTGTTGAATCTACTCAGCGCTACATCATGAACGAGATCTTGCGGATTTTTGCCAGCCAGGGTCAGAATATTGCAGACAAGCACCTGGAAATCATTGTCCGGCAGATGTTTAGCCGTGTTCAAATAGATGAAGCCGGCGACACCGAGTTTGTTACTGGGGACATCGTCTCCAAGCTAGCTGTGGTTGAAGCCAACGAGCTGCTAGTGAAGGACAAGAAGCAACCTGCCAAGTACACTCAGTTGCTACTCGGCATTACCAAAGCCAGTTTGAGTACCGACTCCTTCCTAAGTGCCGCATCCTTCCAAGACACCACTCGAGTGCTGATTGCTGCTGCTACTAGCGGCAAAGTCGACAAACTATATGGTCTTAAGGAAAACGTCATCCTAGGCCGACGCATCCCGGTTGGAACTGGTTATATGCCAGACGAAGACCCTGCTGAGGAAGTAGAAGAGATAGCGGCCTAAGCTTGAATAAGCCGGCACTATCTGTTAGAATTTGTTAATCACAAAAGTCTGAGCTGAACGACCGGCAGTCGTTTACCGCAGTAGACAAGGAGAACTAATGCCAACTATCAATCAGTTAGTGCGCAAGCCGCGAAAGCGAGTGACCAGCAAGAGCAAGTCACCAGCATTGCAGCGCATTGTTAATAACCTCAACACGACTAACTACGAAAAACCAGCACCATTTAAACGCGGTGTCTGTGTCAAAGTAACCACTAAGACACCAAAAAAGCCAAACTCAGCCCTACGTAAGGTTGCCCGCGTGCGCTTGCAAAACGGCTATGAAGTTTGGGCTTACATTGGTGGCGAGGGTCACAACCTTCAGGAGCATGCCGTGGTACTTGTTCGGGGTGGCCGCGTTAAAGACCTGCCGGGTGTGCGTTATCACATCGTCCGCGGCTCCTTAGACCTTCAAGGCGTTCAGAACCGCAAACAGGGCCGTTCTAAGTACGGCACCAAGAAGGGAAGCAAATAACCATGCGTAGAACGTATAACGTAGAAAGTATAACGGCTAAGACAGCTCCTTTGAAGCCAGCCGTAATACGCTATACGAATACCGTAATACCGCAACCGGAGGTTGCCCATGCCTCGTAAAGTAACCACTTCGTTAGTTCGTCCAATTCCTCCAGACCGTTTGTATAACAGTGTCATGGTCCAGCGTTTGATTAACCGTGTGATGTTGAATGGCAAAAAGCAACTTGCTGAGCGATTAGTCTATAACGGCATGCAAAAAGCCGCTGACAAGGTCAAAGTACAAAATCCTCTAGAAGTATTTGACCAAGCCATGAAGAACGTCCAGCCATTTATGGAAACCCGTTCACGGCGTGTTGGTGGTGCCAACTACCAGATTCCATTTGAAGTCAAAGGCCAGCGCCAAAATCACCTGACCATGATGTGGTTTGTAGCTGCTGCCCGGGCCAAAAAAGGCATGAGCATGGAAGACCGCATAGCTTTAGAACTGGTTGACGCCTTCAACAATGCCGGCACAGCTGTTAAGAAAAAAGAAGACACCCACAAGATGGCCGAAGCCAACCGGGCCTTCGCTCACTTTGCGAGGTATTAGATCATGGCAGATTTCGAAAAAATTGGTGGTGAACATTATTCTGCAGAATTTTTTCCTGGAGATAGTGAGGATCAGTGGTCATCGGCTTACGCCGTTGTTAAACCTCCTTTCTCGCTCGAGAGAGCCGGTATGTTAGTAGAGACCCAAACAATCAGTGTAGAAGTAGGAGACTATGCAACTACTGAGTCTGCGACGGTTCTTCACTTACAAATTGAGCAAGCAGACACGTCCGAATCGGGGGGTAGTCAATCGAGAATGAATCTGCTGTATTCTACCTTGGTGAATATTATTGGAAAACTCAACGAAATTGAAAGTGGGATATTCCCGGGGAATTACAAGTAATGGCAGCAAAGAAATACGCAATTAACAAGATCAGAAACATGGGCATTATTGCTCATATTGATGCAGGTAAGACAACTACGACAGAGGGTATCCTGTACCGCACTGGGCTGAAGCACAAGATTGGTGCTGTTCATGAGGGAGAAACCACTACTGACTGGATGGCTCAGGAACGCGAACGCGGAATTACCATCGTATCTGCTGCTGTTACATGCTATTGGAAAGACCACCAGATCAACATTATCGATACCCCCGGCCACATCGACTTTACAGTTGAAGTTGAACGCTCCTTGCGAGTCCTAGATGGTGCTTGCGTGGTATTTGACGGCAAAATGGGTGTGGAATCTCAAAGTGAGACTGTGTGGCGTCAGGCTGATAAGTATGGCGTGCCGCGCATCTGCTTTATCAATAAGATCAACCAAACCGGTGGTGACTTCTACAAATCACTTGATTCTATCCATAATCGCTTGAGCAAGCATGCTTTCCCAGTACACCTGCCAATCGGTTTTGAGCAGGCCATTAACGGTGTTGTTGACTTAGTTTCCATGAAAGCCTACGTCTATAAAGAATTTACCGACCATGAACTGGTAGAGGCTGAAATCCCAGCCGACATGATGGATCAGGTCAAGAAATATCGATCACTGTTGATCGAAAATGCCGTCGCTGAAGACGAAAAAATGCTAGAAAAGTACTTCGACGTTGGCGAAGAAGGTTTGACAGAAGAAGACATTAAAACAGCAATTCGTTCCGCCGTACTATCGGGCAACTTCTTTGCCGTAACCGGTGGTGATGGCCGTGGTGTGATTGTAGAAAAAGTCCTAGACCTAGTAGTTGACCTGCTGCCAAGCCCAGAGGACCGTGGTTCCAACTGGGGCACGCACCCTAAAACTGGTGACAAAGTTGAACGCACGCCAACCGAGAGCGAACCACTATCTGGCTTAGCCTTCAAAATTACCACCGACCCATTCGTAGGAAAGCTAGCCTACTACCGCGTCTACTCTGGCAAATTAGAAGCCGGATCATATGTACTAAACAGCTCCACGGGTGAAAAAGAGCGCATCGGCCGTATCGTCCGCATGCAAGCCGACAAGCGTGAAGACGTAACAGAAGTCGGCGCAGGTGACATTGCCGCGATTGTGGGCCTCAAAGGCACAACAACAGGCCACACACTGTGTGATCCAACCAATCCAATTGTTCTAGAAT